>CANPXT010000001.1 GCA_947586835.1 uncultured Alphaproteobacteria bacterium
CATCAACATGCAAAGCTTCAATGTTCAACATACGCCAAGAATCAGAAAAAATATCATAACTGTCTCAATTAAACGTAGGTCTAGTTGGTGCACTTTTTCGCAGGGTCGAAAGGGGGTATATTTTCAAAACGAACCATTTTAAAACTCATTAAAAATCAATCAATTGCAAGAAAAATAATTTTTTTATGAAAAGCACAAAAAAAGTGTTGCATTAATCGTACGTTTATGCTACAATTCTATGTAATTTTTTAATTAACCATGATAAGGAGTTATAAATGGTAAATGAAAACGATATGAAGTTGATTAAAGCTGCCGATGAGGGCAATACCGAACAAGTAAAAGCTTTAATCGAAGAAGGCTATAACGTAAATACCGAAGACAGAAACGGCAATACGCTTGTTCATTGGGCGGCTTATACCGACAATGTTGATTTGTTAAAATTTTTAAAAGAAAAAGGGGCTGATTTAAAAGCCGTCAATCATTTCGGTGAACAAGCCATACATGCAGCAGCCAAAGCTAACAAAGTTCAGGCAGCGGCTTATTTAAAAGAACAGGGAGCTGATGTAAACGCCCAAGATAAGAGCCGCGAGCGTCCCATTCATGAAGCCGCAAGGAAAGGACATGTTGAAATGATTCAATGGTTATGCGAAAACGGGGCTGAATTAAATGTTGGAGTTGAGGGTCATCCGTATGGTTATGGTTGTGGTCTACCTATGCCGGTTCATTTAGTTGCAGAAAACGGTAATATTGCTGCTATGGATGTCTTAGTTAAACATGGTGCAGACGTTAATATATCCTCAAACGATCGTTATAATTATCCGCCTGCCTATTACGCTGCTATAGAGGGGCATTTGGATATGCTCAAATGGTTAAAGAAGCACGGTGCTGATATGAAAGCCGTTGTTGAAGATGATCAAGAATCACTTTTGCATATTGCCAACATAGAAAAAGATGATTGGAAAATGGTTGACTTTTTAGTTAATGAATGTGGTTTATCGGTAAATGGCAGAGACGAGAAAGGACGTACACCCCTGATGGATAAAGCACTTAGGGGACATTACGACATGGCTAAAAAGCTGATAGGATTAGGAGCTGATGTGCATACAGTAAATCATAGAGGAGAATCTGCTTTGTTTTATGCTGGAAACCACAATAAGCTTGTAGAATTATTGCTTAAGAATGGTTGTGATCCGAATGCCAGTAATAAAAACGGCTGGACACCGGCGCATTATGCAGCCCTAAAAGATGATGAAAGCACATTAAAACTTTTATGGAGATACGGTGCTGATTTAGATCAACGAATTGGTGGGGGAATGTTAAGTTCCGGTCATACTGTCAAAGATCTATACGAATTCCAACACCATAAAGAACTGCCTATAGATGAATGGAGAGAAGAAGCGAGAAAAGAGGAGGAAGCAGCAGCAGAAGAACCCGAAATAACAGCCAACACACCATCGAACGGAAATGCGACCAATGTTTTAAAAGGAATCGGGCAAGACATTTCCAAGGAAGTTGCCGAAGTTGCTCCATTAGACACTTCCCGTTCGGTTTAACGGCTGACGGGAAGTCATTGATTGAATTTTATCCTTTATTCAATCATCGGGCGAGCGGATAAATTTCCCCTTAAACCGACAAAAAACCGCTTGATTTTTATCAGGTGGTTTTTTATTACAAATCATTTCTTTAAAAAACAAACTACCCTATATATTAAATAACCAAATCGCTTCGTTTCTCTTTATAAAAACAACTACATTTCTTCAAAAAAATCTTCATCGGCTTTTTTAATATCTACAACTTCTTTTGTTTTACATCCTACATTGTATTTAATCATTAATTGTGTTAATTGTTTACCATCAATTAAAACAATATTTTTAGTTGTTTTTTTTATCGTATTTCTGGCATCCGCCGTAAAATTTGAAGTTGTAACAACCCAAGTTCGGGCGACGTTTCCACGCCGCCCGTTCTTTTTTTGTGTAGCATTCCATTTTACAGACGATGGTGTTATAAAACTCGTTGTAAGATGATATATGCAGATGAAAATTGTTAGAACACAACAGCGTTAAACAGTAAATTTAAATAAAAAAGCTCCTTTTGCAAGGAGCTTTTTAGGGGGTGATGCCCTCAGTGAAAATCAATCACGCATTACCGCTTTGTTGAGTATGCCGGTGGCATTGATTTCAAGGCAGATGTTGACCGTATCAGTAAAGGATTCGCAAGACGTACAGGCGTTGTGCTCATACAGCATAGTGCCTGAATTTCATAATCCAAGCAATATGGGTACGGTAATGGTCTTCCGCCAGGCTTTTGCTCTGAATTTTTACAAATAAGGCCATCAGTTGTGTTACATGTAACCGTTTGAGATAAATCTTTAATATTGTAGTTTTGAAGCGAGGTTGACCGAGCCCTGATTGCTGAAACACTTACACCTACGTTTGCTTGATTCTCATTTTCTAATTCTTTCCTATAAAAGTCGCATATGCCATCAAGTGATTCCTTATCACCTTCTCCAGTGCTCCAAAACCCACCGGTTGTTGTCTTATGAGAATTTACCCAGTCTGACCATTTGCAGCGATTCGATCCCGAGATCATAGGTGGTTGAGGAGAGTCCGGACAAAGATAATTAAGAGCACCCTCTGCACCCTTTGCCGCATCATTTGTTGTTGACGTTGTCTCCGGCGATTGAGTGGACTGCGACTGTTGTGGTCTCACCGGAGCTTGCACCGGTCGTGAGGAGAATGTTCCCGACAGTGTTGTCGGCGTCGGAGTCGTCTTCTTTGTTGATGTCGTCTTCGAGGTTGAAGTTGATGTTGCCTTCGATGTGCTCGTTGTCGGTCTTGGCTGTGTACCGGTAGGGGCAGGTTTCGTTGTCTCCGTACCCGTACCCGTTGTCGTTGTCGGCGTCGGCGTCGGAGTTTGTGGTATTGTTCCGTCCTGAGTTGTGGTCGTTAAAATCACGGGTGTCATGCTCGATGCATCCGGCGGACAGCATAGCACATTAATTTCATAATTCAAACAATACGGCATCGGGTATGGTCTTCTGCCCGCTACTTGATCTTGGTTACGGCATATAAAACCTTGTCTGAGATTACATATAAGATTTCCTTGTCCTAACTCGGAAAGCGCTAAACTTGGGAACATGGCCGCCCTTGCATTAACAGCCTTAACATTCCAGCCGGGATCACACACACCCTCAAGCGATTCAACATCACCACCCTCTTTCTTTGTTTCCGGCTGTCCGGAATCCAACCAACCCGTCCATTTACAACCCGTTTTTGAAACGGTGGAATTGACATTACACTCGGAGAAATTTCCCGGACTTAAGATCTTTGTCGTGGTTGTTGTTGACAGCGATGTTGTCGTTGATGTCCGTGTTGATGTCGACGTCGGTGTCGGAGTCTGCGTACTCGTCGTTGATGTCGACGTCGGTGTCGGAGTCTGCGTACTCGTCGTTGATGTCGACGTCGGCGTCGGGGTCTGCGTGGTCGTTGACGTTGGAGTCGTCTGTTCCGGCGTCGTCTGTATCGGTGTTGTTACCGATGTCGTCGTTGGCGTCGTAGTCGTCGTTGTCCATGTCGTGGTCGTCGGCGTCGGCGTTGTTGACGTTGATGTCCGTGTTGATGTCGACGTCGGTGTCTGCGTTGTTGACGTTGATGTCAGTGTTGACGTTGACGTCGGTGTCTGCGTTGATGTCGACGTCGGTGTCTGCGTTGTTGACGTTGATGTCCGTGTTGACGTTGACGTCGGAGTCTGCGTACGCGTTGTCGTCAATGTCGTCGGCGTCGGCGTTTGCGTACGCGTTGTCGTCAATGTCGTCGGCGTCGGCGTTTGCGTGCTCGTCGTCGTCAATGTCGTCGGCGTCGGAGTCTGTGTTATTATTCCCCCCGGAGTCGATGTTCTTGTTATACATTTTCCTGTATCAACCTGCATGTTATCGGCATTTAGTAATCCGTGACAACAAGCCTTAGTATCTTCATGCCAAGTGCCACCTTCAAGATCTGATTCACAGCATTTTTGTACCGCCTGACCAAGATTGTTTTTATGACCAATACAGCACGTATCACCGACCCATCCGACCTTGTCCCACGGGCTACCCTCACAACAGAGCTTCCACTCATCATTCCATTTGCCATTATTAATTGAGCAACATGTCTCATTAGCCAACATAGTATATCCATCCAGGCTCCCAACACAACAAATTCCGTCGATCCACTTATGATTCGCTTTAGTACAACAGTATTCATCAGATACTCCACTTTTACTTCTAATACCATCGCACTCATCATCTATCGGAGTTGTCGTTTCAACCGGCGGGGTTGACGTGGTTGTTTCCCCCGGAGTTGTGGTTGTGTTTGTACAGCTGCTATCAGGCTCACCGGTATCGACGTTTATGTTTCCCTTACAACAAATCTTTTTGTCATCAATCCAAGTGCCAGAATTTGCTTCACAGCATACTGGTACTGCCTCATTAGACTCAGAAGAATGATAATCATAACAACAAGTATTACCGACCCACGTGCCACTACAACAAGTATTACCGAGCCACGTGCCACCATCAGAACAACATCGTTTCAACTCATCATTCCAATCGCCATCAGCAGCATTTTCACAACATACTTCTTCAGCTTGATCATTAGCTACATTATAGCCGTCCTCATCGCAACAAACTCCGTCACTCACTCCGCCAACCCAGTGTAAATGCGGCACTTTAGTACAACAGTATTCATCAGATTCTCCGGTTCTTTGATTTATACCATAATAGCAAGCCTCTTCTATCGGAGTTGTCGTTTCGATCGGCGGAGTTGATGTGGTTGTTCCCCCCGGAGTTGTGGTTATGGTTATGGTTGTACATTTCCCGTCATAGAATACATTACCAAGCCCCTTTACTTGACAACACTCGTTTAAGTCGTTCTGCTCATGCTCCTCCGGGTATTTCAGAACATAGTCGCAATATTCTACACATTTCTTGTCACCGAAATCGAATATGTCACCAAGTCCCTTTACTGCACAACACTCGTTTAAGTCGTTCCCCTCATACTCCCCGGGGTGTTTCAGAACATAGTCGCAATAATTTACACATTTCATGCCATCGAATATGTCACCAAGTCCCAGTTCTACACAACAGTTGTTTAACTGCGCCTGCGAAGCATTCCCAGAAAAATTATTTGTCTCCTCCATAATACGTTTGCAATAAGTCTCATTCGTTAGTTCCGGACATGTATGTTTTTTCGTATCCCACGAATCTTTACCTTTTTCATTTGGAGCGCAACAGTGACGCGTACCGTTATACTTATGGAAAAAGCCACCAGCCCATCCGCAGCATCTTTGCGCCATCTTGCCTTCCAGATTGTTTACCCCCTTGCAGCAGGTACCACGACCATTACCGTCACCATCATAGTATCCCCCTACGGCATTGCCGGTATCGCCATTACAACAAACACCGTTGTACCATGTCGGATGATTTTGTGCTCCGGCCTCTGCATTAGTGCAACAGCGTACATCCCAATTCCAACAACTCGGATTTTTAGCATTACCACACATAGGGCCTCTTAGTCTGCCCGGATAATCCTCAGAACACAGATCAGTTGTAGGCGTTTCATAATGAACTGACCCTGAAATTGGCGGCAGCTTCGTTGTCGTTTTATAAGGGATTCCCGTGATTGACTTAGGAGTCTCAGAACTTTCGTATCCGTTCCTCGCCCAGACACATACTTCAGGCATTTCCGGGGGACAAGTAGGATCTACAATCTCTTCAGTTGTTACCTCGACGGCAGCCGTTGTCATTATTCTTGCCAGGGTCTTTCGAATCGTTGTTGTTGTGGTTGTCGTCGGCGTCGGCGTATGCGTGCTCGTCGTTGTAGTTGTCGTCGGCGTCGGCGTTTGTGTGCTCGTTGTTGTAGTTGTCGTCGGCGTCGGCGTTTGTGTGCTCGTTGTTGTTGTACGCGTGGTTGTTGTCGTGGTTGTCGGCGTTACCGTGGTGGTAGTCGCTCTCGGCGTCGTCGGTATCGGGGTTTGCGTGCTCGTCGTTGTGGTTGTCGTCGGCGTCGGCGTCGGGGTTTGTGTGCTCGTTGTTGTCGTCGGCGTCGGCGTATGCGTGGTCGTCAGTCTTGGCGTCGTCGGTATCGGTGTATGCGTGCTCGTCGTTGTCGTCGGCGTCGGGGTTTGCGTGGTCGTCAGTCTTGGCGCATGCGTACTCGTCGTTGTGGTTTTCGTCGTTGCCCTCGTCGTGGTTTTCGTCGTGGTTGTCGGTTTTGCCGTTGTTGTGGTTAATGACGTTTCATAATACGTTTGAGGATCATCGGGCTCATCCGGTTCATTCACGACAAAGGCTTCACCGTAATACAAAACCAACTCACTGTATTTTTCCGCATCTTTAAAAACAGGCGTTTTTCCGGTTTTACTGATCTCTTCTTGCAAATTCGACCGTCGTATAAGACCGCTTTCGGCATGCTTAAATTTCGAACAATCTAAATTTTTTAATAAACCGCATCCGCTTGCCGGAGGGTATGACGGCGTTCCCGATTCGTCAATACCTGCACAGGTTTCACCCCAATCGCCGCTCTTAATACTTTCGCATACCTCTCTCGATATACCGCGGATTCGAACCGTATATCCCTTTTCGTCTTCGATTCGCACCTGAACCGGCGAGCCGATTGCCGTTGTAAAATCGTCTTCACGCATATCATATTTTGTGGAAATAACTGATTTCGGCTTGACAACACAAGGAAAATCTTCGCATGTATAAATGTAACTTTGCATTAACTCAGCCGTTCTGGCACCGGCCGTTGCCACGCTGAATGCATTAACCGTTTCATTTTCTTTATATATTTGCATGGCGTATTGTATACCAACAACACCGATAACCGACAATACGCCGATTATTGCCAAAACGCACAACATTTCAACCATGCTGCGCCCTGATTGTGTATCAACCTTTCGTTTGTCTTGCATTTCAACTCTGCATTCGTCTTGTGTTTGCTTTTTATCTTTCATTTGTTTGTTTTTCATTAAAAAGTTCATGCCGATTCTCCTCTACGCATACATACTTATTGTATAAAATAAACGTACGTTTTTTGCAACGATTTTTTCGACACTTTTTAAGGGTAGTCAAAAAATGAAGTGTCAAAATAAAAAACATTAAGAATCAATATATTAAAAGAAAAATAAATTTTTTCTGCGTAAAATGAAAAAAATCGTTGCAAAAAACGTACGTTTAATTTAAGAAACAAGCACACAATCTCTATACGGAATTTTCAATTCCTTTATATGGTTTATTAACCTCTGAAAATGAAAAAGAAACAGTAAAAATTATTGCTAAAAAAGTAAAGATAAAACAAACGGTCAAAAATATAAGATTAAAATAAATATTTATATGATGCATTCAATGAATGCCCGGTGCTGCTGCTGCTGAAATCATAGTCGTATTTAAGCTCCAACTCCGAAACGGCATAAAGCCATAACAATGAACCGCCGAGTGTAAACGTATCTTTGTCAACAGCAACGCTTTCAATACCAAACGGCTGATTATAATTTACAAACAAACCCTGCCCTGTTGATTTCGTATCACCGAATTCATGTGTCCAACGAGCATGTGCTTCGGGCTTAAAGCGGAAAGAATCATTTCCCAAATCAAGCATGGCACGCAATTCGACCGGTGTTTGTATCGATGTATAATCTTCGGCCGCTACTTTTAAAAGCCCTGCCGAATCGCCTTTTTCGCTCAATTCATCCAACGAGGCTTTGGCATAATCAATACCGACTTTCGGCGTAAGAATAAAGCGCGGATTAACGGGAATATCCACTCCGAAATCTGCTCCTACGGCATAAGTTGTCATATCAAAATCAGCTTTGGCAGATTCCACCAGCGAATTGATATGGTGTTTTGCCGAATTGGACGTTTGCGTCCATAAAGCATATAAGTTTAAAAATTGCCTTGACTTATAGGGACGGAAATAACCGTAAATACCGGCACCGTATGTTTGCATATCCGCTTTAATCAACGAATTGTTTTGATCCATTGACCCGTTGGCATACAACCCCATTAATCCCAAAGACAACGAACCGAATCGTTTATCAATACCGGTCGTTAAGCCATAGTTTGAAAATTCGTAACCGGCAATGTTTTTATTATCATCTTGACTAAATCTCATCATAAACGGCTTGACCCATATACCGCCTTTATCGGTTCGTGTACGCCGTTGATTACCATGACGATTTGACCAATTGCTGTAAGATGATTCATATCCCGGACGTCCGTAATAATTCGGATTATAAACGGCACGCGCTTTCAGGTAACGATTTTCATAAGCTTCTTTATACGTTCTTAAATCACTCAATTCATCAGATGCCGCCGCTTTAAACATTCTTGTCACATGTAATCCGACCTGCTGTGTATTTAAATATCCTTCCGGCGAATATTGTGACATTACCTTAACTGCCTCATCGGCCGAAAAGGCATAGAAAACGCGATCCAAAAACGGATCAATGGTGTTTGATGCCGTTCGATTGTTAATGGAATCCATAGCCGAAGCAATGCTGTCAATGTTGATAGAATGTTGCGTGGGTTGAATTGCCTCTTTTAACGTTTGCAAGCTGTCAATTTTTAAAGACAACACATTGTCTGCGTTTTTAATTGCAACACCTGCCCATAAAAATGAAGTTCGAATTTTTTCAATATCGCCGTTCAGTTGCGTTGCGCTTAAAAGTTCATATTCCTGATTGGGTTTAATATCCCGCAAAACAATGCGCATATCCTCGCCCAGATTAACCGTTCCCGACACAACAATTTTATCGTTTTCCTTGTCTTTGGCTCGTAAATCCAATATACTGCCCGCATTAAAATTCACCGTTGCATGCCCCTTATCGGTCACATCATTGGCATCGGAATAAACGGTTTGTGATTGCATAATTTCCATAACGCCGAGCGGCTTTTTATAAACCGATTCGGTTGAAACGGACAAACGACCGCCGTCGTTAACATCCAATGAGCCGTCACGAATATTCATTAAACCGGTACCGGCAATTTGTCCGCCATGATTGATGGATAAATTTTTGCCGATGTTAATCACATTATCTGTGTCTGTATTTTTAAATTCAAACGTGCCGCCGTTAATGTTCAACTGATCCACATCGGTATTACGCTCTACCGTTATTTTACCACCATTCACATTGACGGTTGTATTTTCAACTTTCCCATCTGTTGAGGCTAACTGTTCGCGCACGATACGATTGACATTCACATCGTTTGCATTGACATTCACAACGGTATTACTGTTGAGCTCCAAGCCCGACTCATTTGTAAGCGGCATAACCGACGATTCCGATTTATAGGTTGCCTCCACGGTGTGATTAATATCAAATGTGCCGCTTTCAACCACAACACGATCCACACGAATAACACCGGGCGAATAAATGGTTTTACCGTTAGCGTTAATATCCAAAGTTGTATTGACAGCATCTCCATGCATTTCAACAATATCACCCGAATACCAGTTATCATTCAACCGAACACCGGTGTTACTTTCCAATCTGATTTCATTTGCCTGTACGGGATTATTAATTTCAAAGCCGCCGCCTGCAACCAAAATATGATCAACATTAATGGTATTACTGGTTGTGTAAAAAGTCCTATCGCCTTCTAAATCAATAATCAACTTTGTGTTAGTGGCATCGGATAATTTAGATATCGGATCGTGAATAAACACACCGGTATCAACCAAGCGTAATTGCGCATCGGTGTTTATGCCGATAACCCCGCGCACATCCCCCGACATTTGCAACTCACCCGTGTCAACCAAAATCGAATCCACATTAATACCGCCGGTAATATAACCGGCAATGGGTCCGCCTTCGGAATCAATACCCGTTTGGTTTACAATATGAACACCCGTTGCGCCTTCCGCTTTCTGCACACCACCGGTAAATTGGGGACTAACTGACCCACGCCTATAATTAAAATCTACAGGAGATCCCCATATTAAATTGGCCGTTGAATTACTGCCGAATGTTGTTGTTAAAGAAATAGTTTTATAATTATCAATACGGCTGTTTTGTCCCATAATTAAGTTTTCACCGTTTATTGTTCCTTTATTTATCAAAACACCGTTATCGGCAAAAGTAATCAGCGGAGAAGAAATAACAGGATTACTTTTATCTTCATTTTTCCCGTTTTCCAATATTGAAGTATTGCCGAATGAAAGGGAATTCTCTGCCGTCAGTTTTACATTGATATCGCCTAAAACCATGTGCGTTTGATCACCGAAAAGACCTTGGTTCACATTTACATTAACATGTGCACAGCCTGCACCTTCAATACAAACATCTTCTATTCCCATGTTAATGAGTGCGCCGGTACCCGTTTGAAATGTATCGACGGTTAAATTGGCATCTAAAAACTTGTTAACGATTCTATACGTCGGCGCTGTTTTTGTATCCCCGTCTTCCGCGTCTGCCATATCTTCCGCGCCTACCATATCTTCCGCATCTTCTTCATCTCCCGTATCTTTCGCATCAGTGTCAGTCAATACCGGAAATTGTTGAACCATGGCGTTAATATCGATTTGGGCATTATCACCGAACGATAATAAACCGTTGCCGTTATTTTGAAGCTTCATATCTCCGCTTTTCATGGAAAAAACACCGTTATTCTTAAATGTCATCGTTTGCCCTGTATAAACAGCGTCATTCAATATGGAAAACGAAGAATTGTTTCCGAAAGTTGCTTTGCTAACATTCATTTTCGCCTTATGCGGAAAAGTGGGAAGGGAAACTTCTTCCGTGGTTACTTCACCGGTTGAATCGGTTACGGTAATCGATTCGGTTTTTTCAACATATAAATTATAATCATCACCCAAAGAAACAAAAGAGCCGTCACCCATTTGTATTTCGTTCGCGGTAAAATACGTTCCCATTTCATTGATGAGCAGACTGTTTTTCCCCATAATCAAATTTTCGGTTGTAATGGTTGCACCGTATTCGGGAAGTTCGCCGATATTTTCTTTATCATATCCGTTGCCGACATTATATAAATACCCCGAATCACCGAATGTGAGCGATTTATTGTTAATAATGCCACCGTTCAGGAGCATTCCCTGATAAGCAAACTGCACTTTATCGGTTGTCAGATTGGCAGAAGGTGCAAACGTAACAGAAGCAAGTTCTATCGGCATACCTTTTTGATCATATTTAAAAGTCCAATCAATACCGTTTAAAAATCGTCCGTTATATCCGAACGCAACCAAATTGCCTTTTTCCCTATTCTTATCCAAATCAAAATTTTCAAATTTACCCTCATTATAAACAATGGTATTAACGCCAAACAATGCTGAACCTTGAATAGTACCCTGTTCAGTGTTGGTTATCAAATTTGTTGATGAGCCTGTGAAATTATTTCTATCATTATCAATAGCTGTCGGAGAAATTAATCCGGGTCGTAATGATAGCCAATCAATAGTTCCGTTTTGTGTTAAATCATCATTTTGATTATCAATTTGTTCTAATTGAATGCGTTGAATGGTACCCTTGTTCGTCAACTTAAATTGAACAGGCGTCACTTGATAAGCCGTTTCATATATGCCCCAACCGTTACCTGTTACTTTTAAGCTTCCCGTATTGGTTAACGACCCCGAAAAACCCGCTAAACCGTTCACCCATACATCATAACCGTCTTCGGTTGTTAACTCTGCCTCATTCGTTGCCGACGGCTTCTCTTTATTAATTTCAATTTGAACAGATTCTTCATTTGCCCGGGACTCGCCTTCGGTTTGCGCAACGACATTTAATGCATAAAAAGAAATGCACAAACAAAAAACGGTTTGTTTTAGCCGGCAAAACATCAAAAAATACTCCTTTGTTTTTTCTGTTCTATCATATTTTTTATTCAAACGCAAGATAAAAATCTTTTTTTATAAAAAAATCAACAGGCTAATAATATAGTTAACAACCGTGTTATTTTTAAATCAGGCAAAAAAGAAAAGCTTAACTATATGAAAAAGTTTATAAAATCGGCATAAATAACAATAAAAAATTACCGGATTTTTATATCCGACTTGACTTTTAAAAAAGTTTCGCATATGATGGCATTTATCTGAAAGGGCCGAAATTAATGCTTCACAATGCAAAAGAAAAAGTTAAAAAAAATACATTTGTTTTGAGCTATACCCGAATGTGGCCGTTCGTGAAACCTTATTGGTTTCGGGCAATGATTGCAACCTTAATCACCATTCCCATCGGATCGCTCGACGCCGTAATTGCGCTTTCCTTAAAACCGTTTATGGATACGGTGATTATGGATAAAGGCGGCAGTACACCGTTTAATTTACCGCTTTATACCATTCCTGCCGTTATTGTGCTTTTTACCGTTTTACAAAGTGCTTTAGATTATTCTTCCGCTTATTTAAACACATGGGTCGGCGGAAAAATTACAAATGCTGTCAAAAAACGGATATTTGCGCGTTTGGTCAACTGTGAAGCTGCTTATGCCGATCAAAATTCTTCGGGTTTTGTTGTCATGCGTTGTAATTCGGATCCCGACAGTGCCTGTACCGGCTTGTTAACCAACCTGAAAGTGTTTACCACACGCGTTTTTTCCTCCATTTCACTGATTTGTGTATTGTTTTACACGTCATGGCAATTAGCCATTATCGCCATCATTATTTTAAGCTGTTCCTTATGGCCGTTAACGCTTATTCGTAAAAAAATTAAAGCCGTTATGGATTCCACCGTTATTGCGGGCGGTGCTGCCATATCTGCTTTAAACGAAACATTTTCCGGTTTAAAAACCATTGCTTCTTATAACTTGGAAGATGTTCAAAAGAAAAAATTTTCGTCCGTTTTAAAACAAATTTTTCATTTGCAGATTAAATTGACCCAAAAAACGGCGTGGCTTTCACCGATGATGCATATTATTATTTCAATCGGTATTGCCCTGACTATTTGGTACGGAAGTTATTTAATTAAATCGCAAACCATTACCAGCGGTGATTTTGTTGCCTTTATGACCGCTCTTTTAATGCTTTACACACCCATTAAAAACATCGGTAAAAATTTTGCCGCCGTTCAGTTATCCTTTTTGGCGATTGATCGTATTTTTGACTTTTTGAGTATGCCCTCTTCCGTTACGGAAAAGGAAAATGCCGTTGTTTGTCCGGTTATGAAAGATAAAATCGAATATAAAAACGTTTCGTTCGGCTACACATCGGACAGAAATGTTTTATCCGATATTAATCTCACCATTAAAAAAGGAGAAACAATTGCTTTTGTCGGCAATTCCGGCGGCGGAAAAACAACTTTGGTCAATTTACTGCCGCGTTTTTATAAATTATCGAACGGCGATATTACTATTGACGGTGTCAGCATTAACGATATGACTTTAAAGTCTTTACGAGACAATATAGCCGTTGTGTTTCAAGATAATTTCTTATTTGAAGGCACCATACGGGAAAATATTTTGTTGGGACATCCGAATGCTACGGAAAAAGAAATTTCAAAAGCCCTTCAATGCGCTTGTTTAGATGAGTTCGTCAACTCCTTGCCCAAAAAATTGGATACGCCTATCGGCGAACGCGGTGTTTTATTGTCGGGCGGACAAAAACAACGGGTTGCCATTGCCCGTGCCTTTCTGAAAAACGCACCGATAATCATTTTAGATGAAGCCACCTCCGCTTTGGATAACAAATCGGAATCTATTGTGCAACAAGCAATTGATAATTTAATGAAAAACAGAACGGTTTTCGTCATTGCACATCGCTTGTCCACCGTTCAAAATGCCGATCAAATCGTTGTGTTAAATGAAGGTAAAATCGTCGAAGAAGGGTCACACGAAGAATTGTTAACCAAAAAAGGTGCTTATTATGCACTTTATATGGCGCAATTTAAAGCAAAATCAATTTCTTAAATTCAAAAATAAAAAAGCCTTATCAAAAAGTTTACAAATGATTGCTTTCAATAATGAAACGCATTACTTGATTTTTTGTATCAACTTTTTTGAAAGGATTTCATATGTCAAAACAAATGAATGTATTAAAGAAAAAACAACCGCATCATCAATGCGGAAAGACGTGTCGTATGCCTCATGAATCGGCACATCGTCCACCGGAACATATACCGCATTCGCCCGAACATATGTTGGCAGATTTTTTCAGACGCCCGCCCGTACCGATGCTTCATCTGAATGAAGAAAAATGGTTAGAGCCCGATATTGAAATAACCGAAACACCCAAAGAAGTCATTGTTTCGGCAGAAATGCCGGGAATGAATCCCGATGATATTCAAGTGAATGTTTCACAAGACGGTTATTTAACCGTCAGCGGAGAAAAGCAACATCGTGTGTCGCAAACCGATGAACAGCAAGGCATGTATTTTTCCGAATTTTCCTACGGAACCATGCAACGAACAATTCCTTTGCCGCCGGATTTGGATTATGAATCTGCAGCGGCTTCGTTTGAAAACGGTGTTTTGTCGGTCAGGATAACCAAAACAGCCGAATCGGCTCGGAAAATAAAGAAAGTACCCGTTCAAAAGAAATAGGTTTTTCAAAGCCTGTGTTTGAAGGATAAGGCTTTTTTATTGCTTTTTTTATCAATCCGTGTTAAACTTTACTTTATGGTTAAAAAAAGCATTTTTTTATTTTTGTCGGGACTTGTTTTCTTAACGCTTATCTTGTATTTCCGACTCGAAAAACAAAAAGAGAAAGCAGTTGAAAATCAGGTTCATCAATCTTTGTCGACCACGCAGGAATTGTCATTGACAAACTATTTTCAACCATTAACTTGGAACATATCCGATATTAAAATAACAAAAAAAGTCAAACTGAAACAACCTTTGTCCGTTCAAACGGAAGAAGAGAAAAAACCGCTCTGGGAATATATTTCGTTTTCTCGTTGCGAACCGGATCCCAAAGCGCCTGATTATTTGCATCAACGCTTTCAAAAAACCACCGGAAAGAATACCAATGCTTTGCCGACCATTGATTGCGGTTTTATTCGAACAAAAATTCCTTTTTCTTTTTAAAACTTATTTTTTTTCTTGCTTTTTTAAATTTTCATATTACAATAACTTTTGTCAGGAGGAAAAACAAATGAAAAAAATTATTACATTTGCTATTGTCTTGGGTGTTTTAACCGGTGGCATTATTTTTTATTCAATGCGCAAACTTGAAGACGAATCACTCGCCGTCTCACCAAAATCATTACCTGCCGAAATTTCTGTTCATCACGGATCATGGGATGATATACTTGTACCGGATAAAGAACCCTCTCGTGTCTACCGCAAAAGCAATCAAGATATGGCAACCGTTATTGACCTATCGGATGATACCATTGTTGTCGATTGGGATAACTGGGGTATCGAAACCTTTAAAAAAGATGAATCAAATGTTTGGAATCGAACAGAAAACAATTTCGAATAAAGATTAATTCTTTCAGAAAATGTCGCAAACTTTCGAGTCGGCGACATTTTTTTTATCAATAAGGGCGGGTAAAAAAGTTTTTTTGAAAAGGCGTTGACTTTTCAACAAACACTTGCTAAAATGCCGATATTCAATTTTTTATAAGGAGTAAAAATATTATGGCTGCCACATCAATGGATCAACTTGTTTCTTTATGCAAGCGTCGGGGTTTTATTTTTCAAAGTGCCGATATTTACGGCGGGTTACAAGGAGTTTACGATTTCGGTCCTTTGGGTGTTGAACTCAAAAACAATTTAAAAGCCGCTTGGTGGCGTTCCATGGTTTATGAACGAGATGACGTGGAAGGATTGGACGCCGCCATTTTAACGCTCCCGAAAGTGTTGCAATACAGCGGTCATGAAGCAACATTTACCGATCCGCTGACCGATTGCAAAAAATGTAAAAACCGCTTTCGGGCCGATCATATTAAAAACGGAAAATGTCCGGTTTGCGGCAGTACCGAATTAACCGAGCCGCGTCAATTTAATCTAATGTTTAAAACAACGGTCGGACCTATTGAAGGCGGCGATAATTATGCTTATTTACGTCCCGAAACGGCTCAGGCAATTTTTACGCAATTTCGAAACGTGGTTGACGCAACGGCGCGCAAAGCGCCGTTCGGTATTGCCCAAATCGGTAAAACTTTCCGAAATGAAATCACGCCGCGCAACTTTATTTTCCGCGTACGCGAATTCGAACAAATGGAACTTGAATTTTTTGTCAAACCAGGCACGGATTTAGACTGGTTGGAAACATGGAAAGAAACGCGTATGAATTGGTGGTATGCGCAAGGATTAAGCAAAGAAAAACTGTTTGCGCATTTTATTGATAAGGCTGATTTGGCGCATTACTCAAAAGCCACTTATGATTTGGAATATCAATTTCCGCATGGTTTGGAAGAATTGGAAGGTGTGGCCGATCGCAGTGATTATGATTTAGGCAATCACACACGCTATCAAAGTGAATTAAACATTCAGGCGCATGTTCATGAAAATAAGGAAAGCGCTGCCAAACTGGCTTTGTTCGATGATGAATCGAAAAAATGGTTTGTGCCGTTTGTTATCGAACCGTCTGCCGGTGTGGAACGCGGTGTTTTGGCTGTTTTAAGCGAAGCTTATACCGAAGAAGTGTTGCCGAGCGGTGATACACGAACGGTTTTAAAACTCAAAAAGCATTTGGCGCCCGTTAAAGTAGCGGTTATTCCTTTAAAGCGCAATCAACCGGAAATTGTGAAAATGGCACACGATATTAAAAACAATCTGTTAAAAACGGGTATCGGGCGGGTGATGATTGAAGATTCGGGCAACATCGGTAAAGCATATCGGCGGCACGATGAAATCGGAACACCGCTTTGCGTGACCGTTGATTTTGAAAGCATTGAGAAAACACCCGCAACGGTGACCGTTCGCAATCGGGATACCATGGCACAAGAACGCATTGCCGTTCAAGATTTGGAAAGTTATTTAAAAGACTTCTTTTTAAAATAACAAAATGACATTTGAGACAATTAAGTTTTTCTGATGCGTTTTTTACGGTTTGAAAAACTTAAACCGTCTCGGTCAGACATGACGAAACAGTCCTCTTGTAATTAAACACATCATTCGCCAATAAAACGGTAATTTAAAAAACTGCGTCATTGGTGATTTTTGCAACAAAACACATTGCCCCTTGAGTGATGGGGTGCGATAGTATAATTTTTTTATTTTTTTCTTGAAAAAATCTCGAATTTCCTCATCAGTCCAATTTTTCATACGTAATTTATCAATTAATCGATTTATTAACATAATGAAACGTGGCAATTCTTGATCGGAAAGACTTTGATTTGTTAAAAATTGACACAACAAATCAATCTCATTTTCCTTAAAATCAACTAAATATGCCGTCAGTGCTTGCTTTTTTATATAAGTGGCATTTTTTAATTGTACCTGACACTTTTTATGCGAAATATTTGCATGATGGTACCGATATTGAATTAAAACTTCATTCAAAAAAGCAAACTGTGTTTTTCCGATTAAACTGATATAAAAGCCGTAATCTTCCGCGGGAACAAACTCTGAATTATAAAAAATGTGATTCTTTGTTAAAACACTCTTTCTGAGCATAATGCTTGAATTACAAAAAGCACAGTTGATAAAAATAAGAAATCGTTCAATTTCTTTATGTCCCTTAAATTTAGTAAAACCAGCATTATCCGAATCATCACCGATAATTTCAGCAGAAGTTCCCATACAACCGATTTCCGGATGCTTTTCCATATATTTAACCTGCTTTTCAAGCCGTTCGGGAAGTGCAATATCATCAGAATCCAATAAAGCAATATATTCGCCTTTTGATTTTTCAATGCCGATATTTCGTGCTGCTGCCGCCCCAGAATTAGATTTGAGCCGAATATATTTTAGGCGTTTATCATGATAGGATTCAATCACTTCCCTTATATAAGGCTCTGATGCATCATCTATCAACAACAATTCAAAATCTTTATATGTCTGATGAAGTACCGATTCAATTGCTTCTTTCAAATAAACGGGATCTGTATTATAAATCGGCATTATGACTGATATTTTCGGCATATTTCTCCTTTTATCTTTATCAAAAGAAATAAACGCATCCTTTAAAAAACGATTTTTATAAGCCCTTCTTCCATTTTTATCGGCCGAAAAACTTGTTTCAACATATAAAAAAACAAAAATTTTGTCAAGCGTTTTTTACGGTTTCATTTTCATCAAACACATGTCGATACTTTTAAAAAAGATAAAAAATTCAGTTTGATAATCGATAGCAGAGCTCTCTTATCGGGTGCGTTGCATAACGGCATAAAAAAAACCGTCCGTTTGTGTGCGATACGGCGATAATTGCTGATGCGTACAAAGCTTAAACGCTTTGTTTTTCTTTAAAAACAAACGAATTTGTCCGATATTTTCATCTCGGGTAATCGAGCAGGTTATGTAAACCAATTTACCGTTTTCTTTCACATAAGACGATGCTTTTTGCAAAATTATTTTTTGCTTATTTAAAAGCGCTTCAAACTGTTCAAGCGTGAGTTTTAAACGTCTGTCAGGAAAACGACGCCATGTGCCCGTCCCCGAACACGGCGCATCAACCACCACATAATCAAACGTTGCATTTGGGGGTAAATGCGTTGTTGTTTGAATAATATGAACCCCTGCTCGCTCGGCTCGTCGATTTAATTCTTTTAAGGAACGCTCGGAAATATCATGCGCCGTAATCTGTCCTTTATTTTGCATCATTTGCGCAAAAATCAGCGATTTTCCGCCGGCACCCGCACAATAATCCAAAACACTGTTACCGGCTTGAATTCCTGTTTTCAAAGCAACAAGTTGAGAGCCTTCGTCTTGAATTTCAATCAATCCTTCCCGATAACAGGCACTGCCTTTTAAGTTGGCACGCTTTTTTAATACAAGCCCCCAAGGGGAAAACCGAGTCGGCTCCGTTTCAATGCCTTCTGCCGCTAACTTTTTCCGAATTGTTTCACGATGACCGTTTGCCCGCAAGATTACGGCGGCTTTTTCCATTAACGCAGGTAATTCTTGTTCCGGCTTTTCAATATGAGGTAATAACCAATCCGGAATTTCCCATTGAACGGCCGACGGTGCCTTTTCCAAAGCGGGCAACGGCTGTTCGATTAAATCGGTTTTTTCACGTAAATCAGCCGTCGGATAACAAAAATTCAATCGCCGAAAAGAGCGTAACACTTGATATACAATATCGCTTAAAATGCGTCTGTTTGCACTACCGATAGATTTATGCGTGCGTGTAAACGTATTTAAAATTTCTTCCGCCGGTTTAGGTGAACGAATAATTTCTGCCAAAAGATCGGCCGCGATATTCTTTAACTTTTCGAGTTGCATGATATGCCTCTGAATCCGGTTGCAACAACATAAACTTCCGATGAATCTTTTCGACTGGCGTCCGGCTTTGCATGTTTGACAACGGCAAAATTTTTTTTCATTTGTGCCAAAAATTGATTTTCCGTTCCACCTTGAAAAATTTTGGCGACAAAAACACCGTTCGGATTTAAAATCTGACAAGCAAAATCATAAGCCAATTCCAGCAGATTCATAATGCGTAAATGATCAATACCGTGAATACCCGTTGTGTTTGCCGCCATATCCGACAAAACAATATCAGCACGATGACCGCCTAACAATTCCTGTAATTTTTGCGGCGCTTCCTCGGCCGTAAAATCCATTTGAACAAGCAGGGCACCGGCAATGGGTTGCGCAGGCAACAAATCCATTCCCACCACCAGCGGATTTTGAGCCGTTGATTTCACTCGTTCGACAGCCACTTGTGACCATCCCCCCGGCGCACACCCTAAATCAACCACGCGACGACCGGGTTTAAAAAAATGAAATTGATCATCCAACTGCATAATTTTAAAAGCAGCCCGCCCCCGAAAGCCCATTTGATGCGCTTTGGAAACATACGGATCATTTAATTGTCGTTGTAACCATTTTGTGCTGGATGCTTTTCGCCCTTTTACTTTTTTTAAATGCGTTTTTAAAGGCCGCTCGTTAAATTGCATATTTTTTTATCCTTTTTCGTTATTAACCAGTATACCCTGTTTCAAACGAATTGTCAAAGTGATTTTTTTAATTTTGACTCAACAAATATCCGTCCGATGTATTGATAATTAAGTCATCGGCATATTTTTCACCGATTTTTTGTCGCAAAGCGTAAATATGTGTTTCAACCGTGTGAGTTTCACTGTCGGCACGATAATTCCAAACTCCCGTTAATAAATCAACTTTAGAAGCACTGCTCGGCAATGTTTTTATTAAAAAAATAATTAAATCCGTTTCTTTTTCCGTCAAACGAATTTCCCGTTGCGTTGCTTTAAGCGTCAATAATCGTTTTGCTCCCTCAAACAAAAAGGTTTTGTTTTCAAAATCAGGGGCATTTTCCCGCTTATGAAGCAGTTTTTGCACTTGCTCGCATAAATGATTCAACAAACAAGGCAACGGTAATTCAACATCGGCTTCTTCGTGATGCGTTCCCAATAAAATAATGCTGCTTTGAATGGGATGAGAGAGCAGTTCATCGGTTTTTTTTTGCGAATCACAAATAAGCAAAACTGACGCCGGTATATCTTTCGGCTGATACACAACCGGTTGAAAATCCTTTAAAGCCGTCAAAAGTGTATCGAGAAACAATGCGTTTTTTGTATAAATTTGAATCATAGTCTTGCCTTTTTATTTTATTTGCGTTATGATGCATACATATTTAGATACCGAAAATCATTGTACCAGAAAGTTAAAGGAAATGGCAATATTATTTTTATATCGCGTCTGCACAATTTTATTAAGCCCGTTTATTTTTATATGGCTGCTGATTCGTCTTTGCAAGGGAAAAGAAGATAAAGCAAGATTCAACGAACGGCTTGGTTTTCCGCATAAAAAACGCGAAAAAGAAAAGCTGATTTGGTTTCACGGTGCCAGCGTCGGCGAATGTTTATCCATGATGCCGTTAATTAAAAAAATATTGGATGAAAATCAAAATTTACAAGTGA
Organism: uncultured Alphaproteobacteria bacterium; assembly: GCA_947586835.1. Taxonomy (GTDB): domain Bacteria; phylum Pseudomonadota; class Alphaproteobacteria; order CAAHEQ01; family UBA3637; genus RGIG4140. The sequence continues at coordinate 20,973 of CANPXT010000001.1, forward strand.
TGGTCACTTCCGGCACCGTTACATCGGCCGCTTTAATGGCGACTCGTTTGCCTAAACGAGCTTTTCATCAATTTTTGCCGATTGATTTTCCATGGGCCGTTAAAAAATTTGTTTCTCATTGGCATCCCGATTTAGCTCTTTGGTTCGAATCTGAATTTTGGCCGAATATGCTCTGTGAAATACATCGGCAAAAAATACCATTGGTTCTGCTCAACGGTCGAATTTCCGATAAATCTTTTGCGCGCTGGCAAAAAGCCCCCTATGTTATTCATGCCATTCAATCTTTGTTTTCGTTATCGTTGGGACAATCACAGGAAGATGCCCGTCGCTTGCGAATTTTAGGGGCAAATGATGCTCTCAGCGTCGGTAATTTAAAGTTTTCCGCCGTATCATCACCGTTTGATATGAAAGAATTAAAAGCACTCAAAAAACTCATCGGTGACAGACCTTGTTGGTGTATGGCAAGCACACATTCCAATGAAGAAGAAATGGGAGCATATGTTCATGCGGAAATTAAAAAAGAATATAAAAATCTGTTAACCGTTTTTGCACCACGGCATCCGGAAAGAGGCGATGAAATTGAAAAAATGCTTCAAAAGAAAGGCTTACGGGTTTCTCGTCGTTCGCGCGGGGAAACAATTACTCCGAAAACAGATGTATATTTGGCTGATACCATCGGTGAAATGGGCTTAATTTATCAATTGGCGTTTTATGTGTTTGTCGGGGGCTCACTCATTCCGTTCGGCGGACAAAATATGTTGGAACCCATGCGTATGTGTCGCGCCGTATTTATCGGTCCTTATGCTTTTAATTTTCGAGAAATTGTTGCGCGTGCCAAAAAGGAAAAAACCTTAATTGAAGTCAAAAATAAAGAAGATCTGACAAAGCAACTTTTGTCAAGTATGCTCAAGCCCGATACTGCCGAAAAAATGTCTTTAAGAGCCGAAGCTTTGGCTACATCGGAAATGAGCGTTTTAGACAGAGTTTACGGGCTGTTGAATGAGAGGTTTAAGTTAAAATGAAAACACCTGATTTTTGGGATTTTCCCAATCATTTTTTATCAAAACTTTTAAAACCGATCGGCTGGCTTTATGCTTACGGAACCGCTTCGCGTTTTCGAAGAGCGAAACCCTACCAATCTCCCGTTCCCGTTATTTGTGTCGGAAATCTTTCCGTCGGCGGTACGGGGAAAACACCTGTCTGTATTGCCATTGCATCTTTATTGCATAAACAGAAAAAAAACTTTTTCTTTTTAAATCACGGCTATAAATCACGCTTAAAAAACGTGATGGTCAATCTGGAAAATCATTCGCCCTATGACGTGGGAGATGAAGCAGTTTTATTGGCATATTACGGTCCGACCGTTGTAGATAATCGACGCGCGAGAGGCGCGCAAACAGCTTTTCGAAAAGGCGCCGAATGTATTATTATGGACGATGGTTTTCAAAATCCGTCATTAATTAAAACGTTATCTTTTGTGGTCGTTGATGGAAAAAAAGGCTTCGCAAATGAAGAAATTTTACCGGCAGGACCGCTCAGAGAACCTGTTTTAAAAGGGTTGGAACGTGCCGATGCCGTTGTTATTGTCGGGGAAGATGATTGGGGCGTTCGGTTTTATTTGCAACGAAACAAAGTCGATTTACCGATTTTCGGAGGATCATTTGTCATGAGCAAAAAGTCAATTGCTCCCTTAAAAGGTAAAACAGTTATGGCCTTTGCGGGTATCGGACAACCACAAAAATTTTTCAATGCCTTATCCGATGTTGGAATTAAAGTTGAAAAAACGGAAAGTTATCCCGATCATTATTATTATACCCGTTTTGATATTGAGCGCTTAATGAAAACGGCTAACGGTTTGCCGCTGGTGACCACGACAAAAGATGCCGTTAAAATTCCGCGCGATTTATTAAAGTATATCGAAATTGTTGACGGACAGTTTGTGTTTGATCATCCGCAAGCGGTATCAGATTTAATCATGGGGATTTTTTAAATGAGTTTAGCATTGCGTAAATCACAACGAACCGTTTTTCAACGATTTTTAACCGATCCGATTGTCGGTTTCATTGTTTTTATTTTCATTACTTTTTTTAAGATTCTGCCGACACGCGCGGCATCTTCTTTCGGAGGTATGTTAGGCAGCGGACTTTATTATGTAATGAAAAAGCGCAACCAAATCGGCCGAAAAAATTTAAGTTTTGCCTTTCCGAATAAAACATCTGCGGAACGCGAAAAAATTTTAAAAGCCATGTGGCATCATTGGGGGCGGGTTTACGGTGAATTACCGCATGCAGCCTCTCTCTACACCCACGCACGGAAAAAAGGCTTATCTTATTTAAAAGAACAGGCTCGTTTAAAACAAGGATGTTTTGTCTGTTCGGGACATTTCGGTAATTTTGAAATATCAGCCGCTACTTACTTGTTTGATACCTATTGTTTAAATCCGGTTTATCGTTCGGCAAATAATCCGTGGTTGGATAAATTATTATTTCAACAACGCAAAGGCGTTTTAATTCCCAAAGGCGCGCAAGGGGCAAAAAAAATGCTTGATGTGTTAAAACAAGGCGGTGCTGTGGTTATGTTGTGTGATCAAAAACTGCGAGAAGGTATTTCCGTGCCCTTTTTTAATAAACCGGCACAAACGGCACCAGCTGTGGCAACCATTGCCTTAAAAATGAATTTACCGATTTATATGGCACGGTGTGCGCGGGGCACCGATGGCGTCTTTGATATTGAAGTTTATCCGTTACCGTTGAATAAAACAGCGGATAAGCAAGCTTTTATTGAAGATACAATGCAAAAAATCAATCAAGAGCTTGAAAAATGGATTTACGAAAAACCCGAGCAATGGCTTTGGATTCACCGTCGGTTTGATAAATCGGAATATCAATAAATCAGGAGATTTATTTTACATATGATTTGTGGGCAACGGCTCACCACCCAAAATGTGGGCATGTAAATGCGGTACTTCCTGTCCGCTGTTTTTTCCTGAATTAAAAACAAGCCGATACCCCTCTTTAATCACACCCAATTTTTCGGCCGTACGAACAATGGCACGCATATATCCTTCAATTTCGGAAGCCGTTGAATGCTCCACAAAATCCTCAAAATCAACCGCCATGGCTTTTGAAATCACCAACGCATGAATTTTTGCTTTGGGCGCAATATCATAAAAGGCAAGCGCATATTCATCTTCATAAATTTTATTTGTCGGGATTTCACCGCGTAAAATTTTGGCAAATACATTATCTGAATTATATTCCATAGCAAATATCCTTTCTTTTTAGTTGCAATTTTTGTTTCTTTTGATAAAATAACATCAGATGAAAAAAGGTTCAATGAAAAAAAGGATTTTAGATGAAAAAATTTTTAAAATCGAGTTTAACGGCGCTTTTAATGGCTATATTTCCCTTGTGCGCTTTGGCAGATGACGTGTATATTATTTCCGATATACCGATATCGGGCGAATCCGATTCTGCCGCCCGAGCACGTGAACAGGCTTTAAATCACGGCAAGAAATCAGCGTTCAACGAATTATTGAATACCATCGTCGCCGTACAGGACAGAGAAAAAATAAATATTGATAATGAAAAGCAAATCGAATCTTTCGTACAAGATATTTCCGTTTCGAATGAAAAAGCCGGTGCGACAAACTATTACGGTGCATTAACCGTTCGTTTTAAAGCTCCCGAGATTCGTCGCTTGTTAGAAGCGGCACAAGTGAGTTTTTTGGCGCGTCTTCCGCAACCGTTTATTGTGATTCCCGTTTATCAAAATGAACAAACTCTCTTTTTATATTCGCCAAACAATCCGCTTTGGAAAGCCGTTCAAAATAATATGCCGGCTACACGCCTGTTTACTTTTAAACCCGTTCAAGGCACCGCCGATGATGAAATGCTTGCCCAATCCGGCGTCATAAATCAAAATCAACATTCATTATATGAATTGGCACAAAAATATTATGTTTCGCAGATTCTGATTATGAAAATAATCCGACAAAATACCGCCTATACCGTTTCAACCACCGTATGGCCGAACGGATCGGCACCTGAAGCCGAGGTTTCTTTTCAATTAACCGATGACAGAGAATCACCTGAAAAAGTTTGTAGCGATTTGTTAAAAGATGCCATTCGCGCCATGACAAAAAAATGGCTGTATCTCACGCAAAGCACAATGCACCCGATAACTGTTTATCAAGTATTTGCACCCATTGAAAAAGTTTCTGATTTATCACGAATGAAACAAAAACTGGCACGTTTGAATTTCGCCGATAAAGTGGATATAAAAGGCTTTTCCAATAAACATTTGTCCGTTGATTTTCATTATCGCGGTTCGGCAGAAGAATTAGGAGAAAAGTTAAAATTAAATGAGTTGATTTTATCTGTCAAAACTGATTCTGCCGGACAACCGTTTTATCAATTGACGGAAGAATTACCATCTGATTTCGCAACAAATACATCTGAATTAACCACAACAAACGAGGGACTGTGAATCAGAAAATAATGATGATAACAAAAAAACAAAAAACAAGCCTGATTATTGCTTTGGTTTTATCGGGCATATTCGGATTTGCTTATGCGGTTTCCGATATATTATTGCCGTTTATTTTAGCTTTTGTCTTGGCCTACTTATTGCATCCTGCCGTCTTGGGGTTAGAAAAAAAAGGGTTACCGCGCTGGTTCGCCACAACAAGTGTGATGGGTTTATTCTGCTTGTTCATTTTAAGCATTATTTTTATTGTCGTACCGATTTTGCAAGCACAGATTTTAACATTGCTTTCCAAAGCGCCGGCTATTGTTTCCGCTGTATGGGAACATATTAAATTATTAATTTTATACACCAAAGAAAATATTACCCAAGAGCAATTATCAAACCTTTCCTCAACCATTTCTCAATATGTGTTAAGTGCCTTAAATTCGGTGGCGGGAAATGCGGTAAAAGTTGTTTCGGGCGGCGTTGTATTCTTTAACGTGGTATCCTTATTTATGATTACGCCCATTATCTTGTTTTATGTGTTACGTGATTGGAAGGATGTGGAAGATCAGATGGCCTCATTTATCCCGAAAAAAAAGAAAAAAGAAGTTTTACACTTATGGCAAGAAATTAATACGACCTTATCGGGCTTTATTCGCGGACAATCAACCGTTTGTTTGTTGCTTGGTCTTTATTATGCCTCCGGTTTATCGCTCATCGGACTGGAATATGGCTTATTGGTCGGTTTTTTGTCCGGCATTCTTTCGTTTATTCCGTATTTCGGCTTTTTAACCGGCGTTGTTTTAAGCATTATTTTAGGTATTTCCATGCATGCGCCTCTGTCGCTATGGATTGCCATGGGTATTGTGTTTATCATCGGACAAATATTGGAAGGCTATGTTTTAACACCGAAATTAGTTGGTGATAAAGTCGGATTACACCCCGTTTGGGTTATTTTTGCCTTATTTTCCGGTGGCGCTTTGTTCGGGTTTATCGGCATTTTGATTGCCGTTCCGGTTGCGGCGGTTATCGGTATTATGATTCGGCGACTTTTGAAATGGTATCATACAACGGCGCTTTATGGCGATAAAGGACAGAAATGACTCGTCAACTGACTTTTTCTTTCAGTTATCGTCCGGCTTTCGGTCGACGAGATTTTTTGGTCGGTGCCTGCAATGAAGAAGCGGTTGCATGGATTGATAAATATCCGAATTGGTCAGAATCGGCTCTGTTGATTTGCGGCCCGACCGGATGCGGGAAATCACATCTGGCCTCCATTTTTTCGCAAACACAACTATCGGCAAAAACACTTTCTTTGCAACGATCTTTATCCGAAACGGCGCAAAAAATCGTTGTGGAAGATATTGACTTCTTAATGAGCGAAGAAGCCCTGTTTTGCCTTTATAATAAAATCATCGAACGGAAAGGTGCGCTTTTAATGACGGCTCGCACGTTGCCGTTTTTTAAGTTAAAAGATTTAAGATCCCGCCTGAATGCCGTTCCGAAAGTGTTTATTTCTCTGCCTGATGAAGAATTATTAGGAGCCGTTTTTATGAAAATTTTATATGAAAAACAGGTAAACGTCAATCCGAATGTGGCGGAATATGCCGTTACACACCTGCCCCGTTCATTTGAAGCCATCGGACAATTGGCGGAAATTATTGACGTGTTATCTCTGTCACAACGGCAAAAAATAACCACATCACTCGTACGCCAAGCTTTAAAAATGTGGGAAACAACCCAAAATCAAAAGCAGAAACAATTTAGTTTTTTTGAATAATCTTTCGAAACGCTACTTGACAAAACAAGATGTTTAGTGGTATGAAAGTAATGTTTTGCGTTATAAAGTAAGGAGTAAAAAAATGACAAAAGAAAGAACTTTCTCAATGATTAAACCCGATGCAACCGCTCGAAATTTAACCGGCGCCATCAATGCCAAAATTGAAGCGGCAGGATTAAGAATCGTTGCACAAAAACGCGTTAAAATGACCAGAGAACAAGCCGAAAGATTTTACGGCGAACATCAAGGAAAACCGTTTTTTGAAGAGTTGGTTTCGTTTATGTCCTCTGCCCCGATTGTCGTTCAGGTCTTGGAAGGCGAAAATGCCATTGCCGCTTATCGACAAATTATGGGAACAACCGATCCGGCTCAAGCGGACAAAGGAACGATTCGTGCCGAGTTTGCCGAAAGCAAAGGCCGTAATTCCGTTCACGGATCCGATTCGCCCGAATCGGCAGCACGGGAAATTGCTCAATGGTTCAGTGTGAATGAAATTGTCGGATAGTTTTTTTAAAAACAAAGTTATCGAATAAAAAAACCGTGTAAAAAACACGGTTTTTTTATGTAAAAAGTCGATTTGTTTATAAATTCTTAATGAAGATGTGGTATGTTTAACCATAATTGAAGGAAAAAATAAAAAAAATGATCACAAAGCAACCACATATTCCGGTCTTACTCAAAGAAGTTTTAAAAAACTTAAAATGCGATCAACCCGGTACTTTTATTGACGGAACCTTTGGCGCCGGCGGATATACGCGAGCTATTTTAGAAGCGCATCCCCAAAATGAAGTGATTGCTTTTGACAGAGATTCGTTCGTAATGCCGATTGCCGAATCTTTTAAGCGCCAATACGGACATCGTTTTGTTTTTATACAAGATTGTTTCAGTCGCATGCCGTTGCATATTTCAAACCGCGTGAACGGGCTTGTCTTAGATTTAGGCATTTCCTCCATGCAAATTGATCAGCCGACGCGCGGTTTTTCATTTCGGACGGACGGTCCGCTTGATATGCGAATGGGACCAAACGGAACCAGTGCGCGCGAAGTCGTGAATATGTATGATGAAAATCAACTGGCTGATATTTTTTATCAGTACGGTGAAGAACGTGCCGCACGCCGAATTGCCAGAGCCATTGTAAAAGAACGCTTGCATCGACCGATTTTATCAACATTACGCTTAGCTGAAATTATCCATCAGGTTATGCCGAAACCCAAAGACGGTTCGGATAGTGCCATGCGAACGTTTCAAGCGTTACGTATTTTCGTCAATAACGAGTTGAAAGAATTGGAAACGGCATTGGAATCCTCAAAAATTTTACTGGCCCCCGCGGGACGTTTGGTTGTTGTTTCATTTCATTCGTTGGAAGACAGAATCGTTAAAAACTTTTTGATTCAAAACTCATCATTGCGTCCGAATGAAAATCGACACAGAGCACCAACACGCTCCATACATCAAAACTCATTCGAAGTGGTTACAAAACGCCCGATAATACCGACACAAGAAGAAATTCAAAACAATTCGCGTGCCCACAGTGCCAAACTGCGGTGCGGTATTCGGTTGGAGGACGCATGAGAAAAATATTGATTAATGCTCTGTGTTTATTCATTGCCGTTCTATCGGGTATTTGCTTATTTCTGTTAAAATATCAGGTAAAAGAAGAAGAACGCCAGCTTCAAAAAATTCACCGAGAAATTTTACAAAACAAGCGTGAAATTCATATGCTGGAAGCGGAATGGGCGCATTTAAATGACCCACAACGGTTGTTGGAATTGGTACAAAGTCAAACAAACTGGGAAACAATCTCCGCAAAACAAATCAGTGCGCTTTCCGATATTCCGTTACGTCCCGAATTGCTGCCGGCGGCACCGGAAGTGATTGAAATTGCAAAAGAAGCCACTAAATCGGAACCCGAAAAACAATCGGTTAAAGAAGTTGTGTCAATTACGTCAGCTCAAAAACAATTATCTCAAAAAAAAGAAGAAAGCAAATTTTCTTCTTTGAACAAAACCGATGTATCTTCCACCGTTTCTTCAAAATCGATTAAGCCGAAAGGCGCGATTGTCGGCGGTGTTTGGAAACCGAATACGCATCAATCGACGGCCAAAAGCATTTCAAAACCGTTATCAAAACCAAAACCGTATGAAAGTGATTCGTTAAAGAAAGGTACAGCGGCTTTATCAACGCTTTCTCAACAAAAGGAGAAACGCTGATGTTGTTTGGCAAGAAAAAAGAAGTATTTTATTATGCCGGACAAGAAATTGCCCGAACACCGACAGATAAATACAAATGTTTAGATGCAGCCACGCGCGGTGTTGTTGAAAAAGCCAACGGACGAATCACTTTTGTTATGGTTGTATTCGGGCTTTGCTTTTTAGCGATTATTTGTCGATTGTTTCAACTCAGCGTTATGAATTATCATTCTCGGCAATTTATTCCCTCTGTTTTAAAAACAGATGTGGATTTCGCCCGATACAATATTTTGGACAGAAACGGAATGATTTTAGCCACCAGTGTACCGACGAAAGATTTATCCGTTAATCCGCGCAAAGTCAAACCGGAAGCCAGAGAAAGCGTTGCGAAAAATCTGGCTGCCGTCTTACCCGGCGTCACCGAAAACGATATTATGAAAAAGTTATTGTCACCCGGTTCGTTTCGATATATCAAACGAAACATTACACCGATTGAGCAAAAAGATGTCAATTGGCTCGGCTATTACTTTTTGGAAGAAACAAACGGCGAAAAAAGGGTTTATCCGCAAGGGAACTTATTTTCGCATTTATTGGGCAGCGTTGATATTGATAATCACGGCACGGCCGGTTTGGAAAAGGCTTATGATACCGTTTTACAAGAAAAAGACTTAACGCTTTCTTTGGATTTATCCGTTCAGGAAATCGTACGCAAAACATTAATTGAAAATATTGAAAAGTTTAAAGCGGAAGGCGGTATGAGTATCGTGATGGATGTTAATACGGGTGAAGTCATTGCAAGTGTTTCGTTGCCTGATTATAATCCCAATTTACCATTAGATGAAAATGATAAAGATAAGCTATTTAACAAGGCAACACTCGGTGCTTATGAATTCGGTTCTGTGTTTAAGTTATTCAATACGGCAATGGGGTTAGATTCAGGTGTTATTAAACCGACAGACAGTTATGATGCCGCCCATGCCATTAAAATCGGGCGTAAAACGTTTACGGATTATCGCGGAGAAAATCGACCGCTTTTGGTGCCGGAAATTTTAATTCACTCTTCAAATTTAGGCTCCATTCGCATTGCCCTAAAAGCCGGATATAAACGACAAAAAGAGTTTTTGGAACGTTTCGGATTTTATAAACCTTTACCAATTCCTCTGCCCGAACGCACGCGTACACAATATCCGCATGCGAACAAGTGGGCGGAAATTACATCGGCAAACGTGGCTTTCGGATATGGCATTTCCGTATCACCGTTGCACCTAATCAGTGCGGTTTCGGCGTTGGTAAACGGCGGATATTATCATGTACCCACTTTCTTAAAAGACGGCAACAAAGGCAAGCCCGAATATCAGGTTGTTTCCGAAAAAACATCGGAAATGATTCGGCACATGATGTGGGGCGTGATTAATTGGAACATTAAACCGAATAATCCCGTTTACGGATATGCCGTCGGCGGCAAAACAGGAACGGCAAACTTAATTAAAAACGGACGATATGTCGAAGGTACATCGCGAACCAGTTTTGTAAGTGCTTTTCCGATGAATGAGCCAAAATATGCCGTGATGGTCACATTGGAAAATCCGAAACGAATTAAAGAAACATATAATTTCAATACGGCCGGATGGAACGCCAAACCGACCGGACTTCAAATTATTGCACAAATTGCCCCTTATTTGGGAATTGCGCCGGAAGAGCCATGGGCGCAACCGGCTTACATGCAACGGGCAATCGAAGCAACATACAAGGCTAAAAAGAGGTGGTAAAATGAAAATATCAACAATGCTAACGCAACTTCAATTAACAAAAACTTCCGTTCAATTACCGAAGGGTGTTTCTTTTGAAGATTTTGAAGAAGAAAAGCTTACCGGAATTTCTTTATCGGCACAAAACGTACAAAAAGGCAATATTTTCGTAGCCGTTCAAGGTACAAAAAACGACGGAGCCGATTTTATTGATTTAGCCATACAAAACGGTGCCGTTGCCGTATTGGCAGACAGAGAAAACTTAAATTCAAGCTTACCCGTTTTAGTGGTTGAAAATGCTAATCATACGGCAGCAAAAATTGCCGATTTATTATATCCGACACCGAATTTAACAAAAATTGCCGTAACCGGCACAAACGGTAAAACATCAACGGTTTATTTCGTGCGAGAAATATTAAATAACCTCGGGCAATGCGCCGCCAGTTTGGGTACAATCGGCATTGACTCACCCGTATTGAAAAAAAACGGTTCCATGACAACACCCGATTGCGTGACCCTTCATCAATCATTAAAGGAATTAGCCGATAAAGGCGTTCAATATGTGGCAATGGAAGCTTCAAGTCACGGTTTGGCGCAAGAACGACTGGACGGTATTTCTTTTGCGGCAAGCGGATTTACCAATTTAACGCGGGATCATTTGGATTATCACGGCACAATGGAAAATTATCTGACAGCTAAAACACGCTTATTTTCCGAACGGACGGCATCCGACGGCATGATTGTTTTAAATGCCGATGTACCGGAATATCAAACGCTTCGGTCAATTGCCGAAAAACAACATATTCGGGTACTGTCTTACGGTAAAAACGGACAGGAATTGCAACTTATTTCTCAAATACCGACAATACACGGACAAGATGTCATATTAAAAGTTTTAGGTCAAGAATATACTGTTTCTCTTTCTATTTTCGGAAATTTTCAAGTAATGAATGTTTTATGCGCCGTCGGTTTGTGTTTGGGGCTTCATTTAAAGGTATCCGACATTATGACTGTTTTACCTGAATTAAAGGCACCCGACGGAAGAATGGAAGCAATCACAACCGTTAACGGTGCGCGTGTTTTTGTTGATTATGCCCACACACCCGATGCTTTGGAACGCGTTTTAACGTCTTTACGGGCACATACGCAAAATCGATTGGTGTGCGTTTTCGGTTGCGGCGGTAATCGCGATAGCGGAAAACGCGCGCAAATGGGCGCCATTGCCGATCGATTGGCTGATGTTGTTTTTGTTACCGATGATAATTCGCGCTTTGAAGAAGCTTCCGATATTCGCAATGCCATTATGGAAGCTTGTCCCAAAGGAATTGAATGTCGTTCACGCATTGAAGCCGTTTTTCTGGCGCTGAACGATTTGAAAGCCGGCGATGTTTGCGTTTTGTGCGGCAAAGGTCATGAAACGGGGCAAACCATTCAAGGAACAGTTTATCATTATAACGATAAAGCCGAAGTTTTGGCACAAAGCGCCGCTTTTGAAAAAGAAATTTTATGGTCACACGAAGAATTATCTTTAGCTTTCAATACACCTGTTGCCGCAACGGTGCGGGCAACGGGTGTTTCCATCGATACGCGAACACTCATGAACGGTGATTTGTTTATTGCCGTAAAAGGTGAAAATACCGATGGTCACGAATATGTGAAAACAGCCTTGGATAAAGGAGCGGTTGCATGTGTGACAGATCATATCATACCCGATATTTTACCCGAAAAACAAATCGTGGTTCCCGATACCACCGACGCCTTAGAAGCATTGGCGCGATTTGCCCGTATGCGAAGTGATGCGATTTTCATCGGCGTTACGGGCAGTTCAGGCAAAACAACCACCAAAGAAATGTTAAAAACCGTTTTATCCGAACAGGGGATTACGTTCGCCACAGGTGGAAACTTTAATAATCAAATCGGCGTACCGCTGACATTGGCGAGAATGCCAAAAAGAACAGAATATGCCGTTATTGAAATGGGAATGAATCATTTTGGTGAAATGGCGTATTTATCGGACATTGTCCGCCCGAATCACACCTTAATTACCATGGTCGGCGGCGCACATCGGGAATATTTTAAAGATGATGAGGCCATTGCCGAAGCCAAAGCCGAAATTTATACGTCTGCCGATACAAACGGAACAGCAGTTTTAAATATTGAAAGCCCGTTATATGCTTATTTGAGCGAACAAGCACGGGCACGCGGCATTCGTCATATTGTTTCGTTCGGTCAAAAAAAAGGCGCCGATTTCGAATTAACAAACTGTATGATTTCTGCCGAAAAAACAATCATAACGTTTCATTGGAACGGGCTTGAATATACATATGACATTCATTTTACCGGACGGCATTTTGCTTTGGATTCATTAGCCGTTTTAGCAATGGTTGAGGCTGTTGGCGCCAGCGTCGAACAAGCACTGAAAGATATGGATAAAGTCAGACCGGTCGCCGGTCGCGGTGAAGCGAATAAAATACGCATGTCCGATAAAAGCATTCTGCTGATTGATGATGCATATAATGCCAATCCGCTTTCCATGGCAGCATCCATTCAAACACTCGGCGCACATCAAAATACACGCCGTGTTGCCGTGTTGGGTGATATGCTGGAGTTGGGTGCTCAAAGTCAAACGTTTCATAAAAATTTGGCGCCGATTTTAATCGCCAATAAAATTGATCAAGTTTTTACCGTCGGCACGGAAATGAAAGCCTTGTTTTTATCTTTACCGAAAGAAATGCAGGGTGAAAGCGTGTTATCGGCGGAAGAAATGATCCCGATATTAAACAAAAATTTAAAAGACGGTGATACGGTTCTTGTCAAGGCATCAAACGGAATAGGCTTGAAAAAAGTGATTACCGCATTGAAAGGAATAAAATAAATGTTATACTATTTGTCATTATTTTCATCAGATATTAGTTTTTTAAACCTTTTCAGATATATTACATTTCGAAGCGGCGGTGCTTTGATAACGGCTTTTTTGATTATGCTTTGTTTCGGTTCTCGTTTCATCGACTGGTTGAAAAAAAAGCAAGGCGAAGGACAACCGATTCGAGAAGACGGTCCGCAAACACATTTTGCAAAAAAAGGCACTCCCTGTATGGGCGGTCTGTTACTTTTGATTGCCGTTTTATTTTCCTCTTTGTTTTGGGCACAACTTTCCAATCCGTATGTCTGGGTTTTAATTTTTGTTATGATCGGTTTCGGATTGGCCGGTTTTGTCGATGATTATAAAAAACTTACAAAACACAATTCCAAAGGCATTTCGGGTCGTCAAAAATTGTTTGTACAGTTTGTCATCAGTTTAATTGCCTGCTTATGGTTGATTTGTTTGGAAAACGGACCGATGGGCACAACGTTAACCATTCCTTTTTTTAAAAATATATTAATTGATTTAAGTTACTTTTATATTCCTTTCGTGTTAATTGTGATTGTCGGCAGTTCAAACGCCGTTAATTTAACTGACGGGTTAGACGGCTTGGTCAGTATGCCGGTTATTATGTGTTGTCTTGTTTTTGCCGTTATTTCCTATTTGGTCGGACGGGTGGATTATACCGATTACTTACAAATTCACTATGTTGCCGGTGCCGGAGAAATGGCCGTTTTCTGCGGAGCTGTTATCGGGGCAACACTCGGATTTTTATGGTTTAACGCTCACCCGGCACAAGTGTTTATGGGGGATACCGGTTCATTAGCCCTCGGGGGTATTTTGGGAACATTATCCGTAGCCACAAAACAAGAGCTGCTGTTGGCTATTGCCGGCGGATTGTTCGTGGTAGAAGCATTATCCGACATTATACAAGTCGGATCCTTTAAATTACGCGGAAAACGAATCTTTTTAATGGCACCGATTCATCATCATTTTGAGAAAAAAGGGTGGAGTGAAACAACGGTTGTCGTTCGGTTTTGGATCATTTCGATTTTATTGGCACTCTTGGCTTTATCAACCTTAAAAATCAGGTAAACATAATGCAGGCATTTATTAAAAAATATAGTCATTTTCTGTCGGATACCTATCGCAGTTTAGATCGGGGTTTGTTATACAGTGCCTTTATTTTAATTTTATACGGTATCTTTTTAATTTTTGCCGCCGGTCCGGGGGTAGCGGAAAGAACACACCGAGACACATTCTATTTTATTAACAGGCAACTCGTCTTTTTGATACCGGCTGTTTTGGTATTGTTTGCAACTGCTTTGGTTAATTTTAAACTGGTACGCAGAATTAGCGGATTGGTATTAATCGGCTCTTTGGTATGTATGGTTTATGTTGTTTTGTTCGGCACGGAAATACAAGGTGCCAAGCGGTGGATTTATTTATTGGGCATCGGCTTACAACCCTCAGAGTTTGTCAAACCGGCCTTTGCCGTCATTTGTGCATGGCTATTGGCAACCGGTCGATTAATCAAACAAATGCCCGGATACAGTTCTGCCATTGTTTTATATTTAATTATTGCCGGACTGCTTCTATTGCAACCGGATATCGGTATGTTTATTACCGTTTCGGGTATTTTTGCCGTAGAGTTGTTTTTATCGGGCATTCCGATGGCTGTTGTAGTTATTTTGGGGGGATTATTTACCGCTTCATTGGGAATGGCTTACTTTTTGTTTGATCATGTTCATGAACGAGTCAATCGATTTTTAAATCCGGAAAACGGTGAGGCTTATCAGGTTGCCAAATCATTGGAAACACTTAAAAATGCCGGCTGGTTCGGCAAAGGCCCGGGGGAAGGTATCGTCAAATATGAACTGCCCGACGCTCATACCGATTTTATTGTTGCCGTTTCGGCGGAAGAATTCGGTTTTATTCTCACGGTTTTTTTAATTGCCGTTTTTGCTTTTGTGGTATTAAGAGGATTTTATCTCATGCGTCACGAAAATAATTATTTCTGCCAAATTGCCGTCGGTGGCTTATTGACACAGATTGCAATTCAGGCTATTGTGAATATGGGCTCAACATTAAATATGCTGCCGACAAAAGGAATGACGTTACCGTTTATTTCTTACGGCGGATCTTCACTTGTGTCCGTCGGATTTGCCTTCGGTATTATTTTATGCTTGACAAAGCGACATACCCTCGGTCGCGGATTGGAATGAAAGGAACAAAGAATGACAAAAAAATTAAAACCGGACAACCAAAATAAAAAAATAACGGCGACAAACCGTCCGTTAATTGTTGTAACAACCGGTGGCAGCGGCGGACATATTTTTCCGGCAGAAGCCATTGCTGCCGCTTTGGTAGAGCAAAATTATCGGGTTATTTTCGTAACGGATAAACGCGGAGCCGCTTTTCATTCTTTGCCGACGGTACAAACATACAGATTGGCTGCCGAATCGGTTGCCGGTCGCTCAATTTTTCATAAATTAACGGCAGCCGTCAAACTATTTTGGGGCGCCGTACAAGGTATTCATTTAATGGCAAAGCTACGACCGTCATTAGTTATCGGCGTGGGGGGATATGCTTCTTTCCCTGCCGTTATGGCGGCACAAATGTGCCATATTCCCGTAATGTTGCACGAACAAAATGCCGTATTGGGTCGGGCTAACCGCGTATTGGCAAATAGTGCCAAACTCATTGCCACATCATTTGATCCGACACTGATGATTCCCGCCGGCATTACCGCCGTTCGTGTCGGAATGCCGGCACGTGCTCCGATCATTCAAGTTCAGCACACTCCGTATCCGAAAGAGAAAAACCCTATTCGATTACTGATTTTCGGTGGCAGCCAAGGTGCCACGTTTTTCAGCCGAAAATTTCCCGAAGTGTTAAAAAAACTGCCGAAAGAATTGCAAAAAAAGATTATTATTACCCAACAGGCTCGTGCGGAAGATTTAGATTATTTAAAAACGTTTTATAAAAAAATTCCGTTTCAAAAAGTTACGATTTCCTCATTTTTTGACAATATGCCCACTCTATTAAAAGAATCACATCTGGTTATTTGTCGCGGCGGAGCTTCCACCATTACCGAATTGGAAATTATCGGTCGACCGGCAATGATTGTACCGCTTCCATCAGCAGCCGATAATCATCAAATGGAAAATGCGCGACAATTTTGTGATGACGGTGCCGGCTGGTTGATTAATGAAAAAACATTTGAAGTCGACAAAACAGCCAAACGTCTGCAAGAATTGTTGGAAGCGCCCGAAACACTTCACGAAGCAGCGGAAAATGCATATAAACGCTCCAAGCCGAAAGCCGCTCAACAAATTGCCGAATTGGCGAGAAACATCATCAAAGGAAAGCTCATATGAAATTAACTTGTCCGTTAAAATGCATTCACTTCATCGGAATCGGCGGCATCGGTATGAGCGCCATTGCCGAAATGTTGGCTGATTTAGGCTTGAAAGTACAAGGATCCGATGCCAAAGAAAGTGCCAATACCGTTCGCGTTCGAAAATCAGGTATTCCCGTTTATATCGGACATAAAGCCGAAAATCTCGCAAATGCCGATGCCGTTGTTATTTCCAGCGCCATTCAGTCGGATAATCCCGAACTGACGGAAGCTAAAAGATTAGGATTACCGATCGGACATCGGTCAGAAATGCTGGCCGAAATTTTACATTATAAACAAAGCATTTGTGTTTCGGGAACACACGGAAAAACTACAACCTCTTCTTTAATTGCCAGTATTTTAATGGCCGGTCAAAAAGATCCGAGTTTTGTGATTGGCGGTATTTTAAATTCACAGCTTTCAAATGCCCGATTGGGCAAAGGTGATTATGTGGTGGTGGAAGCCGATGAATCTGACGGTTCCTTTTTAAAATTACCGGTCACGATTGCCGTTGTCACGAACATTGATTCGGAACATATGGATCATTATCATACTTTTGAGAATATGAAGAACGCATACGGCCTTTTTATGCGAAATACAGCCTTTTACGGTGCTTGTGTTGCCTGCCTGGATCATCCGATTGTAAAAGAACTTGTTTTAAAAATTGATAATCGAAAAGTCATTACATACGGAACGGATCCGCAAGCACAAGTACGCGCCGAAAATATTAAAACAACCGATTCGGGAATGTTGTTCGATTTAAAAGCCGTTATCAACAAAAAAACATACAGTGTTAAAAATATTTCACTGGCTATGTTCGGTCATCATAATGTGTTAAATGCGTTGGCTGCCATAGCCGTCGGATTATACTTAAATGTGCCGATAAAAACTATTTGCGAAGCCCTGGCTCGTTTCAGCGGTATTCAACGACGGTTAACTTATCGCGGTGTTTTAAATACCATGCCCGTTTATGATGATTACGGTCATCATCCGATTGAAATTGCCGCCACGCTCACTGCATTAAGAGGTAGCACAAACGGTAAAATTATTGCTGTTTTTCAACCGCATCGCTATACGCGTTTACGTGATTTATGGGATTCGTTTTTATCGTGTTTTAATCAGGCAGATTCCGTATTCGTTTGCGATGTATACAGTGCCGGTGAAACACCTTTACCCGGTATTACGGCACCGGCATTCGTACAGGCTTTGGCACAAAAACATCCGAATGTGGAATATTTAGCTGATTTTTCCGATTTAATTCCCCTGACCTGTGGTCTGACAAAACATGATAAATTAGTTTGTTTGGGTGCGGGCAGTATTTCAACACAAATTACCGAATTATTGGCCAGTGTACAAGGAGAGCAAAAATGACTCAACAACGTTGGACTAAATCTTTGGAATCATTATTTATAAAACCGTTTTTATCCAAAGACAGATTAATTCGACAAATGCCGATGGTGCGCGGAAAACTCACTGAAAACGAACCGCTTCACAAGAAAAATTGGTTTGGAGTCGGCGGTGCGGCACAGGTTTATTTTGAGCCGGCCGATGTTGCCGATTTAGCCTTTTTCCGGCAAAATATACCCCCCGTACCTATCCATATTCTCGGTTCGGGCAGTAATGTTCTCATTCGAGACGGCGGTATTCCCGGTATTACCATTCATTTGGGAAAAGCGTTTCAGGAAATAACGGCGGATCATGATTGTTTGTGTTGCGGCGGTGCGGCCGGCGTTATGGAAGTGGCACGTGTTGCGCTTAAAAATAATATTGCCGACTTTGAATTTTTATGCGGTATTCCCGGCTCCGTCGGTGGTGCCGTACGCATGAACGCCGGTGCTTACGGTTTTGAAATGCAAAATTGTATAAAATCATTAACGGTTGTTACGCAAGAAGGAGAGATTCGCACATTAACAGCCGATGAGTTAAAAGATTCTTTTACGTATCGAAAATGCTTGTTACCGCAAGATTGGATTTTTGTTGCCGCTGTTTTAAAGGGACGAAAAGTATCGGATGCTTCCGTGATTCGAGAAAAAATGGAAGCCAATCGTCAAAAACGGGAAAAAGGGCAACCGACAGGGGTTCGAACAGCCGGATCGACTTTCAAAAATCCGGAAGGAACGCCGGCATGGCAGCTGATTGACAAAGTCGGGATGCGCGGTGCCAAAGTCGGCGGTGCCGAAGTATCACGCAAACATTGCAATTTTTTAATCAATACGGGTCATGCCACAGCAAAAGATATTGAAACATTGGGTGAACAGATTCGTGAAAAAGTTTTTCAAAAAGAAGGCATTCAATTAGAATGGGAAGTTAAAAAAATAGGAGTTGACAAATGAAAAAAATAGCAGTTTTAATGGGAGGACAATCATCGGAACGAACGGTATCCTTGGAAAGCGGAAAGGGCGTTATAAAAGCTTTGTCGGAAAAAGGATATGAGCCGATTGCACTAGATGTTCCCGAAAAACTATCGGGTTTGGTTTGTTTCTTGGAAGAAAATAAGCCTGATGCCGTTTTCAACGCATTGCACGGAAAATACGGCGAAGATGGTTGTATTCAAGGCTTACTGAACTTAATGCGCATTCCATACACACACTCGGGTGTATTGGCCTCCGCACTTTCAATGAACAAACAAAAAGTCAAAGCTTTATTAAAACCGGCAGGGGTTACTGTTGCTGAGGGTAAAATCATTACAAAAGACGATATTTTACATGGAAAAGCGCTTCCGAAGCCGTATGTTATTAAACCGAACGATGAAGGTTCTTCCGTCGGGGTTTATATTATCAAAACAGATGCTGATGAGCAAAAATTATTAGAAAAATGGCCGTTTGATAAACCTGTTTTAACGGAAGAATATATTCCCGGACGTGAACTGTCGGTTGTTGTCTTGTTCGATGAATCCGTCGGCATTGTGGAAATTAAACAAGGAGAAGGTTTTTACGATTATCATACAAAATATACAGCCGGTGTCGCCACACACGTTATTCCGGCGGTACTACCGAAAAACTCGGAAAATGAAATGAAAAAACAAGCCTTAATCGCTCATCAGGTATTAGGATGTAAAGGCGTTTCCCGTTCCGATTTTCGATTTGATGAAACAACGGGTCGATGTGTCTTTTTGGAACTGAATGCCAATCCCGGAATGACGCCTTTTTCTTTGGTACCGGAAGTCGTGGCAAAAATAAAAAATTTAACTTATCCCGAACTCGTTGATTTATTAGTGAAAGCAGCCGAATATGAAAAATAAAAAAACAGCAACAAGTAAAAAAGCAAAGAAAAAAATATTTTCGTTAAAGCGCATTTTTTCTCTCATCATCTCTGCCCTGTTAATCGGGGGCAGCGTTTGGTTTTTTACTTCTCCTTACGGTCAAACGACACTTGAAAAGGCTAAAGAATTCATAACGTTTCTGCAAAATAAATCGAATTTAAAATTAGATCAGGTCAATGTGGAAGGTCGGGTTCGCACAAAAATCGAAGATATTAATGCGGCCGTTCAAGTAGAACAGGGAATGCCGATTTTTGATGTTGATTTAAATGCGCAAAAAGAAAAAATCAAACAATTACCCTGGGTACAAGATGTGTTGATTGAAAGACGATTGCCCAATCAACTTTTAATTCGGCTCAAAGAAAAAACACCGATTGCCATTTGGCAAAATCATAAAAAATATTGGCCGATTGATGCTGCAGGACAAACCATTGCCGATGATAAAACCGTTTTATCCAACGTGTTGCTTGTTGTCGGAGAAGATGCACCGCAACATACGCCGCAATTGATAGAAGAATTAAGCAAATATCCGACTGTTGCCAAACGCGTGTTATCGGCAACGCGAGTCGGAAAACGCCGGTGGGATTTATATTTAAATGATGTTGAAAACGGAATTGTCGTGCGTTTACCGGAAACAGATATTGCATCTGCTCTCAAACGCTTACAGGAATTTCAGGAAACGGGACAAATTTTGGAAAGAGATTTAAATGTGATTGACTTAAAATTACCCGATCGATTAATCGTGCGAAGCGAATCAAACGAATCATCCGCCCCAAAACCGAAAGAGGCACAAAAAAATAAGGAATAAAAAATGAGTAAGAAAAACTTAAAATCCGTTTTAACATTATTAGATGTCGGCACATCGAAAGTAAGTTGTCTGGTTGTTAAATTCGGAACGGATAACATTCCGGAAGTAATCGGCAGCGGCTATGCACCCGCCAACGGCATTCAAGCAGGTGCCATTGTGGATATGGAAGCTGCAACGGAAAGTATACGTACGGCACTTTCACAGGCTGATACACAAGCCGGACGCTTAACGACAAGTGTTATCGTCAACATATCATCAACACAAATGAAATCGCATCATATTTACAAAGAAATTGATATAAGCGACAGTCGTCCGATCACGGGCAATGATGTACGCCGATTGGTTGACGGCATTATTGCCGGTTGTTTAGCCGAAGGCGAAGAGGTCATTCATTCGTTTCCGTTAAGTTATACGGTAGATAAAGAACAAAATATTCAAGATCCGCGCAGATTATATGCTTCAAAACTCGGGGTACACATGCATATTATTGTTTTGCCGGAAAGTCAATTACGCAATTTAGTCGCCGTTTTAGACAGATGCCATGTCAGTATTGATACAAAAGTTGCAACACCTTATGCTTCGGCTTTGGCAACGGTTACGGAAGAAGAAAAATCAGTGGGCGTCACGGTTATTGATTTCGGAGCCGGCACAACATCTGTCGCTATTTTCTTGGACGGCGGATTGGTTCATTTGGATTTAATTCCCCAAGGAGGAAACATTTTAACAAAAGATATTACGCGCGGATTAAATACTTCTTTTTCTGTTGCCGAAAGATTAAAAACATTGCACGGGGCTGCCTTTTTGTCGTATCGAGATGAAATGGAACGTCTGATTGTGCCTATTTTAGGCGAAGAAGGAACAAATATTCAAATACCCCAGGCAGACTTAATTTCCATTATTATTCCGAGATTGGAAGAAATCTTGGAAAATATCGAGGATATATTTAAAAAATATCCTTATTTCGTGATTGCCACAAAACATTTGGTTCTCAACGGCGGCGGTAGTGCGTTAGAAGGAATTAAAGAAAAAACGGCAACACTTTTGGGCGCTTCAGCCCGCATCGGAAAACCGGATAATATCCGGAATTTGCCTTCTCAATTTGCACCTTATACATTTTCTACTTGCATTGGCTTGTTAAAATATGTAATGATACAAGAGAGAAGTTTATTAAATGAAAATTTTACATCACAATCAACACCCAAAAAAGGTTTCATCGGAAAGGTAATACAATGGCTGATTCAGAATTTTTAGAAGTACAGGAAAACGGTTTATCCATCGGTTTGGCATCTCCGTCACCGGAATTTTTGCTCACACCGAATATCGGCGTTGTCGGAGTCGGCGGTGCCGGCGGTAACGCGGTAAATAATATGTATATGGCAAACTTGGGCGATGTTTCGTTCTTTGCGGCAAATACAGATGCACAAGCTTTATCAAAATCTATGGTTCTCGATAAAATTCAATTAGGCGTTACCATCACACAAGGATTGGGAGCCGGTTCTAATCCCGAAATCGGACGCGCAGCCGCGGAAGAAGCTGCCGAAAAAATTAAAGAATATTTAAAGGGATTACATCTTCTTTTTATTACGGCAGGTATGGGTGGCGGTACCGGAACGGGTGCTGCCCCCGTCATTGCTCGATTATCAAAAGATTTGGGAATTTTAACGGTCGGTGTTGTCTCAAAACCCTTTAAGTTTGAAGGTCCCAAACGCATGAAAACGGCATTGGCAGGTATTGAAGAACTGCAAAAATATGTCGATACATTAATTGTTATTCCGAATCAAAATCTGTTTCGAATTGCCAAAGAAACAACTTCGTTTACCGATTCTTTTAAAGCTGCTGATGAAGTTTTGTGTCAAGGCGTACGATCCATTACCGATTTAATTATTAATCCGGGAACAATGAACTTGGATTTTGCCGATGTTAAAACCGTTTTATCCGCCATGGGTCGTGCCGTTATGGGAACCGGCGAAGCCGAAGGTGAAAATCGGGTAAAAATTGCGGTTGAACAGGCCATTATGAATCCGCTGTTGGATAATTCTTCCATTCAAGGAGCCAAAAGTGTGTTAATTAACATATCCGGCGGATCGGATCTGGGTTTAATGGAGGTTGATTATGCGGCCGAAAGAATTTTGCAAGAAATTCAAGAGGACGATGCCAACATTAAAATCGGTACATGCATTGATGAAGCTTTACACGGCAAAATTCGCGTTTCATTGGTTGCAACGGGCATCGATGAAAATGCCGGCGAAAAATATGTGCCGGTTACCATGGAAGAAAAACAAACCATTGTTGATGTTCCCCTCATTGCTGAAAAATCTGCAGAAACTTCCGCAAGCGAACCGATAACCGAAGACGTATTACCGCTTATAAAGGAAACGATTGTTGAACCACAGGAAACACCTAAAAAAGTTACCGATTATGATTTACCTTCCGGTTTTGAAGAATCATCCGAACCCATGGCAATTGATCTCACGGAAGCAGCACCGATCGCCCAACCGCCGCTTTTTACGGAAGAAGTGCCGGAAATTGATCCGATTGTTCCGATTAATGAGGTACCGGAAATAAAAGAACCCGTCAATTTGGAAACAAAAACAATCGATGCCAACGTGAAATCACCGCGCGTCAGTTTGTTTGATACGTTATTACCCGGTTTCATCGGAAAATCCAACCGACATAAAGAAGCACTATCTGCCACGTCTGCTTCAAAAAATGAGCCGATGTTGAATATCTACTCAACCGATACATCAAAAGCAACCGCAAAGCAAGAGATAAAAACACCCGATAATAATGCGCGTAGCGAATTATTTGAAGATCCGTTTGAAAATGTTGATTTGCCGGCATTTCTTCGGCGTTAGGATCTAAATGAAACAAACGGTTCAAAGTCGGTTAGCGGCCTTACGCGTATCAGAACGCATTATCCGTGAACGACAAACGTTAATGACGGCTTTTAATCATCTGCCTGTTTACGAAACTTTGTCTGATACGGATAAACAATTTTGTCGCTTGCTTGTATTGACGCTATTACGCCGATACGGACAAATAACAGCGTTTATTCAACAACTTGTTTCAAAACCGATTCCTCAAAAAAGACAAGATATTCACCTTGTTTTGGCTTTGGGTATCGCCCAGCTTTATTATTTAAAAACACCTCCGCATGCGGCGGTCGATACAAGTGTTTGCTTGGTGCGCGAAATAAATCACTCTTCTTTTGCAGGGTTTATAAACGGAGTATTACGTTCTTTCGTTCGAAAATTACCGCAATTAACGGAGCCCTCTGTTTTACTGAATTTGCCACAATGGGTTTATGAAAACTGGTCACAAACTTATTCAAAAGAATACATAAAAAGTTTTGTTGAAACCTTTATGCAAGAAGCACCGCTCGATATTTTCGTTAAAACCAATGCCAATCAATGGGCTGACAAATTAAACGGAACACTTTTACCGACAGGCGGCATTCGGTGTATTTGCTCGGGCGCCGTAACGCAATTACCGGGATACCCGGAAGGAGCTTGGTGGGTTCAGGAAGCTTCCGCCTCGGTTCCGGCGCAGCTTTTTCCGGATGTGCATGAAAAAAAAGTTGCCGATTTATGTGCCGCGCCGGGCGGAAAAACGGCGCAATTAATTAATCGGGGCGCCGTTGTGGACGCGTTCGATATTTCAGCTCATCGGCTGGAGCGCTTACGTGAAAATATGAAGCGATTAGGGTTTGAAAAGCGGGTTTCAATTCAATGCACCGATATTTTAACCTTACCTGATGCAGAAATATATGATTGTGTGTTATTAGATGCCCCCTGCTCGGCAACCGGTACCGTTCGTCGCCATCCCGACTTATGGTTTCATTTGTCAAAAGAAGATATTGTTCGCCTCTCTCGAATGCAGAAAAAATTATTGCAAAAAGCCATCTGTTTAACTCAAAAGGGAGGATATATCGTTTATTCCACCTGTTCGTTGGAAAAAGAAGAAAATGAAGCTGTTATTGAAGCCGTTTTGACAGAAAACAAAAATGTTGTACGCGTTCCTTTGCCGGAAAAATGGCATTCTTTTTTAAACAAGCAAGGGGCCATACAAATTTTACCAACCCAAAATCAAGACGGATTTTATGCCGTTCTTCTGGAAAAAAGAATCTCTTGATTAACTGTTTTTTCTGCCTATTTTTTTAAAAGAGGCAAAAAATGACGCAGATTTTGGTTGTTGAAGATAATGAAATGAATATGCGACTCTTTTCTGATTTACTGAAATCACAAGGGTATGATGTGTTACAATGCAATCAGGCTGTTTATGTAATGGATATGATTTTAAAACATCATCCCGATGTTGTTTTAATGGATATTCAACTGCCGTTTATTTCCGGATTGGAATTAACACAACGTATTCGTTCCGATCATCGCTTAAAAGAAACAAAAATTATTGCCATATCGGCCTTCGCAATGGATGAAGATAAAAAACGTATTCTGAAAGCCGGTTGTAACGATTATATATCAAAACCGATTGAATTAAAATCTTTTTTTAAAACAATCCGAAAATGGATATAAAAAAACCTTTCTTTCGAAAGGCTTTTTTATTGTTCGCGAAAAACAATTTTTTATAAAACGGGTTTACCGTAATAAGCTTCCAAGAACAAGTCTTTAATTTCGCTGATTAACGGATACCGTGCATTGCATCCCGTGCATTGATCGTCAAACGCTTTCACGGATAAGGCATCAAGCGAAGCCAAGAAAGCCTTTTCATCAACATTCACTTCTTGAATGGACATTGGAATATTTACAGCTTTTTTCAAATCTTGAATGGCTTGAATTAAACGCGCGACTTTTTCATCAACCTGCGAATCGGTTAAACCAGTTGTTAAGCCCATGGCATCGGCAAATTCGGCATATCTCTCTTTAACAAACGGATACCGATATTGCGGAAATGTTCCTTGTTTTGTCGGCGCATCCGTTGCATTATATTTTACCACATAGGGCAGTAACAATGCATTTGCCAACCCGTGCGCCACATGAAATTCACCACCGAGTTTGTGCGCCATTGAATGACACAAACCCAAAAAGGCATTTGCAAACGCTTGCCCGGCCAATGTTGCGGCATAGTGCATTTTTTCCCGCGCTTCGGGGTCTTTGGCACCGTGTTCGTAAGAACGAGGCAAATACTTAAAGACAAGACGTGCTGCTTCCAACGCCTGCCCGTCGGACAAGTTGTTTGCCATCACGGATGTATAAGCTTCCAACGCGTGTGTTAATACGTCAACGCCCGAAAATGCCGTTAATCCTTTCGGCATACTCATAGCCAAATCGGGATCAACAATGGCCATATTCGGCAAAATAGCATAGTCGGTAATGGGATATTTTTGGTTGGTTTTATCATCGGTAATCACAGTAAACGGTGTGACTTCCGATCCCGTTCCGGATGTGGTCGGAATGGCAACCATTAACGCTTTTGTACCTAATCGCGGAAATTCCACAATCCGTTTTCTAATATCCAAAAAGCGCATGGCAATATCTTCAAACGCCAATTCGGGATGTTCATACATAAGCCACACGATTTTAGCGGCATCCATCGGTGAACCACCGCCGACGGCAATAAACACATCGGGTTCAAACCGTTTGACTTGTTCCAAAATTAAACCGATGGTTGATAAATCAGGATCGGGCTTGACGCTGTCAAAAACCTGATAACTCATACCGTTCTTTTCCAAAATACCGCCGATACGACCCGTAATACCGATTTGCGTCATCGTTCTATCGGTTACGATAAATGCTTTTTTACGTCCTTGTAATTCAGCCAACGCAAAATCAAGGCTGCCCCGTTTAAAATAAATTTTTTCAGGTGTTTTAAACCAGAGCATGTTTTCACGGCGTTCCGCCACGGATTTGATATTCATCAGATGTTTCACTCCTATATTTTCACTGACGGAATTACCGCCCCAAGAACCGCACCCCAATGTTAACGACGGCGGCAGTCTGAAATTGTATAAATCACCGATAGCACCCTGCGATGAAGGCATATTAATTAATGTTCTGCCGGTAGTCAATGTCTCGCGGAACAATTTAATTCGATCTTGATTCGACTCGGCCGTATATAAGACCGACGTATGCCCGGCACCGCCGATGACAATAAGCTTTTGAGCATCTTGCACAGCCTCTTCAAATGTTTTGGCTTTAAAAAAGCCTAAAATCGGCGACAACTTTTCATGTGCAAACGGATTGGCTTCATCAATTTCTTTGGATTCCACCAATAACACTTTGGTTGTAAACGGAACTTTAATACCGGCCATTTCCGCGATTTTGGCTGCCGGTTGTCCGACAATGGCAGAATTGAGTTTTCCGTCCTTAAAAATTAATCCTTTTAATTTTTTCTTTTCCGATTCATTCAAAAAGACGCATCCGCGTTTAATGAATTCGGCTTTAATGTCATCATAAACGGATTCTAACGCCACAACCGCCTGCTCGGAAGCACAAATCATGCCGTTATCAAACGTTTTACTCATAATCACGCTGCTGACAGCCATTTGCAAATCGGCCGTTTCGTCAATCACAACCGGCGTATTTCCGGCACCGACACCGATAGCCGGTGTACCGGACGAATAAGCCGCCTTTACCATTCCCGGTCCGCCGGTTGCCAAAATTAAAGAAATATCTTTATGCCCCATTAAATAACCTGTAACGGCCGGTGTTATTTCTTCCAATCCGGCAATAATATCTTTCGGAGCACCGGCTTTAACGGCTGCATCCAAAACAATTTTAGCCGCTGCATTCGTACAATTAATCGCACGAGGATGTGGGGCAAAAATAATACCGTTTCTGGTTTTTAAAGCAAGCAATGATTTAAAAATAGCGGTTGATGTGGGGTTTGTTGTCGGAACAATACCGGCAATCAAGCCGACCGGTTCTGCAATTTGCGTATAACCGTGTTCCACATCTTGGCAAACAACACCGCACGTTTTTGTATTTTTATATGCATTATAAATATATTCCGCCGCAAAATGATTTTTAATAACTTTATCTTCCGTAACGCCCATACCGGTTTCCTGAACCGCTGCCTGCGCCAAAGGAATACGTTGAGACGCTGCCGCCAATGCTGCAGCTTTAAAAATAACGTCAACCTGCTCTTGGGAATAAGTCGCATAAACGGCTTGTGCTTTTTTGACTCGTTCGACAAGCAAATCAACTTTCTTTTTTTGTTCTTCTGTTAAATCAGCCATAGAATTCTCCTCACAAAAATAAACATTTTTCGCGTTTAGTATATTTGTTTTTGAAAAATAAGCAAGTTATTTTAACAAAATTTTGAAAATTCTTTTTGTGCTGCGTTAACAAATATTTTATCCGATACAAAAAAATTCAGATAAGTTATTGTTTTGTAACAATAACCATTGCTTCTCTCAACACACGGTCACCTCCGATGGTATAACCGCTTTGCAATTCTTGCACAATGGTACCCGGCTCTTTTTCATTATTTTCCACTTCTTGAATTACTTTATGTAAATTAGGATCAAAAATTGTGCCGAGAGCTTCCATTTTTCGAATCTGATGTTGTTCAAAAACGGTTTGAAGCTGTTTTTGCGTCATTTCCACACCTTTAAGCAGATTAATTAAAAACGAATCACAATCGGTGTGTGCTTCCTTTGCTTTTTCAATTTCTTTTTGAGCATAGTCTATGGCGTTGGATAAATAATCGGCAACCGGCAACAAATCACGCGCAAAAGAGGCATTGGCATAGCGATTGGCTTTTTCAATATCGAGTTGAGTCCGTTTGCGCAAATTTTCCATTTCCGCCTGCGCCCGCATGGCTAAATCTTTCCATTTTTCCAACTCTTCGTTTTGAGATGATGAATCGGCTGTTTCTTTCGGTGTTATTTCAGCCGAATCCGTTGCGTTTTTTTCCGTTTCTTTTTCCTGTGTTGTCTCAATGGATTCCGGTGATGCGTTTTGTTGTTTATGATGATGTTTATGACTCATAATAATCCTTTCCGAATAAAATAATATGAATATGCTTATATGTAGAAGCAAGTCATATAAAAATCAAGAGAAAAATTAAAAAAAATTTAATTTCAAGACAGAATTATGAAAAAAACTTGCATAAATCAATGAAACGGCATAATATACGTTAAATTCATATTAAAAGGAGAAAAAAATGACAAGATCCGCCAATCGACAACCCAATGAACTGCGTCACGTTGAATTGATTATCAACGCAAACAAACATGCGGAAGGCTCCTGCTTAATCAAATGCGGTGACACACATGTTTTGTGTACGGCAACAGTGGAAGACAAAGTGCCGGTATGGGTTAAAAATACCGGTCAAGGTTGGATTACCGCCGAATACGGTATGTTGCCGCGTGCAACGGGTGTTCGAACGGACAGAGAAGCCAAAAAAGGACAATCTGGTCGCACGCAAGAAATTCAACGTCTCATCGGTCGGGCTTTAAGAGCCGGTGTAGATTTACGCGCACTGGATGGTTTTTGCATTAAAATTGATTGCGATGTATTACAAGCGGACGGCGGCACGCGAACAGCTTCCGTTACGGGTGGCTTTGTTGCGCTTTACTTAGCCTGTCAATATTTAAAAAAAGCCGAAAAAATTAAAAAATTTCCGATTAAACAAATGATTGCCGCGGTTTCCTGCGGAATTGTGCAAGGCATTCCCGTTTTAGATTTAGATTATATGGAAGATTCAAACGCCGGAACCGATTCGAATTTTGTTATGACAGATCATAATGAGTTGATTGAAATTCAAGGAACAGCTGAACATGGCACATTTACGCCGCAAGAATTAACTGAATTATTGACACTGGCACAAAAAGGCATTCACGAATTAATTGAAAAGCAAAAAGCCGTTTTAAATATAGAAAATAAGGAATAAAAATGAAAACTTTTGTTTTAGCGTCACATAATACGCATAAATTAGAAGAAATACAACGTATTTTATTACCGCTGAACATTCAAATTATCGATTCCAAAACGGCGCATTTGCCCGATGTAATCGAAACGGGTGAAACTTTTAAGGAAAATGCCGTTTTAAAAGCAACGGAAGGATTTAAACAAACAAAAATGCCCGTTTTGGCAGATGATTCGGGCTTGTGTATTTCGGCTCTCAATGATGCGCCGGGTGTTTATTCGGCACGGTTTGCAGCCAAACACGGCGGTTTTCCTGCCGTTTTTGATGTTTTAAACGAGCAGTTAAAAGAAAAGCCGAATCGCAAAGCGCATTATGTATGCGTGATTGCTTTAGCCATGAGCGAAACCCAAGTTTACACATTTGAGGGAGAAATGCACGGGACTTTGGCTTTATCGCCCGAAGGAACAAACGGTTTCGGTTATGATCCGCTTTTTATTCCCGACGGATACCGTAAAACGCTGGGGTGTATTTCGGCGGAAGAAAAAAATAAAATTTCTCATCGAGCCAAGGCATTGGAAAAGTTATTTGAATTTTTGAAAACGCAACACTTATAAAATAAAAATCCATTAATTGTAAAAATTATTGATCATAAATTGCACTGTCATATTCGGAAAAATATTTATTAACGGCTCTTACCAACGCTTCGCTTAATTTTTGCCGATACGATGCTTTTTGTAATTGTGATTCTTCCGTACGATTGGACAAATAGCCCATTTCCAGTAAAACTGCCGGAACACTCGGTGATTTTAACACGGCAAACCCGGCATGTCGATGCGGTTGCGGTAACGTATGAACGGCTTTACGCATTTCGGTTGCCAGCAAATCGGCATATCGACGGGATTGCTTCATGGTTTCGCCTTGTGCCAAATCAATTAAAACCATACTGGCATCTTGTTTCACATCCCCCAAATCCATTTCAAACAAAATATCCGATTTATTTTCCCGTTCCGCCAAAGCCGCAGCCTCTTTATCCGATGATGTTTCGGAAAGCGTGTAAACCGATAAACCTTTGGCAGAAGAATTGGTGGAACTGTCGGCATGAATGGATATAAACAAATCTGCTTGAGCCTGATGCGCTTTCTTAACACGACCGCGTAAAGAAATATACACGTCGGAATCGCGAGTCAAAACCACTTTATAACCGGCTTTTTCCAATAATTTTCTGGTTTCGCGCCCCATTTTAAGCGTTAAATCTTTTTCATAATGACCCGTTTTTGAAATGGCTCCCGGATCTTTCCCACCATGTCCGGGATCAAGCATCACGATATGTTTTTTCATTTTATTAAACGGTTGCAAGCCTACCTTCACGTCGGTTGATTTTTTGGCTGGCGGCGTTTTTTGAGGCTTATTCACGGCTTTAATACCGGAAGAATTCTCTTTTGTTTTCATCAGCGGCACACGCGAAGAAGTTGGGTTTGTCGGAGCGGTTAACGATTTAATACCGACCGATGAAGCCCCTTTTTCATCGCCGCGCAAATCAACGACATAGCGCCAAATACCCCCTGTTTGACCAACTTGCGGCGGCAAAATAAACTCTCGGGTAACACTTACTTTTTTTTGTAAATCAAAAACCAACCGCGACACATTTCCCGTGTGTGTTCCGAATCGCACGCTTTTAACCAATGTGTTGGTGGGATAATTTTTTTGCTTTATGTTATCGGGTACGGTTAATTTTTCCACATCAAACACCAATCTGTCGGGATTTGATAAAAATTGATGCTTAAAATCTGTTCGATCATCCGTTTCGACAACAATTCGCACATCACCCGTTTCAAAATTGGCAAAACGAATGTCTTTCACTGTTGCCGCGAATGTTTGAATACAATACAAACAGCCTATTAAAGCAAAAATCCATACTTTTTTCAGTGTCATTTCTTTAAATAATAAAAAAGGTGTAAAAAAAACTTGCTTATTTATTCATATACCGATATAATAAAAAAAGCAATCAAAAATATGATTGTCCAAACTATTTTTTAAACAAACCGAAACGGATGAACAATGCAATCATTTATTCTTTCGCCTTATTTTTGGAAATTTCCGATTAGAATCGGTTTGTTTTCTGATTTTTCGTTGCTTTTCCACAAAGCAATGACTTCACCTATTATTTTAAAGGATTATTATTTATGTCAAAAAAAATGCTTATTGATGCCACGCATCCCGAAGAGACGCGTGTCGTTGTTGTTGAAAACGGGAGGGTTGAAGAATTAGATGTTGATACCTCCACCAAAAAACAAATTAAAGGAAATATTTATTTAGCCAAAATCATTCGTGTTGAACCTTCTTTGCAAGCGGCGTTTGTCGATTACGGCGGAAACAAACACGGTTTTTTGGCTTTCGGCGAAATTCATCCCGATTATTATCAAATTCCCGTTGCGGACAGAGAAGCTTTAAAAGCCATGATTGCCGCCAAACAGGAAGAAGAGGAAATTGATCCGGTTTCTGATAAAAGCGATGATGTGGAAGTCATCAGTGAATCGGAAGAAACGCCGCGGCAACGTATGTATTTTTACAAAAAATACAAAATCCAAGAAGTTATTCGTCAAGGGCAGGTTATGCTGGTTCAGGTTGTGAAAGAAGAACGCGGCAATAAAGGGGCCGCTTTAACAACTTATTTGTCGCTGGCCGGACGATACAGCGTTTTAATGCCGAATAACGGAAAAGGCGGTGGTGTCTCTCGTAAAATTACAAATATCAAAGACAGAAAATCGCTGCGAACCATTGTTGATAAATTACCCATTCCGCAAGGAATGAGCGTGATTATTCGCACGGCCGGACAAGGTAAAACGAAAACGGAAATTAAACGCGATTATGACTATTTAATTAAAACATGGATGAAAATTCGGGAAAATACACTTGAATCATTGGCACCGAAGCTTATTCATGAAGAAGGCGATATTATTAAACGTTCTTTACGCGATGTTTTTTCACCGGATATTGATGAAGTATGGGTGGAAGGCGAAAGTGTCTTTAAGTCTATTAAAGATTTCATGAAAATGTTAATGCCGGGGCAAGCTAAAAAAGTCAAACAATACAAAGGAGAAGATCCGCTCTTTTTGGTTAATCAGGTTGAATCGCAGTTAGAGGCCATTCACAGCAACATCGTTCAATTAAAATCGGGCGGTTATTTGGTGATTGATCAAACGGAAGCTTTGGTTGCGGTTGATGTAAACTCCGGTCGAGCAACCAGAGAACATGATATAGAAGAAACGGCATTGCGCACGAATTTGGAAACGTGTGACGAACTTGCGCGTCAATTACGGTTACGCGATTTGGCAGGCTTAATCGTGATTGACTTTATCGATATGGATGAAGCCAAAAACAATGCGACCGTGGAACGTCATTTAAAAGAAGCTTTAAAACGTGACCGCGCCCGTATACAAGTCGGGAAAATGTCGGGTTTCGGGTTAATGGAAATGTCCCGCCAACGCCTGCATTCCAGCTTTTTGGAAAGCAGTTATCATTTATGCCCGCATTGCGCCGGTAAAGGAATGATTCGTTCGGTTGAATCCTGTGCCATGCACGCTTTACATATTTTGGAAGAGGCCTGTTTGAAAAACAGAGAAACAAATATTGTTTTATCCTTACCGCAAGCGGTGGCCACATATGTGTTAAATAACAAGCGTAAAAATTTGGTGGATATGGAAAAGCGATATGCCTGTTCCGTAACCATTTCGGTAGATGACACCATTGAAAAAATATCCGATTATAAATTAGAGCGTATAAGAGAAGACGGCGAATGTGTCAATTTATCTTTAACGGCACATTATTCCAAAACAAACGATAAAAAACAAAGCGATTTTGCCAAACGCAATAAAGGAATCGCGGAAGAAGTGTCAACGGAAAAATCAACGCAATCGAACGAAACTGATGACGATAACTCTTTCTTCGGAAATCGGAAAGGGAAAAATCGGCGGCGGTACGAATGGCGCAAAAAACGGCGCGAACGACGCGAACATTTTACCGAATCCGAATTGAGCGATGAAAGTATCATTGAAACACCGACAACTGAAGAACATTTTACGGTTGTGGAACAACAATCACTTGATACTTTTAATGAAACTCCTCTGCCGGTTGAATCATCCGAAGCAAGCACTCCGATTACCAATGAGGAAGGGGTTCGCAACAATCGGTTTAATAAAAAAGCACCGAAAAAATATCGCTCGTTTAAGAGTCGACATGCGGCCAAAATGCAAAGAGAAGCCGAAAATGCTCAAATGACAGCCGAACCGTCCGTTTCAATGCAAAACACTCATCCGTCCGTGACGGAAGCATTAGAAACCGTTGCAACGCCGATAACGGAACCGAAAAAGAAAAAACGGGGTTGGTGGAATAAATTGGTTAACTCCGATGAAGCTTAAGACCTAAACGAAAAGCTCAAAAAAACGGCAGAAATAACACTGCCGTTTTTTTTATATCATTTTTTCCCGTGTATTTTTTCATAGATTGATTGTACCAAAACGTACATTAAAGGAATCATCAATAAACCGCCAACGGTACCGATAAGCATGCCCCAAAAAACGGGCACACCGATTGCCTGTCGTCCGGCAGCAGCTGCTCCCGATGAGACCACCATCGGCCAAATACCTAAAATAAAAGCGGAAGCCGTCATTAAAACGGCTCTGAACCGTTCTTTCAATCCCTTTAATGCCGCATTGGTAATTGTGGCGCCTTTTTGACGTTCTTCTTTGGCAAACTCCACAATCAAAATGGCATTTTTACTGGCCAATCCGATCAGCAAAATAAGCCCCAATTGCGCGTAAATGCTTAAAGACAATCCCGAGAAAAACAATCCGATTAAGGCACCGTTAACAGCAACAATCAAGGAAAGCAAAACCGGTAAAGGCACTACAAAACTTTCATATTGCGCCACCAAAAAGAGATAAGCGAATAAAACGGCTAAAATAAGCAGATAACCAATTTGTCCGTGTGCCTGTTTTTCCTGAAAACTGGTAGTTGACCATTCAATACCGAATCCTTTGGGTAATTGAGTCGTTAATTTTTCAACGGCTTTCATGGCTTCACCCGTACTAATACCCGGTTTTTGAACGGCAGTTATAGCGGCAGACGGATATTGATTATACCGATTTACCACACGGGGAGCCAATACTTTATGCAACTCAACCAAACCGCGCATAGGAACCATTGCCCCGTTCTGATTCATAACATATAAGTTATTAATGCTGTCAATATCTTTACGATACGGCCAAGCCGATTGTAACATCACCTTATTGACTTGTGTGCCTAAATTAATATCATTCACATAAGCCGAACCCAAATAGCTTTCCAAAGTGGAAAAAATATTGCCGATCGGCACATTCATACTTTCGGCTTTTTCGCGATTAATATCTAAAAACACGTTGGGTGTTTTTGCATTAAACGTGGAATAAGCATAAGCAATTTCCGGCAACTGATTAATCTTACTTAAAAAGCTTTGCAAGGCAGCATCTAATTGTTGATAATCCATTGATTGACGCGATTCTAAACGAATATCCAAACCATTTGCCATACCCAGCCCCGGAATGTCCGGCATTTCAAACATTTGAAATTCAGCTTCGGGAAATGAAGAAATTTTACCTCTCAAACGATTTAAAATCGTGGTGGAATATTCCGAATCGGCTTTTCTTTCATTCCACGGCTTTAATACAATAAACGACATGGCAACATTCTCGCCGCGACCGGAAAGCAAACTGTATCCGACCACATCGGAAATACCTGCAACGCTTTTTTCCGATGCCACCACTTCATTGACTTTTTTTAAAAGCGTTTGCGTTCGTTTTTTGGAAGCCCCTTCCGGCAATTGCATATTTAAAACCATTACTCCTTGATCTTCATCGGGAATAAAAGAACTTTGCGTTACGGAAAATAAACCGTATGCCAAAAGAATCAATAAACAAAAAAGTGTTGCAATCACACGTGGTTTTTTGGCAATAACGGAAACCGAAACACTGTATCCGTGAATACTTCTCGCAATGGTGTGATTTACTTTACCCCAAAACCCTTTTTTACGCGGTTTGATTTTCTTAATCAATAACGCACACAAGGCAGGCGATAATGTTAAAGCGTTTAACAGCGAGAACAAAATAGCCGTGGCAATTGTCACGGAAAATTGTTGATAAATCATTCCGACAATACCGTCCAAAAAGCCGACCGGAATAAAAATAGCCAACAGCACTAATGACGTTGCTACCAACGCTCCCGTAATTTCTTTCATAGCCTGATAGGTTGCTTCACGCGCCGTCATTTGCTCATTTTGCATTAAATGAACTACTCGTTCCACCACCACAATGGCATCATCAACCACCAAACCGATAGCCAATAATAAAGCAAATAATGTAAACATAT
This sequence comes from uncultured Alphaproteobacteria bacterium, assembly GCA_947586835.1. Lineage (GTDB taxonomy): Bacteria > Pseudomonadota > Alphaproteobacteria > CAAHEQ01 > UBA3637 > RGIG4140. Next base: position 56,721 of record CANPXT010000001.1, read on the forward strand.
TAATACTGTATCCGAGTGCCAAAATCACGCAGAATGTTCCTAAAATGGAAACGGGAATCGTCAACGACGGAATGAGGGTAGAATAAAAATCCTGCAAGAAGAAATAACAAACGCCAATCACCAACGCCAACGTTAAAAAGAGCGTAAAAATCACTTCTTCAACCGAAGCATCAATATACTTTGTGGCATCATATCCGAAATCATATGTAATATCTTCAGGGAAAGTTTGAGATAACTCTTTGAGTGTGCTTGAAATGTTTTTAAATGTTTCCAACGCATTGGCACCTGATGAGAGGTTAATGGCCAACGTGACAGCCGTTTGTCCGTTATAAAGCCCGGAAATGGCATAAGATTCCTGTCCGATTTCAACGGTTGCCAAATCTTTTAAACGTGTTAAACCACCCTGCTCCGCCGTCCGAACAATAATGTTTTCAAATTCTTCGGGCGTACTCATTCTTCCTTTGGTTTGTAAAGAATAAATCATCGGCGTATCGGAAGCCGTTGGCGACGCCCCTACACTGCCCAATGTCGGCTGATAGTTTTGTCCGGAAATGGCCGCATGAATATCCTTAACCGTAATATGCAAAGCAGCCATTTTATCGGCATTTAACCAAACGCGCATACTGAGTTTCGAGCCGTAAACATTCACGTTTCCGACACCGCTTACCCGAGCAATCGTTCTTTCAACGTTATTATAAATGTAATCGCTTAATTCTTTTTCGTTATATGTTCCTTTCGGCGAAGAAAACACAATGAATGCCAAAATGTTAGATGATTGCCGTTTTACGGAAAGCCCTTGCCGCGTCACTTCTTCGGGCAATTTTGCCATTGCCTGTTGCACGCGGTTTTGTACTTTAACTTGGGCAATATCCGGATCAATACCGGCTTTAAACGTGACCGTTAACGTATAACTGGAATCTTCGGAAGTGGAATCCATATAAAGCATATCTTCCACCCCGTTAATTTCATCTTCCAACGGAATACCGACCGTTTTGGCAATCACATCGGCATTGGCCCCGGGATATGTTGCTCGCACGGCAATTTGCGGTGGCGTAACTTCCGGATACAGCGCAACCGGAAGTTTAAAAAGCGAAATCAGTCCCGCCAAAACAATCACAATGGAAATCACAAACGAAAAACGCGGTCTGCGAATAAAAAATCCGGAAAACATAAGTACCTCCTATTCGCCGACCAAAGTCGGATTGACTTGCGAACCGTTTTTCACACGCTGTAATCCCTGTACAATCACGCGATCCGATTCGTTTAAACCTGATAATACAACTTGATTGTCTTCTACAACATCACCTAATTTCACATATTTTTGTTCAACAGTGTTCTCGTTATTCACCGTCATGACATATGTGCCGTTCACATCAGCGGATAAAGCAACCTGCGGCACTAAAAGCGATTCGTTTTTTTCACCGAATCGAATGTAAATATCGACATAATTTCCGGGAATCAGTTGCATATCGGCATTTTCCAAATCAATATAAACGGGAATGGTTGCCGTATCTGGATTTACTTCGTTATCGGAAAACATTTTCGAAGCGCTGACACTTTTAATGTTGCCGTCCGGCAAACGAATATCCGCAAAAACTTCATCTTCTTTTGCTTTTTTTAAAAAATTTGCCCGTTCTTTATCGGTAACGGAAAAAGCAATTCGAATCGGATCTGTTTGCACAATGCGCGCCAACTTTTGTGCATTCGGACTGACTAAATTTCCTTCTGTTACCAATGCTTTACCGATTCGACCGGTAATCGGTGCCTTAATTTCCGAATATTCCAAATTTAAGCGCGCCAAATCAAGCTGTGCTTCCGCTTGTTGCAAAGCACTTTGAGCAATATCAAGTTGTTTATCGGGAATATCACCGCTTTTATGCAATTTTTCCATCCGTTCATAATCTCTTTTAAGCTGAAAAACCGCCGCTTCTGCCGATTTTAAATCTGCTTTATACTTTCGTTGCTCAATCAGAAAAATATTATCTCCCTTCTGCACGAGCGATCCGTTTTGAAACAACACTTTTTCCAAATAACCCGAAACCTGCGGAATAATATCAACGCTGTTAATGGCTTCGACTTGGGCAATAAATTTTTTCTTGGGCGAAACATCTTGTTTTTTAAGACCGGAAATTAAAACAAACGGCGTTTGATTCCAACCGTCAGCACCGGAAAAAGCGGGCATCATTTTTCCGTGTAAATACCATCCGAACGCACAAGCAACAATAAAAAACGCAACTCTTTTTAAAATACGACTGCTTTTAATTTTTTTGATTTTCATTTTTATCCTCTCTTTTTTTTTAAATAATTATTCCGTATATGCCGAAAAAAACAGAAAATCAAGCAGAAAAAAACAAATGTAACTTTTCTAATGATATTTATTTTTTTCTTTCGGCCATTGAATAATTGTGTGAAAAAACGCGCGCGAAGGCAAAGGTGTCGTCATTAAAAGCACTTGTTCTTCCGGAGCGATTTTTAAAAATTGTTTTAACTGATTTCCCTGAATGGCATTAATTTTTGTTTTGGATCCGATTTCATTCATATAAGCAGGATGCCATTTTCGAATCCAACGCGAAACGGATTGCGCCGTCACACCCGTTAATGTTGCAATTTCCCGCATGGATAAACCGGAAAGATAAAGGGAATGAACGGCTAATTTTAAAAACATGGGTTTTCCGGCCGGTGTCATTTTTGTAAATTGATAACAACATTTTTTACATTGAAATCGTTGTTTTCCAAATACTTTACCGTTTTTAACAATTTTTGTGAAACCACATTTCGGACATTTATATTGCATTTTTTCCTCCGTTTCTTTAATATCATTAAAAAAGTTACAATTCAAGAAAAAAATAAAAAGAAAAACAGATAAAAAAATTTTTTTATTGCAAAAAAAAAAGAAATATAGTAAAAGCAATGTGTGACCCTATCATCTAGCGGTTAGGATACGGCCCTCTCAAGGCCGGTACACGAGTTCAAATCTCGTTAGGGTCGCCATAACGAACAGCAGGCTATTAAACGCCTGCTTTTTCTTTTATTTTCAAGCCTTTCAACTGGTTTGAAAGTTTGATTCTTTAAAAATGTCATTGATAATTATTAAAAATTAAACTTTGGAATCAATTAAATTTTACCACCTATCCATTTACCTTTTCATAATAAAAAAAGCGGACATGTTCGCCCGCTTTTTATCAGTTGTGTTTTTTTCAATATTATTCTGCCAATTTTTTATCCAGTAATTGATTGGCTAACGCCGGATTGACTTTGCCTTGCGAAGCTTTCATGATCTGTCCGACAAACCAACCTTTCAGCTTATCTTTGCCGGCCTTAATTTCTGCCACTTTATCAGCATTTTGTGCCAAAATATCAGCAATCAACGCTTCAATGGCGCCGGTATCGGAAACTTGCTTCAACCCCTTTTCTTCAACGATAACCGCCGGCGCTTTACCGGTTTCAGCCATCAGCTCAAACACTTCTTTGGCAATTTTACCGGAAATGGTACCGTCGGAAATCAACCCGACCAAAGCCCCGAGATTTTCCGCACTGATAGGGCTTTCCGTAACGGTTTTTCCCGATTTATTCAAATAAGCAAACAAATCGCCCATAATCCAGTTTGCCACTTTTTTGGCATCTTGACCAATAATGGCAGTTTCGAAATAATGTGCCGTTTCGGTATCAGCCGTTAAAATACCGGCATCATAAGGCGTTAACCCCAATGTTTCAATATACCGTTTTTTCTTGGCTTCGGGCAATTCCGGCAAGTTACGCCGAATGTTTTCGATATATTCATCGGTTAAGATCACGGGCAACAAATCCGGATCGGGAAAATACCGATAATCGTTAGCATTTTCTTTGGAACGCATCAGCCGTGTTTCCAAGTTAACCGAATCAAATAAACGCGTTTCCTGATCAAAAGATTCACCCGATTCATATAAATCAATTTGTCGCTGAGCTTCAATTTCAATGGCCTGCATGACAAAACGAACGGAATTCACGTTTTTCACTTCCGCCCGCGGACGCAAACCTGTTTCACCTGTTTTCCGTACCGAGACATTAACGTCGCAACGCATGGAGCCTTCGTCCATATTCCCGTCACATGTGCCTAATGCCCGCACAATCGCGCGCAATTGCCGTAAATATTCGCCGGCTTCTTCAGGCGAACGCATATCGGGCTTAGAGACAATTTCCATTAAGCCGACACCGCAACGATTTAAATCAATAAACGATTGCGTGGGACTCATATCATGAATGGATTTACCGGCATCTTGCTCTAAATGCAATCGCTCGACACCGATTTTGCGCGTGCCTTCCGACGTCGTAACTTCAATATAGCCTTCTCCGACAATCGGATGATATAATTGACTGATTTGATAGCCTTGCGGTAAATCGGCATAAAAATAATTCTTACGATCAAACCGCGAATATTTATTGATAACGGCATTTAACCCCATACCGGTTTTTACGCATTGTTCTATGCATTTTTCGTTCACCGACGGCAACATACCCGGAAAAGCCGCATCAATAAATGAAACATGCGTATTTTGTTCAGCGCCGAATGCGGTATCGGACGGTGAAAACACCTTGGATTTAGAAATAATTTGACAATGAACTTCCAACCCGATGACCAATTCCCATGTACCTGTTTTTCCTTGAATTGTATACATAACTTATCCTTTCACATAATGCGGTGTTTTCACGAAACGTGCCTCATCTTCCAAAGCTTGCGCTACTTGAAAGACCGTTTGTTCATCAAAATGACGACCGATCACTTGCAATCCGACCGGCAAACCGTTTTTCGCCAAAGCAATCGGCAAAGCAATAGACGGCACTCCCGCTAACGAACTCGGTGTTGTGAAAACATCACCCAGATAAGTATCAACGGGACTCATGGTTTTCATGGCTTCATAGGAAAGAGCCGTTGTCGGCGCGGCAGGTGCCAAAATGGCATCCACTTTTTGAAACGCATCGATAAAGTCGTTATAGATGAGCCGCCGCACGCGTTGTGCCCGAATATAATAAGCATCATAAAAACCGGCCGACAATACAAATGTTCCGAGTAAAATACGACGAATTACTTCGGCGCCGAATCCGTCCGTACGCGTGTTTTCATACATTTCATCCAATGTTTTACCCGGCACCCGAGTCGTATAACGCACACCGTCATAACGCGACAGATTTGACGAAGCTTCCGCACAGGCAATAATATAATAAACCGGCAAGGCGTATTTCGTATGCGGTAAGGAAATTTCAACCGTTTCGGCACCGGCATTTTGAATCATTTGAACGCCTTTATCCCATACTTCGGCTACCATCGGATTTAAATCTTTGGAACGATATTCTTTCGGAATACCGATTTTTTTGCCTTTTAAATCACGTCCCAAAAATTGCGTAAAATCAGGAACGGGCAAATCGGCCACCGTTGAATCATGCGAATCCATACCCGCCATTTCCCGCAGCATTAATGCACAATCTTTAACCGTACGCGCCATGGGACCGGCCTGATCCAAAGAAGACGCAAACGCTACGATACCGTATCTTGAACATCTGCCATACGTCGGTTTCATTCCCGTAATGCCGCAAAAAGACGCCGGTTGCCGAATAGATCCGCCGGTATCCGATCCGGTCGCTCCTAAACATAACCCGGCAGCGACCGCGGCAGCCGATCCGCCGGAAGAACCGCCCGGAACCAAAGAATAAGCACCGGTTTCATCTGCCCACGGATTTTTAGTTACACCGAAATAGCTGGTCATGGTCGATCCCCCCATGGCAAACTGATCGGTATTGACTTTTCCCAACATAACCGTACCGGCATTTTTTAAGTTTTGCGTGACCGTTGATTCATAAGGCGGCACAAACTCGGACAAAATTTTTGAAGCCGCCGTCGTGCGAACACCTTTGGTACAATATAAATCTTTATTGGCAATGGGAATACCTTCCAATCGACCGATTTTTTCACCCGATGACCGTTTTTTGTCGCTTTCCGCCGCTTGTCTTAAAGCCAATTCCGGTGTTTCGGTAATGAACACGTTTAAAAAGCGCGCTTTTTCCATTTCCGCCAAATGCGCTCGGGTTAATTCCACTGAGGAAATTTCTTTTTTATTCAATAAATCCAACGCTTCGGTTATTGTTAAATCTGTCAAACGTTCAACCATTTTTCTTACTCCACCATTTTGGGTACGACATAAAAACCTTGTATCGATTCGGGGGCATTTGCCATCAATTCCTCTTGAATACCACCGACCAACACTTCATCTTTGCGTACGGCATTCGTACGCGGGGTAACGGAAACCAACGGTTCCACATTTGTAATATCAACTTCTTTTAAATCTTCCACCCACTGTAATATGCCGTTAATATCATTCATAAACTTTTCTTCTTGCTCTGCCGGAAAACGTAACCGCGCCAGCTTGGCAATATTTTTAATTGTTTTTTCATTAAAGCTCATTTTATTCTCTCACTTTATATTATTTCGAAAAAAAATATCGGATGTGTTCTTCTTCACACGTTTTTACAATACCTTTTTTCACTAAAAAGTCAATCATTTTTTCATATTTCAAAAACCGTTCTACTCAAAATCAAACACAAAAATGTGTTTCTGTTCGCATTCCCGATGTGTGACCAATAGCTTTCAGATTCTTTGTATCAAAATAATATCAAAGGATAAGTCAACAATCTTTTGGGTTGTTTTAAAAGCTTTTTTAGGGGTTTTAAATTTTCCCGAAAGTTATTTTTTCAAAAAAAGATGCTTTTTTTTCATTTTTTTCTGTTCATTTATTTTTTTATCTGTTATAATATAATGAAGCTGGTTTTAAAAGGAAAAAAATAATGCGTGAACCGATTTTGAAAGCCGTGGCCATGCCACCTAAAATCTTTTGGGCACCGTTTGTGCCGGCAGTTGTTAATTTTTCCATGCAAATGGGCATTATGGTCATGTGTTTAGCTGTGTTTAACACAAACCCGTTGTGGTTTATTTTACCGTTGGGAATCGGCCATTTTATTATTGCCGGTTATGCGTGGAACGAACCGCATATGTCCCGTATGATGATGACTTACGGTCCCATGTCTTCTCCCACAAAAAACATTTACCCCGCTAAAGGGCATAAGTTAGCGCCTTAAAATAAGGATAATAAAAATCAATGAACAGTATACCGATGGATCTAAACGTTTTTGGCATGTTGGCGCAGGGTGCTTCCTCGTTTTCAACGTGGATGGCCGTTATCGGCATTATCGGCACAATGATGATTATGTCCGTGTTCGTAACCAAGCTCGGCGATATTATTCTACCGAAACCAAAAGAAACACGCGTATCTGACTTTTTACCGTTCAGCAAGTTAGATGAAGACGGCGCAACCATTCATTTACGCAACGGTTCTTTGGCACGCGTGTATGAAGTTAAAGGCGTTGATACCACCTTATTAACCGGATCCGAGCGTGTTGCTTTAACGGGTGCCCGCAAACAATGGATTGATTCCATGGCGCAGTTGGAAATTGTTTCACGGGTAATTACCATTCGGGAAAAAGTTTCTTTATCCGATTTGGGGCAACATAAAGACAGTAAATTATTGCGTACGATTTCCGATAAATGGATGGAAAGTTTGCATCGGGTATTTCGAAATAAACATTATATTGTTATCTCCGTTAATGATCGCAAAAACGCTATGGAAGATTTGCAACAAGCCTCTCTGGCCTTAACTTCTATTTTGGATATGTATGAACCGCGGCTTATTTCCGAAAAGCCGCCGTTTAAAACAAATGATCAAAGTCCGTTTTGGCTGTTTGCCCAATTGGCAAGCCCTTTATCGGTTCCAAAACCGCGCGTCGGCGGTGAACAAGGAGAATACTTAAATGCACTTTTAACGGCAGATTATATTCATTTTACCCGAGACGAAGGAATTATTAAATTTATTTCTGGTGATATGGAAAAACTCGGCATTTGTATCGGCATTCGTAAGCCCGGTGACTTTATGGACGAACAAATGATTGCCGATATTTTAAGTATTGATTGCGAAGTTACGCTTTTACATAATATTAAAGCCATTCCGATGATTAAAGCCAATATGTTGTTGATGCAACAACGACGTATGGCCTTTTTAACCACTTTTTCAACAAACGTGATGGCTCAATATTCAACGGCTTTGGAATGGTTGGATCAATCCGATGCCGACGGGCAAACGTTAAACGAATATGCCATGACGGTGTTTATTTTCGGAGAAACGAAAGATGAAGTAAAATTCGGGCAGGAAGAAGTTGAAAAAATATGCCGTATTTACAACGTAACACCCGTTCGAGACGGTTGGGCGGCACAAGCTTCATTCTTTGCGCAATTTCCGACATATGAAATTTACCCGCGCACGTTCTTGTACTTATCTCGCGTGGTAGCATGCAGTATTTGTATTGATAAAACAGCTGAAGGTCGACGGAAATCCGACTGGGGTCCGATGCCGCTTTCTTATTTCCGCACCATTACCGGTACGGCTTATGCTTTCCAATTCCATGTTTCGGAAGAAGCTTATGCCGTGGCACATACGGCTTTAATCGGTCCGACGGGACAAGGTAAAACAACATTCTTCTCCTTTATGGCCGGACAATCAATGCGCATTCCCGATTTGCATACCTATTTCTTTGATCGCAACAACGGTGCCAAAGTGTTTGCTTTAATGCTGAATGCACCGTATGTTCGGTTTGACGGCGGTGAAGAATCGGTATCATTAAATCCGTTTGCCGTGCCTGACACACCTGATAATCGCGCCTTTTTGCGCACATGGATGCGAGATATTACGGGGGGAACAGACGCCGTTTCCGAACAGGAAATTGCACGTGCCGTTACAACGGCGTTTGAATATTTGCGTCCCGATGAGCGATTAATGAAAAATCTTTATAAAAGCTGTTTTGCGCCGAACGGGTTTATGCGTCGGGAATTATTCCGCTGGGTAAATGATGATCAATACGGACGTATTTTTAACTCTTTAACCGATAATTTGGATTTATCCAGTCGTTACATGGCTTTTGATTTCACAACCATTTTCCAAGACGGCGTGTTGGCACCTGCCGTTATCAGCTATGTGATGCATCGTATTCATACATTGGCAACGGCTACCGGTGCGCCGAGTTTAATTATGATTGATGAAACCGCACCGATGCTGGAACATCCTATGTTTAAAGACAGTTTTATTGTCGGTTTACGGGAAGGTCGTAAAAAACGGCAAGCATTTTTGTGCGCCTTCCAGCAACCGCGCTTTTTGGATGATAACGGGTTAGGCGATGTGATTCGCGGTCAATGTCAAACGGTTATTTTCTTCCGCAACCCGCAGGCCAATCCATCAGATTATGCCACATGGAACTTAACACCGCGCGAAATGAATTTTATTATGGGTAAAGAGTTTGCCGATAGAAAATATGCGATTTTGGTTTCCCGTCCCGCTATTCACGAATCGGTTATTTTAGATGTTGATTTAAGCGGATTAGGCCCGTATTTAAAAGTTTATTCTTCCGGTAATAAAAATGTGTTATTGGCTGAACAGCTGTCAAAACAATTACAAGATACCGACGCGTTGGTTCAAGCTTATTTGGATAAGGCATAAAGAAAAAAGAAAAAGAAAAAAAACATCTCCCGAAACAGGAGATGTTTTTTTGTTATTCGACATGGTTTCGAATGGCAAGCACAACCAACACCACTGCCCCTATTCCGATTAAGGAATAAATAACACGAGAAAGAATACTCATTGTGCCAAATAAAAATGCAACCAAATCAAAACCGAATAATCCGACCAGTCCCCAGTTCAAAGCACCGATCAGACATAACACCGAGAGTGTTTTCATTAATATATCCATTATAGTCTCCTTTCGTTGCCTGTTATATATAGGGTTTCAAATAAAAATTACAATATTTTGACTAAAAATAATCGACATTCTCTTGTTTTTTGTGATTTTCAAATCCATAAAAAAGAAAAAAAGGGAAAAAAATGACGCAATCAGAAACATCAGCCGAACCGGTCACTGTCACTGTCACACCGAACGGCCCGTATCTTGTAAAAGGGAAAGTGCCGATTAAAGAAGCACTGTTAATGCCTGATGAAAACGGTGTTATTATAAAATATCAGGTGGGAGAAGATAAAAATGTCGGGAAAAAGCAGGTAACACTTTGCCGCTGTGGAAAAAGTCGCAATAAACCCTTTTGCGACGGACAACATATTCACGGCTTTCACAGTACTTGCACGGCACCGCATTTACCGATTTTATCCGGTGCCGAAACATTTACGGGACCGAATTTAACACTGCATGACAACGAAAAATATTGTGCGTTTGCACGTTTTTGTGACGGCTTCGGACGTATTTGGAATTTAGTGCGACAAGGACAACCGATCACGGATCAACTGACCGTTCAGGAAGCACATCTGTGCCCTGCCGGTCGCTTGATTATTACGAATAATCAAACAGGGGCTGTGATTGAATCAGAAGCCAATCCTTTGATTTTGGTAATTGAAGATCCGCAATTAAAAGTATCGGGACCGTTGGGTCTGCGTGGCGATATTACCGTGATAGATGACAACTCAAAACCTTATGAAAAACGTCGTTTGCAAGCACTTTGTCGGTGCGGGAAAAGCAAAAATACGCCTTTTTGCGACGGTTCACATGCAGCAAACAGTCCGGCACTTCACGAATCGGAGGAATCGTTTAACAGGCAATAAACAGGGGCATGATCGGAAGGTTTTTCGCTTTTTCTGTATTCACGATAAACACCTGATTGAATGAGATTTTTATGCCAAGCGTTCGGAATAAAAATAAAATCAAGCAAAATGCCGCAATTGCGCTGAAAAGCCAACATTTGAAAATCCCAATAAGAATAAAGCGGTTTTTGATACGGAAATGCTTTTATTGTGTTAATAAACGGTAGATTTGTAATTTGTTGAAAAGCTTTTCGAACCGGCGGGACCATAAGCGGACCGAAACGAAACACATCGGGATCATAAACATCTTCATCGGATTCAATCACGTTAAAATCACCACCCAAAACAACGGAAAAACCTTGATTAAAATAACCTTCCAATGTTTGTTTTAGTCCTTTATACCAAGAAAGCTTATAAAGCAAACGACTGTTATCGGCAGGATTATTCATCGGCGGAGCACCGTTCGGTGCATAAACACAAACAAAAAGTGTTTTTTGAAAGCGAGTTGCAATAAAACGCGCTTGCGTATTTTCTTCTTCCGCACAATTCGTTTGTACCACTTCCAATGACTTTTTACTTAACACGGCAACCCCGTTAAAACCTTTCTGACCGTGAATATAAGCAAAATATCCCGCAGATTTTACGGCTTCAAACGGAAAAGTTTCTTCGGTTGCTTTAATTTCCTGCAAAAACACAATATCGGGCTGTTTCTCGGCTAACAAACGAAGCAATAAGGGCAATCGCGCCCGAATTGATGCCACATTCCAAGAAATAATTTGCATTTTATTTTCCTTTTTGTTATATTATGAAAAGTATGAAAAAAAGCTTTTTATTTTTTTTATTATATTTTCTTTATGCGCAAAATGCAAATGCTTTATGTGCCAAAAACAGAATAAAAATCAACATTACGGCCCCCAATCCGGTTGTTATCTATGATTCATCACATACACATGAAGAGTTTGCCCATCTGACAAAAGCGAATGTTCAGGCAAATACATTAGGATTAACCACCGCTACCATGCAAGTTGGCATGAATGGAAAAACATATGCTCAACAGGAAGGGAATCGCGTTTGCATCGGATTAAAAACCATTAATTTTACGTTGGGTTATCAAAGTTTAAAAGTGTATATTGATAAAAAATATCCGAAAAATTCCTGCAATTATAAAGTCATTAAAGATCATGAAGATTATCATGTTGCCGTTTTTCAACAAGCTTTAACGTTTTTCCGTCCCGATATTGAAAGAGAATTAAGAGAAGCTGTCAAAAATCTGCGGCCGGAGTACGCTTATACCGAAACGCGCGCCAATCAAATTATGCAAAAACAATTTAATCAAATACAAAAAAAAATAAAACCGCTGTTAGATCATATCAACAGGAAAATTGCCGAAAAAAATTATGCCATCGATACGCCCGAGTCCTATCGAAAAACAACAAAATTGTGTCCGAAATGGTAAAAAATTAAAACCAGCGCATTTTCTTTAAAACAGATAATTGCAAAACGGCAATTAAAAACAAAAATAAAGCAATAATACTAAATCCGTGACTGTCTTGCCCGAAAGGAATACCACCGATATTGGCGCCCAATAAACCGGTAATAAACGTGAGCGGTGTAAAAATAACAATCACAATCGACATAATATACATTGTTTGGTTTAAGCTCACATTTGTCTTGGAATCCAATTCTTCCTGAGTGACGGTGGAGTGATCACGCGCTGAATTTAAATCTTCCACAGCTTTAGATAAGTCCAGATAGATTTCTCGGAGCTGGTTTGTATTTTCTTCCGTTAACACCGGATGAGAAACACTTCTCAACACCTTGGCCACGTCTCGTTGCGGCACCAAATAGCGTCGTAATCCCACAATTTTATGTCGCAATTGGCTTAAATTTTCCCGAATTGATTTGTTGCGAAAACTATCCGGTTCAATCACTTTTTCTTCCAATTCATCAACTTCATCACCGATTTGCACAATGGTGTTTTCAATGTGTTCCGTCATCACTTTCAGCAACGCAATAAAACAATCGGACGGCGTTTGAGGACCCATACCTTTCCGCAAAAGAGATCGTACACGACGAACAGCCGGAACCGGACGGTGTGAAAGGGTTAAAATTCTGTTTTTTTCAAGCCAGATATGCAACGCAACCATATCATCAATTTCGGCGGATTTTTGCATATTTATGCCGCGCATTACCACCAAAATGCCCTTCTTTTTCGGGAAATACCGCGGAGATGTATCTTCATCAACCAAGTTTTCAATCACACGTTCATCCAAACGCATTTCTTTAAGCCATTCCTGATTTTCGGCATCTTTATAGTCGATGTGAATCCACATCGGTTTTTCGGACGTGTTGGGGATACGTTCCAAATCAAGCAGTTTAGCGCCACCTTTTCCGTCAAACGTAATGCCGAATTCCGGTGTAATCGTTGTCATTTTTCATCCCCCTTTTATTTTGTTTTATAAAAACAATGGGTTCAAGTTTTATTCGATGCAACAGTCAACCGCTTTACGCACAACTGATTTTAATTTGCCGAATAAAGAATCCGGTTGCGCTTCAACAACGGGCGCGGCTGTTTTTTGTTCCGGTTTAATCAAAGCGGATGCTTCTTTTTTCACGTCTTCAAGCGAATCGGGTTTCCATGAAATTTCTTTGGCATCAACAAGATTCATATTTAAGCCCCAAAACAGGCAATATAAATCGTATGCCTGATTAAATAATTGATAAGCTTCTTCTTTATTTCCCATGGATTGCTGTTTGGTTCCCACTTCCATCAGTCGCATGGCGGTTGCCAATAAATGCTTTGAAATGCACCACACTTCTCCCTCATAAGAAGGAATAACTTTTAACATTAAATTTTTGCGCATTTCCCGAATATCTTGTACCATATCATAAAAAGAGTTTTTTCCCGTTTTGGCCCCGGAAAAAATTAAATGCTCTTCAATGGAAATTAAATTCATAATTCCGATGGTTAAATCTTGATCGGAAGAAAGATCTTTCGGATTTTTCTTTTTCATATTGTCAATGCGTTCGACAAATTCTTTAACGTTTTTTGCTTTTTCCATTTTTCCCTCCTTATTCTGATAAAATGGGCAAGTTATCTGCGGCTCGTTGGGCACAATCACACAACGGATGATAATAAAATAATAAACTGATTAACGCAACCGTTAAAACGGGAACAAGTACTTTTTCAAACGGAAAATGGGCATGTCCGCCGTTTCTAGCTTTCATCCATTCATAAAAATGAATACCGCCGATAAAAGCTGCCGCACCGATTAAATTACTGAACAAAAACGAATCAATATATAAAAAACCAATAATAATCGGGTGATAATCAATGCCCCCGGGCATATCGGGAATATACATAAATCCGATAGAACCGACGGATAAGGCCATTAAAATCAAATCGCGCGCAGGGAATTGCCAATTTTTTTTGTTAAACCACCGAATAAGAAAATAACCGACAATAGCCAAAAGCGCACCCGACCAAACACCGATGACACATTTATCCACACCGGATTTTTCCGCCAGATATAAAGAGGCACCGACCGTAACCATACACACGGGGCAAGCCGGGTTCGCCCAAGATTTTAAAGTCACTGATAACGCTGCCAAAAAAGCATAAATTTTTATCATTTTTCCATCCGTTTTTACTTTGACATTATTTAACAAGTGTTATACCTTTTTTTGTTTAAAAAAGCAATATGAAAAAACCGTTTTCGGGAAAAAATAATAATTTTTGTTATGTGTTCCTGAAAAAAAATCAATCGCCGTTTTATTTTACGGTTTTAAAACAGTTAATTATCTTTTTAAAAAAAGCTAAAAGTGCCAAGCCAAATTAAGTTTTCCCGTTTGAGACGTATGACTGACGCGCCAATTTAATCCGTATCCGACGGAAAGCTCGGCTTGTTTATAAGTTACACCGAACCGTACACCCGTTTCTAAACCCAATCGATGTAACCGCCGTCCTTCAAAAGCATAAATAAATGCGGAATCGGGAACGTCAATTACGGTTTGTCGGCTGTTTGATTTTAAATCATATTGTCCCGATAACCAAAATAACGGTGTTAACGAAAGATTTTCGGTCGGTTGATACAAACGTTTATAGGAAGTTCCGATTATGGCGGTAATCACTTCTCCGTTTTGAAGCGGCGCACCGAAGGCAACGTTATTTTTATCTTTTCCGTGCAAATATGTATATTTTAAACCCGAATAATTATGAACATTACCCATTTCATACCCGGAAAAAAGAGCTCCGCGATAAATATCGGCATCGGACTGATTAATATCAGGATTTTTGTCTTTATATTGGCTGTGATTATAGGTCAAATCAGCCGAAACATACCATTTTTCAGGTTGATATTTACCGAAAATAAAATAAGTATCGCCGTCAATGCGATTTTTAGCGCCGTCTTTTTTTAAATCGGTTGTTGAATAGCCGTATCCGATTCCGGCAGAAAATGAATCACTCATTTGCGCCGTTATATCGGCACCCGTTCCTTTTAAATAAGATTTAAAGCCTTCACGCTGCGTGTTTCGAGTCATATTATAATCACCGAAAACATGCAAATGAATGTTTTTTGAAAACGAATCGTTTTTTAAAGAAGTGTTTTTAGTTTTTAATTGAAAAATATGAATATTTTCAGCTCCATGAGCCAATGTCGAAAACAAAGAAACTTCAAAAAACAAACCGATTGACAAAGAAGCCGTCAGAAAAAGAGGTAATGATAAATATTTACATTTTTCATTGATTTTTATCATAATTTTCACTCTCCCAATAAAGAATTATAAATTAATATTTAAAAAATAACCGTTGTAATTACTTTATTATTTATTCTAAAAGATGTCAAGAGATGTAACTTAAATGATATAAACAAAATAAAAATTTAAATTATAATTCTATAAAATGCCAAAATAAACAAAAATATTGAATTATGAATTCATTGAAAAAAGAATAATAAAAATTATAATTATAATAAAGCATGTATAATTTTAAAATAAATTTAATGTAAGGGAAAAATTATGAATGATGAATTACGTGTTATTATCTCGGCAAATATTAAAAAATACCGTAAAAAAATGAAAATAACACAGTCTCAACTTGCGGAACAAATCGGTAAAACAGTTGAAATGGTTTGTCAATTGGAAAATAATATTGCCAGTACAAAATTATCCACCTTGGAAACCATTGCTCATGTTTTCGGTATTGAACCGTATCAATTATTATTACCGCATGAATATCCTGATTTTGAAACTCTGCCTCCGGAATTAACGGATTTAATGTTAGAAATTCAAGAGCAACCCAAAGAGTTTTTAGAAGCTTTAACACAGCTGCTGAAATATTGCAACAATAATCACAACATATAATATTAATTGACAAGGCATACATTTTAAATTATACTCGCTCATATTAATATAAAACGGGAGATTAAAGTTGCCTGAAACAGTTATCATTGCCGATCATTTAACTAAAATTTTTAAATATAAAAAAGGGGTTTTAGGAAAAATTATCGAAAATACTGCAGTGTCCGCGCTTTCATTTGAAGTTAAAGCGGGTGAAATCATTGCTTTTATCGGTCCGAACGGGGGCGGAAAATCAACAACCATTAAAATGTTAACATCTATTTTGTATCCCTCGTCGGGTCATGCCTCCGTTTTAGGTCTGACACCTTGGAAAAATCGAGAAAAGTTGGTGCGACAAATCGGCGTGGTCTTCGGGCAAAAATCACAGTTGTATTATCATCTTTCGCCAACAGACAGTTATACGTTATCGGCAGCTGCTTATAATCTTTCATCTCGTGAAGCCAAGGCACGTGTTCATGAACTGGCAAAGCAGTTTGAAATTGAAGATTGTTTGAATTTACCGGTTAAAAATTTATCATTGGGGCAACGCATGCGTTGTGAATTGATTGCATCACTGTTACATCGACCGTCCGTGTTGTTTTTAGACGAACCGACATTAGGTCTGGATATTGAAGCAAAATATTTATTTCGTTCTTTTTTGTTAAAACAGGCTCAAAAAGAAGGGACAACCGTTTTTTTAACTTCTCATGACGTGGGAGATATTGAATCGCTGTGTCACCGCATTTTGCTGATCAATCACGGAAAATTATTACTGGATTCCGATATTCAAAATCTAAAAGAAAAATACGGCGCCGGTCAGGTTTTGTGTGTGGAACGTCCCTCCGGAAAAATTGAAGAAATATCACTGCAAACCACAACGAAATTATCCCAATTAAAAAAGTTTTTTTCGTCTCAACCGTTTTCTAATGTTTTTGTGCGTTCAACAGATTTAGAAACCATTATTGCTTCTATTTACAGAAAATGAAACCATATCTCCTTGCCGTTTTAATGAATATGAGAGACCAGCTTCAGCGATCGCGCGAATGGGGCATATTTTTAATTCGAATTATTTTTTTATGCTTTATGATTTTAATTTTTCATAAATTTTGGCTTGTGTTGAAAGCGGGCGAAACACACATGGTAATTGATCCCGTTTCTTTTTTAAGCTATTTAACCGTCGGTGCCGGTTTGCAATTTTCGCGGCCGGAAGGCAGAGTCAAAGAAATTGAAGAAGAAGTGCGAACGGGAAACATTGCTTATCGGTTTATTCGACCGATACATTTTGTTTTATTGAATTTTTGCGAATGTTTAGGTGTTTATTTTGCTCGATTACCAATCTTGTTTTGTGTCGGCACGGGAATGATTTATCTTTTAACCGGTTCATTTCCGCCGATTAATCCGCTTTATTTGCCGATTGTTCTCGGATTGCTTATATTAAGCGCTTGTTTTGCTTCGCTTTGCATGGTGTTTATCGGATTATCGGCTTTATATTTTTATGATCCGTTACCGTTTTTCTGGATTGTACAAAAATGTGAATACGTTTTGGGCGGGTTGTTTTTTCCGATTATTTTTTATCCCGAATGGTTTCAAAAAATTTGTTTAATGACGCCTTTCGGATGGACAGGATACGGTGTTTCTTCTCTGATTTATGATTTTTCTTTTGATAATGCTTTAACGGTATTTCTTCATTTAATTGCTTGGAATGCCCTTTTGTTGGGCGCGTTACTTGCTTTATATAAAACGGTTCAAAAAAAGGTGTGTGTTTATGGATAAATTGATTTACTATCAACAGCTTATAAAAACCGGTTATAAACAAGCGTTTGCTTTGAAAAAAGTGTTTATCCTGCGTGTGTTGTTTATGATTTTAAATAATCTCATGTTATTATATGCTTGGCATTTAATGTTTTTAAATTTTTCGACCATTCATTCATGGACATTCAACGATTTTATGTTTATGACGGGACTGGTTGTTCTTACGTTTTCGATTTGGCCTATTTTCTTTCGCGGTATCGGCATTCATTTAATGCGTTTAATTGAAAACGGCGAGTTGGATTCTTTTTTGGTGATTCCGCGACATGTTTTGTTCAGCGTGGGATGTTCTGTTTGTGATCCGTCCGGAATCGGCGATTTTATTACGGGCATCTTGTTGATTTTCTTTTCCGGTTTGGTTTCACTCTCAAACTTACCGATGGTATTTTGTTTTATCTTTTCGGGAATTTGCGTCTTTTTGACCATTAACATTTTGATCAGTACCTTACCGTTTTTCATTAAAAATTCTTCGGATATAGGCGAACGCCTTTTTTATATGTTTTTCAATATTGCCGGCTATCCCGGAAGTATTTACAGCGGATATTTAAAACTGATTTTCTGTACCCTTTTACCTGTCGGATTCATTTCCATTCTGCCGGTTGAATTGATGCATAATTTTTCAGGTACGGTATTCATGTTTTTAATTGTGGCAAGTATTTGCTTCTTAAGTTTAAGTATTTTTATTTTTTCGTACGGATTAAAAAAATATGAAAGCGGCAACAGGTTTAATATTCACCATTAAAAAAGCATTGATTGTAATCAGTATTTTTTTGTTGGCTGTTTTTTCCGATAATTTAAATGAAAAACCACATGCCTGCATTTGGTTAAAACCCGGCAATTTATTTGAAACCCGCTTTGTATTGTCTTTTATGCAAAAATTAACGGATGAAAATATTTATCCGATTTATTCACCGTTTTGTGACAAAAACGGTGCTTTTATCATTGCAAATGAAATGCTTCAAACGCCTTTAGTACAAACAATGCCTGTCTTTTTGGTGGATTTCGGTCGATTAAAATTTTTCCCGACAAATAACAATCCCCAATATACACATCTTTTTTATTTTAACAAAAAAAATGCTCCTGTATTGCCTGACTTTCTGCAACCATCCCTTTCCGTTACTTATGTTTCTCCCGATTCTCCCGAAACGGCGGCAAATGAAATTTCCTCATTTATTTTAAAGGATAAATGGTTAAATTTTTACATTTTGGAAAGTATGTCAGGTTCCGGATTAGGTAATCAACTGTTTCTTTATGCTGCCGGATTAAGCTACGCCAACCGCTTCCACAAAAAATTTCTGTGGCGTAATCCGGAAATTATAACAACTTTTGAGTTGGGTTCACAAGAATTTATCTTATATTATACTCCTTTTACAATGGCGTTGAAAAAAAGATTATCAAACTTATCTAACCGAGCAAGCTATTCACACAATTATAACCAAAGTTTATATCAACGTTCCGATATTGTTTTAATCGACGGATATCATCAGGCTTATAAAAACATTGAAAACAATGTGGCTTATCTTCAAAAAAAGCTCAAATTTAAACCGTTGACAGAAAAAGAAAATATAATGTTAGCCCAAAAACTGCAATCACAAAACAGTGTTTGTCTGCATGTGCGATTGGGCGATTATGTTTCAAACGGGTATCCTAATTTAGTTCGTTCAAACTATTACCAAAATTCAGTCGATTACATTTTAAAACGAATACCTGATCCCACGTTTTATGTTTTTTCAAATAATCCGGAAGAAGCCGAAAAGCAATTAAAGTTATCCGTTTCGTTTGAAGTTGTTCGCGTTAATCAACAGAAGGCAGATTTTAGAGATATGCAGTTGATGAGCTTATGCAAACATAATATAATTGCTAATTCCTCTTTTTCATGGTGGGCTGCACTGTTGAATAAAAATCCCGATAAAATTGTCATGTATCCGGATATATGGGATTGGGCAGATGAAAATTGGATAAATTATATGCGCGTGCCGGGGTGGATTGAAATTGACAGCGGTATTATGTATAATAAGCAGTTACAAAAATTTATTTATCCGTCATATAAAAAGGAAAAATCTGAATGAAATATAATAATAAAAAGAAAAAAGAAGAACCGTTTCGTCCGTGTGATTATCCCGGCTGTCCGGAAAACGGGCAGTTTCGGGCACCAAAAGACAGAAATTTAAACACTTATTATTGGTTTTGTTTAAAGCATGTGACCGAATATAATAAAAATTGGGATTTTTATCAAGGGTTATCCGGTGATGAAATTGAACAGCATATTCAAAATGATATGACTTGGCAACGTCCGACATGGAAACTCGGGCACAATCAAACTTTTCGACGTATGACAAATAATTTGCACGATTCATTCGGCTTTTTTAATGAAGAAGAACTCGGCATGAGCGGAAAATATAATCCGCCGCGCACTCAAGATACAACAGATAAAAAATTAATTGCCGCCGTTAAATTTTTGGAACTTTCATTTCCGCTTGATTCGACGGAGATGAAAAAACAATTTAAAAAATTGGCAAAAAAATATCATCCCGATACCAACGGCGGTGATAATAAAAATGAAGCATTGTTTAAAGAGTTACTTGATCATTATCGATATTTAACGGCTTATTTATCTTTACATAACAAGGTTAACAAGTA
This sequence comes from uncultured Alphaproteobacteria bacterium, assembly GCA_947586835.1. GTDB lineage: Bacteria > Pseudomonadota > Alphaproteobacteria > CAAHEQ01 > UBA3637 > RGIG4140. Next base: position 77,168 of record CANPXT010000001.1, read on the forward strand.
AAAGCATTTTTTGCCAACCCTGCCAGTGACGTTTCTTTATAGCCGCTGGACAGATTTTGCCCCGTTTCCAGCATGGTTTTAATCACGCTATCTAATGTAACTAAATGATTACCGTTGCCGCGAATGGCCAACCGTGCCGCATTAACAGCTTTAACAGCGCTGATGGCATTTCGCTCGATACAGGGAACTTGCACCAAGCCGCATACGGGATCACACGTCAGCCCCAAGTGATGCTCCATGGCAATTTCTGCCGCATTTTCAATTTGTGCCGTTGATCCGCCCATGGCTGCCGTCAATCCCGCAGCTGCCATTGAAGCCGCTACACCGATTTCACCCTGACAACCGACTTCCGCACCCGAAATGGAAGCGTTTGTGCGATATAAACTGCAAACAGCAGATGCCGTTAAGAGAAATAATCCTTGTCCGATGGCAATATCAAACGGTGATTTTTTTGAGGCAAACCGAGAAAAATAACGCAAAACGGCAGGAATAACACCGGCAGATCCCATGGTCGGCGCAGTAACAATTTGTCCGCCACAGGCATTTTCTTCGGCAACGGCAAATGCCCACAAGTTAATCCAATCAACAATCATTAAAGGATCTTCATCGTTTTGATGAAATTTTTCTTCCAATCGACGATAAATTGTCGGTGCTCGTCGTGATAAATTTAATTCTCCCGGCAGTTTCCCTTCCGTAACAATGCCTTTTTCAATACAATTATTCATCACATGCAGCAACCGTTCCGTATAACTTTTAACCGCTTTAAACGAATGCAATGCTTCCTCGTTTCTGAAAACAACATCGGCAATGCTCATTCTGTTTTCACGGCAAATTTTTAATAATTCAGCACCGGTATTAAAGGGATACGGCACATTTTTTTGAACGATTTTCGGCTGTTCTTCACCATCACGAATAATAGTCCCGCCACCGATGGAATAATAAACATCTTCATACAAAATCTCTCCGTCAGAATTAAATACCTGAAACTTTAATCCGTTGGAATGGCGCGGTAAAAATGTTTGTTTTTCCAAAACAATATCGGTATTTTTACGAAAATCAATTTCTTTGACACCGGCTAATAAAAGCTTATGTGTTTCTTCAATTTTAGCAATATAATTTTGGGATAAATCAATCGTATCAGCCTTTAAGCCCATTAATCCGTAAATGACGGCATTCGGTGTACCATGACCAATTCCCGTTAACGCCAAAGAACCGTATAAAGTGACTTGAATACGCGTTATATTTTGAAGGCATTTTTTTTCTTTCAGAGAAGTGATAAAAGCAAGCGCCGCCCGCATCGGTCCGACCGTATGCGAGCTGGATGGGCCGATTCCGATTGAAAAAACATCAAAATAACTGTAATACATTGTTTATCCCCAATCAAAATTTTATCTTATGAAAAAAAGCACCCGTAAAAAAGTGCTTTTTTAAATATAATAAAGAACACGTCCGTTTTACATTTTTTTAACGGCATTAGCCAAACGCGAAACTTTTCGAGAAGCATTTTTCTTGTGAATCACTTTTTTACCGGCAGCACGCATTAAAGCCGATTCAGCGGATTTAAAGCTGGATTCGGCAGCTTCTTTATCACCCGCAGCAATAGCGGCTCTTGTTTTTTTGACGGCTGTTCTGACGGCATTTAAGCGGTCGGAATTAATTTTTGCTCTCTTTGCGTTGCGTTTGACACGTGTTTTTGCAGATGCAATATTAGCCATATTTTTTTCCTCAACAAAAAATAATTAATTTACAGGATATAATTTATACACCAAAAAAAAAGAAAAGTCAACCGTTTTTCGAACGAAATATTCATTTTTATTCAGACGGATTGCTCATCGTTGTTTCAAACCGCACAACAGCCGGTTTTGATTCTTTTAAAACAGTAATGACAAGAGAATCTTTTTCTCGGACGAATCGATTATCTTTTTCAACACGCCATCCGAGTGCCGATAAGGCTTGCCGATAATAGGCAGTAATTTTTCGACCGGTTAATGATTGTCCCGTGGCATTCACGGTTCGAATTTGTCCCGCAGGAGTATCAAAATCAATATTAGCCGTCGGATTCACACTTAACCCCTCCATTAAAGGTACATCTTCCGTACCGGGCAAAAAAGCATCGTCCGCACACGCGAGAGAAGATAGGAATAAAAAGCTTAAAAAGAGTGCTTTTTTCATTTTTTCATTCGATCACTTTCGTTAAAAATATTGTCAACCGCCGGTTTGGAATTAGCTTTTTCCTGATTACCGCCAATTCTTGACTTATCTTGTGTTTTATTATCCGATTGTTCCTTTTTTCGGGTTTGTTCCGACTTTTTCGTTTGATCCGTCTGTTCCCCGGCTTTTTCCGCATTCACATTTTGCTCGCCGGGTTGAATCAATTCGGGCGGCTCAAAATGCACACCTAATATTTCATCAATTTCTTTATTGATATTTTCCAATATCTCTTTTTTCTCTTTCAATAACTCTTCTTGAGCAGCCAGATTTCCATTTTTTGTTTGATTCATTTCCGGCAACATCGGTTCAATCGTTTGAGTTGCCAACTTAATTTCATCGGCAGACAGCACCTGCTCTAACGTTAAAGCTAATTGTTCGGCTTCTTTACTGCCGTTCAATGATGCCAAAAAAGCCCAGCGATAAGCGACAATATCATTTTGCGGTAAGATTAAGCCTTTATTATAAAGCTGGGCAACACGATATTGTGCTTTAACATGTCCCTGAATAGCGGCAGACAAAAGACAATAACCGGCATTGTTCCGTGTTTCTCCTTTTTCCAGCAAAAACAATTCGCCTTGATCATATAACTCATCGGGTGACGGCATAAACACACCGCCGTGCGCTTCATCGAATTGACCGTCACACTGAGCGGGAATCATTGTTTCATTATTATTATCGTCATAACTCCAAAAGACATTTTGTGCCTGAGCCGATGCAATCGGCAATATAGAGAGTGCCATTACTGTTAAAATTATCCGACGCATAAATCCTCCTATTCTTTCTCTTTATTATTCATACATTTTTTTTTAAATTGTGCAAGAATAAAATTCATTTTTCCTTAAAAAACTATTCTTTCCACCATGTGGAAATATCAGGACCCTTCAATGGTGAAACATTCGGAAAATGTATTTTATCCCAAATCAGAAAACGCAATTCGGGCGAATACCAATGGGGCACGACAAATTTTTGTGACAATAAGATTCTGTCTAATGCTTGGGTAGCTGTTATTAATTCTTCCTGCGAATGCGCTTGAATTAACGTTTCGATGACCGAATCGATTAAATTGTTTTGAATACCGCTGTAATTCATTGATCCTTCACTGACAGCTGCCTGCGATCCCCAAAAATATCGTTGCTCATTACCGGGCGAAAGAGATTGTCCCCAAACAGAGACAATCATATCATAATCATACGAATCTAATCGATTTTTGTATTGAATGGCATCAACGCTTCTAACGCGCGCTTGAATTCCCAATCGTCTTAATAAGCCGATATACGGTAAAACTACACGTTCCCAAACACCGCTGCTTCCCGATTCGAGTAAAATTTCAAACGTAAACGGTTGCCCGTATTGATTTTGCAAAACACCGTTCTTTACATACCATCCGGCTGTATTGAGCAAATTGAGAGCCGTTTGCAGCTTTTGCCGCAATGACTTTGATTTGACAAAAGGCGTTGTGCTTATGTCGGGAATGTCATTTTCCGTTACTCCCAATTTTTGCCATAATTTTTTTTCGTTCTCCGTCGGTATTAAGGGCGCTTTCAAATCGGAATTATCAAAAAAGCTTTCCGTTTGATGATATAAACCGTAAAATAAATTTTGATTCATCCAATGAAAATCAAACACACCGATTAAAGCTTCCCGCACAAAAATATTTTGGAAAATTTTACGTCGTAAATTAAAGACAAACCCTTGCATACCGCTCGGAAGGCGGTGTGAAAAAGAAACAGCCTTAATTCGAGGAAATTTATCGGCATCTTTTTGGAATTGAACCCATTTTTTGGCTTCATTTTCTTGGCGAATATCAAACAAACCGGATTTAAAAGCTTCCATAGCCACGGTGGTATCTCTGAAATATTCATAACTGATTTTATCAAAGTTATAAAAACCGCGATTAACATTTAAATCTGATGCCCAATAGTCAGGATTTCGCCGATAAACAATTTTTCTACCGGGTTGAAACGAATCAATCAAGTACGGACCACTGCCGATCGGAACGGTTAAATCGGTGCGATCAAAATTTTTCGATTGCCAATCTTTTTTGGGAAATATCGGTAATTCACCCAAAATAAACGGTAATTCCCGATTTTGCGAATCGGCTCGGAAATGAAACACAACCGTTTGCGAATCGGGCGCCGTTACCGATTCCACATCTTGATAATAATAGCGATATGTCGGAACACCCTTGGCTTTTAAAGTTTCAAAAGAAAAAATAACATCCTGTGCCAAAATGGGTGAGCCGTCCTGAAAGCGAGCCTTAGGATTAATATGAAACACAACGCCTTTCTTATCGGGCAAAATAAAAATACCGTCGGCAATTAAACCGTAAAGCGAAAACGCTTCATCGGCACTTGACTTCATCAAAGTGTCAAACAAAAGCCCGATACCGGCCGGCGCCATACCGTTAACGGAAAACGGATTAAACGTATCAAAAGAGCCGAACGCACTTTGCCGAAGCGTCCCTGTTTTAGGCGCTTGAACATTGACATAATCAAATGCTTGAAAATCATCGGCATATTTCGGCTTTCCATGCATGGAAACGGCCGATTGAAACGAATAAGGTTCAACAGCTCGTGCGGCAAATCCAATCAAAAGAAAAACGAAAGTGAAAAAAATTTTCATTTGACACACATTTATTTATTGTCACCGAGTTCAACCGCGTCGACGGATATTGAACGGGTGGCGGAGGATAATTTTAACATTTTTTCCATTTGCATTAATTGCGCCGTCATATATTGAAAACCTTGTTTTTGGCGTTTTAAAAACAAAATCAAAAGCACAACAACGGTCGTGGCAACACACATATTCCCGAAAATAAGCAAATAAATACCGAGTAAAAATAAGTTTGACATTTTTTTCCTTTTGATGGTGAATAAATAACTTTACTTTTTTTTTCGTCTTTACTATACTACAAAAAAATAGTTAAGTAAAGGAAAACAGAATGCAATATTTGGATTTTGAACAAACAATTGCCGAAATTGATAATCGTATTGAAGAAATTAAACTCAAACTGATTAATGACGAAAAAGGCGCTTCGGAACTGGACAGATTACACGCAAAAAAAGAAAAAGCTTTAACGGGATTATATAAAAACTTAACGGCTTGGCAAAAATCAGCCGTGGCACGTCATGAAAATCGCCCGCATACCACTGATTATTTAAATGAAATTTTCACAAATTTTTGTCCGTTAAGCGGCGATCGTAATTTTGCCGACGATCAAGCCATTATCGGCGGGTTTGCCAAACTCGGCAATCGAACGGTTATGGTAATCGGCCACGAAAAAGGACACGATACCGAAAGTCGTTTATTACATAACTTCGGTATGGCAAAACCGGAAGGATATCGTAAAGCCATTCGGTTAATGAAATTGGCTGAACAATTTAATGTACCCGTTATCACGTTGGTTGATACCGCCGGCGCTTTTCCGGGTATGGAAGGAGAAGAACGCGGACAAGGGCAAGCTATTGCCGCCGGCACGGAAACGTGTTTAGATTTAAAGGTTCCGCTTATCTCTTGCATTATCGGTGAAGGCGGTTCGGGCGGTGCTATCGCATTGGCTGCCGGTAACATTGTTTTAATGCTTGAAAACTCAATTTATTCCGTTATCTCTCCCGAAGGGTGTGCTTCTATTTTGTGGAAAGATGCCAAAATGGCGCCCAAAGCGGCTGAAATTTTGCATTTAACGGCGCAAGATTTACTCAAACTCGGCATTATTGATTCCATTATTACCGAACCGATCGGCGGAGCGCAACGGCATCCCAAAGAAACCATGGAAAATGTGCGGTTTGCTTTGGAAAAATATTTGACTCAATTGGAAAAATTATCGCCTGATGAATTAAAAACACATCGACATGAGAAATTTTTAACCATGACGCGGTTAAATGAGGCGGGATAATGGAAAAAGTCAAAAGAAAAAAATTAAAGCGTCATAAAAAATTTTTAACGTTTTCTTGCTTACTATTCTTCTTTGCTTGCTTTCTTTCTTCCGCAATTCTCACGATTTTTCTTCTTTTTTATATTTATCCCGCCACACCGGAACAAGCTGCTTTAATTCGGTGGGAACAGCTGGTTTTGCCGCCGACGAGTGACTATATTTCGGTGTTTGAGGAATTGAAAAACGTGATGAAAAAACACGGGATGACTTTTCGTTTAAAGAACCGCCCGAAATTGACGGATAATTTAATTTTTGTGGCGCGAGCCGATTATCATGTGCCTTCCCATATAAAAGCACCGGCTTATTTATGGAATGTTGAATCACCGATAACCATTCGATTTCCGGCCATCAAGAAAGATGAAGAGCGATATTCTAAAATTTTTACTTATTCCAAGAGATTTACGGATAATAAAAAATATTTTTATGCACCCGTTCCGTTCCGATATGATAACGCTTTTCCGTATTGTCCTAATCCCGCGCGAAAAACAGTGCTGGTTTCGCAAATTGCCGGATTATATAAATACGGTAAAAAAAACGAGTTATATTTTTTGCGACAAAAATCAACCGAATGGTATGTACGCAATCATCCCGAAGATTATTTTTTATATGGTAAAGATTGGAAAGATTTCAAAAAAACATTATCATCGAAAGAGCAAGAAGCTTTTGATCGGGTTTATCATGGATATATTCCTCGAAAATCCGATGCCGTTATAAAAGCAAAATTTATATTGGCTTATGAAAACGGTATTTTTGACGGATACGTCAGCGAAAAAATTTTTGATGTTATGGCATACGGGGCTGTTCCCGTCTATATCGGCGCACCAGATATTAAAAATTATGTGCCGGAAAACTGTTTTATTGATAAAAACAAATTTCAAACGGAAGAAGCGCTATATAACTATTTAAAAAATATGACCGATGAGCAATATTATGACTATTTGATTTGCGGATCGGAGTATATGTCACGTCCCGTTCATTATAACGATCCGCTGACGGTTTTTCACTTATTGGAAAAAGAGCTTTTTGCGCCGCGTGAAATTTTCCATCGGTTTTTTCAAAAAATAGAGCACTTGTTTTTTGTTTAGCGAATAATGACCGGTCTGTTTCCCCCTATCGGCGGGTGTGGAGCGGCTTAAACAATGCCGCTCCGCTGTGGGCCGATAGGAGGAAAGTAACGGTTTTTTTTAGAGTGTTGCACAAATTAAACGTACGATTTTTGCAACACTTTTTTTAAAATTTGTAAAAAATTTTTATTTTGCCCAAAATAATTGATTTTTCGGCTGTTTTTGGAGGGTGAATTTTGGCATTTTAAGAGCAAAAATCACCCCCGAATCAGCATTGCATTAAAGGTACGTTTAATTGTATACTGTTTTTATTAACAGCGGAAGTCGAAAAATGACAAAATATGCAAAAAACTAGCAATTAAAACAAATGGAAAATCAATTGCAAAGCGGCTGCAATTTTACATTTAACGGCGCAAGATTTACTCAAACTCGGCATTATTGATTCCATTATTACCGAACCGATCGGCGGAGCGCAACGGCATCCCAAAGAAACCATGGAAAATGTGCGGTTTGCTTTGGAAAAATATTTGACTCAATTGGAAAAATTATCGCCTGATGAATTAAAAACACATCGACATGAGAAATTTTTAACCATGACGCGGTTAAATGAGGCGGGATAATGGAAAAAGCCAAAAGAAAAAAATTAAAGCGTCATAAAAAATTTTTAACGTTTTCTTGTTTATCATGTGCCTTTCGGTATAAATGCACCGGCTTATTTTTTTAAGATAACATAAAACGTGCGTTAAAAAATGTCTTCAAAATCATCATTAAAACAGTTTTTTTTCGGAAATACTACCAGTTCTTTTTCATATTCACTGAGTTTTTTTCGAAAATACGCCAAAATAAAAAACCGAACGGCGGCTGATAATTGCATTTTTCCTCGAATATCATCTATTTTCGAACATATTTGATTTAAACTTGCCTTTTCTTTTAAACATATTTTATCCAATGCCCACCACATTTCTTTTTGTAATCGTATACTGGTTCGGCGATTGTTTACAACAATATTTTTATTTAACAGCATTATTCATCCTTCCGATTTAAATTTACTCACAAAAACCAACTTTTCTCCCATCAAAATGTTTAACGTTAATCAAACCACATATCAAGCAAAAAATGTTTATATTTAAATTAATTTATTAAAATTGTAATTTATTTTAAAACGAGATGGCGGTAATTTTGGCCGAGTGATTTAAAACAAGAGTAATTTCTTGTGAAAATTTATCATATTGATACAAACTGTTGCGTCCGCTTTTACATGTTGAAAAAAACAAGCTGTCCCCCGTTTCGTTAAAGCCGATTGCCGTCACATCAAAAGCAATAAATTGTCGCAATTGTCCGATTTTAAAATCTACCCAACGAATCATATCATTCGTGTAAACGGCATATTCCGTTTCGTTCGGTGATAAAGCAAAATAAGTAACATTTTCACACACCACTTGACTTTCTTTCATTAATCGCTTTGCAAAATGTTTTTGCGTATCAATGTAATAAAGTGCACCGCTTTTGGCAAAAAACATCGGCAACAAAGCACCGGAAAACGAATCGCTTAAATGAAACTTTGTGCGGGCTTTTTTATAAATTAAAATATCTGCCGTTCCTTTCGGATTTAATAAATCGGCACGTAAAAAGGCCAGTTGCGCATGCGGCGTGTTCCAAAGTGCCGGATAATAGCAATATCCTGATTGCATCATTATCGGCAAAGATTTTTGTTGTTGAAAGTTGGCAAGCGTCCATAAAAAATGCGTTTGCTCACCATCTAACTCAACGCCCGTAATAACCGTATGATCCGATGAAAATGTTGCAAATGGCGGAATATCTTTCATTAAAACCAAACGTCCGTTTCGCATAACCGCCCAAAGTTGATGATTATCATCCGTAAAAAATATGCGATAAAGGGATAAAATTGAATTTGTCATTTGCAATCCTTATAAAAACAGTATATATTATTTTACATAACATTGCAACTTGAAAAACGGAGTATAAAAAATGACTTTATATGAAAGCTTTAAACAACTTGAAAAATATATGAATTCTTGCATTGTCGGACAATCAGATCTTGTAAAGAAACTCATTATTTCTTTATTGGCAAACGGTAACCTTTTGGTTGAAGGTGCGCCGGGATTAGCTAAAACGAAAGCCATTAAAACATTGGCACATGCCATTGATGCTAAAGAACAACGTATTCAATTTACGCCTGATTTATTGCCTTCCGATGTCACGGGCAGCGATGTTTTTCGTCCGGAAACAAATCAATTTTATTTTCAAAAGGGTCCTATTTTCAGCAATCTTGTTTTAGCCGATGAAATCAATCGGGCGCCGGCAAAAGTACAATCCGCCCTGCTCGAAGCCATGGGCGAACGACAAGTGACCGTAGGGGCAACAACTTATCGTCTGCCTGATTTGTTTATGGTAATGGCCACGCAAAACCCGATTGACAATGAGGGAACATATGTGTTGCCGGAAGCACAACTTGATCGCTTTTTGCTTTATATAAAAATCGGTTATCCTGATATTGAATCGGAACGAAAAATTTTAAAAATCATTCGTAAAGAAGAGAAAAAAGAGCCTTTGCCCGAAATTGAAAAAATTACCGAACGAATGATTTTTGCCGCACGTCGGGAAGTATCAAACATTTATATGTCACCCGAAATTGAAGAATATCTCCTTCAATTGGTAATGGCAACTCGTTTCCCGGCAGCTTACGGCGAAGATTTGGCAAAATATATTGCATTCGGTGTTTCACCACGCGGTACCATTGCTCTTGATATATGTACGCGTGCCAACGCTTGGCTTAACAATCGCGATTACGTCATGCCTGAGGATATTAAAACTATTGTGTATGATGTGCTCCGTCACCGTGTTTTGCCCACATTTGAAGCCAAAAGCACCGGCATTACGTCCGATAAGATTTTAGAGTTGCTATTATCTCGAATTCCCATATTGTAAAGGAAAAAAATGCATTTTGATTCCCCTACCGTTTCCGCCACTCTTGATGATTTACTGCGTTTAAAAAAACAAGCGCAGCGTTTTGAGTTGAAAGAAACAAATCGACAAGCATATCTCGGATGGGGACAAACAAAATCACCTTTTAAATCAAAAGGTCTCGACTTTCAAGAAGTGCGAACCTATCAACCCGGCGATGATATTCGTCAGATTGATTGGCGGGTCACGGCAAAATACGGTAAACCGTTTACCAAACTATATACCGATGAAAAAGAAAGACAAGTTTTTCTCATTTGCGATATGCGAACACGAATGAAGTTTGCCTCGCGCGGTCGATTTAAATCGATTGTATGCGCATATGCAACAACATTACTCGCATACTTAGCCGCAAATAAATCAGATCGGCTGGGTTTTACGATTTTAACACCCGAAACGATTGAAACCGCACGTGCTTACGGTTCTCATGAAGTAACGGACGGTTTATTAAAGTTGTTGGTTACGTCATCTGATCCGACAAAAATCGAATCGGATCAAATAACATTGCAACAGGCGTTACAAAAGTCAAAACCGCTTATTCGAGCCGGTTCGTTGATATTTATATTAAGCGATTTTTCGGATTGGTCACCGGCTTGTGAAACAATTGTCCGACAATGGACACAAAAAAGCATTTGCGGGCTGATTCATATTTACGATGAATTGGAAAAACAATTGCCGCGCGGCATATTTTCGGTTTCGGACGGAAAAGAAATAAGCGCAATCGATACCAGGAGTCATCATTTTCAAGTCGATTATGCCGACATATTTTTAAAACGCACGGAAGCCCTTCAAAATTTAGCACGGAATTTTGAAATCGGTTATTTGCCGATTCGTACCGATGAAAATATTATTCCCAAAATCCTGGCTTATTGCATTGGAGAAAAAAATAATGCCTGATATTGATTTAACACCTTTAAAAGATGTTCATTTGCCGACAGAGCCTTCCCTGTTTCCGCCGGCAACGGGTTGGTGGATTGTTGCAGGTGTTTTATGTATATTGATAATCGGCAGTTTCTTGTTTCTTTATTTTCTCAAGCGCTCTCCCAAAAGATATGCCTTACGTATTTTAAAATCCATTGAACGAAACCAAAGTGATTTACCTACCATCGGCGTTGAATTGGGTATATTGCTAAAACGCGTTGCATTGGTGGCTTTTCCGCGGGAAGAAGTTGCCTCGTTAAGCGATAAAGAATGGGCCGATTTTTTACTGCAACACGGAAACGGTGCCTTATCTCCGGAACAGGCAAAATTTATTGTATCGGCAGCTTACTTACCGAAACAAAAAGCAGTTGCAATCGAAACAGAAAAATTATATACTGCTGTTAAAGATTGGATTTACTATGTTTTGAAAAAAGGATAATTTATGGAAAATAATGCGCAAACCACAACGGATAATCAAGACACTCAAACCGTTTTACCTTCCCTGGTTGAAGAAACACTTTCTTCCTCAACGGAAAGTCGAGCGGGCGTATCTTTTCTGGTAACGGTTAATTATCAATCGTTAAGCGGTAATTTAAAAAGTCGTGATTTTTTAATTCGGCGCATTATTAAGCATCAAAATGAATATTATCTGGACGGTTTGGCAATGGATGTTAAATCTCCGCGTTTGATTCGTGTCGCACAAATATCGTTTATCAAAGATAAAGCCGCCACAAACGGTTACAGTAATCCTTATCGTTTTTTGCAAGATGTTTTGGGTGTTGAAATCGATAACAGTCTTTTACCCGAAGATATGTCTGATTTTTCAAAAGCCATTAAAGAAACCGGTGATGAATTAACGGTTTTAATGTATTTAATTGCCGTTGACGGCATTCGCAGCAGTTCCGAAAGAGAAAAAGTGTTGACCTATGTTAAACGACGCGTTCCTTATTTAAATTATGATGAATTGCAAATGAATGATTATTTAATTTCCATGGCACCCGATGAAGATAGTTTCTCCATGGCATTACATCGTGTTATTCGAAAAGGTATTATCGTTATTCAGCCGCTTATGGAAACAATTTTAGCCGTAATTATGGCAGACGGACAAATACACGAAAAAGAACGAGCCTTATTAGCGCGCATTATTGATACTTTAAAACAAGCCGGCTATGAGTTTCAATTACCGGAATAAGTAATTTTTTATTACTTTCACTAAAACAGAGTTAATCAAGCGGTACAGCTGAACATGTTATACTTTCTTTATTTTTCATTTACTTAAATAATTTTTTCATCTCATTTGATTTTTCTGTCGGAACAAACTTTTAAAGCAAAAGAAAAATGTTTTTTTATGCATTTACCATTTAATGCTTGACTTATGCTAAATTTTTTGTTATATTTTCTTTCCGTAGTTCAATTTTTTTATAAAGTGGTGATTAACAATGGCAAAACCAACAACTGTTGAAATTAAATTAGAAAGCACAGCCGGTACGGGTACTTTCTATGTTACAAAAAAGAATCCGCGGACGAAAACCGAAAAGATGAAAGTTCGCAAATATGATAAAAAAGCCAGAAAGCATGTTGATTTCGTTGAAAAGAAAATCAAGTAAGTTTTCGGGTTATTTTTCAAAGTTAAAAAAGCCGCTTGTTAAAGGCGGTTTTTTTATGAGTAAAATTTTTTGTTGTATAAAAGAATTTTTTTTGCTATAATATAAGTGAGGAAGTGTTTATCAGGAGGGAAAAATGAAAAAAATTCTTTTACTTATCTTAATGGCTGTTTTTTTGGCGGCACCTGCCATCTCTTATGCTAAAATTAACTTTGAAGACGCCGATAAGGAAAGCAGTTCAAATCCGTACAATAAGACAAAATGTGATGGTATGACAACCTTAACAAAATGTGTGGGAAGCTGAAAAATTGTTTTTCCATAAAAGTCGGTAAGTCAAAAGTTTTTGACTTTTTTATCCGTGTCGAAGTGGTCAGACACATCGAATAATGAATGGTGCTTTACCGTTTTATATGTTTTAATTACCCGACAACAATGCGTCAATTAATTCTTGCACAGTCGGAATGTATCCGTTTTTATACATCGGATCCGTTCCGAATCGATAGGCCAAATGTCCGGCAAACATTAAATTATTGTCAATGCTTTCACCATGCGCAATGGCAGTTAAGGTTTTTGTAATACAAAACGAACGCGAATCGGGTAGTCTGTCTAAATGTCCATTGGTCTGTGACCACCCTGAAAACGCACAAGCCGATAAACACCCGACACAATTGGCTCTATCCTCTTTTATTTGCGCGTCTTCCTCACGTGACAAGAAAATTAAAGATTTATCGGGCGTACGAACGGCAATCGGTTTATCACCCGCCTGATAAGCTTTAGCACGCCTAAAATCGTGTTCCGTTAAATAAACGGTATGCGCAACCGAAACAACAAACGGCTTGACAAAAATACCTTCCGGCTTTTCCGTGTAGGGCATTTCCGTATCTTTTCGATCAATTAAACTTTGCAAAAACTTGTTTTTGACGGCTGATGAATAAAACCCTGTCGGAGAAAATTGTTGTAAAATCACATCACCTTTCTTCAAAGCCCGCAGGCATCCTTGCCAAGCTTTTGCCACCGGACTTTCAACCGTTAACAACGGACGAGTACCCAATTGAAATGCAATCGGACCGATTTCCGGATTGTCGATAAAATCTTCAAATTCGCTTAAATTCCAAACACCACCGGCCATAATAATCGGCACGTTTTCCAAATGATATTCATTCATCTGCTTGCGTAAAGTAACCAATCGCGGATACGGATTTTCGGGCTGTTCGGGATTTTCGGAATTGGATAAGCCGTTATGACCGCCCGCCAACCACGGATCTTCATAAACAACACCGCCTAAATATTCGGGACAATTTTTATAACTTCTGAGCCATAAAGCCCGAAACGCCCGAGCCGAAGAAACAATCGGATAATAATAAAGACCGTATTTTGACGCAATTTCCGCGAGTTTATACGGCATTCCGGCACCGCAGGTAATTCCGTGAATCAACTTATGCACTTCCCCTAAAATATCATTTACGACGGGAACGGCATCTTTCACACGTTTTTGGTATTGAAATCGAAGTGTTCCGAGCGTTTGTTGTACCAATTCGCCGACGGCTTCCAACTTTTCCTGATATTTCTCAGGTGCTTTTTGCATTAAATTTTTCATGACGGTTTCACATGAGTTCATCACACCTTCCAAAATGGGAATACTTCCCCCCATTTCCCAAAGCACGTTCATGTGAATTCGCCCTTTATCTCCGGCAATTTCATGAGCAATTTTTGCTTGTGAAATACCGCCTTTAATAGACATTTCAATCAATTCGTTATGTCTTTCCGGACGCGTTTTACGCGTATAAACTTTGGGAACAATGCGCCCTTTTTCATCAACCGTATCGGCAAACACGCCGGAAATGGTACCGACAGCACCGGCTTTTGCCCAAGCACCCGATGAATGTCCGTCGGATACGGCAATACCTTTACCGCCCTCAATTAACGGAATAACTTCTTTACCGGAAATAATAATCGGATTTAATTGTTTCATACCTGACCCTCATTCTTAATTAAACGAAGATATTTTAAACGGATTTTTAAAAAAAAGCAATGAAAATCCATTATTTTGACAATTTTATTTTATAAGAACATATTTTTCTTGAATTTTATAAAAAAAAACAGATATAATTTCGTTAAAACAAAACAACTTCTTCCGGGAGGCAGAATGTATTTAACAGGCGATCATGTTTCCAAAGAAAAACTTTTAAAAATTGCCGATAAATGCAAATTATCGGTGTGGCCGAATGCCGAAAATCCCTTTCTGCACCAAGGCAGTCTCTCCGAACTGCCCGAGTCTTTGTGCGTTATTTCCGATGAATTAACCGAAACACGTCTGGAAACATTGTTTCAATTACCCGTCACCGTTTTAATTGACGCACAAGCTTCATTTAAAAGTATTGTCGATTTCATCAATCAACAAAAAAATCATACCTGGTCGGACGGATTGGGCTTTTTGTTGACCGGTCCCGTTATTTATCATTATGACGTGGCACTCATTTTTTCCAAAGCTTTACAAAAACGACAGAGATTTTCCGACAGACGATTTGAATCCATTCATTTAGCTTTACACGAATCATTAGTCAACGGTTTAATTCACGGCAATTTGCGTTTATCCGGGAAATTGCGTCAAAACGCCGCTGAATACACATCATACAGTGATTTGGTTCGCGAACGCTTAAATACACCCGCCTATGCGCGAAAAGCCATCAGCATTGCGGCACAATGGAATCGTTCCAAAATGAAAATTACGGTGCGTGATGAGGGGATGGGTTATTCCCTCGCAGAAATTTTAAAACAAACACCAAGCCTTCGCGCCACATCCGGACGGGGATTACGAATTATTGCCGGAGCAGCCGATTCGTGTACCATTGATAATTACGGCAAAGAAATTTCTCTTTCGTTTTTGCGTGAAAAATCTCAAACTCCCGATGCCTTGCCCGCCATCGAGACGGTTTCATCCGCAGAAACAATTCGGCACGAAGATTTATCCCAAGCCAAAGTATTAATTATTGAAGATGATAAAAGCAATCAGGCTCTGCTCGGCGGATTGTTATCACAACTGGGCATTAAGCAAATTGAAATTGCCGAAGACGGCGTTTTGGGACTGAACAAAGTTTTAACGTTTGAACCCGACTTGATTATTTTAGATATCGGTATGCCGAAACTTAACGGATACGAAGTATTAAAACGATTGAAATCAACGCCTGTTACGCATGCCATACCCGTTTTAATTCAAACCGCATCCGATACGCGCGAAGCCAGAGATAAAACTTTTAAATCAGGTGCTTCCGATTTTATTACCAAACCGATTAATCCGCTGGAATTTTTTGCACGCGTGCGCATTCATTTGGAAAATAAAATGCTGGTTAATCGATTACAAAAACGATTAAAGCAAATTCATCAAGAACTTTCAACGGCACAAAGTATGCAAATGGGTCTTTTACCCCATGCCGAACGTATGCAAAACATTCATCGGCGATACGGATTGGATATAGCCTCCTATTTTGAACCATCCGATAAATTAGGCGGTGATTTTTGGCAGATTATTGAATTAGATCGCTATCGAATCGGTTTTTATTTATGTGATTTTTCGGGACACGGATTGGCTTCGGCCTTAAACACATTCCGTCTGCATACGCTCATTTTTCAAATGCATGAAAAAATTAAACAACCGTCCGATTTTTTAACAATCTTAAATCATCATCTCTATGCGTTATTGCAACGCGGACAATTTGCCACCTTCTTTTTCGGTATTTATAATCTGTCAAATAAAACATTAACCTATTCGGGTGCTGCCGCTCCGGCACCGTTTCACTGGGACGGTAAAAAATGGCATATTTTAACTACACGCGGACTTCCGCTCGGCATTTCTCAATCAGCGGTTTATGAAGATAAAACCATTTCGTTTAAACCCGGTAATCGTTTGTTTATTTACAGTGATGCTTTAACAGAAACCGTTAACACTCAAAACGAACAAATGAGCGTGAAAGAATTAATGCGCTTTGTTAAAGAATTATCCGTACAAATGCCCGTTCGGGAAGGATTAACCGGCATTATGAATCGCTTTTTCAGCTTTGCTCCGCCCCCCATTAATGATGATATTACCGCTGTGTTAATTGAATCTCAAAGAAAGGATACGAAGTGATCAGATTATATGTAAACAATTTATTACAACCATCATTGAAAATTTTGTTGTCGGAAAAACAGGCGCATTATTTAAAACATGTCATGCGTGTGAAAGACAATGAAGAAATAACTGTATTTAACGGACAAGATGGTGTATTTTTATCGCAAGTTACCTATCAGGGGAAAAAGGATATTTACTTAATTATTCGCGAACAACTGCATATGCAAAAAAATTTACCCCCTTGCGGATTAGCTTTTGCATTAATTAAAAAAGAAAATATCGATTTAATTTTGCAAAAAGCAACCGAATTGGGTGTTACGGATATTTTTCCGCTTTTAACGGAAAGAACAATCATCCGACAATTCAATCAAACTCGTGCCGAATCAATTGTAATTGAAGCTGCCGAGCAATGTGAGCGATCCGATATACCGACGATTCATCAAATAACGAATCTCAAAACATTTTTGGCACACTTTCCCGAACGGTTCACGCCTGTTTACTTGGCGGAACGAATTTTAACAAGCGAAAAACTGTCTGCGCAAATCAATCCGTTATTTATCATCGGACCCGAAGGCGGATTTACCAATTCGGAGAGTCAACTGCTTCAAAAAACACCCGACATAAAAACACTTCATTTGGGAGAAACGATTTTACGAGCGGAAACAGCGGCTATTGCCGTTTTAAGCGCTTGGAATTTCCGCCTGTTTTAAGGCCTCTTTTCGAATAAGGTTCCGGGTGAATAATGACCTTTAAAGACGGATATTTTTGACAAATTATTTTTTCAATTTCATGCACTTTTTCATGCGCTTGCGGCAAACTTAACTGATCATTTAAGGCAACGGAAAATTGGGCATACATTTCATTACCCGATAAACGAGTTTTCAAGTCAAAACAATCATAAACACCATCAACAGACCGAACGATTTTTTTTAAATTTTGACGAATATCTTTTGATAATTCTTTATCCATTAACATATTCAATGATTCTCTTAAAACACAAGCAACACTGCAAAACAAATAGGCTGAAACCAAAATACCAAACACAGAATCCACAAAATACCATTGTAAATAATAAGCACAAAGAATGGATACGGCAATGCCGATATTCATAAACAAATCGCCGGTATAATGCGCTAAATCGGCTTTAATGGATAAAGAATGCGTGCGCTTGACAACCGCTTTTTGAAAACACACCAAACAAAATGATAAAATAAAAGCTAACGCCGTAACACCCAAACCGAAACCAACTTCTTGCAATCCGCTCGGATGAAATAATCGCATCACTGATTCTTTAAGTAACACAAATGCAGCGGATAAAATAATAAACGATTGAACCAATCCCCCGATAGCTTGTGCTTTTCCGTGCCCGTAACGATGATCGGAATCAGCCGGTGTTGTCGCCTCTTTAACGGCAACTAAATTAACCAGCGAAGTTAAAACATCTTGCGCCGAATCAAATAAGCCGGATAAAATAGCGACTGAACCCGTCAGGTAAAAGGCAACGGCTTTGGTTATAACCAACGTACCGGCCGTCAAAACGGAAAAAATGCTGGCAAGCCGCATTAACCGATTGTTTTTTTGTGTAAAATCCATCATCATTTGTTTATAACCGAATTTTTGATAAATTTCAATAACTTTAATAAATAAGGTGTTTTTTTATTTTTGCAACAGGTATATTGACAAAGGAATCATTGTATGATATAAATAATTATTGACAAAAACCGAACGGGTAAAAAAATGACGGATCGTAACAAAAAAAATACTATAATTGAAAATCATTTGGGGCGTTTTTCTTTAAAGCAACTCAAGGAAAGGATCTATCAAACGAGTGCTTTTGATAAAATTGAAAAGTGGACGAATGAATTGACTTTGTGTTTTCCCGAATTTCAATCGGAAATAAAAACTTATATGCCGCTTTTATTGCAATCGCAAGATAAGTATGTGTTGGAATCGCTTCTTTATGCCGATGTCAATTTATTTTTCAGTGAAAATAAAGATCATGACGGGTATGGAATGAAATACAAATATAATATGAACTGCATTCAAATTTCACGCTCGTTTTTAAAAGAAATATTCGGACAGGAATCAAAGTTATACGGTGCCGCTTTGTTTTTGGGTAAAACAATACACGAACTCACGCATGCCGCACAAGATATGCGGGGTGTTGCGCCGTTACGGGTTTCAAAAATGAATTTGGCAAATGTCGTTACGATGGAATTGATGACGGAAGTTGATGCGACAATTGTGGAAATGCGGTTGCAATATGAATTGACCGCCAATCAGTTACACCATGCACCCGAGCAGATTAAAAATACCGATTTGGGATTTTATGCCGATTTAATGCAACAATGCGAAACGTATCAGGATCTGAAATTAATGCCGACACAACAACATTCGTTAGCAGATATGACTTTAATGCATCTTTGTTTGGATTATAAAGAAAATGCTCAACAAAATAACGATTGGCAGGAAACTTATTTTCGACAAATGGTGCAACATGTATTATGTCGGCCGGTGCATTCTTTAACAATCGATGACACGCCCGGCGAATCGGAACGGTATTTAATAACTTATTATCAAAAACGGTATCCTTTATTGCCGGAAATTCAAAAAAAATTGATGACGGTACTGCCGATTTATCCGATTGAGCAGGCAGTTTTAATCGGCAATTCATTTCCGAAGTCGACGCTTGCCATTTACAGAGATGTTCATCAAGCGAAAATAAAATTGTTGTCTCATCGGCAAAACGTCAATGCTCATAACATTTATAAGTTGATTAAGAAACAAAATCAAAGATAATTGTTAAAACCATATTTTTTTCTTGATATTCTTTTTAAAAAAACATAATCTCTTTGTATATAAAATAAGGAGATTAATGTGCAAAACTTTCAGTTCAAAAGATTTTTGAAAAAAGCTGTTTCATGGGCAGGACTGTTTTTCTTTTTAATTGCCGCCGTTATGTTATATATGCAGTTATCAAAATATCACCTTTCCGATATTCACAAAGCGTTAACAGATATTCCGCTGATGAATATTTTAGGTGCCTGTGCCGCTTCTTTTTTCGGTTATGTAGCCTTATCCTCTTACGATTTTTTGGCCATTAAATATATCAATCGAACATTAGCCGCTTGGAAATGGATATTTGTCGGGTTTGTCGGTTTTTCCGTCAGTAATAATGCCGGACATGCCATTTTATCGGGCGGAACGGTTCGCTATCGGTTTTATACACGTTGGCGTTTCAGAGCCAATGAAATTGTGCGAATGATTACCTTTTCGGGATTTACCTATTTAATCGCCTGCTTCTTTTTAAGTGATTTAGGATGGCTTTTAACACCGTCTCACACGTTTGCAGATCT
Organism: uncultured Alphaproteobacteria bacterium; assembly: GCA_947586835.1. Lineage (GTDB taxonomy): Bacteria > Pseudomonadota > Alphaproteobacteria > CAAHEQ01 > UBA3637 > RGIG4140. Next base: position 97,348 of record CANPXT010000001.1, read on the forward strand.
TTCGGCATCTCAATTAACAACAAACATTGTGGCATTTATTTCATTCATCGGACTTATCGTTTATTTCGGGCTTTGCCGATTTTATAAAAAAACCGTTACCATTCGGGAAGTGCCTTTTACTATGCCGAGCGTTAAAATGGCATTGGCACAGGTTGTTATCGGCAGCGCCGATATTTTAATGGCATCCTTTGTTTTATACTTTTGTTTAATTCCCTTTGTTTCCATCCCGTTTGATGTGTTTATCGGCGTTTTTATCATCGCACAGGTTTTGGGGGTATTCAGTCAGGTTCCCGGAGGATTGGGAGTATTTGAAGGACTGTTTTTAGCTATTTTACCTTCCGATGCTAATCCTGCTATTTTATTCGGCGCATTAATTGCATATCGAATCATCTATTATTTATTGCCGTTACTGCTGTCCGGTCTTGCCTTAATTTCATATGAAGCCTTTTTAAATTACCGGTATCGTAAGTTATTACGAAAATAATTTATCCCTCCCGTTCAAAGGTTTTATACGAAATTATTTTTTAAAAAATAACGGATTACACTTGCTTTTTTCCCAAAAGCGCCCTATACTAAATGTGTCTTCGATTTTCTTAATTGAGGGGGGTAGGGGTTAAAAAATACCGCGTTCGACTAAGCTATCGAATTTTGTGCCGATGATAAGGTTTTTTTATGGAGTACTAAAATGCAATCAGGTAAAGTCAAATGGTTTAATTATCGAAAAGGCTATGGATTTATAACGCCGGATGAAGGAGATAAGGATGTTTTCGTGCATATTACCGCCGTTCATGAAGCAAAATTGCACGGATTGGAAGATAATCAGCCAATCTCTTATGACTTAAAAGAAGAAAACGGCAAAATTTGCGCGACAAATTTGACTTTGAAAAGTTAAACGCGGGTTTCTTAAATTCAAAAAAACGCACGGATAATCATTATCAGTGCGTTTTTATTTAAGAACAGCGCGTGTGCTGATGTTGAGAACGATAAACCGGCCCACGGGATTCAAGACACATACATGCCGCTGCCGAACCGAGCTCTTTAAATTTTGCTTTCGGAACATATGCCGCTGCCATTCGATTTATATATTTCCGAAATGTCGGATTCTTTGTTGCATACATCATCACCCACTGCGTAAATTGTTTTTTCTGCGCATTCGTAAAACGATGAAAATCAAAAGAACCTTCCGCTGTTCGCGGTAAGCGAGAAACAAATAAATATTTTTTATAATGTGCTTTTTGATAAGGCGTTAATTGATTTTTTTCTATTTTTCCATTGGAATCAAACGGCAACATACTGTAATCATTTAAAAATTTTTGTACATCTCGCGCAATAAGAACAGTTAAAGATAACTTGGAATGTTTATTTTCTTTTAAAGACTCTTTTATGGCTTTTTCTTTTTCTTCAAGATTCTTTTTCCGAGCTTCCTTCAGTGCTTTGTTTTTACGTTTTAAATATTCATATACAATCATAAACGGTATCATGATAACGGCAAAAAAAACTTCACGAACCAAATCTTCCGGTTTTTTGTTGCCGCGAAAGGCTTTTTCTATCTGCTTAAAAATAGCTTCATCTAAAACGGCATCCCAATCAATATCGGCACTGTGTTTTTTAAAATCACTATCCGCGCGAATACCATAAAGGGTTGCTTTTTCTAAAACATCGGCGGCTTTTTGTGCTTTTTTGATAACTTCGTCTTTCGACACGGGTTTATTGTCGATTGCCGAAGCTTGACTATTCGATTTTGGCGTTTCTAACGGTTTTTTTTGTTGCATATTTTTTTCCGAATCATAAAAGGCAGTCAACGCGTCTCCGTTCTATTTAAACGGAGACGCTTGATTATTTTTTTACCGCAGTTTACCGGCAAAAATGCTTTTTCCGGCATAAACCGCCGTTTCTCCCAATTCTTCTTCAATACGAATCAATTGATTGTATTTTGCCAACCGATCGGAACGAGAAAGAGAACCGGTTTTAATTTGTCCGCACCCCGTTGCAACGGCAATATCGGCAATGGTGGCATCTTCCGTTTCACCGGAACGGTGCGACAATACCGCAGTATATCCGGCACGATGAGCCATATCAACAGCTTCCAATGTTTCCGTTAAAGAACCGATTTGATTGACTTTAACCAAAATAGAATTGGCAACTTTACGTTCAATACCCATTTTTAACCGTTTGGTGTTAGTCACAAACAAATCATCACCGACCAATTGAATTTTGGAACCCAATGTTTTGGTAAGTAAGTCCCAACCTTCCCAATCATCTTCCGCCATACCGTCTTCCAACGACATAATCGGAAATTCGCTGACGAGTTGGGCATAATATTGCACCAATTCGGCAGAAGATAACACTTTGCCTTCACCGGTCAAATGATATTTTTTATCCGATTCGTCATAAAATTCGGAAGATGCGGCATCTAATGCCAAAACCACATCTTCCCCGGGTTTATATCCGGCTGTTCTAATGGCTTCCACAATAAACGTTAATGCTTCTTTGGCAGAACCGATATTCGGAGCAAAACCACCTTCATCACCGACATTCGTATTCATACCCGCTTTTTTCAAGTTCGATTTTAATGCTTGGAAAATTTCAGCACCCATACGAATGGCTTCCCGACAAGAAGAAGCACCGACCGGCATAATCATAAATTCTTGAATGTCAATCGGGTTATCGGCATGTTTTCCGCCGTTTAAAATATTCATCATCGGCACCGGTAAAACGTGCGCTAATGTTCCGCCGATATACCGATAAAGCGGTAAAGCGGCACTTTCGGCAGCGGCCTTGGCAATGGCCAACGAAACACCTAAAATGGCATTGGCACCCAGTTTGCCTTTGTTTTCCGTTCCGTCGGCAGCAATCATGGCGTGATCGATTTCAATTTGTTCCGCGGCATCTAATCCGATAACCGTATCGTATAAAACGGTATTGACAGCCTCAACGGCTTTTAAAACACCTTTACCGTTAAAACGACTTTTATCACCGTCACGTAATTCTACGGCTTCGTGAACACCCGTCGAGGCACCGCTCGGAACGGCAGCCCGTCCGAAAGAACCGTCATCAAGAGCTACATCGACTTCAACCGTCGGCGTACCGCGTGAATCTAAAATTTCTCTGCCTTGAATATCTATAATTTCACTCATTTTTTCTTTCCTTTCCTGTTTGAGTTAAACATTATCCTTGTTTCGCCAGCGCATCAAACGCTTTCAGGCGCGTTAAAACCGATTCCATCTCTTTCAGCGGAATCATATTCGGACCATCACTCGGCGCGGTATCAGGCGTTTCATGTGTTTCAATGAAAATGCCGGCAATGCCCGTCGTGACGGCACAATTGGCCAAAACGGGTGCAAACTCGCGTTGCCCGCCGCTCGATGTGCCCTGCCCGCCCGGTTGTTGGACGGAATGTGTAGCATCAAACACGACGGGATAACCCGTTTGTTTCATAATCGGCAAGGAACGCATATCAACCACAAGCGTATTGTAGCCGAATGAAACACCGCGTTCCGTTAAAAGAATTTTATGATTGCCCGTGCTTTCAATTTTCGCTGCAACGTTTTTCATATCCCACGGAGCCAAAAACTGTCCTTTTTTAATGTTAATTACCCGATTTGTTTTGCCGGCAGCAAGCAACAAATCCGTTTGCCGACATAAAAAAGCCGGTATTTGAAGCACATCAATTACTTCAGCCGCAATCGGGCATTGATAAGGCTCATGCACATCGGTAAGCACCGCACAATGATATTTCTCTTTAATATCGGCAAAAGCGGTTAAGGCTTTTTCCAACCCCATACCGCGAATACCATTAACACTGGTACGATTAGCTTTATCGAAAGAGGCTTTAAATACAAACGGGATGTGCAATTTATCGGTTAACGTTACCAACGCATGCGCCATCTCCATGCCATGGGAAGCACTTTCCATTTGGCAAGGACCCGCAATTAAAACAAACGGCGATTCGTTTGAAAATCGAATATCATTCACTTGCACAATTTGTTGCATGCCATCCTCTTTATTCCGTTGGTGAAACAGGGACGCTTTGTTCAACGGGTGTTGTCGGCAAAATAGATATTTTTTCGGGCGTACCGGCTTTTTGTGCCAAAATAACCAACGTTAAACTGGTAGCAATAAAACCGATGAATAAATAAACGGTCATACGAGAAAGAAAGTTTCCCGTTTGACGTCCCGTAAACAACCCGGAAGCGCCTTGTGAACCGCCGAGTGAGCCGAGTGCACCGCCTTCAGAGCGTTGCAATAAAACAAAAACAGTAATACAAATTGCTAAGATAATATGAACGGTTAAAATAATTGTTTGCATTTTCTTTCCTTTTTTTAATATATCAAATAATGCAAAATATTACTCCGTTTTTTAATTTTTTGCAAGCATAAAAGCAATTTTTCAATTGTTTTTACCGAATAAATCAGATTGAATTAAGCAAAAAGTGATTTTTTTAAGAGATTTTTGAATAACTTTTGTCAAAAACGATTCGGCTAAACGAAAATTTGCCGCTTGATCTAATCCGTTCATCTGTCGACAAGAGGCGCGATATTTTAAAAACTGATTTCCAACATCTGTTAATGCCAAAAATTGAGTTTGCTCATCCGTATTATCTTTTGATTGAACAAAACCATCTGCAAAGGAAAACTGAACTCCGTCAATTTCTTTTTGAAAAGAATGAACAAACTCAAACCCGTCAAAATCGGTCAATTCATCTTGAACATCCGATTCGATAATCTTTTTTTTCCCGTGCGTATAAAGATAAATAACGATTTCACAGACACTGTTTTGATATTTCACGGAATACCCCCACCCCGCACCGCCGACTTCTTCTTCATAATTTCTGATACCGTTTAAAGCACGTTTAAATTGAAAAGATGCCGGTACATCGCTTTCCGAAAATGTTTCAGGCAATTGTTTGATGCATGTAAATGCCGTATCAGCCAAAACATTAATCGGCAAAAAGCAAAAAACAAAAAAGAAAAGCCGACGCATTATTCACCTTTAACGGCTGAAAATTTTTCGGCAATAACTTTTGCCCAATCCAACGATAAGCGCCGATTTTCTTTTTGTGATAATGCCGGAAGTGTTTGACAGGTTTCCCGAATTTGAATCATATTATTTTCTACTCGCGAGATTAACAAAACATCGGTTTGATCCGCATGAGAACTGATAATATAATGATACCGTTTTTTGTTGATTTCGACACTGTTTTGATGCGTAATTTGAAACGGTGCTTTTTCTTTGAGGTATCTTCTGAGCTTTGTATTGGAAAGACGCCCCATATTCGGATAAAAATAACTAATTCGGACAAAACAGACGCTGTTTTTATAATCTTGCGCTACGCCGATTGTATTTTCTTCATTTTTTAAAACTTGAAACGCATCGGCACGCGCATTTTTCTCAAATCGAAAAGAGGAATCGGGAAAAGGTGTTTCAAAAGCATTCGGAAACAGTGTTGTTTGCCATTTTGCAATTTCATCGGCCGAAAAATCGGTATTGACCGCACGGACAACAAACGAAACAGCAATCATCGACAAAAACAAACATAAACCGAGTCCCAAGCTTTTATAACGCATCATTTTCCCCTTTTTCTATAATTGTGTTGAAGCAATTCCCCAAAAATCATCGATTTTTAAACTGGCACCGCCGATTAAAGCACCGTCAACGTTTTCAACCGCCAATAACTCTTTGGCGTTAGTCGGTTTCACGGATCCGCCGTATAAAATACGCATGTTATCGGCTGTTTGTGAGCCTAATAAAGTTGCCAATTCATGACGAATCGCGGCATGCATTTGCGCCACATCATTTGTGGTCGGCGTTTTGCCCGTTCCGATAGCCCAAACAGGCTCATAAGCGATTACGCAATTTTCGGCTGTTGCATTTGTAGGCACGGATTCTTTAATTTGTCGTGCCACCACTTCCAATGCTTGATTGTTATCACGTTCGGCTTCCGTTTCACCGATGCAGATAACGGCCGTTAAACCGGCTTGAATGGCATTTTGTGCTTTTTGACACACAACGGCATTCGTTTCATGATGCAACGTACGGCGCTCCGAATGACCGACAATAGCACAAGCAGCTCCTAAATCTTTAACCATTTCCGCGGAAACATCACCGGTAAAAGCGCCGGCAGTTTTTGTCGTTTCGGCTACATCTTGCGCACCCAACAAAACGTTTGTATGTTCCTGATTACCGATCAATCCCAATAAATTCATCGGCGGACAAATTAACACATCGAATGATAAGTTACCCCGACATTTTTCAGCCACGGCTTTTGCCAACTTCAGCCCTTCTTCTTTTAAACCGTTCATTTTCCAATTTCCTGCTATAAGTTTACGACGCATTTTTCTTCTCCTTTTCTAAATTATCGTCAAATGTTTTTTTTAATGAATAACATACTTTTTTTTCGTTTGCAAGAGGGCAAAGCATTTCCTTGACAAAAAAAATTTTTTCAGATATTATTAATGGAGTCTTTTTAAGGAGAGATCATGCCGAAACATGCACAAATGAGTCAACTGATTCACAACGCTTTTCCTGATTTGCCTGAAACAGATTTTTCGGCGATTCTAAAAGATTCCGTTCTATGTGCTCAGGCCGCCGAACTGGCCTTAAAAAACGCTTGGACACATAAAATTATTTTAGCTTTAAACGGTTACGGATTTCAAGATATTCTCTTTGCATTTGAAGAAGATAATCAAATTTTTTGTTCCAAGCTAAATCCTTTTTATAAAACAACCTTACCCCTTGACCCGACCAAACGCATCACCTATGGCGACGTATGTCTGCATGCACATGATTATCAACTATTTGTCACCGCTTTAAAACCGTATGAAAATTGCATTCTGCCTTTTAAAACGAATACATTGTTTCATATGGAAACATTGGCACCCGTTTTTCGAAGAGATATTTTTTCCGTCCCGAAAAATACGTCTGACAAGGAAGTTTTAAATCGAAAAAAAGAATTAGATGTTTTTTTAAGCAAAATGGGAAAAATATTCGGCACGCAAAAATTTTGGCAAGAGCTTTTTTCCGATCGCATTCAGCAGTTGGACAGTTTGGAAGGAGAATATCCGTTTCGTAAAAAGAGTGAGAGTTTGTATACAATTATGGATGTGTGTTTGGAAAATAATTTACCGAACACCGCTATTCAAATGATTGATGAAGTTTACGGAAAAAATAAAGATTATAATGCGGTTGTCAGGTTGTTAAAAGGATCGACAACTTTAAATTTATTCCAAAAAAATATGCGATTAAACTATAATAAACAACCTAAAAACAGCGTGACAAAAGTGATGGATCATTTAAGAAAAATTTTACCGATTCATCTTTATCATTCGCAAGTAGAAGGACGACGCATGTGGAATGATACGGGATATCAACGAGGAGAATTACAATTAGAATGAAAATATTTTTCTTTTTATTTTTCGGTTTACTCAGCTTGGGATTGAATGCGCAAGCAGCATCAGATTCGCAATTGGATAATCTTGCGCGTACTTTACCCGTTGAACAAGGAACAAGTGTTGAAGACGTTGTGAAAAATTTAATTCACCCTGATTATACCGATCAAGAAAAAGCACGCATATTGGCGGCATTTGTTACTTATCAGATTCAAAAAAACGGGTATGCTTTGCGAGAAGCGAAAAAAGCATCCATGAACAATCGGGAAGCTAAAATCGTACCGACCGGCGATATATTAAAAACACGTTTGGGCACAGCTTTCGATTATGCCGAACTGTATCAGCAATTATGTACGGCTGCCGGTTTAAAAGCTGTTGTCATTCACGGATATGCCGGTGCAAACGTCCGTCAACCGAATCGGAGAAATCCGAAATTGGAAATTGTCAAGCACGCTTTACAACAAAACGGAGTAATTCCGAATTATGATATGCAAAAATATGAATCGGCATGGAATGCCGTTCAAATCAACAATCAATGGATTTTAGTCGATACTTATTGGATGAGCGGACGCGATAAAGCTTTTGTCGGACGTGATATGAAAGATGCCCGCGATATGAATCGCTTTTTAAAACAACGGGAACGGCATCAACCCAATTTAAGAGAATTAACACGCAACAAATCAATCGATAACGACTTTTTTAACGCTAACCCGCGTACTTTCGTTAAAACGCATTATCCCTTCGACGATGCCTGGCAATTATTGCCTGTACCGGTTACGCTTTCCTCTTTTTTAAAATAATTAAAAAGCTTTAATAATCGGCGCCGTCGGTCTTAAATGGCACAGCAATCGAACAGTCGGCGCAAGCTTGCTTTGAGGAACGGTATGTTGCGTTTGTTTTTCCATTTCTTTTAAAACAACCGTTTGTGTTTCTACTTCGTTTTCACCTAAAATCACCACATAAGGTATTTGCATTTTATTAGCATAGGCCATTTTATTTTTAAATTTTATATCCGTACTGAACACATCGACTTTAATACCTTCCGAACGCAATTCCTGACCGATTTTCAAAGCTTGATTCACTTCATTTTCACTCATGGGGATCACAAGAACGGTTGTGGTTGTCTTCCCGAGAGAATTCAGTAAATCTTTTTCACGCAACAAGTCAAAAAAGCGCGTAAGACCGATACTGATACCGACGCCGGGTAATTTTCTGTCCGTATAATACTCCGCCAGATTTTCATATCGTCCGCCCGAACAAACAGAACCCCAATTCGGAAAATCGGGGACAAAAGTCTCATAAACCGTGCCGGTATAATAATCCAACCCGCGCGTGATTTTTAAATCAATCACAAAGTGTGATTCGGGCAACCCCAAAGATTTCATGGCTTCAACAACCATTTCAAGCGCCTCTAATCCTTCTGAAAACAAAGCGTTGTCAACGGAGAGTTTTTTAAGCTGACTGAACACATTTTCACTGCTTCCTTGAATGGCACAGAATGATAAGACAGCATTTATATCCGTTTCTTTTAATCCTAAATCTTGTAAACAAAGGCGCACATTTTCCGTGCCGATTTTATCGGTTTTATCGATAATTCTTAAAATATCGGTGGTTTGTTGAGCCAAACCGAGCGATTCGTAAAAACCTTGTAAGAGTTTACGATTGTTAATGTGTATTTGAAACCGCTTTAAACCCAACTTTGTAAAAATGCGATAAATAATGCACGGAATTTCAGCATCATAAGCCAAAGATAACTTTTCACTTCCGATAATATCAATATCAGCCTGATAAAACTCCCGAAAACGTCCGTGCTGCGGTCGTTCTCCACGATAAACCTTGGCAATTTGATACCGCTTAAAGGGAAATGTTAATTCATTTTGATGTTGTGCCACATAGCGCGCCAAAGGAACGGTTAAATCAAACCGCATGCATAAATCGGCATCACCTTTATTGAAGCGATAAATTTGTTTTTCCGTTTCACCGCCGGCTTTGGCCAATAAAATTTCCGATAATTCCAGCGTCGGAGTATCCAATTCCGTAAAGCCGAAAGATTCATATGAATCAGCAATAATTTGTTTCATTTGATTAAAAATTAATTGTTCATGCGGGGGTAATTCCATAAATCCAGATAAAATCCGAGGTGTAATTTTATGTGCCATTTAAACTCCTTAATATTTTTATTCTTTGATATTTCTATTTTTTCATAGCGGGACAAACTCCGCGTGCTTCGGCATAAGCAACTTTTTTATTTTCATTGAAATAAACCAACGTGGTACAATTTCCGTGATGATACGTCCATAAATAATTCGGCTCTTCATTACGCTCCATTAACGGTGTCCCCAATATTTTTTTAACGGATTCCATATCAAGTCCGGTTAAAAAATTTTCACGGTGCACTGCCATATGCGTCCGTCCTTGAAACACATCGTCCTGAAGGGCACATCCGGTTAAAAGCAACAAAAAAAACAAACATTTTAATTTCATGGGCATTATTGTAACGATGATTAAAATAAAAATCAAGTGAAAATCATTTGAAAAGATAAAAATACGGTTTTTCGGGGCAACTGACACGCCACGGACGATATTTATCCGTCTCACAAGCACGGCGTATGGAATACGCGTGATTCTTTTCGAAAACAGAAAGGGTCTGCCATGCATAAATCTGATAAGGATAAATCAAATGCGGACACGCGCGCATTGTATCATCCGCAAAAACGGATAATAACGCCTTATTGCAATTTTGCTCATTTAATCCGATGAGTGGTGAGTGTTGCGGCAATAACAATTTTAAGTGATGCTTTTCGGGATTCAATCCGGCATAAGTCATCCATGCCCGATTTAATGCTTTAAAATAATAACTTTCCGTTTCATAATAGGTGTTATGGTTGCGATATCCGATAAACTGTCCGCCGGCACCGATAAATGCAACGGGTTTTTCAATACCGAAAAATGCCGTGAACGCTAAAATAAAAAACAGACAGAAAATATACCGAATACGCGACTGAAACAAAGCTAATCCGACAAGACCCGTTGTCCACAAAACAAGCCCGTAAGCATAAAAATACGGCGCATAAAAAGTTGCATGCGTCCAATCGGATAACGGCAAACCGATCCATGAAACAAATGAAAGAAGCCTATCGGCAGTTTGCAACAAAAAATCGGAAACGGGAGATAAAGATAAAGTAATCACGCTTAAAAATAATAAAGGAATAACGGCAAAAGCAAAAAGAGAACTTAATAATATGTTTCCCAAAACGGTAAAAACGGATATTTGATGAAAAACATACAACACAAACGGGCTTGTGGCCAGCGTAACCAATAAATTAAACAACAGATAATTTACAATAAAGGCGCGTGTTTTATGAAAAGAGGTATATTCTTTCAATTGATTTTGAAAGCGAACATAAACACCTGTAATACATAACACGGCAATAAACGACAGCTGAAAACGAATATGCATTAACAATACGGGCTTAAAACATAAAATCAAAAAAGCGGCGAACAATAAATTTCTGATTGATATAGCTCGTTTATCAAGCAAAAGAGCAACCATAACGGCACACACCATTAAATAAGAACGTACGGCCGGCGGATGCGCACCCGAAAGAAGCACATAAAAAAAGCAAACGCCGAGTGCCATCAACAGAGCAATTCGCTTTATTAAAATCCCGGAACTTTTCTGAAAAATCAAATTCAACAAAAAGCGAACGAAACAAAACACAAAAAAAGCAATTAACCCGATATGAAAGCCTGACACGGAAAGAATGTGCGAAATACCCAAATCCCGATACAAAAGGCGCGATGACGTGGTGATATATTCGGACGACCCCGATACGAGTGATAAAGCAATACCAACATTTTCTTCCGACAGATTTTTTAAAAATTTTTGACGAATCTCATCATTTAAACAGGTAAAAATTGACTTTTTCGGCACTGCGCGATTAATCACTTTAATTTGATAGGCAGAACCGACAGCACTGATATGATCAAACCAAAACATTCGTGCTTCATTTTGTCCGAACGGCGTTATGGGCATATCGGGCGGTGTTAAAGCCGTAACGATACCGGCAATATAATCACCGATTTGAATATCGGACTCGGATGAATAAAGCCGAACAATTTTCGGCATTTTATTGAGCGGAAAAACCGACTTTTCCATTTGCAACGTTTTATCTTGTTGCGTGATGTCATAAACTTGTATGTCAAGCTGCGTATAATTGAGATTTCTTTCCACATTGATAACTTTTCCGGATACCGTCACTTTCAGCAAGGGTGCAGTGATAAAACGGTTTGAATTCAAAGCTGTATGAATTAAGCAAATAAACAGCCCCAGAAAAAAGAAAAGCAAAAGTGTGATAAAGAACTTTTTTCCGTCGGCCAATTTTAAAAATAAAGCACCCGTTAACAAAACCACCGCCGAAGAAACAATGAAAAACGACGGCTCGAATGAAAGTGTAAAATAAGTTAAAATGCCGGTAATAAACGTTACTATCGGCAAAAGCGATAAATGCGGTTCAATTTGTGTTAACTCTTTGAAAGAGATCATCACCCATCTCTTAATTTTTGTTCCAATTATGCAGATACCAAAAAGTTTTTCGGAACGGCTTGAATAATTTGTCCGTTGACTTTTCGAATCATGGCGTTCAGCATTTTTTGCCAAGCTGCTTCTTTATCCGCTAAAGAGCTGCGTTGCGGCAAAGAGGAACTTTCCCACCCCTGCACCGTGTGTTGATATAAAACCTTATCATCACGCATAAAAGCAATATTCACTTCATAAGTAAGTTTATATTTATCGTTATTAAAAACATACCAATGGGCACTTTCTTCTTCCGTTTGAGTCATATCGGCAATTTTAAGCGTGATGACGGCTTTATCGGGAGATAAGGGTGCAGCGCCGTAAAAGCGATTATCTGCCCATTCCGTTAAAGCATCTTCAGGAGAAACGGGCAATTTTTTCTCAATATGCGGCATTCGGTCATATTGCATAACTTCCGATTGAACAATCACTTCGGAAACATTTAATTGAATCGGTTGCTCTTCCGTATAGGTATGAACGGCAAAACGATGAAGTGTCGGTGCTTGACAGGCAGCCAACAAAACACAAAAACAAAGTGTCAATAAACGCATTTTAAAAATCTTCCTTGTTAAAAATAAATTGATTGCCGCAAAATTGACATTCAGCGGTAATTTTCCCGTCATTAAAAAGAGAATCTCTTTCTTCAGGCGATAAACTTTTTAAATATTTTTCCATTGTTGAACGATGACACGGACAGAAAAATGTCGGATGTTTGGCATTAAAAACCGTTATACCGTTTGCGTGAAACAATCGATATAAAATATCGTTCGGAGAGAGCTTCGGATCAAATAATTCCGTATCACGCACACTTTCGAGCAAAACGGTTTCGGTTTCCCATTGCTCGGCAGCTTCTTCCAAATCTTGATCGGGTTTTAACGGCATTTGCTGAATTAACAGACACCTTCGGGAAAGATTTTTTCGTCTTAAAACCAGGTTTGTTTTAATTTGTTCCGATTGTTTAAAATAATCCGAAACAGTCTCTTCCAATGTTTCTTTGGTCAGCATAATAATGCCCTGATACGGCTCTTGTCCCGGCTGCGCCACGGAAAATAACAGTTGCGCGTTTCCGAAAAGAGCGGTATTCGATAAGGTGCCTTCGGGTAACTTTTCTTCATTAAACACGGCATATCCGCGCGCTTGAAGATCGTGCGATGCGGAAACAAATACACTTTGAATCGGCCCGTCGCCTTTAATGTTGAGCGAAAAAATGCCGTTATATTTTAAATTAGCCGAAAGTGCAAAAGTTAAAATAACCACATCGGCTAGTACCTGCTCTACCACTTTCGGATAGGTATGATGCTTTAAAATATCGGCAATTGTTTCATCGGCGTTAATGTAAACACCGCGAGAAAAACCGTTATCCAGCAAAAACGGTAAAATAATATCCATTGCAATTCCTTTCGTTTTGGTTTATTATGGAAAAATAAGGAGCGTTTGTCAATGGGAAAACAAATAACGGAAAAAAGATTATTAAATATTGCATTATTTTATTTAACGCGATATGAGGCATCCGAACAAAAATTACGGCAAATGCTGGAAAGACGCGTTAAAAAACAAGCTTTAAACGGCGAAAATATACCGCCGGAAACCGATAAATGGATTCAAAATGTGGTACAAAAAGCCGTTGCATCGGGATATGTTAATAATGAGCGTTATGCTGAAATAACAATTCGCATTTTATGTCGGCAAGGAAAATCAACCGCCTATATTCGACGCAAGTTAAGTCAGGACGGTATTGATGAGGCAATCGTTAATCAATTTTTGGAAACCGAAAACACCGATTCCGAAACGGTGCGCGCGTTAACTTGGTTAAAACGCCAAAGAAAAGGCGGATACCGTTCCACACAAAGCGATTCCGTCTTTCAAAAAGATTTAGCTGCTTTGGCGCGTCAAGGTTTCTCCTATGCCGTTGCCAAAGAAGCACTTAATGAATCGTATCGGGTGAATCAAAAGCCGATTCCGAGTGATGAGACGTGGGATTAAACTTTTAATCATCAACGCGGGCAAACAAACCTTGCAATTCTTCCGCTTTTTGCAGTGCTTCGGGCGATGAACCCAAAGAATGTGCCACACAATGCGTTAAATGCTTGTTTAAAATGTTGATTTCAACCGCTTTTAACGCCGAGCGTGCTGCCCGAATTTGATTGATGATGTCAATACAATATCGTTCATCTTCAATCATTTTCTTAATGCCGTCAATTTGTCCGCTAATACGGTTTAAACGCGGTAAATTATCAGCATGAGACGGATTTTTTTCCATTATTTTCTCCTATAACTCACAAGGATGACAGTGATTGCACGATTCAACCTGTATGGTTGTATGATGAATACCGAATTTTTGATGCAACAGTTTGTTTGCTTCTTCAACAACATTCATATTATCGGCCACCAAATGGCAATCAACGGCAATATCCGATTCGTTTAAATACCATAAATGCAAATGGTGCGCATTTTGAACACCTTTTAGTTGATTGAGTGCTTGAATGACCTCATCGGCACGCGGCGAATCGGGCGCGGCGTTCATTAAAATACGCAAAATTTCAGGTAAGCCCATAACAGATTGATAAATCATATAAACAGCAATGATTAAAGCAATCAGACCGTCAATCCACACAATATTCCACCATAAAACGCATAAGCCCGACACAATGACGCCGACCGATCCGAACGCATCGGCTAAATTGTGCAGAAAAACAAAACGCATATTCACATTATGATGCGCATGCGTGTGCGAAAATTTTGCCGTGGCAGCATCAATCAATAAGGCAATAATACTGATAGCGATAATCAATCCGCCTTCAATGTGCGTGACGGAAAAAAAGCGCTCTATGCCTTCGAAAATTAAATAAACACCAGATATAAACAATAAAATCAAATTAACAAATCCGCCGATGATTTCCGCCCGTTTAAAACCGTAAGTGTATTTTGAATCGGCTTTTTTACGACCGATTTTTAAAGCAATCAGAGCAATTAAAATGGAAAAAGCATCGGAAGTGTTATGTAACGCATCGGCAATTAAAGCCGCACTGCCGGCAATAAGCCCGCCGACAATTTCCAACACGCTCAACAACATATTTAAACCGAACGACAGTCCTAAATAAAAACACGTTTTTTCATTCGGTTGTTCGATATGATGATGGTGGTGGTGATGATGTGCCTGAAAAGGCATTTGCTCTTCTGTTTGATGAAGGGCAAGCGACTCGGCATGAGTCGCTTTGTGAACCCGTTTTTTCGTCATTTTAAATCCTTATTTTGTTAATGACACTTGAGTACCGGCTTTGTAAGCCGTATGCTCCGAACATTGATGTGTTTCATCACATGAACATTTGTCACCGCAAGTGCAGTTCGGGTTTTTGCATTTCGGATTTGTGCATTTTCTGCCCGATTCGGAACATTGATGCGTATCGTCACATGTGCATTTATCCCCACAGGTGCATTCGGGATTGTGACAGTGGGGATTATGACACTTGGTACCGGCTTCAAAAGTTGTGTGTTCGGAACATTGATGTGTTTCATCACATGAACATTTGTCGCCGCAAGTGCAGTTCGGGTTTTTACATTTGGGATTCGTACATTTTGTCATTTTTATTTCCTCCTTTATTTAAAATCAACAATAATATACTTATACCCTGTATAGGTATTTGTCAAGTACATTTTAATTTTTTTTACAGAAGAAATTTTATTAGACAAATAAAATGCTATTTTATATACTTAAATTATGAGAGGAAAAACCAACACTTTTGTCGGATTAGATATTTTAAAAACGATGGCAATCATCGGGGTAATTTTAAATCATACATTGCCTAATCGCGGAACAATAATCTCTTTTTTATATTATTTCGGTATTTATATGGCCGTGCCGGTTTTTATGGTTATTTCGGGCTTTTTGTTTTCGTACGTTTCCGAAAAAACGCACACGACAAGTGTTTTGTCTTGGTTTCGGCCGAACATATTTTTAAAACGTCTTTTCACTTATGCTCTCCCGTTTTTCATTATTTTGGCCGTTGAATGTTTCCTTTTGCATCGCTGGTCGGTTGAATTTATTTTCAAAATCATTCCGACGGGCGGTATCTGGGCATCGGGCAGTTATTACATTCCAGTCTTTTTTCAATTTTTAATTTGTTTTCCTTTTTTATATAAATTATCAAATCGTCCGAATCTCGGAACGGCTGTCATGGTAGCGATTTGGTTCCTGTTTGAGTGTGGTATGGTGCATTTGCGAGGGGGGGCATATTTGTATCGCCTTTGTTTCTTGCGATATTTGCCTTTCGTTTGGGGCGGAATTTTACTTTGGCGTTACCCGTGGTTTATAAACTTAATTCCAAAGTTGTGCGTTTTAAGCCTTTTATATATTACCCTTTTACGGACACATAGTTATCGGCCGCCGTTATTTTTCGGTTGGTCTGTGACATCGGGGTTAACGGCGGGCTATGCTTTGTTTTTGGTTTGGCTGTTTTTGAAAGCATTTCAAAAAATGCCGCCGATACCGTATTGGCTGAATATCGGACGGGCAACGTGGTTTATTTTTTTGTTTCAAATGTTTTTTTTACAATTTTTAAGACATTTACCTCTTTTTTCAAAATGCACGAAAACGGAAGTTTTCTTTTGTTGTTTTTTCGGCGGTATTTTGTTTTTTTACGCTTATGGCCTCTTGATTTTTCTGTTCAAAAAAACATATAGTGTTTTATTAACGCGAAAAAACAAGAGAAAGCAAGATGATTTCATGGATTTATCTTTTTTCGGCTGCCCTTTTTGAAATCGGTTGGCCGGTCGGTTTAAAAATGAGCGTGATTTCAAGCGCTAAAGTCGCTTGGTTATCCTTGGCGGTCGTTGCCATGATTTTAAGCAGCGTTTTTCTTTATTTGGCGCAAAAAAGCATTCCAATCGGAACGGCTTATGCCGTATGGACGGGATTAGGTGCTGCCGGTACGTTTGTCATCGGTTTAATCTTTTTTCATGATGCCGCTGCACTCATTCGTTTTGTCGGCATTGGCTTTATTTTAATCGGTGTTATTTGTTTAAAATCGGGCGGTTGATTATTTCTGTCCGGTAGAGCCGAAACCGCCGGCGCCGCGCGTTGTATTTTCAAGAACTTGCTCCGTTTCCTCAAAAATTGTTTGAATAACGGGACAAATCACGCCTTGGGCAATTCTGTCGCCCGGTTCGATGATAAAATCGGTATCGCTGAAATTGATAAGCGGCACTTTAATTTCACCCCGATAGCCGTAATCCACCGTTCCCGGACCGTTGGCAACACCGATTCCGAATTTAGCCGCTAACCCCGATCGGGCACGAATTTGCAAT
The DNA here is from genome assembly GCA_947586835.1 of uncultured Alphaproteobacteria bacterium. GTDB lineage: Bacteria > Pseudomonadota > Alphaproteobacteria > CAAHEQ01 > UBA3637 > RGIG4140. The sequence goes on from CANPXT010000001.1 coordinate 114,617, forward strand.
TCATATGAAAAAGCATCCGTTTGATCGGCTATCATTTCAATTTTAATGCCGCACGGCACCAATAAAACGGCATGCGCCTTTAAAACGATTGTTTCCGAAACGGCTGCGCGTAAATCAAAGCCGGAATCATCCGCATTTTTATAACTTAATAAGCCCCATTTTTTTTGATAATGCGGTAAATATTCAACCAGCGTTCGAATGCCCATTTTTTTCTCCTTTTGCCTGAAATGATGAAACAACCATAAAAAAAAATTGAAAAAATGTCAAACAAAAGAAGAAAAAAAGATTGATTTTTTTTGATAACGCTGTATAGTAGAGAATTATTTGTTGAATTTTAAAAAACAAAAAAACGGAGAATTCTTGAATGTTAATATCAGAAGCCTATGCGCAAACAATGCCTGCAACCGAACAAGTCGTCAGTTCTGGTCTGCCCGAAGGCATGAAAGTTTTAATTCAAATTCTGTTAATTTTTTTCGTGCTGTATTTTTTTATGATTCGCCCGCAACAGAAAAAAATGAAAGAACATCAGACGCAATTAAATGCCATTATTAAAGGAACGAAAATTGTTGTCGGCGGCATTGTCGGAACGGTCAAAAACGTTAAAGAAAACGAATTGACGGTTGAAATTGCTTCCGGTGTGGAAATTAAAGTGTTGCGCGATTATGTTTCGCAAGTTTATTTTAATGAAAAAACAAAAAAGTAAGGATAAAAAATGTTTGGATATTCAAAACTTAAAATCAGTTTAATTCTGGCGGTTGTCATATTGGGGTTTGTATTTGCCCTTCCCAATTTTGTACCGCAATCCGTGTTGAAACAACTTCCCAAAGAAGCGCAAAGCTGGTTTAAACCCGTTACATTAGGGCTTGATTTGCAAGGCGGTTCTTATTTGTTAATGGAAGTCGATACAAAAGACTTGATTAAAGAAAAATTGACCACACTGGCCGATTTAACCCGTTCCGACTTGCGGGCACAAAGAATTCGTTTTTCGGGATTGACGGTTGATGAAGGCGTTATGAGCGTGCATATTTTAAATGCCACTGATGTGAATGCTGCGCGCGAGGCCATTCGTAAAATTGAAAGCGGTCAATTGAATATTGAAGTTGAAGAATCAACTTTAAAAGTTTCTTACACGCCCGATGCATTGGAAAATATGAAACGCAAAGCCGTTGAACAATCCGTTGAAATCGTGCGACGGCGGATAGATGAACTCGGAACGAAAGAACCGCAAATTCAACAACAGGGCGCCGATCGCATTGTCATTCAATTGCCGGGTGTGCAAGATCCGTCCGAAATTAAAGCCATTATGGGAAAAACCGCCAAAATGACATTTCATTTGGTTGATGAAGAAACCTCTCCGCAAGCGGCGCAAATGGGTAAATTATCACCGGATTCCATGTTGGCAACAGGCGATGAAACCGGTTATATTGTATTAAAACGGCGTGTGGTTGTGAGCGGCGCCGGGTTGGATTCCGCCAAAGGCAGTTATGATGAAAGAGGCGCTCCGGCAGTATCATTCAGCTTTAAAGCTGCCGCTGCCAAAGAGTTCGCCAATGTGACACGGGAAAATGTCGGCCGGCGGTTGGCCATTTTGCTTGACGGTAAAGTTATCAGCGCGCCGACCATCAATTCTCCCATTACGGGCGGACAAGGCATTATTACCGGCAATTTCACCGTGCAAAGCGCTAACGATTTAGCTTTGTTGTTGCGCTCGGGTGCTTTGCCGGCGCCGTTAATTGTGGCGGAAGAAAGAGTTGTCGGGCCGGGCTTGGGGGAAGATTCCATTAAAGCCGGCACGAACGCCTGTTTAATCGGATTGGCTGCCGTGTTGATTTTTATGTTTATTATTTACGGTTTCTGGTTCGGATTAATTGCCGATATTACGTTAATTGTCAACGGTATCATTTTATTGGCATTGTTAAGTCTGTTAAACGCAACGTTAACTTTGCCCGGACTTGCCGGTATTGCCTTAACGGTGGCTATGGCGGTTGATGCCAACATTTTAATTTTAGAGCGGATGAAAGAAGAAATGATGAACGGCATTACCGTTCCGAAAGAAGTGATTAAACGCGGTTTTTCGGGTGCTTTTTCCGCCATTTTTGACGGACAGCTCACCACATTGTTTGCGGCTCTTTTCCTGTTCATGTTGGGTTCAGGCTCCGTGCGCGGATTCGGGATTACTTTGGGTTTGGGTTTGGCAACCACAATGTATTGTGCCATTTGGTTTAACAAAGTATTGTTAATGGCTTGGTTTGCCGTCCGTCAACCGAAAAAAATTGATTTATAAGAGGGTATTCACATGAGTAAATTATTTAAGAAAAGAAACTTCAATTTCCCGTTTATGAAAATGCGAGTTGCGGGATATGTTTTTTCGCTGATTATGTTAATTATCGGCGTAACGGCCCTTTGCGTGCGGGGATTAAATTACGGCATTGATTTTCAAGGCGGTGTATTGGTGGAAGTTTCATCCGACAAGCCGTTTGACATGCAGGAAATGCGCGAACGGTTGTCTTTTTTGAAAGATTTTACCATTCAATCCGCCGGCGAAACGGGAAATATGATTTTAATTCAATGCCAACCGCGAGAAGGAGAAACCGGAACAACGGTTGTCAATCAAATCAAATCCGAATTAGGCACCGCTTACAAATATGAACGTGTGGAAGTCATCGGTCCGACCATTGGTGAAGAGTTGAAGTTTAAAAGTTTGTTGGCTTCAATTTTGGCGTTGGTTGCCATTTCCGTTTATATTTGGTTTCGGTTCGAATGGCCGTTTGCCATCGGATGTATGTTATCATTAGCACACGACTTGGTTATTATTGTCGGTATTTTTGCCCTGTTCGGGTGGGATTTTAATATGGTTGTCGTAGCAGGTATTTTATCTCTGGCCGGTTATGATTGTAACGATACAATCGTCACATACGACCGTGTACGGGAAAATATGCGTAAGTTTCGACACGAATCCATTGACAATATTTTAAACCGTAGTATTAACGAAACACTTTCGCGAACTATTTTAACCAGCTTAACAACTTTGTTTGTGGTGTTAGTGCTGTTATTTGTAGGTGGCGAATCGTTACAAGGCTTTTCACGCGCCATGGTCTGGGGTACCATTTTAGGAACGTATTCCTCCATTTTCATTGCCGTTCCTCTTTTACGGTATTTTGATATTCGGACCATTAATAACGAAGAATAGCCTCGTGTGTTATAAAAACCGTCTGTTTTTTTAAGTAGACGGTTTTTTCATATCCGATTGATATTTTTAATCACGCATCCGGCGAGTCGGGTATAAAAAATGTTTTTGTAATTAATTGAATCATAATATCTTTTCTTCTCTTTTAACTTAAATTTAACAAAAAAATGTTATTTTTTAGATGTAAAACGCATTTTTTTCTGGTATTTCTTTGATTTTTGTTTATAATATTAATAATGGCATTTTACGCACAGCGGTCAGGCAGAGGTTTAGGTATATGAATAAATGGGTTAGAATATTTGTTATCGGCTTTATCTGGGGCTGGATTTTTCTCGGTTGGCTCGTCAATCATTTTTTAATTGAAAACTGGAATTTTCATTTTTTTGAATGGAATCATTGGCTCTTTTTATGGAGTGAGTTTCAACAAGGATGGAATATTGACGATAAAGGCACCGTTATTTTCTTTATTGTGTTGTTTTCTGCCTTACCGCTTTATTTAATCGGCTGGCGATTTTTTCTAAAAGTAGAATGGTTAAAATTATTGCGTCGCAACGTCAATCGACTCATTTATTTCTTAACCGGATACAGCCATATTTTCACTCATAACGATTATCATATTAAACTGAAAAAACAATCTTCCAAAACCATTCGTCCGCGCCCGCTTGAATCAAGCTATCATCCCGAAGTTAAGGAATCGGAATTAAAAGTGCCCGTCGATGCGCCGTCTTTACCAAAAAAACAACCGCCTGCTTATGATATTGATTTTGATGATGACGATGAAAATGATTTTATGTTTTCACCGACATACCAGCGCAAAAAACCTTACTCGCCGCCGGATGATTCACCCTTTACGAAAGGTTATACCGTGCCATCCATGATGCAGGGTCTTTCCGTAGCACCTAATCCGTCAGCTGACAGAAGTCACAATTCTTCCATTGAAAACGTATTGCTGGAAGATATTAAATTACCCGAACGCATAAAATTGGAAGAAAATATCAGCGAACTGATGATGCGAGCCGGTTATCAAGTGATTAAAAAAGCACGTTTCAATGAAACGGTTATTGATTATTTGGGTATGAGTGCCGATAAAATTATTTTGGCTATTGCCGATACGCAACCGGGTGATTGGCTTGCCGATGAAGAACGCTTTAACGGTGAAGATCCGCTCTGGTTTTCCGAAAGCTCTCATCGCGTTTCACCGGTCTTTCAATTGGTGGAAATGGCTAAAGGTTTTGCAAAAAAATTATCTTCTGTCGGATACAGCGGATCGGTTTTGCCATTGTTTATTATACGAAAAGGCACTATTATTAATGCAGAAGATATGATTTCAACATGGAAAGAAATGTCGGTAACAGTTTGCCGAACAGATATCGGCGGTCCGGATGAGCTCAAAACGGTTACTCAATCTATTGAGCAGGTAATGCCGCCGACAAATGATGTTATCAGTGCCGTTCAAGCGGTATTGCAAGGGGGATTATAATGGGTTTTAAACGCGATAGTGCTTATGAAGATCAAGGAAAATTTATTGCATGGCTGTGCTGGACTTTGGTTACGGCAGTTGTTGTCTTCTTTCTCTTAATGTGGTTAATGCTTCCGTTACGCATGTGGCTCAGAAGCGGATTTAGCGTTATTACGTTTCATGATGCCATAACCTTTTGGAAAAGAGCCATTCCGAATATGGGCTATTTATTTGGTATGTACGGATATTGGTTTTCCGGTTTTTGGCATAAGGCACATCCGCATTGGACGGAATATTTACCTTTTACACCCTTTATTATGTTTTGGGTTATTTTAATTGTCGGTATTATTAAAAATCCTTATGAGTATATGCCGAAAATTTATGGCGGCGGTCGTATGGCCGAATTTTCCGATATTAAGAAAATGAAGTTGTTTGACGGATTTTGTATTGTGTTGGGACGGTTTAAAGGTAAATTGATGAAAATGCCCGAAACGCTTTCCTGCTTAGTTGTGGCGCCTCCGGGTACCGGTAAAACCGTCGGTGTGGTGGTGCCGACAATTTTGGAATCGCCGGGACTGAGTTTAATCGTCAACGACCCTAAACCCGAACTTTGTTATAATACAACAGGTTATCGGGCTACAATCGGTCCTGTATTCGTTATTAACTGGGGTGAAAAAGATGATCCTGAAAAAGGCATCTATTATCCGAGTTGGAATCCCTTATCGGCCTCATGTTTACCGCCATTGGGCAGTGATCGCGAAAAATATATCGACTCCATGGTTGCCGTACTTGTGGAAGAACCGAAAGGCGGTGCAGATCCGCACTGGTCAAAAACAGGTCGAAACGCCATGTCAGGCTTTTTGCAATTTATTTCCAGTAAATGCGAACGTGCACGAGCCAATGACTACTTTATTAATAAATTAATGGAAAACAGCTTTGATCGGGAAGATGCCGAAGTATTGGCAACCTATTACGACGGTATGAAAGATCAAAGTGCCAATATGGCTTTACAAGCCTTGCAACAAGGGCAGCTGACCATCGATAATTATGCACCGATCGGTACATGGGAAGGTTTGCCGCCGCAATGGCAGGGGTGCGAACCGTGTATTGCCATGATTTTTGACTGGCTGACCGAATCGCAGATGAAAATTGCCGCCGATATTAAGCGCCGTTCAGATGAAGGCGATCAAATGGCGATGATGGCAGATCCGATGCGTGATTTGTTGGATTCCGCCGTGAAAGAAGCCGATCGCTATGCTTATGCGCATCGTGCCGTCGTTGAATTAAACCAATTATCCGGAACACCGGATAAGGAACGCGGTTCTATTTTATCAACCGCTCTTTCGGGCATTAATATTTTCAAAAACTCCGCCGTTCGTATGCGAACGAAATTCAGTGACTTAACTTTCCGTGATTTACGCGGATTAAGAGATCCGATTACGGGTGAAATTAAACCTGTTTCCGTTTATTTGTCAGTAAATCAGGTTGATGCACGTTCCATGAACGTGATTACCGGTATTTTTGTGGAATTGATGAGTTCTTTCTTAATTTCCAACCCGCCGAATTTTGTCGGATCGGATGGTATTAAATCCGGACCGTATCCCACCTTATTCGTGCTGGACGAATTCCCGCAAATGCCGAAACTGGCTGCCGTGAAAGACGGTCCGGCTGTCGGTCGCGGTCAGAAAGTGGCTTATTTATTAATCGGACAAGATTTGGGGCAGATATCAGGTCAATACGGTAAAGATGACCTTGAAACCATTATTACAACTACGGCCGCCAAAGTGATTTTGGCACAAAACAATGAACAAACCGCCGAACGATTCAGTAAAATGATCGGTACCCGCACGATTGAAGTGGCGTCTTCCTCTCGAACGGAAGGTGTTTCACAACAAACAAACCCCTTTGCCGCCAACGTTTCTCGGTCTTTACAAAGTTCGAATGTGGTCGGTGCTTCCGATATGATGAGTTTAAGTTATTTAAAGCAATATGTGTTATTCCAAGGCTTCTTAAATCGACCGATTTTGGCCGATGCACCACGTTGGTATTTAGACAGAAGTATGAAGAAAAAATGCTCTATGGGTGCCTCTCCATGGGTTCCGTATTGGATTGTTGCTCAACGGGAAGATACCGATATGCAGGCATTGAAAATTTTAATGCAGGGACAGATTGAAGATATTGAAAAACAAGTTAAAGGAGCTTAATTGTCGCAAAAAATTGATTTTTCTCAACTAGATTCGGATGAATCGCTGCTGTTGTGGGAAAACTTATTTCCAGAATACACCAAAGGAGCGGAAAAATTTCCCAGCGGTAGAGATACCGTCAATTCGCCTGAAAAACCATTACAATCGAAGCCGCAAACAACCGTTTCAGAAGATCAAGCGACAAATAATTCGGAAAATAATTTATCGAATTTTGCGAATACCTCTTCGGAAACAACTGATTTTATTACCGATAATCCGGAAATGGATTGGTTGAATAATGCCATTGCATTAGAAGAAAAAAATGAGAAAAATCAAGATTATTGGGCAAATAAATTTAATCAGCTTAATTTTCCCGGTATGGATTTAATGGCCGTTTCTTATATCGGCATCACCTCAACCAATTTATTGGAGCAACATTTAATGTTGCGACGTGTTGTGCGCGATTATACACGTTTATTAGCTTATAATTATGTCAATGATTTGCGTTCCGCCGGTGTATCGGAAGAAGGCATTTTTTATATGCGCAAGGGAAAAATACCGGAAAATTACACCGTTCATTTAAAATATCCGATTGAATACGGCGGATCCATTAATTTTAATAATATGGTTTTTATGCAAGATAAACCCTATCACTCCATGATTCACAGCTATATTGATGAACAACTTTTAACCGTACAAGGTATTTCCTATCCGCCGCTCTTATATATTCCCGTACCGGTCGGCAAAATTTATATTCCTTTCGGTATATTTACAGGCTCGGGCGGTAAAAATAAGCAAGACAGAAGTGTTTATGCCGGATTTTCCAAAGCGGCTTTTGAAAAAATTGCCTTAAAGGCCATGCCCGGGAGGTAAAAATGCATGTCTTGACGCAGATACTGAAAAGAATATATCAAGACTTAGGTATTTTATATCCGCCGGCAGAATTAGCGGAAATACATTCCGTCACAACACAACTTTTTCAAAACGGACACGGTTATTTACCCGCTGACTATCGTGATTTTCTGTTAATGACGGACGGACTTTTTTGGAACGGAATTGAAATTTTTGCAACACGCGAACATGAACGAAACAGAGGCGCTTTTTTTCATCGGGCTCTTTTGCCGATGCAAGCCTCATTTTCAACAAATAACATGCTTAAAAATAAAATCGTCCTCGGTGTGGCGCCGGAAGAATTGATTGTTTATGATTCGCTGCGAAAAGAATACCAATTATCGGATCGATATTCTTACACGACTTTCGTAAAATTTCCGGCATTTGCCGATGTTTTATTTTTTTATATGCGAAATGTGATTGAAAAATAAATTTTTTTTCCTTTTAAAAAATTTTTATGTTACCTGTTGTCTCCGTTTGAATTAATTGTTTACTTATTCATTTGTATTAAAAAAACAATCAAAAAAGTTAAAAAAGTACAAAAAAGACATTTATAATAAAAAAAATTTAAAATTCAATAATTAAAAAGTGATGTTTATTCAAAACGAACTTTTAGAAAAAATCAGCTGTTTGATGTGTTTTTTAATCAGATTAAATTTATAAATTTCTTTTATTTATCAATAATTATTTAATAATTTATTTATTCAACAAATAAAAAAAACATCTGTTTTTATGTTGCGGATGAACATATTATAATATGCATTTTGTTCTTATTTTGTTCTTGACATTTGTTTTAAAATATTGTACGATTTGTACGTTAACAACATATAAGAAAGGATTTCTATATGACACAACTTACTTTTAAACCTCGTTCGACCGGTGAATTGCCATTGGTGCAGATTTGTCAGACCATGAACGATTTGCATCAAAAAGAGGAAGCGCCGGCTGTCGGATTGACTTTTGCCGAAGAAGCACAAGCCTTTTGCGCGAAAAAGAAAATTGCGATTCAAAATCAATCGGAACCGCGTCGTCTTATGCCGATTTACATTCGACAAGCAACAAAAACCGTGCCGGTTGTTACCGGAAAAATTTCCGGTGCCCGTTTTATTTTTGACTCGCCTTCTCTGTTAAACTATTGCACGAAATGGTGCCAAAGCGTTTATGCCGATACGGTTATCATTCGCACCATCCATCATACGGGAACAGTGTTGTTGATTCTTCCCGGGAAAGGAACGCATTATGTGCAGTTTGTTTATCACAACAATGCCCTCAGTGAAGCGCAGCGTATGTTTCAACAGCAAATAGCTCCGGCAACCGTTAACGTTTTTCATGCCTTTACGCCCTTTGCCGATTGGATAAAAAAACAAGTAAAACGTGAGGCATAAAATGTTTTTATCTTTTTTTCATACGGATCACAAACAAACAAAACCTCCTGTTTTTTCTATTGCCGATATTGCTTTTATGCAAACGACCGTCACCTTGCCGATTAAAAAACGCAAGCACTTAATTCAAACATTTCAAAATGGAAAATACATCAGAAAAATTAATTACTTATCAGAAAGGAAACCTCATGGAACAAATCAAATCGATTGATGATATTCGCAATCAAATTATTAAAGCATGTGAAATTTATAAATTATATCCGGCACCGCATCCGACCGGCTTACGCTCATCGTTGCGATATGCCGATATTGAACGACAAAGTCGAGAAAAGCAAATTTATTTTCGTCCGACACCGACAGAAGTTGATGATGCCGATATTGTGCAGTTTGATTGGCTGCCACGATTAAGCGTTAAAGAACGCCAGCTTTTATGGAAGCGTTTTTCGGGAATGGGTTGGAAACGATTAGCCAGTGAATCGCAAATATGTGAGCGAACGGCACGCAAACAAATTGACAGAGCGCTGGAAAAACTTTTTATACAATTACATTAATTTTTCCCAACAAAACACAACAAAAAAGAAAGGTTAATTTTCGACCTTTCTTTTTTATTTTATGAAATCTCTTTATTTTTTCCGACGAAACGGCATATTTTCCTTGAAATTTTGAAAAAAACAGATAAAATGAAAAAACATTTTGTTTTAAGGATTGATTGAATGCGTTTATTGTCAACATTGGTCAGTTTGACCTTCTTTTTTTGCTTTATTGTTTTTTTAGTCGGCATTGTGATCGTTATGCATTTTTCGGTCGGATTACCTGATTATCGACAATTATCCGATTACCGTCCGCTGGTTACAACGCGTCTTTATGCCAATGACGGCTCCTTACTGGCAGAATATGCCAATGAAAAACGCTCATTTATGCCGATTGAAAAAATACCGCCGATGGTCAGCAATGCTTTTTTGGCCGCGGAAGATAAAAACTTTTATGCGCATGGCGGCATTGATTTTTTGGGCTTGGCTCGTGCCGTGATTTTAAATTTAAAAAACATCGGCACCGGTCGAAGACCCATGGGCGCTTCAACCATTACACAGCAAGTGGCTAAAAACTTTTTGCTTTCCAACGAACAATCGTTATCTCGAAAAATCAGAGAAGCCTTACTGGCGCGAAAAATTGAACAAACTTACACCAAAGATCATATTTTGGAACTTTATTTAAATGAAATTTATTTGGGCGGCGGTGCTTACGGGGTTGCCAGTGCCGCTTTGAATTATTTTAACAAAGATTTAAAAGATTTAACGTTAGCTGAAACGGCTTATTTGGCAGCATTGCCGAAAGCACCGAACAATTATCATCCGATTCGCCGTCCGAAACAAGCCGTTCATCGGCGAAACTGGGTTTTATCGCGAATGGCAGATGACGGATATATTACGCAAGAACAAGCCGATGAAGCCATGAAAGAACCGCTCAATGTGGTGGTAAAAGAAAAAAATGTTTTAAAAACAAACGGTTATTATGCCGAAGAAGTTCGGCGATTTGTGGTATCGAAATACGGTGATGACGCTATGTATAACGGCGGTTTATTTATTCGAACCTCTTTGGATCCGCGATTACAAAAAGCAGCTGTTGAGGCATTGCAAAACGGTTTGTTGAATTATGATAAACGACACGGTTGGCGTGGTGCAACGGAAAAAATGGAATTAAAAGACGACTGGCAAAGCACTTTTCGAAAAAGGGAGCTACCGGCTTATGTGCCGGAAGGGTGGATGGAAGCCGTTGTAACAAATACGACGGATAAAGACGCTGATATTTATTTAACAACCGGCGAAACGGGAAAAATTTTATTGACAACACTTTCTTGGGCTCGTAAATATTTGGGAAATGCCCGTATCTCAGCCGAAAGCGTGAAGAGTGTGAAAAAAGTGTTGCAAGTCGGCGATGTGATTTTTGTTTCGCCCAAAGATAAAGATACACCGAAAACAAAAATCTATTTGTTACAGCAACTGCCCGAAGCGGAAGGTTCATTAGTGGCACTTGATCCGCATACGGGACGCGTTTTGGCAATGGTCGGCGGTTTTTCGTTTTATCGCAATCAATTTAATCGGGTAATTCAAGCTTATCGGCAACCGGGCTCTTCGTTTAAACCGTTTGTTTATTTAGCGGCATTGGATTCGGGCTATACACCGTCAAGTTTAATTTTAGATGCGCCGATTGTCATGCGGTTGCCGGACGGATCTTTGTGGAAACCGAAAAATTACAGTCGTACGTTTTACGGTCCGACAACGCTGCGTGTCGGATTGGAAAAATCACGAAACTTAATGACCATTCGGTTGGCAAAAGCTATCGGCATGGAAAAAGTGGCAAAATATGCGAAAAAATTCGGTATTGCCGATAATTTACTGCCGGTTTTATCATCGGCATTGGGAGCAAACGAAACTACTTTGTTAAAATTGGTGACTGCTTACGGTGCGTTTGTAAACGGCGGTAAAAAAATTACGCCGAATTTAATTGATCGTATTCAAGACAGAGACGGTGTGACCATTTATAAGCATGATATGCGTCCGTGTCCGGATTGCGCCGGTGAAACGGCAGATGTGAACAAAAAGCCGGAAATTATTGACATTCGTGAGCAAATACAAGATCCCGTCAGCGCCTATCAAATGGTAAATATTTTAACGGGTGTCGTCGAACGGGGAACCGGTCGTGTTGCCAAAGCCGTCGGGCGCACATTGGGTGCCAAAAGCGGAACGAGTAACGATAGCTTTGATGCTTGGTTTATCGGCTTTTCGCCTGATTTGGTTGCCGGTGTATGGGTCGGGTTCGATAATCCTCAAACATTGGGGGTTAATGACACGGGCGGTGTGGTCGCCGGTCCGATTTTCCGTGACTTTATGATAGCGGCCTTGAAAGGACAACCGAATATTCCTTTCCGTATCCCGCAAGGTGTTCGATTGGTAAAAGTCAATCCGGTCACGGGGAAACCGTCATCGGCGCCGAATGCTATCGATGAGGCGTTTCGGTTAACTCAAACAACTGTTACCGATAATAATCTCATTATCGGTGAAGGAGAAGCCGAAATCGAAAATGAAGAAGCGCCCGTACCGGAAATGGGCGGGTTATATTAACTTTAGCAAAGGGTTTTTGATGAAGGCGGAAATTATACAAAGCAAACAAAAATACCTGACAGCGGTTCAACTGCTGAAGGAGCGTCTTTGACTGGGATAATGCCCTGTTACGCAAAGACGAATTAGATTCATTAACGGCAGATGCGCACTTGTGGGATCATCCGGAACAGGCGCAGAAGCTGATTGGTGAACGAACGCGATTAACGGATCAAATTAATTCCTTACAACAATTAATTCAGCAAATCGATGAGTCATACGAAATGATTGAGTTTGCCGAAAGCGAAAATGATGAGGCATTGCTTTCGGAAGCAGAAAATCAATTTTTAGCATTGGATACCCTCATCGAAAATATGTTGTTGGAAAGTTTATTATCCGGCGAAGGTGATTCAAATGATGCCTTCTTGGAAATTCATGCCGGTGCCGGCGGAACCGAATCGCAAGATTGGGCAGATATGTTACGACGTATGTATATGCGATGGGCGGAAAAAAACAAAATGTCGGTAGATTTACTTGAAGAAAATATCGGTGAAGAGGCAGGAATTAAATCGAGTACACTTAAAATAAAAGGTGTGAATGCTTACGGATGGCTGAAATATGAATCGGGCGTTCATCGATTGGTGCGTATCTCGCCGTTTGATTCTAACGCGCGTCGGCATACGAGTTTTGCATCGGTTTGGGTATATCCTGTTGTGGATGATTCTATTCAAATCGACATTAATCCGGCAGATTGTCGCATTGATGTGTTTCGGGCATCAGGTGCCGGCGGACAACACATTAACCGAACGGAAAGCGCGGTTCGCATTACGCATTTACCGACAGGTATTGTGGTGCAAAGTCAAACCGGTCGATCGCAATTTCAAAATAAGGAAGAAGCATGGAATATGTTACGGTCGCGTTTATATGAAGCAGAGCTTCAAAAAAGGCAGGCGGCTCAAGGTGCAATTGACTTATCGAAAGGTGATAACGGTTGGGGCAATCAAATTCGTTCGTATGTGTTACAGCCGTATCAATTGGTTAAAGATTTACGGACAAACTATGAAACATCGGATACTGCCGGCGTGCTGGACGGCGATTTAAACGGCTTTATGCGGGCAGCATTAGCAGACTTGGGGGCAAAATGATTCAAAAAAAACGATTAAACTTTTTGGGTCGTGATTTATTTAAACGCACACAAAAATTAGAAGCGAAAATAACGGCATTTTTAATGAACATTATTCAAGCCGGCGTATATTATGCGCAAGGCATTGAAACTTATACCCGAGAGGGATGTTCCGCGGAATATTTAAATATTCGAAAAACCGTTTCGAAACTGGAAAGTGAAAATGATTCCTATCGACGGGAAATTGAAAACGATTTATATGAGCACATGCTGTTACCTGATATGCGTTCGGATATTTTAAAGTTATTGGAGGGATGCGATAAAATCATCAACAAATACGAATCGAATTTGCTTTTAATGTCGGTTGAAAAACCGCAACTGATTGAAGCATTTTCCGTTAATTTATTAAAAATGGTGCAAACAAATTTGGATTGCGTCGGCGCTTTAATTTCAGGCGTGAAAGATTTTTTTGCGGGACAACCCGATGTCGGTGAATATACGCTTCGAACATATCATTACGAACATTTGGTTGACAAACAGGCATATCATTTAAAAGAAATTGTTTTTGAAGACAAAGACCTGTCGTTAGCACGACAATTACAGCTCAAAGAGTTTATTTATAACATTGAAAAAATATCCGATATTGCGGAAGATGTGGCAGATATATTAAAAATTATGGCGGTAAAACACTTGATATGATAATCTTGTCAATTATAACGGTTTTTTTCTTAGCGATCATGTTGGGACGGAACAATTTAAGCAATCTGTTCGGATCTGCCGTCGGTACGCGTATGTTATCATTTCAAACAAGCGCGCTGATTGCCTCAATTTTTGTCATTTTCGGCGCAGTATTCAGCGGATCGGCGGTTACGCAAAACGTTACGGATTTAGGAGATGTTCAAACTCTTCAAGATGCTTTCACCGTTTGTTTCAGTGCCGGTATTTTATTATGGCTCTTGGGCAAATCGGGATGCCCCGCCTCAGTGGTACAAACGACCACGGGTTCATATGTGGCATATAATTTCTTTTATCATGCCCCGCAACCGATTACATTATTGACGCAAAGCATATCCGGGTGGATATACACGCCGATTATCGGTTGTTTTTTATCATTTTTCGGATTTAAATTTTTTCGTTATCTCTTGCATCGCTTTCCCGTTCGTCTTTTATTGCGAGATAAGTTAATTCGAATGGGTCTTTTAAGTGTCGGTGCATTTTCGGCATATGCCTTCGGCGCGAACAATATCGGCAGTGTTATCGGCCCTATGGTTAACCTTAATATTTTACCGATTGATGAATTATTTTACGGTACGGGTTTATTTATTGCGTTAGGATTTTTCTTCGCGGATCGGCGCGTTATAGAAACCGTTTCCACAGGTGTTTTTAAATTGTCGCCGACGGAAGCTTTAATCGCTGTTTTTATGAGTGCCGTCACATTACTTTGTTTTTCAAGCGTAACATTAGAACGTTTTTTAACAGCCTGTCACTTACCGACATTTCCGTTGGTTCCCGTTCCGTTATCGGGCGTATTAATCGGGGCAGTATTCGGCATAGCCTTGTCAAAGGGTCCGAACGGACTTAAATGGAAGAAAGCGGGCACGGTGATATTCTCTTGGTTTATGGCGCCGACAGGCTCGGGGATCATTTGTTACATCTTATTATTATTGATGAAAGGACGATAAAATGAGCGCAAAAAAATCTCTGATCTTTTTTATAAAATTTTTCAGTCGAGCGCTTATCATTATTTTAACGCTGTTATTTTTGGGAATAGCACTTTTATTTTGGCGATTATCAATCAAGCCGTTGGATTTGGAATTTTTAATGCCTCAATTACAAAGCTATCTTTTACCGTCCGATGAGGGATTAAAATTAGAGGCCGATTCCGTTTTATTATCGGCGCGATTTTCACGGCACGGCTTATTTCATATATCTGTCCGCAACTTATCGTTATTAGGAAAAGACGATTCATTAATTTTAGACATACCGGACGTTAAAATATCCTATGGTTTACATAATTTATTTACCTTAAACTACATGCCCATGAGCGCCTATATATCGGAAATGCTTTTACAGCTAACGTTAACGACCGACGGACGATTATTGTTACAAGGACAAGAAGGTAAACCCGTTTCGATTGCGCAAGTTCAAAACGAAGGGGCAATGCCGAAAGTTATTTATCATAAAAATCAATATATTAAAAAATTAACGGCCATTCGTAACATTATATTAGATCACGCCGGTATTATTATTTCCGATGAGTTAAACAATCGGCGCATTATGCTGCCGGAAGTATCCGCATCGTTAGAGCGGCAGCGGTTCGGGAATTATGCATTTAATTTTAAAACGGGGGTATTAACGGATCAGGACCTTATGCACCTAACCGGTGATGCATTTATTAATTTGTGGACACGAACGGGGGAGTTTCATTTATCGTTTGACCAAGTAAATCCGGCGAAAGCGGGACGTATAGCCGATGTTATGAACGGTATCGAATTGATATTTAAAGGCACCCTGGTGGGAGAAATTGATTTTCGCACGTTTTCGCTGTCTCACTGGCGGAACATATTTAAATCGTTATCGTTTACGGTGGAAACCGAACAATCGGGGCGTGTTATTTTGCCACCTCCGTTAGATTCGGCCACTTACGATGTAGCGTTTCTAAAAGCGACCGGAACTTTTGACGAAAATTTAGAATCGTTACATATTCAGCCGATAAATGCGGCTTTAACGAACAAACTGACTGCGGTGGCAGACATACAAATACAAAATCTGGGTTCTTTTTTAGATTCGTTTGATATTCATCAGGTCAAAACCACGTTAAGTGCGCAAATTCAAGACATACCGGTACATTTGGTACCGCAAGTTTGGCCATCGGGATTAGGACCCGATGCACACGCGTGGGTAAAAGAGAATTTACGAGACGGAAAGGCAACGAATGCCGTATTCAAATTATATTTTACGGGTATGGAGTTGACGGATTTACTGGGCGATATTGATTTTCAAGAAATGACGGTTGATTATTTATCGCCGATGAAGCCGGTCAAGCAAGCACGCGGCAAAGTTATGCTTTATCCCGACAAGGTTGAAATTTTTGCCGACGGCGGGGAAATTGACAATATGCATTTACAATCGGGGAGTATATATCTTACCGAGCTTAAAGATGACATATCGAACGCGCGCATTGAGTTACAGGCAGAAGGTCCTGTACCGGAAGTATTGGCGTTAATTGATGAAAAACCGTTGGAATTGTTATCGGGGTTTGATATTCAGCCGGCAAACACGACAGGTGATTTATCGGGAGAAATCACATTACGCTTTCCGCTCAAAGAAACACTGACGGCGAAAGAAGTTGAAGTGCATGCAACGGCATCTGTCTCAAACGGGATGTTTCAAACAAAAGACAAATCGCAAGTTTTAACGCAGGCGGCGTTAGGCGTTGTGATTGAAAATGCGCAAATGATTGTGAAGGGAACGGGGAAATATAAAGATATACCGTTAGATATACAATGGACAGAAAATTTTATGCCGACGAAAGCTGATGCGTTTCAGCGACAAATTGAAGCAAAAGGCACCGTGACGGATTTATTTTTCAAGCCTTATTTTTCCGACATTTCCGAATATTTTATCGGCACGATAGCGGGGAACGTGATTTATGAGCGGCAACCTGCTGGAACGGCACAACTGACGGTGCAAGGCAATCTGACCAATTCGGAGCTGATGGTATATCCGCTGGCGTATACGAAAATAAAGGGAGTGCCAAGCGATATAACGGCACAGCTTCGTTTAACGCAGGCAGGCTCGATCGAATCGGCATCATTTAATTTAACGGCGGATAAAAAGGCGTTAGATGTAGCGGGAGAAGTATCTTTTCCGCGCAACGGCATTCAAATCACTCTAACCAAAGCGCAAGCGCCGGGCACAAATTTTTCCGGAGAAGCGTATTATCGGCAAGGGAAAACGTTGACAGTGCATTTAAAGGGCAAAAGCTGGCTGTTGACGGAAATAAAGAATATGCCTTATTTCAAGAGTCCGGCAGTGGAAGCGGCGCCGAAGCAAGAGCCGGCATTATCGTTAATTGAATTAGATATCGCGCTTGATTCGCTCACCGTTAATCCGTCTTATCCGTTAAAACGGGTGACGATTAAAGCGAATCGGGCGAGCAACGTATGGAAAGAGTTCTTTATATTTGCACAAGGGAAAGAATCAGCGACGATTCGTTTGGATACAACCGGCAAGATAACGGGAACGGCATACGACACGGGCGATTTATTGAATCGTCTGAATTTAACCGATGATTTTGCATCCGGCAAAGCAACTCTGTCGGCGTCTCAAGATGCGAACGGGCTGATCAAGGGGGAAATCAAGGTCAAGAGCATGGATTTAAAAGATCCGGGCTTTGTTATGCAAGCGCTGACCATACTCGGCATATTAGATGCATTTCGGGGAAAGGAATTGCATTTCAGTCATGCAAGTGTTCCGTTCACGTTAACGCCGAATTTTGTACTTATGATAACCGACGGAGCATTATACGGCAATTCGCTGGGCATAACGTTTGAGGGATATTTAAAGCAAGGCTATATGAATATAAAGGGGTCGGTCATACCGGCGTATGCGTTAAACAGTTTACCGGGGAAAATTCCCGTTATCGGGGGATTATTTCGCAGTTCGGCGCACGGGGGATTAGTGGGTGCAAGTTATACGATGAAGGGCTTACCATCGCGTGCGACAGTTGATTTTCACCCGTTATCGAGCATAGCACCGGGCATTTTAGGACGATTGTTTCAATAGATTTCGATAAATTTCGATTTGCGGAATAAAATCTAAAAAATGAAATCATTAAAAAAAAGCGCTTGACAGAAATCAATGAGAGCTGTATTATTCAAAATAAGGGTTAGAGTCAGCTCTTTCCATGGATGGATGTATTTATTGTGAGGGGAAAATGAAAACAGTTGTGCTTAAAGTCGGATTATTTATCACTGTTTCAGTTTTAATGTTAGCAACTGAAGCATGGGGAGTTATAATTGCTCAGGACTCGAACTCGGCTTCCACCTCATCATCAACTTCACGATCAACCACAACCACTTCACGAACCACAACAACTTCAAGATCAACAACAACTACTTCACGATCAACAACAACTACTTCAAGATCAACAGTAACACCACGGTCAACCTCAATTTCACAAAGCACACGCCCTCCGGTCCTTTCACAACAGATGGCTAGCTCACAGGCTGAAACATCAGGAATGAGCACCGAAGGAATGGTAACAGGCCAAGTAAAATTAACAAGTGCAGCTACAACAGCGACCGAGACAGGCTGTCGAATGGTTAATCTGGATTGTTCATGCGCTTATCACAAAAAGGATGGTTCATGCAAAAGAGACGACTCAAGGGCGGGAGGAAGGGAAGCTTATCGTTGGCAACCATTGATACAGCACGGTGGTTATATAAGCGGGAAGTGCCCTGCCTCTTATACAAAGTCAGTAGGAGCAATAGCTGGCGCAGCATCAGGAAAGCCGGTGGCTTTTCCATGTAGTAAATGCCCTGCTGGTTGGACTGAAGAAAGCGCGCAGGACTTACCACCAGGTTTCAATGCGGAGAATAATGGATCAAATACTAGTGCTAAATTTGGTCAATATTATTGTGCAGGAAATGCCCCCAACAATACATGGGTTGAAGTAGAATTTAATCCACCAGAGGCATGGAAGGAAGTACCTCAGTATGAGAATATTCCACTAGGTGGTTGTGAACCAGCAACATTATATTGTCACGTCGCACTAGAATGCACAGACAATGGTACCCTTTCTTCTTCAGGGAAGGATGGGGGTATGATGGATTGTATGGGTAGAGTTTGTATGTGCACAGGGATTCATCCTGATCATGAGAATCATCTGTGGGCATGTCAGAAATCTTGTGAACCAAAGACTCACTCAGCAACACCATCCGCTATATGGTGTAAAAAAACTGTTGAAACGTCTCCGACGACAACGAAGAAGAAGACTACTACCACACCAAAACCGACAACAACATCGACGCCATCGACAACAACGCCACCGCCACCGACGACAACAACGCCACCGCCACCTCCGCCGACACCGATACCAACGATAGTGACAGTTGACGGACCGATACCATCAACAACGACATCAACATCCTCAAGGACAAGGACAAGAACACCATCGACAACGACATCAAAAACGACATCGACGCCAAAGCCGACAACGACATCGTCAAAGTATACGCAAACACCGACGCCATCGACAACAACGACAACGCCAATGCCGACAACCACAACGCCGGAGACGACAACGCCGGAATCAACAACACCGACACCGGGACACACAACCACAACACCGATACCGGGGGGGACAACCACAACACCGATACCGGGATTCACGACCACAACACCGGGGCCGATACCGGGGGTCACAACCACAACACCGATACCGACGACCACAACGCCGGATGGAACTATGACGGAAACGTGTTGTGTTGAAACAATTTAAATGAAACGGCGGTTTTTTTTCAAATTCAACTGCGTTCTCTCGCTCGAAAAAAAACCGCTGATTTTATTTGCAGGCATTAATGAGCCGATTTTGCCCTTTCGCTCGGTTGCGTTTGACTTCCATAAAGCTTTTCAAACGGAATTTCATTACTTTTTACCGAATTGACACGCCATCGGCGTTTTACACCGGTGTTGTCTGTTCTTTTTATGTAAAATAATGATTTTTTCCGTTCTTTTTCAGCATTTTATCAAAAAAAACAAAAAAAATACAAAAAAGGGGTTGTTAAATACAATGTTATGACCTATATACATCATATCAGTTTTAAATTTTAACAAAAAGGAGAAGAAAATGTCTAAAATTTTAGGAATTGATTTGGGTACAACAAACTCATGTATGGCTATTATGGACGGTAAAGATCCCAAAGTGTTGGAAAACCGTGAAGGAGCCCGCACCACACCATCCATGGTCGCTTTTACGGGTAAAGGCGAACGCTTGGTCGGACAACCGGCAAAACGTCAAGCCGTTACCAACCCGACGGGAACGTTATTTTCCATTAAACGCTTAATCGGTCGGCGGTATGATGATAAAATGGTGCAACGCGATAAAGGCTTAATGCCTTATAAAATTGTTTCCGGTGATAACGGTGATGCTTGGGTTGATGTTTCCGATAAAAAATATGCCCCAAGTCAAATTTCGGCATACGTTTTGCAAAAATTAAAAGAAGATGCCGAAAGTTATTTGGGCGAAAAAGTCACACAAGCCATTATTACGGTTCCCGCTTATTTTGATGATTCACAACGTCAAGCCACTAAAGATGCCGGTAAAATCGCAGGATTGGAAGTGTTGCGTATTATTAACGAACCGACGGCAGCTGCTTTAGCTTACGGTATGGATCAGAAAAAATCGGGCACAATTGCCGTTTATGACTTGGGCGGCGGTACATTTGATGTTTCGATTTTGGAAATCGGCGACGGCGTATTCGAAGTGAAATCAACCAACGGCGATACATTCTTGGGCGGTGAAGATTTTGATGCACGCGTCATGGATTATTTGGCCGATGAGTTTAAAAAAGAAAACGGTATTGATTTAAGAAACGATCGGATGGCTTTGCAACGCTTAAAAGAAGCAGCTGAAAAAGCTAAAATCGAATTATCTTCCGCAACACAAACCGATATTAATTTACCGTTTATTACGGCTGATGCAACAGGTCCGAAGCACCTCAACATTTCTTTAACACGCGCAAAATTGGAAAGCTTGGTCGAAGATTTGTTGGATCGTACCAAAGGTCCGATGGAAAAAGCGTTAAAAGATGCCGGATTAAATAAAGGCGAAATCGATGAAGTAATTTTGGTCGGCGGTATGACACGTATGCCGAAAGTGCAAGAAATTGTCAAAGATTTCTTCGGAAAAGAACCGCATAAAGGCGTGAATCCCGATGAAGTGGTGGCAATGGGCGCTGCCATTCAAGGCGGTGTGTTAAAAGGCGACGTGAAAGATGTTCTGTTGCTTGACGTAACACCGCTTTCCCTGGGTATTGAAACATTGGGCGGGGTGTTTACGCGCTTGATTGACAGAAATACCACCATTCCGACAAAGAAAAGTCAAGTCTTTTCTACCGCCGAGGACGGACAAACAGCCGTTACCATTCGCGTTTTCCAAGGCGAACGGGAAATGGCACGCGATAACAAATTGCTGGGTCAGTTTGATTTAATCGGTATTCCGCCGGCACCGCGCGGTATGCCGCAAATTGAAGTCACGTTTGATATTGATGCCAACGGTATTGTCAATGTTTCGGCAAAAGATAAAGCAACAGGCAAAGAACAAAATATTCGTATTCAGGCATCGGGCGGATTAAAAGATGAAGATATTGAAAAAATGGTCAAAGAAGCCGAACAACATGCCGAAGAAGATAAAAAAGTTAAAGAGGCTATCGAAGCAAGAAATCACGCCGATGCGCTTATTCACGAAACGGAAAAACTCTTGAAAGAAAACGGTGATAAAATCGGTACTTCCGAAAAAGAAAGTATCGAAAAAGCCGTGCAAGAACTCAAAGATGTTTTAGACAGTAACGATGCCGAAAAAATTAAAGATAAAACAAATGCTTTAACACAAGCTTCTTTAAAACTCGGTGAAGCTATGTATAAACAATCGGCTGATGCAGCCGCTGCCGGCACTACATCCGGCGAAAGCGGTACCTCAACCGACGAAAAAAAGGATGATACGGTTGTTGATGCGGATTTTGAAGAAGTTAAAAAATAAAAAATTATAACTTTACCTTGAAAGGTCTTTTCCTAAAGCATAAATAAATATGCACGGAAAGGACCTTTCGGTGTTTAGTTGTTAAACTAAAAAAACGGCACAGAGGTTGAATATGGCAAAAAAAGATTACTATGATATATTAGGTGTTTCAAAAAATGCGTCTGCCGAAGAAATTAAACGTGCGTTTCGCGTTAAGGCAAAAGAATGTCATCCCGATATGCATCCGGGTGATGTAAAAGCCGAAATGCAGTTTAAAGAAATTAACGAAGCGTATGAGGTTTTAAAAGATGACCAAAAGCGGGCAGCCTATGACCGTTACGGACACGATGCGTTTACAAGCGGACAAGCCGGTTTCGGCGGAGGCAACGGATTCGGCGGCTTTGGATTCGGAGAAAGCGGGTTTGAAAGCATTTTCGAAGAAATGTTTCGCGGATTCGGCGGTACGACACAGGGCGATTCCGATGCCAATTTACGTGGTGCCGATGTGCGATACGACATATCCATTACACAACAAGAAGCTTATGAAGGTGTTAAAAAATCTATTACGGTCGATACATGTATCCCTTGTAAAACTTGTAACGGAAAAGGGGGTAAAAAACTGGAAACCTGTTCGACATGCGGGGGATACGGACGTATTCGCCAACGACAAGGCTTTTTTGTAATGGATACTACTTGTCCCGATTGTCATGGCACGGGCAAAACAGTAAAAGATCCGTGTTCCGATTGTAAAGGCACCGGCTGCGTTCATAAAAAAAGAAAGCTGGAAATTACCATTCCGAAAGGCGTTGATACCGGAGTCAGAATGCGTCTTGCCGGTGAAGGTGATGCCGGCAGAAACGGAGGGCCCGCCGGTGATTTATATGTATTCGTCGAGGTAAAAAAACATGCTATTTTTGACAGAAAAGGTGCCAATTTATATTGTGAAATGCCCGTACCGATGACAACGGCGGCTTTGGGTGGAACAGTCAATGTACCCTCAATGGACGGAACACCGATTCCAACCGATATTAAAGCCGGTATGCAATCAGGATACCAAATTAAACTCAAAGGAAAAGGTATGCCGCAATTGAAAAGTGATCAATTCGGCGATTTATATGTAACTTTCCGAGTTGAAACACCGACCCATTTAAGTGCCAAACAAAAAGACTTACTCAAACAGTTTGCCGCCGAATCTAAAGAATCAAATCAAGAAGCCTGTAACGATTTTTTGTGTCAGATTAAAAAAATCTGGAACGATTTTACCAGTTAGCTGAAAAACATATCAAATTTTATTCTTGCCGTAACGGTCTGGCTAACATTTCTTTTAATACATCACAAATTGGCTTTTTATGATATAAAACAGCCTCAACCGATTCACAAATCGGTAACTCGACATGAAGCTGCCGCGCTCTTTTCATCACAGATGAAGCCGTTGCAACCCCCTCCACCGTTTTGGTGCTGTTTTTTAAAACACTTTCGGCTTCCCCGACTTCTCCGACGGCAAACCCGAATGAATAATTACGTGATTGGCGACTGTTCGCCGTTAACATTAAATCGCCGATACCGCAAAGACCTAAAACGCTTTCTTTTTTACCGCCCAATGCAACTGCAAAACGTGACATTTCCGCCAAACCGCGTGTTAACAGCGCTGCACGGGCATTATCTCCCAATCGACAACCGTCGGATATGCCTGATGCAATGGCTAACACGTTTTTAATGGCACCGCAAACTTCCGGCGTGATTAAATCGGTGGAAGAATACGGCCGAAAATAATCGGTTTTCAAATAGCGACACACTCTGTCTGCCAACATTTGCGAAGGCGAAGCAATAGTCACCGCCGTCGGACAACCTTTTGCCACTTCCGTTGCAAAGTTTGGCCCTGATAAGACGACTAACGGTGTTTGCGGACGAATTTCATTCACAATTTCGCTTAATAAATATCCGGTGGACAATTCAATTCCTTTGGCACATAAAACAACCGGTGTGACGGTTTTTAAAAACGGCGCCATTTGCATAAAAACCGAACGCGTAAATTGTGCCGGAGACACCAGCAAAACACAATCCGCCCATGAAAGTACTTCTTTCATATCATTAGTTGCCTCAATTGCTTCGGGAAGTATCGCCGTCGGCAAAAATGACGTTTGATGCGTTTTATTGATTTCATGCACCGTTTTTTCTTCCAACGCCCATAAACGAACATTGTTTTTTGCCTTTGCTGCCGTTATAGCCAAAGCCGTTCCCCAAGCACCTGCTCCGATAACACCGATATTTGCCATTTACACTCCTTTATTTTCCTGTTTCTTTTAAAGCCATTTCCTTGGCAGCGACATAATCGAATTTGCCGGTTCCCAAAAGCGGCGGTTGATCGGTTACGATAATGCGAGACGGTAATCCAAGTTCGGTAATACCTGCCGCTTTAAAGGCACTGACCAATTCATCGCGCGTAATATCTTTGCACGTGGTAATCAAAACAATCTGTTCACCTTTTTTGGCATCGGGAATGTTAACGGCACCTGAAATAAAATCGGGATACCGTTTTTCAACAACCATTTCCACTGCCGGCAATGATACCATCTCTCCACCGATTTTGGCAAATCGCTTACAACGCCCTTTAATGAATATATAGCCTTCCTCATCGATAGAAACAATATCTCCCGTATCATACCAACCGTCATGTGGCGGATCTAATTGAAGCGGTGCGGTATGACGCATATAACCTTGCATAACATTCGGCCCCTTTACCCACAATTCTTGTCCCTCGGTAATTCCATCGACCGGTTTTAAGTTATAACTCATACCGGGCAGAATGCGTCCGACAGAATCTTTTTTCGAATGTAAAAACGTATTAACGGCAATAAACGGCGAACATTCCGTTGCACCGTATCCTTCCAAAATACGAACACCGAATTTTTCCGCCCAAATTCGTCGTGTTTCTTCTTTGACCTTTTCGGCACCTGACGCCACAATACGCAAACTGTTAAAATCATACGGATTGGCACATTTGGCATAGCCTGCTAAAAAAGTATCCGTACCGAAGAAAATGGTCGCTTTCACGGATGCACAAATTTCCGGTATAATTCGATAATGCAGCGGTGTGGGATATAATACCGTTTTAATACCCAACAACAACGGTAAAACAACACCGGCCCCCAATCCGAAAGAGTGAAACATCGGTAAACAGTTTAAAAACACATCATTCGGATACACATCAAAAATTGACGGTAATTGATAACAGTTGGATAAAATATTTTTATGCGATAAAAAGACGGCTTTCGGAAACCCTTCCGTTCCAGATGTAAACAACACCACTGCCGTATCATCGGGCAAAATTTTTCGTTCACACATTTTTTGATAAACCGTTTTCGGACACAAAGCGCCCGCCATACCGATCAATTCATCTTTCGGCTTTAACGATGATTTTAAATCTTCCAAATAAACGACTCGAATTTTATTTTTTTCCAACGCCTCAATCAAGTGTTCCAATTTTGCCATATTCACGACTTTGTGCGCCGTAATAACAGTTTTTAACCCGATAGTTTCACATGTAGAAACAACTTGTTTCGGTCCGGACGTAAAGTTAATCATTGCCGGAATTTTACCGAAAGCGTGTAAGCCGAAAAAGGCAATAGCGCAGGCATTTGAGGTGGGAATCATTAACCCGACGTATTTTTCATTACTGACGGCTCGCTGCATTAATCGTCCCAAAATAAAGGCTTTCAAGAAAAACAAGCAAAACTTAATCGGTTTTCGTGATGTATCTTCCATAATGGGTTTTAAATATCCCGCCATATGCATGGAATCGGAAACAGCTTCAAATAAGGTTCTGTTTTTATCATAGCTGTCAAATGTCATTTGCATTAAAATATCATGCAATCGCGAACTTGATTTTTCACGAATTTCCCGCGTAGTCATTTCTTCGGGGAATCTGAAACTCACCGGTTCTAAAATATTTAAAGTTATTTTCGGTAATAATTTAAAGACAAATTTTGTACCTAAAATTCGAGAAAAAACAGCATTTGAAGCACCATCAATTCGAATGGGCAACAAGGGCGCATTACTTTTAACCGCCATCATGGCCGGCGCTTCATAAATTTTCATACGCGTATTACCGCCATCAATAATTCCTTCGGTTAAAATCATACACGGTTTATTTTCATTTAATTGTTCCACCATATATTTAACGGCAAAAGGGCTTTGCGGATCCAACGGACGCACATCCATTAAATTCGTCATAAACTTCACAAGTGTTTTTTCAATTAATTTATCGCTGACGGCGAAAGTGATTTCTTCATCCAAAAAAGCAGAAATCAACAACACATCCAGATATGAAGTATGATTGGGAATAATTAAAACTTTTCGTCCGGCTTTTTTTAAGTTTTCAATCCCCTTTACTTCCACTTTAAACAAAAAGCTTAAAACCCGACGAAACACTTTTTTGCGTGCTTCTAACGGAAGCAATCGAATCATATAAACGGCAATTAACAAATTAGCAACGGCATAAATAAGCAATATATTCAATACGCCGAATGATAAAATCGTTAAACTTAATGTAATCATTAATGAAGCTACAACGGCACAAGCATTAACCATATTGGAAAAAGCCATCATTCGCCCCATGATAAACTTGGGTGTTTTTAATTGAATTAATGTATAAAAGGGAATAACATAAAATGCCGATAATGCTCCCAATGCAAAAACATCAATCATAATACACCAATAATTGAAATTCGTGGTCAGCATTTTGAAAACGGTAATATCGCGCGCCAAAACAATATGTTCCGCATTTGAACTGACAAAAATAAAATTAAATAAAAATAGTGAAATTAACAAACACACCACGGATGTATGCGCGCCCATATTGTTTTTTCGAGAGAATCGCGCGTAAAGGACGCCGCCCAAAATATAACCGATTGTAAAAATCCCGGCAGATAAAAACATAACCACCGACCATCGAGCATGCAATACGGTTCGTCCGTAATCAGCGGAAAAGAAGAAAATAACCGTTGAAATCATCCAAAACCAAGCGATTCCGACCAAATAAGCCCACATATCGAAATGATGTTTCAGTTTTTCCGACACAAACCCAAAGGCTTTATACGGGTTGCGATAAATAACGGTCTCTTTATCCGCCGGTTCGTGCGGTTCAATTTTTAAAGAAAAAAGAAAACTGACAATGGACAAAACAAATCCCATCAAACACACAACCATATAAGCAACATCAAACTTTAAAATGCTGGTCAGCAACAAACATGATAAGCCGGAAGCAAAAATCACTCCGATTTTCATTAAAACATTGCCGATATTTAATTTTACGGGAGCAATCAATTCGGTAATCAGCGATGTATCCAAAACTTTTTGGCAGGCATTTATCAATCCCATGGCAATTATGATGCTCAAAAACAAAACGGGAGAATTCAGCGAAATACCGATGAGTGCCATTCCCATAATGCCGATTTCACACACACGGACAAAGCGCAAACACATTGCTTTGGAATATTTGTCGGTTATTTGTCCGATATAACAGGTTGCAAAGCAAAACGAAAGCGCATATAACACAACGGCCATAATCATAAAAACGGGATTGGGTTGCGTCAGTTTATATGTGACTAAAAAGAGGAAAACATACCGAATAAATCCCTCGTTAATAGCTGATAAAAAACGGGATACCAACAACGGTAAAAATTTTTTATTTTTAAATAATTGCGCAAACATATCTCTACCTCGTTTTGTTAAAAACAAGTTTTTATAGCACATAAACACATATTATTCAAGAAAAAAGCGCAAAAAACATACAATTTACAATTTTCAAAATTTAAGGTGAATAAATAATAAAATATTCCGAAAAATATGTATTTTCTTTTTCATAATTCATGATTATTTTGATTTTGATATCGCATAAACGGAAAAATCTTTTTTGTATGAATATTTGGCATGTCACCGAAAGTATAATCATGAATGTTTTGCAATGTCATTGAATCTTTAAAAAGATGCAATCGTGATTTTTTGTTTGTGTTAAAATAATTGCAAACGTTTTTAATTTGATACCCTAATTTTTCATGAGCCGGATATGTGGCCTGATAAACCGGTTTGTTGTTTTGATAAACACTTATTTTATCAAGCACTTTTCCCACGGATTCCGCCACATCAAGCGATAAAACCATTTTGCATGATTGATTTTGATTATCTTTTAATTCAAATACAAACTCTCTTTTACGATGAGGCTTCAAATAAGAAAAGAAAATATTTAAATCTGTTTTTTGCCGGTGAAAAGTCAGCTCATATTTTACTTTTGCCTCAACCGTTTGCTTTGATTTTAAATCATTAATTAATTTTTTTTGTTTAACAACCGTTTTTTGTGCTTTTTTAAAATTTAAACAGCAAAATAATAAATCCCACGGATGACAACATTCTTCCCATGCATTCATTTGCTTTAAAGAAAAATCATGCGGCTTAATATAGGTTACGTTGCATTGTGTTAAAGAAAATCCGGCATGCGCATATTGCTTTAAAAAATGTTTTAAATCGCGTAAGGCTTTTGATTGTCGCAAAATATAACCGACGGCAATTTTTTGATTTTGAATAAGCGGCAAAACTGCTTGAAACTCATCTTTTGATTGTAACGCAGGCTTTTCGATAAAAATATTTTGAATACCCGCTTTCAAAACTTGTTCTAAACACGATTGATGCGCCGAAACCGGTGTCATAATAAAAGCCGCATCTATTTGCGCTGATGACGGTAATTGTGAAAAGTTTTTTAAGTAAGTAACACGTTTTGTTGAAAGTGTTTGAAATTTGGGATCAACGACATAAATATGCTCAATTGTTTTATCGTTTTTAAAGTAATCGAGTGTTAATTGTCCCATTTTTCCAATGCCGACACATAAAATATGTTTCATATCATCCTCACTGATTTTATTTTACCACAAATACTGACAAAATCAATAAAAATTTTTGAACGAATGCGCATTATGCGGGTACTCAAATTTTCCTAAACAGAAATTATTTATTACACACGGGAATCGGAAAACAGATCAAAATCAGAATAAACGGTTTTTTATGACGGTTATAAAAAAACCACCTCGAAAGGTGGTTTTTAAATGGTGAGCGCGCTGGGATTCGAACCCAGGGCCACCTGATTAAAAGTCAGGTGCTCTACCAGCTGAGCTACGCACTCATCAGCTCAACAGAGCTTTTTTATACAGAATAATTTACCGTTTGTCAATAGTTTTTTTTCATTTTATTCATTTTTTTTATGCCTTTTTATTTTTGCTCCCGTTTAAATATTGACAATTTTTTATTTTTGCGTATGATTATTAAAAAAATACAAGGGACTATAAATGAATTTAATTTTATTTAAATATATTTTAAAACATTATGTCTTTATTTTCTTTGCAACCTTGTTTGCATTAACGGCTGTTGTTTTGTTGTTTGATATTATTGAATTGTTACGCATGGCCGCCAAACGGGAAAACATTGCTTTTTGGGATATTTTGGTTTTAGGTGTGTTAAAATCGCCTCAAATGATTCACATTATTCTCCCCTTTGTTGCCTTAATTGCCGGCGTTATTTTCTTTTTAAAATACAGCGCTTCATCGGAATTGATTATTATGCGTTCCATTGGGATGAGTGTATGGAATTTTATGACGCCGATTGTTGCTTTTGTTTTTCTGCTAGGTGTTTTCAACATTACGATTTTTAATCCTTTTGCTGCCATGACATCTAAGCAGTTTGAACGATTGGAAGAAAGAATCGGAATGACGAGTTCACATCCCTTTTCATGGTCGGAAAACGGGCTATGGCTTCGCGAAGCCGATGAAAAACAAACACTGGTAATGCGTGCCGGACGGGTTCGGCAAAAAGGAAAAGATGTTATTTTAGATCGGGTTTCTTTGTTTGAATTATTGCCAAACGGTACCTTAAAACGGCAAATTGAGGGAAATAACGCCATTTTATTAAACGGACAACTCACACTTCCGAATGCTTTTATTATTAATCCGATAACGGAAGAAGCCTTTACAAAGCCTGTTGAAAGCATTAAAACCGGTTTTAGTTTAGAGCGCATTTTAGAGCGTTTTGATGAACCGAGAACCATGTCGTTTTGGCGATTTCCGAAGTTTATTCATTTCTTGCGTGAATCAGGATTTACCATTGCCGAACATGCCATGTATTTCAATGAATTGTTGGCTTATCCGATTATGCTGGTTGCCATGCTGTTTATTGCCGCCGTTTTTACGCTTCCGCCCAATACACGTCAAGGCAAAATGCTGACACGAATTGTGCTGTCCATTCTTGGCGGATTTGTTCTTTATTTTTTGGGACGTGTGACCAACGTATTAGGATTGTCACAAAGCTTACCCTATGTTTTAGCGGCTTGGGGACCGTCTTTGGTGGTTATACCGCTTTGTATTACTGCTCTGCTTCATTTGGAAGACGGTTAAAAATTAAAAACCGATGTTTTTTAAAACACCGGTTTTTTTACAGGCAAAAAGCATGATTATTCTTTAAATCCGTTATCTTTTAACCAACCGCCCATGCGTCCGAGCGTCATGGTTTTATAACTGACCCATGGATGAGCGGAAACGTTACATCCTGTGCATTGCGCAGTTAAATCCTTAACGGTATTTTGTTCACCGCCGCCTCCGTGTGTAATAAACGGAATGACGGTTTTGCCGTTCAAATCATATTCCGCCAAAAAGCTGCTGACGGCTGGTGCAATGGTACCCCACCAATTGGGCGAACCGATAAAAACAGTATCATATTGTGCCATATTTTCAACTTTTGTTTTTAATTCCGGCTTAAAATGATCGTTAATTTCCTTTTTGGCTTGTTCCGTCGTTGCACGATATTCTTCCGGATAACTTTGCACGGTTTGAATTTCAAAAAGTGTACCACCAACGGTTTTTTGAATATCCTCGGCAATTTCCTTTGTGTTTCCCGACCACGAATAATAGGCAATTAATACTTTCGGATTTTGATTTGCCACGGCTGTTTCATCGGCATGCGCCACACCGAACGGCAAAAGCGTTCCGGCTAATAAACCAAACAATAATTTTTTCATTTTTTCCTCCTTTTTTGTTTTTCTCTTTATAGTATGTCATTCAAAACAAACAAAATGTCAAGCGTTTTTTTTCTTTTTTTCAGGGTTGCAAAAAAATAGCCCGAGCTCAAACAAACAATATGTCGGAAGTGCTAACAAAAGCTGACTGATAATATCCGGCGGAGTCAACAGCGCCGATAAAATTAAAATCCCCAAAAAAACGGCCGGACGCTTTTGTTTGACTTTTTCTTTCGAAACAATTCCCAATCGAATGAAGGCATAAGTCATTAACGGAAATTGAAACATCAATCCGAAAACAACAGAAAGTTTTAATACTAAATCAATCAATGCATACACACTCCACACGGCGTGCAAACTGCCGGTTTCAAAGCTTAATCCGAATCGAATGACCGTCGGCATAATGAAAAACAAACAACAACAAACACCGATTATAAACAAACCGGCAGCACAAAAAGATAAATACCGAATAATTCTGCGTTCCGATTCATAAAGTGCCGGCAATAAAAAGCGCCAAACCGAATAGGCAATCCACGGTGCACAAAAGATTAAATCAATCACAAAAGCCAGTTTTAATTGTACCCAAAAAACTTCCAGCGGCGAAAAATAATTTAAAGATTGTTGTGAATCGATGAGCAAAAAAATTAAAGTATTCAAACATATCGGCGCCATAAAAAATGCCGGTATAAAAACACACCCCAACGCAATAAGACAGCGTAACAATAATTGTCGGAACGCTTCCAAATGCGGTAAAAGCGTTTCGTTTGAAGAAACTTTATTTTTTTTCATTTTCCGCATCAAGAGCTTCTTTAATTTCCCGTGCTTCATTTTGAAGCAGATTTTTAGCTTTTTTGTATTCATAATGCGCCCGTCCCAATCCGCGCGCCAATTCAGGTAAACGCTTGCCCCCGAACAGCAATAAAGCAATCACCAAAATTAATCCGAGTTCCGTTAAGCCGATTGACATTGTTTTCTCCTTTCATTCTTTTATACATTCATTTGTTTTTCAACACCCTTTACCGAAACAGCCTGCACGGGACATACCACCTTACAAGCACCGCATCCGATACATTTTTCCCGTTGCACGCGCGATGTTGTCGCCTCTTGTATAATAGCACCGCGCGGACATTCCATAGCACATAAACCGCAATTAATACAAATTGTTGCATTAATAGAGGCTGTCCCGATTTTAGTGTGTTGTTTTTGTGATAAGGAAAGGCGTTTCAATGCCCCTGAGGGGCATATTTGCGAACAGCGATGACACGAATCGGAACAAAAACTGTTGTTGTATTCCAAATGAACGGCAGGATAAGTTGTTGTTGCTTTTTTTAACACTTTCATCGGACAATTTTGCACACATAAATTACAATTCAAACACCGATTCACAAAGGTATCCGGCGATTCACCTCCCGGCGGGACAATAATATTTTTAAATCGATGCGCTGTTTTTTGAACAAAAGTCAATCCGCTTTTATAAGCAATACCGACTGTCGCTAATGACAAAACACCCAATAAAAATTCTCGGCGTTTTAAGTTAAATGCAACCGGCGACGCTGTTTTTTTACCCAAACGCATGGCTTGAAACGGACATACCTTCAAACAATACAAACACCGCACACATAACTCATTATTGACAAAGTGATTTTTATAATCGATACATCCGCTCGGACAGATTTTGGCACATTTACCACACTTACGACACTTTATATCATCAATAAACACACGAAATAGTGCAAAACGAGATAAAAAGCCCAAAATCACACCGACAGGACAAATATCCGTACAAAAAAACCGACCTTTAAACACCGTTACAACTGTTATACCCGCTAAAAAGCACATTCCCCAAACGGCACCGCTCATAGCCGCACCAAACAAGGCATACGGATCGAAAAAACGAGTCACAAACACTGTTCCGCCCAACAACATTCCCACCAAAAACAGTGCTAAAACATATTTAAAAAACCGATTAACACGATAAGGCAGTTGCCGATGAAATATAAGTCTGATAAGCTCTTGATATAACCCGAGCGGACAAAGAATCGAGCAATAAATTCGTCCGAATAAAAGCGTTAAGATAACAAGAAAAATTAACAGTGTACCGGCAAAAAGCAAATCTCGCACCCAAAATCGTTCCAATAAAGAAATACCTTGAATATTAAAAAAAGAAAGCGGATAAAACGCTTTTACAAAAGCCAAAACACACAAACAAAAAAGAACGATTGCCGCTGTATTTCTGATAAACCGTAAAATGCGATACATTTTTTATCCTTCTCGATAACTTTCTATACAGTTTATCAGTGAAAGCCGGATTGAAGTCAAGAACTTTTTTTAAAAAAAAAGATAAAAAGGGATTATTTATTCAACGCCTCATAAGCCTGTTTAATTTTTTTAATATCTTCCCACATTAAAGCTTTGGGCGATCCCGGATTATGTGACGGATTGCGCAATAAATACGACGGATGAAAAATCGGCATCATTTTCGATCCGTAAGGACCGTCAAACCACTGCCCGCGCACTTTGGTAATGCCAACCGTTAAATCAGGCAGAAAAGAAGTTAACGCCACTTTACCGCACAACAAAATCAAGCGCGGTTTTAAAATTTCAATCTGCTTATCCAAAAAAGACCGACACGCGGCTTTTTCTTCCGGCAACGGATCGCGATTTTCGGGCGGACGACATTTTACGGTATTACAAATATACACATCTTTTTCCCGAGATAACCCGACCGATTCGAAAATTTTATCCAACAGCTGTCCCGCGCGTCCGACAAACGGCTTTCCTTGCATATCTTCATTATAACCGGGTGCCTCACCGATCAACATTAATTTTGAGTTGGGAATACCGTCAGAAAAAACAAGATTATTTCTTGTTTTTCCGAGCACGCATTTATGACAATTCAGCGCACAGGCACGTACTTCTTCCAATGCTTCATACATTTTTATGCTCCTTGTTTTTTGTGAAATAAAGCGAGGCAATAATCCCCATTGCCAATAATGAAAACGTTACGCTCAACGACATCAGATTTGAAACGGTTATACCGATATGGGGTAAAAATATTTTCAAGCCGATAAAAATAAGAACCAATGACAGCGCATGCTTTAAATATGTAAATCGATTAACGGCAGCCGCCAATAAAAAATATAACGACCGTAAACCTAAAATGGCAAAAATATTGCTGGTATAAATTACAAAAATATCTTGCGTAATCAAAAATATAGCCGGAATACTGTCAACAGCAAAGACAACATCCATTAACTCAATACTCATTAACGCAAAAAAGAGCGGAGTCGCAGCCCATTTTCCTTTTTCTTTTACAAAAAACCGTTCACCGTGAAACGCCGGCGTTACATGCATAAAACGTTTTAAAAAAGCAATGACTTTGTTTTCGGATAAATCCCTTCTTTCCTCTTTCTTTTCCAAAAGCATTTTAACGCCGGTATAAATTAAAAACGCCGAGAAAAGGTATAAAATCCAGTGAAACGAGCTGACCAATCCGGCACCGAGTAAAATCATAACGGCACGCATGACAATAGCGCCCAGAACGCCCCAAAACAAAACCCGATGTTGATAAGCCGATGCTACATGAAGCCCTGTAAAAACAAGCGACATGACAAAAATGTTATCCATCGAAAGACTGAATTCCACCAAATAACCGGTATAATACAAAAATCCCGTTTCCTTGCCTTTTTCAAAAATAACAAACACACCGAAAAGCAAGGCCACGCATAAATAACCCAAACAAATGTGAAACGTGCTTTTTAAAGACGGTTCTTCCGATTTTTTATGAAAAACAAACAAATCCAAAAATAAAATCAAACCGATAACACAAGCGAAAACCACCCAAAGCGCACCGGTTGATAAATGTGAAACCCACTCAAACATTTTTGTTCCTTTCATCTGATTGTTGAGCAATCAAAGGTCTGCGCAACGGATTTTCCGCCAATCCCGCCAACCAAAAACGCTCCCACGGAAACGTGCGTCCCGGATCGACCTTGCGTTCGGGTGCAATATCAGAATGAGCGACCACATTATGCGGTGAAATTTTATATTTTTCGACCAACATGCGACACAATTTTATTCCGGCTTCAATTTGCGCCGATGAAAACGCTTCAAAAGACCGATCATCAATTGCGGCACATTGAAATTCAATACCGACGGATCGACTGTTAATATCGGTTTGCCCGTCCCATTCACTCACACCTGCATGCCATGCACGTTTTGATTCATCAACCAACTGATAAATCGTACCGTCCGTATCAATGACATAATGGGCACTGACACGACCGCCCTCCTCTTTTTCAATTAGGTAATAAAATGTTTCCCGTAAAGAGTTTGTTGCCGTTGCATGCAACACAATCATATCAATTGCACCGATTCGTTCATTAAAATGCGTGGAAGGTTTTTGAATGATTTGCATAAATCCTCTTTAATAAGAAACAGTGTGTGTGACGGTTGACCGCATAAATCCGTGACAAAGTGCTATTGCCAACGCATCAGATGCATCGGGCGGAATATGCTCGGGAACGCTTTTTAAAAGTGTTCGCACCATCATATCCACCTGCTTTTTATCGGCATGTCCGGCACCTACAACCATTTTTTTTATTTGATTCGGCGTATATTCGGCAACCGATAATTGATATAAAGCTGGTGTTAATAAAACAACACCGCGCGCTTGCCCGAGTTTTAACGTTGATGTCGGATTATTGTTGACAAATGTTTGTTCAACCGCTGCTTCATCGGGCTGATAAGCTTCAATGATTTTTTTGAGTTCTCCGTGCAGTTCCGCCAGTCGCTCCGATAAGGCACCCGTTTCCGACGGATTAATCACACCACCTGCAATAAAGCGTAAACGTGTTCCGTCTTTTTCAATAATGCCCCAACCGGTATGACGTAACCCCGGATCAAGCCCCAAAATGCGAATCATTGTTATTCGGCACTTTCCAATTGCGCTAAAACATCGGCGGCAATGTCGGCATTTGTAATCACACGTTGCACGTCATCGTCTTCATTCAACAAATCAATGAAATGAAACAATTTTTGTGCTGTTTCCAAATCGGTAATTTCTTTTTGCACCAACGGTTTCCAATCTAACCGCGCAATATTGGGCGTTCCGAGTTTGATTTCCATACTTTCGCGCACGCTTGATAAATCTTCCGGTGTACAGGTAATCTCATGCGCTTCATCGGTAGTTGTCACATCTTGCGCACCGGCTTCCAATCCGGCCTCAAAAATAGCATCAGCCGAACCAACGGTTAACGGGTATTCAATATAGCCGATTCGCTCAAAGTTAAATGTAACAGAACCCGTTTCGCCCAATGCACCGCCGTTTTTGGAAAAAGTTGAACGCAAATACGGTGCCGTTCGCGCACGATTATCCGTTAAGGCTTCAACTATAACGGAAACTTTGCCGGGTCCGAAACCTTCATACCGTACTTCTTCATAATTTGTCGTATCGGCACTTTGCGAACCCTTAGCAATGGCACGTTCAATATTATCTTTCGGCATATTTTCCGAGCGCGCATTTTGAATAGCCAAGCGCAGTCGCGGATTCGAAGAAATATCAGCCCCGCCGGCTTTTACGGCAACCGTAATTTCTCGTGCCAGTTTTGAAAATACTTTGGCACGCAATTTATCTTGAGCACCTTTGCGATACATAATATTTTTAAATTGTGAATGTCCTGACATAATTTTTTCCTCTCATTTAAGTTTTAAAAAAACAATTTTTTCCTTTATATCATATTTGATGTGTATTTTCAAGTATTGCTCCGATTCGAACTGGAAAAATTTTTACGGCCGCACCGGTTTTTTCATCAATTTCCGTATAAACAGCACAAAAAGTTCCTATATTTTCAGCCGGTTGCAAGCGTCCTCTGTTTTCAGGCGTCAAAAATCGGGATAAAGCGCCTTCCACAACCATACCAATGACGGAATGATAATCACCGCACATGCCGACATCTGACATAAACGCTGTTTTTTGAGGCAAAATGCGTGCATCGGCCGTCGGAATATGCGTATGCGTGCCAACGACCAACGAGGCTTTGCCGTCCAGAAAATAGCCCATACTTACCTTTTCAGCTGTTGCTTCGGCGTGAAAATCAACAATCAGTACATCATAATCTTTGCCGCGCGTGTGTGATGAAAGCCAATCTGCAACGGTCGCAAACGGATCATCCGCGATACGCATAAAAATATGCCCCAATAGTTGCACGACCGCCACTCGAACGCCGGCGGACGTCGTAAATAAACAGCTGCCTTTTCCAATCGTGTTATCGGGACAATTCAACGGCCGAATAATATTAGATTCGGAATCCAGAATCGGAAAAATATCGGCTTTATCAAATGCATGATTCCCAAGTGTAATTACATCGGCACCGGCCCGGCACAATTCGGCATAAATTTTCGGGCTGATACCAAACCCGTGTGCCGCATTTTCACCATTGACAATAATCATATCAAGCGCCAATTGCTGCTTGAGTTTCGGCAAACATTCATTTATTACCTTTCTGCCGGATTTTCCGACAACATCACCGCAAAACAATATTTTCATCATTCTTCTTCGGATTTGTCACTAAATCATTTAACCCTTTCGCCGTTACGCTGATTTTAGCGGCAATATTTTGGATTCGCTTGGCCAGTTCTTTGGCTGATTCATCTATAACAGCAGCATTGGTTGTTCGTTCCAGTTTATTTTTTTCCTCTGCCAAAATTAAACACATCATGGCAAGCAGTTGTCCCTCCTGCATAAAGCCGACCGATTTAATCAGCTGGGCAGCTCGCGTATCTAAATTTTCGGCGAGCGAGCGCATATAATTTTCTTGTCCGTCAGCGCAGGAAAATTTATAAAATTTTTCACCGATTTTTAACGAAACAATAGCCATTATTCTTCTCCCCGCTTAAAAGTTGTCAGCATATCATCAATTTTATCATATGCCGTTTTAACGGCTTTTTTCAAAATCTCTGCTCTCTCCGATGACTGACCGTAATTTTTTTTCACCGTATAAACGGCATTTTCCAATTCCATAACGGCTTCTTCCAAACGGGAAACGGCATTTTTAATTTCTTCCATTTTTTCCTCACAAACTGCGACGGGCTTTAAACGCCATTTGAAGCGTTCCGTCATCTAAATAATCCAATTCACCGCCAACAGGGACACCGCGCGACAAAGTTGATATTGAACATAAACCGTTTACCAGTTTATCGGACAAATAATGTGCGGTAGTTTGACCTTCAACCGTTGTCGGCAGTGCAAAAATAACTTCACAATTTT
Organism: uncultured Alphaproteobacteria bacterium; assembly: GCA_947586835.1. Taxonomy (GTDB): domain Bacteria; phylum Pseudomonadota; class Alphaproteobacteria; order CAAHEQ01; family UBA3637; genus RGIG4140. The sequence continues at coordinate 153,005 of CANPXT010000001.1, forward strand.
TATTCATATCCACTTTTTCCAAAAGCGATTGAATATTTAACTCATCGGGACCGATACCGTCCAAAGCCGAAAGCAATCCGCCCAAAACATGATATTGACCTTTAAACACACCGGTTCGCTCAATTGCCCATAAATCGGCAACATCCTGCACCACACATATTTGATGATTTAATCGCGTGGAATCACTGCAAATGGTACATGGTGTTATCGTATCAAGGTTACCGCAAACCGGACAAGTTTTAACCTTTTCCAATACGGTTTGCATGGCTGCTACCAACGGAGCAAACTGCGTTTCTTTTTGTCCGAGCAAGCTTAATACGGCTCGTCGTGCCGAGCGCGGACCCAGCGCCGGCAATTTTGCCAACAATGCAATTAAATGTTCCAATTCCGGAGCAGCCATTTGTTTTAAACCCGTTCCGTCAATTAAAAGGGCAATTTAAAGCCTGCCGGAAGCCCGAGAGATGATTGAATACGCTCCATTTCCGAAGCAATGGTGCCATCTGCTTTTTCGCGGGCATCGCGAACCGCCAACAAAACTAAATCTTCCAACGTTTCCACATCTTCTTTATCAACAATATCCGGATTGATACTCACTTTGACGGGATACCCTTTTCCCGTCATCATAATTTTAACGGCACCGTTTCCGGAAACACCTTCAAACTCCTGTTTTTCCATTTTGGCCTGCAAAATGTTCATTTGTGATTGAACCATTTGCGCTTTTTTCATTAAATCACCGATATTTTTCATTCTGAAAACTCCTTAAATTAAAAAATACATGTATGAGTATAAAGAAAAAAGATGTAAATGTAAATTGTAAATTTACAAAAATCGGTAATTTCTTTATTTTTTTGCACCGGACGTATTCAAAAGGCTTAAAATGCGTTCGGCAATCAAAAGAGAAGGATTAAATCCGCCTTTAACGGCTTTTAAAGCACTGCCGAGAGGTAATGCATAGCCGTTTTGAAAAAGGGTTTGATGAAAGCGTTTGTGTTTTATGCTCATCATTTCATCGGGTGCAAAAATAAAAACGGGAACTTTGCCGGCACAACACTCCGAACACATGGACATTGAATCACCCGTTACCACAATCATATCGGCGCAGGCAAGCAATCCGAAATACGGGTTTTCGCCTTGATCACCGAAAGCATAAAAAAATGTTGTTTTCGGCGGAAACGCCGTTTTAAGAAATGCTACCACGTCGGCAGGCGTTCGCCTTGATGTCGTAACCAAAACGGAAGCCGGACGCAATTGTTGCACTGCCGACACAATTTTTCGGGCATCGGCAACGGTAAAGGGCTTATTTTTGGTGGCTCCGCCGATTATTAACGATAAGCGCGGCGCGGGATAATCGGCAAAAACAGGCAACCATTTTCGACGCTCTTCTTGTAAGCGTTTTTCCGTCACACGATGCGGCGATCCGTCAACAATCATCACGTTTTTTGCTTTGCCTTTATATAAATCATGCGCAGGCAACACTATTAAATCAGCGCTTTTAAACCCTCTGACACCCGGATTCATCAATTGTACGACTTTTGTTTTGCCTCTTGATTTTTTTTGTATATATCTTGCCACGGGAAAGGCACGCCGACCGGCACTTAACACCACATCGGGATAAACGGTTGTCTGTACCGCTTTTTTTGACTCTTTCGTTAACCCGATTAATGTACCGTCCCGCAAAAAATTCGGCAATTTAACGGCTTTTGTATAAGCAATGTTTTTGCGTTCGAAAGAATATCCCAATGCTTCGGCAATACCCAACAACTGATTAACGTTTCCGGCGCGATCATCTGCCAAAATCCATACAAGCATTTTTGATCCTATTGTTGATATAATTCGTTTAAAATTGATTCAAACCCGTCATTATGCGTTGCTTTCCGAACGGTTACGATCGGCGCCGCCTCTTGCACGAAAGCCTTTGTCAGTGCGGGCGGAACAACTGTATCTTTTTCGCCGACGTAATGAATTTGCGGAATTTTTAAAAATTCAATTTGATAATCTTTTAAATTCAGTGATTCTTTTAAAAGCGTGTCATGATGATAAGCCGTCCATGCATCGGTATCCAACACACCGGCAACGGTAATCACTTTTACCACATGCGGATTTTGAACAGCAATCAATCCGGCAATTTGCGCACCGCCCGAATAACCGATTAACACGACCTGATCGGTTTGCGCTTTTTTCATCAGCGCCGTTACGGCACTATTCATACTGCGTACAATTTGCGGTGAAAACCGACCGGTTGTCCAATCAACTTGCGAACAGGCACCCGCTTGCATATATTGGCAGGGACGCCCCAAATAAGCCGTATTGGCATGCGGATCATCAGCTGCAACGTTGCGCCAAAACGCCTCTTGCGGCGTAGGGTTATCCGAAGGAGTTCCGTCGGCATGAAAAGCGGCACCATCGCCTTCAATATAAATGCGAACGGGTTCACCGGGGGCATTAATGCGATACCAGCTTGCCAAAATGTACGGCGGAGCCGGTTGCGTTTGAAATCGAAAATCCGTCAACGGATTTTGCGTGGCACAAGCCGTTAAAAAAAGAAACCCTAAAAGAGCAAATAATTTTTTCATAAACGTTAATATAACAAATTCAAATCATCTTGACAAGAGTTATTTTAACTCTTACATAGAGTTTGTGAGATACGATAATATGTTCGAAAGGAGGGGGAGCATTATGCCGGGTTGCGGATGTGGAACAAAGAAATAAGTTTCTTTGCGTAAAAAAGCACTGCGAAAGCGGTGCTTTTTTCATTGCCGTTTTTTTTATTGACATTTTTCTTTAAATATGTAATGTGGTGTTATACATGGAAAAGTATATGAAAAAATTACCACATCTTTTAAAGATGAGAAAAATGCTCATCAGCAAGATATACATACATACATACATACATACATACATACATACATTCTTTTCTTGTTCATTTTTTTTCCTTTATGTGTTTTATTAACCATTGGTCTTACGCTTGATACGACACAAACAAAAAGCGTTCGTGAACAGCGCAATTTAGAAATATTTTCACCTTATTTTTGGACGCAAAGTGAACAACTTGAAAAATATATCTCCGATCATTTACCGTCCCGCTCAAAATTAATTGATTTTTATTTCGAATCGGGTTTAGGGTACGATTTAGGTACTAAAGACCGCATTATCGGTAAAGAAAATTTTGTTTTCTATACTGCCTCATATCATAGAAACATAAAACCGTTATCCATTTATCAAAATTCTTATTTACTTACGTCCGAACAAACTAATCTCCTTCAAAAAAACGTTCAAAAAATTGCTGGTTTTGCCAAAGAACATAACATTAAAGTCTATTTTATGATTCCGCCGGAAACCTCACGCGTTTATCACAAATGGATGCCTGATTATATTTTAAGAGAAAACAATCCTTCCGTTTTGAAACAGGTTGAAACGGCACTTCAAGACATTGTGACCGTCGTTCCGATTGAAAAACACCTTATTTCTCAAGCACGCAGTCAATTTCCTCTCATTTATAAAACCGACACGCACTGGTCGGAAGACGGGGCATTTGAAGCCTACAAACTTTTAATGAAAGCCATACAAAAAGACTTCAAAGACATTCGCGCCGTTACACCCGATGATTATCATATTGAACGGACACAAAAAGTGTGGTCACCTTATCAATATGTGCAAAAACCGTATTTCTATGACGGAAACACTTATTTAAACGGACTTGATTACGGCAAAACGCAATATCAACATTATATTTATAAAGATAAAGCCGCCTTAAAAATTAACCGTGATGTACAGTTTCGTTTTTCGGATTATGAAAAAGGTGCTCCGTATCGGGCTTATATCATCGGTGACAGCTTTTCTTACTATATGCTTCCGTTTTTAATGCCCACATTTTCCCATATCAGAATGCACCGATTTAATGAAAACGGTGACACGGGCATTCGTTGGCAAGAGCGTGAAAAAGAATTGGCAGATGACAAAATTGATATTTTAATTTTAAGCATTTCCTCTCAAAAACTGGAAGAGTTAATGAGGTATTTTTAACGGGTTATTTTTTTATTGACATTTTTTATTGAACAGATATAGTGAATGGTATGCATAGGAAACCAAATGAAAAATTTATCCTCTTTATTAAAGCCGACAAAAATGCCCGTCAACAAAGGTATACATACGTTCCTTCTTTGCTTATTTATTCTTTTTCCTTTATGTGTTTTATTAACCATTGGTCTTACGCTTGATACGACACAAACAAAAAGCCTGCGCGAACGGCGCAATTTAGAAACTTTTCCCTTTCATTTTTGGGCACAGAGCAAAAAGCTTGAAAAATATATCTCCGATCATTTGCCGAAACGACCCGAACTGATTGATTTTTATTTTGAATCAGGTTTGGGACACGATTTAGGTACCCAAGATCGCATTATCGGCAAAGAAAATTTTATTTTCTATACAACCTTATATTATAGAAACATAAGTCCGTTATTAATTTACCAAAATTCTTATTTATTCACGCCAAAACAAATCAGATTGCTTAAAAAAAATGTTCAAAAAATTGCCGATTTTGCCAAAGAGCATAATATTAAAGTTTATTTAATGATTTCACCCACAACCTCACGCATTTATCACAAATGGATGCCTGATTATATTTTAAGAGAAAACAATCCTTCCGTTACAGAACAAGTTGAAACGGCAGTGCAAGATATAATAACCGTCGTTCCGATTGAAAAACATCTTATTTCCCAAGCACGCAGTCAATTTCCGTTAATTTACAAAACCGACACGCACTGGTCGGAAGACGGGGCGTTTGAAGCCTATAAGCTGTTAATGAACGCCATACAAAAAGATTTTAAAGACATTCGCGCCGTCACACCCGATGATTATAATATCAAGCTGATAAAAAAAGTATGGGAATCTTATCAATATGCGCAAAAACCGTATTTTGATAACGGAAACACTTATTTAAAAGGGCTTGATTACGGCAAAACACAATACCGACATTATATTCATAAAGATAAAGCCAATTTAAAAATTAACCGTGATATACAGTTTCGGTTTTCGGATTATGAAAAAGGCGCTCCGTATCGGGCTTATATCATCGGGGATAGTTTTACTTATTATATGCTTCCGTTTTTAATGCCCACATTTTCCCATATCAGAATGCACCGATTTAATGAAAACGGTGACACGGGCATTCGTTGGCAAGAGCGTGAAAAAGAATTGGCAGATGACAAAATTAATATTTTAATTTTAAGCATTTCCGATCAAAAACTGGAAGAATTAATGGGGTATTTTTAAATGATTTTTTCTTCATTCACATTTCTTTGTTATTTTTTGCCGATTGTTGTGGGTATTTATTATATATTACCCAATCGCCTTCGCAATGTATTTCTGCTTTTGGCGTCGCTTATTTTTTACGGTTGGGGACAACCTGCGCATTTGCTGGTGTTACTGTGTTTAATTGTCATCGGCTTTTATGCCGCCAAAGACATAACGCGTTACCCTCAAAAAGCCAAAATGATATGTACGGCAAGCTGTTTTTACATTTTAGGTAATTTTTTCTTTTTTAAATACGGTGATTTTGTTCTGACTTCCTTCAACGATTTAACGAAAAAAAATTTACCGTTGTTTTATATTACCCTGCCGCTCGGCATTTCGTTTTATGTATTTCAACTGCTCTCTTATGTGATTGATGTTTATCGTAAAAAAGCCAATGCGCAAAAAAGTTTTTCCGCGCTGGCGCTGTATGTCAGCAGTTTTCCGCAACTGATTGCGGGTCCGATTGTGCGTTACGATACCGTTGCCAAACAGTTAACACATCGGCGGCACTCCATAGCAAAAGTTTATCAGGGGTTTCGACGCTTTTTAATCGGTCTTGCCAAAAAAGTGATTATTGCCGATATGTTGGGACATAGCGTTGATATGATTTTTGAAAGTTCCGTTTCTTCTTTAACACCTGCCATTGCGTGGCTCGGTGCATTTTTATATGCTTTACAAATTTATTTCGATTTTTCGGGCTATTCGGATATGGCCATCGGATTGGGGCGCATGTTCGGTTTTCGCTTTTTGGAAAACTTTAATTATCCCTATCTTTCCAAATCGATTTCCGAATTTTGGCGTCGGTGGCATATTTCGTTGTCAAGTTGGTTTAAATCATATGTATATATTCCCTTGGGCGGCAACCGACACGGCTTGTTACGAACCGTTTTCAATTTGGCAGTCGTGTTTTGCTTAACCGGATTTTGGCACGGTGCCGCGTGGACCATGGTTGTGTGGGGATTATGGCAAGGCTTTTTCGTGATTTTTGAAAAACTGTTAAAAGCAGCGGCGCATTCCCTGCATATCACACACATATCCGCCGTTTTTTATGCCGTTATCGGTCGGTGTTACGCTTTAATCGCATTACTGCTCGGCTGGGTTGTTTTTCGGGCAGAAACACTCTCGCAAGCTTATGATTACATTCGGTTAATGTTCGGACTTCTTCCCTATAAACAAGCGTTCGGCATTTCTTATTACATACAAGGGTTATTGTGGCTCATTATTGTCTTTGCCGTCATTGCTTCAACGGGCGTGTTTAAATCTGTTTTACGGTATCGGGGATTTTGGACGCATTTTTTCATCAATCTCTGGCTGATTTTCCTGTTGTTCATTGTAATTGTTCTGTTAACGGGCAGCGGATACAGTGCCTTTATTTATTTTCGGTTTTAATTACCAAAACAAATAAAACAACACAATCCCCAACACAATGCGATAAACGGCAAACACGGCAAAAGACGCCGTTTTTAACCAGCGCATTAAAAACCATACGGCAACCAACCCGAAAACCGCTGCTGCCAAAATACCCGTTCCGATTTGCGATAAACTTTCAACCGATAACGATTGATTGAGATAAGCTTCTAATAACATATATGCCGCACCGCAAAAAATAACGGGAATTGACATTAACATGGAAAATTTGGCACTATCGGTGCGAGAATAGCCTAAAAAACGGGCACATGTCATGGTAATACCCGATCGACTGGTACCCGGAATTAAAGCCAACGCCTGCGCCAATCCGATATAAAGAGCATTGCGATAGGTCATTTGCCCGATTGTTTTTGTTTTGGGTGCTTTTTTATCGACAATCCACAGTAAAATACCGTAAAAAACTGCCGTAAAAGCAATTACCAACGGCGAACGCAAGGTTGTTTCAACAATTTCTTTCAAAAAAAAGCCGACAATTAACGCCGGAATCGTGGCAATAATTAATTCAAACCCCAGTTTCTGCTCGGCACCTTTATGCCAAAAACCGATAAGCAATCGGACAATATCTTTGGCGAAAAAAGCCATAACGGCAATTAACGTTCCCAAGTGCAAAGAAATATCCATTAACAAAGTTTGATGTGAAAAATTAAATTTTTCCATTAAAATTAAATGCCCTGACGAACTCACGGGCAAAAATTCGGTGGCACTTTGCACAAACGCCAATAAAAGGGTCGAATCAAATGACATTTTATTTTCTCTCTTTTGAATTTAACAATATGCACAAAACAAAAGGCTTGTCAATCGAAAAAAGAAATTTTATAAAAGCCGAAAAACAAAAACGGCCTTTGAGTTGCCCCAAAGACCGTTCTTTTAAAGCGTAAATGCTTTACTTTTCCAAAATGGCAACGCCCGGCAATGATTTACCTTCCATCCACTCCAAGAAAGCACCACCGGCAGCGGATACATAAGTCAATGCTTCGTTTATACCTGCTTTTTTCAAAGCGGAAACCGTATCACCGCCACCCGCAACGGAAGTGAGCTTGCCCTCTTTCGTTAAAGTGGCAACCGCGGCGGCAATTTCATTCGTACCTTTATCAAACGGCTTAATTTCAAACGCACCGACAGGCCCGTTCCAAATTAACGTTTTACATTGAGAAATAACGCGAATGAACGCTTCAACCGATTTCGGTCCGATATCCAACAAAACCTTGCCCGCAGGAACGGCAGCAGCATCGGAAACATGCGGCGTTTGTCCTTCGCCGAATTGATCCGCCCACGTTAAATCACTCGGCAGAACAATTTTGCAATTTCCGGCATTTTCCAAAATGGATTTTGCCGTATCAATCATGGACGGCTCAACCAGCGATCCTTCTCCCATGGCAATACCTTGCGCTGCCAAAAAGGTATGCGCCATACCGCCGCCAATGCATAAATAATCAACTTTTTTAACTAAATTTCCCAACAAATCAAGCTTGGTGGAAACTTTGGATCCGCCGACCAATGCGACCGCCGGTCGAACCGGATTACCCAACGCTTTATCCAACGCTTCCAATTCTTCCTGCATTAACCGACCGGCACCGCGCGGCAACAAATGTGCCATTCCTTCGGTGGAAGCATGCGCCCGATGCGCCGTTGAAAAGGCATCGTTAATATAAATATCAATACCGCTTGCCAAGTGTTCGGCAAATTCTTTGTCGTTAGCTTCTTCGCCTTTATGGAAACGCAAGTTTTCCAGCAAAATGACATCGCCTTTTTGCATGCCGCGCACCAGCATATCGCGTTTATCGCCGATACAATCTTCCGAAAACAAAATTTTTAATCCCGACGCTTTGGATAACGCATCGGCAATAAATGTCATGGAATATTCCGAATTTTTTTCACCTTTCGGACGACCGAAGTGAGAGGCTACAACAACTTTTGCGCCCTTTTTAACCAATTCTTTCAGTGTGGGCACAAAGCGATCAATGCGTGTCATATCCGTAATTTTGCCCTCTTTGGCAGGCACATTTAAATCAGCGCGCACAAAAACCGTTTTATTGTTAAAATCAAAATCATCCAATGTTTTATAAGTCATTTTTTTGTTCCTTTTCAAATAAAAAGAGGGAATCAATGCCTTTCAGACAACGAATCCCTCCATTTTGCCAAAAAACCGAATTACTTAATCAACGCGCCCATATAAGCGGCTGTGTCAAGCATTCTGTTGGAGAAACCCCACTCGTTATCATACCAGCTCATTACGCGTAATTGCGTGCCGCCGATAACTTTTGTACCGTTCGCATCAAACGTAGAGGAATGTGCATTATGCGTAAAATCAATGGAAACGAGCGGTAAATCATTGTAACCCAAAATGCCGTTCAATTCGCCTTCGGCATATTTTTTCATGGTGGCATTCACTTCTTCCACCGTTACCGTGCGCTTCATAATAAGGTTGGCATCAACCAACGAAACATCGGGTGTGGGAACACGAATGGAAACACCGTCCAGTTTGCCTGCTAATTGCGGCAAGACCAATCCGACGGCTTTCGCAGCGCCGGTGGAAGTAGGAATCATACTCATGGCAGCTGCCCGAGAACGATACAAATCTTTATGCACCTGATCCAAAATCTTTTGATCATTCGTATAGGAGTGAATGGTTGTCATAAAGCCTTGTTCGATACCGAATTCTTTATCCAATACATAAGCTACCGGCGATAAGCAGTTTGTAGTGCATGAAGCATTGGAAACAACAATATCATCAGCCGTTAATGTTTTTTGGTTCACACCGAACACGATTGTTTTATCGGCTCCTTGTGACGGCGCGGAAACCAAAACCCGTTTGGCACCGGCTTGAATATGAACCATGGCTTTTTCTTTGGCGGTAAAGATCCCTGTGCATTCCATCACGATATCAATATCCATTTCTTTCCACGGTAATTGAGTCGGATCCCGTTGGGCAATTACTTTTGTTTTATAATCTCCGGCAATAATGTAATCGCCTTCCGCCCGAACATCAAAGCTGGTAGCCCGATGAACGGAATCATATTTTAACAGATAAGCATTGGCTTTGGCATCACCCAAATCATTGATGGCGACGATATCAATATCTTTTCGTCCCGATTCCAAAAATGCCCGATAAACCAACCGACCGATACGACCGAAGCCGTTAATTGCAACACGAATTGTCATTTTTTTCTCCTTCATTTTAAATTACATACGAAATTTTTTCCGTATTTCAAAAATCAGTTGCTATTTAGGCATATATTTTATAAAAAAGCAAGTACCTTTTTTAAGTTTTTATAAAAAAACAAAAGAAAACCTTTTCAAAAGTCTTACAAAAACTTTTTTATACTTTAAAAACGCAAAAAAAACAAAAAATAAACTTGCAAAGAATGAAAAACACTTGTACAATAAAATAATGTGATAAGTTTATCAAAGGATTATTTGCATGGAAACACCTGAAGTCTTACCCACCGAAAATAAGAAAAATGAGCCGAAAAAAACAACGGCTCGTCCGCCGAAAATGTCCGTCGAGCCAAAAGAGGATGAGAAAACATCCGCTCAAAAAGATATGAAGAACGGTAAATCGAAAGCCAATTCGGATGATGCGTGCAAGGACAAACCCCGCAACGCGGATAAAGAAAATTCCGACGATAATAACGACGAAGACAATAAAGAAAATCCCGATGATGATGGGGACAACGATGAAGACGAAAATCCCGACGATGACGATGATGATGACGACGGAGATAATGACGAAGATCCCGACGATGACGATGATGATGACGACGGAGATGATGACGAAGATCCCGACGATGACGATGATGATGACGACGGAGATGATGACGAAGATCCTGACGATGACGATGATGGTGAAACGGGTAGCGGAACAAGCGGCGAAGAAGATGAAAACGAGCTGATTTGGCTTACAAAAGAAGAAACAAGTACTAAAAATCCATTTTCAAAACCCCAAAACATTCCCTCACCGACACCTAAAAAAGAAAAAATTCAAGGGCCTGAAAAAGTTGAACGAACTCCTTGGCAACAAATGATTGATTTTATTGTGCATGGTGCCAAAGGTGCCATGATTAAAAACGGTGATATTTCCATTAAAGAACAAATTACCGATAAGCTGTTGCTCGGGCTGGGCTTTAAGTCATTTAAAGAAGATATTATGTTGCAACAACAGGCTAAAAAATATTGGATTCAAAGATTAACGGGACAAAAAACCGATGTTTCATTATTGAATACGGATAAAATCGTCAAAAAAATAAAAAATGAAGAAACGTTTCAACAAAAAAAACAACGTTCCCAAGAACAAGTTACTGAGCATAAAAACTTTTTGACGCGCCTGATCGGGCAGAAGCAAAAAGAATCTGTTTCAATTCAACCCAATCAACAAACGGAAAACTTAAAATCACGCGTGATAAATCAAAAAACAGAAAAACAACCCGTACCGACTCAACCGCTTATTCAACAATCACATCTTACGGTCAATGAAACTAAAACAACTTCAACATCTATACCATCAACGTCCATACCATCAACATCCGTACCGACATCAAAACCCCAAACAACGGAAACGCACGGATTAAAAGAAAAAATCGGACTGGCAGTTCAATTGACGGAAGAAAAATTACCTTTACGACCGGATCATACCATCAATCAAAACGAATTGCATGCTGAAAGACCTTTAACCGTTACCGAATTAAAACAAAAAGAAAAAAAAGAAGCCGAAATCAATCCGACAACCGAACAAAGTGTTCAAAAACAACAAAAACATGATCAAAAAGATTTTCAAAATTTAATCATCATGCAGCAAATGCAAATACAAAATAATATACAAAACAATATGCAACACACCGTGCAAAGTAAGCTGCAAAATGAACTACAATTGCAAAATTTACAACAACAAATGGAATTTGTTGCCGCTGCCAGAGCAGCAGGACAACAACATCTTCATCAATCGCGACCGCAGCACAGACCGATACAGCCTTTCCCTGAGGAATTACTCCAACCTGTCGCTCCCACCAATAACCTTACACCTGCCGAAAAACAATTGATTCGCAAAGACTCGGAAACATTTGCCAATGTAGTTCATACATTAAATAACTTGAAATCAAACCCTTCGGAATCAAAAGCTCCGAATCCGAAATCTACAGACTCGACATCTGCGGATTCAACATCTGCGGATCCGAACGATCAATTGAAAAACACGGGCATGGGCACGAGCACAGAAGTACTTACTAATAATGCAATACCCGTTGATGAAGGAGCTATGAATCAAGAGAATCAGCACCTACTGAATGAGAGTTTAAGCAAAAACAGATAATTACCTTTTTTTATTCATTCTAAATTATTTTATTTCATTTGTTGACAATAAAATCTCGCACGATTGCAAATCTTCCGGCGTGTTAATATCCAACGTAAAATAATTGTCAATTTCATACCCGTGCCGCGCATCATTCAATGAAGTTTGCAAAGATAATATATTTGTTTTAAAAAGACATAAGTATCCGTCAACATAATAAGCCTGCGCCATATCTTGTCTCCGAACGGTTGACGTGTGATTCAGCACATTTGCTAAAGAATCGCCGCGTTTATAACGAATGAGAATGGGGTTATAAGAAATCGGCGAAACACTCACGCCGTCATCATAATTCTGATTAATTTGCCATCGAATCATTCCATCAATATGCATGGCACGCCGAAGCGGTGATGTCGGCTGTAAAATCATCATATAATCGAAATGTTCCCCCTTTTTCTCATAAGCACTCAACGTGTGCATGATGCATTCAATGGTTTTGGATGTATCGAGTGCCAATTCGGGCGGACGCTCCACAACCGAAACGCCTTGAGATTGCGCAAAAGCTTTAATATCGGCACCGTCTGTCGAAACAACGATTTCATCTAATAATTCACTTTCTTTGGCAGATTTTATTGTCCAATAAATAAGCGGCTGCCCGTTTAAAAGGACCATATTTTTATTGGGAATGCCTTTACTGCCCGCACGGGCGGGAATAATACCGATAATTTTTTTTCCTTGATACATTTGTCCGTTTATCTTTCATTAAAAAAATATGTTTTTTATCATACAAAACTATTTTCTTTTTTGCAACAAAAAATTAAATAAAACGAAATGCTTGCTTTTTTTTCATAAATCACGCATAATTTCCGAAAAGGAGTTTTTGAAATGACACGATATATCAATTATGAAACAAAATTTTTACTACCTCAAAAAGCCGTTCCGTTTTTTGAAGCGGCTTTGGAAGAAATGGCAGCCGCTGTTTTAACCGTGATGATTGAAAAAGGCGCACAAAAAGGTTTATGGGAATTGCAAGCCATTTTTGAGGGAAAACCCGATGAAAAAGTACTTCAAAACTGCTTAAAAACGGCAGCCGAAAGCGCGCATATTGCCGTTCCGTCTTTTAATATAACGCCCATGCCGAATAAAAACTGGTTGCAGGAATGTTATCAAAGTTTTCAACCGATTACAATCGGCAAATATTATATTTACGGCTCGCATGTGACCGATCAACCGCCCGTTGATAAAATCGCATTAAAAATTGATGCCGCAACGGCATTCGGGACGGGAGAACATCAAACAACGCACGGGTGTTTAGAAGCTTTAAACGATTTGGATTTTCAGCCGAAAAACGTGATTGACATCGGGTGCGGATCGGGTATTTTGGCAATGGCCTATGCCAAAACATATCATCAACCGGTTGACGCGGTGGATATTGATCCCGAATCGGTGCGTATGGCTTTAAAAAATGCTGAAACAAACGGGTTAAGCCAACTGGTGCATGTGTGGGAAAGTACGGGATACAGCGCCGTTTCGGGACAATATGATTTAATTTTATGCAATATTTTGGCGCGCCCCCTCATTGAAATGGCACCTGATTTAAAAGCACATTTAACCACAGGCGGACAAGCCGTTCTCTCGGGGTTTTTAACACGTCAGGAACGGTGGGTATTAAAGGCGCATACCGATATCGGCTTGCACTTGGTACGCCGATATCGTATTAACGGGTGGAGTACGCTTGTTGTTCAAAAGGGGGAGGAATGAAAAACGCTTATCAACAAATTAAAAACTTTGTACGCACACATCAAAACAGTGCCGTCCTTGTTTCCAGAATCGATTCGTTTTTAGGGGAATATTATCCGCCCGAAGCTAAACGATTGAGCGCTGTTTCGGGCTTTACGGGATCGGCTGGACTGGCGTTTATCGATTCTTTTCAAGACGTGTTGTTCGTTGATTCGCGCTATACGGTTCAAGCAAAAAAACAATCATCTTTTCAAGTTTTTGAAGTACCGACACAAACAACACCGTTAAAATGGATTATTGAAAACTTTAAAGGAAAAACCGTTTATTTTAATCCGCAAACGCATTCGGTATCTTGGGCTCAAAAAAGCGCGGAAGAGTTACAAAAAGCAAACATTTGTTTAAAACCGCTATCACTCAAACAACTCACACAATTTTTTGCAAAACAATCTTTTCGGCAGAAAGATGTCTTTGATTATTCCGTTCAATTTTGCGGTGAATCATCGGAGAATAAATTAGCGCGTTTGGGAAAGCACATTCGTCAAAACAAATGGGATGCTTATCTTGTTTCAACGCCCGAAAATGTTTCATGGCTGTTAAATAAACGCGCGCGCACGGTTTTAGAATATCCCGTTCTTTTTGAAAGAGGGTTTGTCGATAAACAAGGCGTTTATACCCCCTTAAATAAGCAAACCGTTTCTTTGTTAAAAGGAAAAAAAGTGGCACTTTCGGAATCTTCAACATCTTATTTTTTATATCAGACTTTAAAAAAAGTTGCCGTTTTGGAAAATGCACCTGATATTGTTAATTATTGGAAAGCCGTTAAAAACAAAACGGAAATTCAAAACATTCGCTTGGCATGCCTGTATGAAAGCGCGGTTATTTGTCGCTTTTTGGCATGGGTAGAAGAAAATAAGCAATCGGCAGATGAATGTGCCTGTGATGAAAAACTCATTGCTTTACGCAAAGAAAATCCGCTTTACTTCGGTGACAGTTTTGAAACAATTGCCGCTGTCGGCGCCCATGCGGCACTGGCGCATTATCGCGCGGATAAAACGTCAACCGTTTCCCTGATGAGCGCGCCGCTTTTATTGGTTGATACCGGCGGGCATTATTTAAACGGCACCACCGATATGACGCGAACAATTGCCGTTCAAAAACCGACAAAACTGATGAAAAAACGATATACACAAGTGTTACAGGGGCATATTGATTTAGCTGGAACCCTTTTGCCGAAAGGCGCAAAAGCTTCGGTGTTAGATGAAAAAGCGCATGCTTATTTACGCGCAGATTCGGTTGATTTTCTGCATGCGACGGGGCATGGTATCGGATTAATGCTTGCCGTGCATGAAATGCCGCCGACCGTATCGCCCTATGACACATTCGGCCTTCAAGCCGGTATGATTTTCTCAAACGAACCGGCATTTTACAGCGAAACAGACGGATTCGGCATTCGGTTGGAAAATATGTTGTTGGCGGTTGAGAGTTCAAACGAACTTTCTTTTCAAAACTTAATTTTTGCGCCGTTTGATTATCGATTGATTGATTTTAACGCTTTGACAAAACAACAATTATTATGGCTGAAAAATTATCATCAAACAATTTATGATACCGTTTTTCCGATGTTAAGTCTTAAAGAACAAGAAATTTTATTACCGTTTATCACGGCATTTCAAAAGGATAAAAAATGAGTAAAACGTTAATTTCAAGCGGTACAATTGCTACCAATAAAAAAGCACGATTTAATTATGTGATTCAAGAAACATATGAAGCAGGCATCATGTTAACCGGCGGGGAAGTCAAATCCCTGCGAGCGGGACGAGCTACCATTAACGAAAGTTACGCTTCCATTGAAAAAGACGGCGCCGTTTATTTAATCAATGCCCATATTGCCGAATATACCAATGCCAAAGGCGGTTTTATCGAGCAATCGGCAACACGAAAACGCAAACTGTTGCTTCACGCCAAGGAAATCAATAAATTACGCGGTGCCATCGAGCAAAAAGGAAAGACACTTGTGCCTTTAGAGCTTTATTTTAACGCACGCGGTATTGCCAAAGTGAAAATTGCCGTTGCCATCGGTAAAAATCATGCCGATAAGCGCGAAGATATTAAAAAACGCGAATGGGATATTGTGAAACGGCGTATTTTAACGCAACATAATTAACAAACCAATTCATTTTTTATCACCGATGCGGTTTAAAGCCTTTATGTCCGCCAAAATGCAGACGCGGCGGTGCCGGACGATAATGATGATGTCTGTCCCAAATACTATGCAATATAGCACCGCCGATAAGCGTGCCGGCACCTGCCAGAAAGAGCGTTTCATCCGAAATGCGTGGCGCTTCTTGCACATAAACGGTCGTGGGTGCCGGTTCGCGAACAATAACCGTTTGTGCCGGTGCTTGTTGATAAACAACAGTTTGTGTTTGCGGGACCGTATCGGGTACATAAACATAACCGGCCAATGCGGGCGTTCCGCTTAAAAACGCAAAAGCTGCCGTTAAAGAAAGAGTGATGAATTGATGATATAACATTTTATTCCTCCGTTTTTTTTATTTCATTTGTTTAAAACGAAGAAATCGTCAAAATGTTCAAAAAAACTATTCTTCAAAAACGTAAAGACTGTCAAACCGCGCGGCATACATCACATCTTTCACTTTTCCTTTCACGCCACGAATGGATAAGTTGACCGCATGGGAAGAAGCTTCATCATGCGCAATGACAAACATACCGAGTGCCGCCGAATCAATAAAATCACAGTCTGATAAATCAAAAACAATTTTTGGAACTGTCGCTGATTTAATTAAAGAAACAATTTCAAAAAAACCGTCATGATCCCGAAACGTGAAAGAACCCGAAAAAAAGATTTCTTTTCCGTCTTTGACATCTGTTGTTTTATAATTCATGCAACCCTCCTTTTTTATTTAATATTGACCTGTTTTTATGGCTTCGTCAAGTATTATTTCGTTCTTTTTTTTGAAAAAACAAGATAGATCGGTTTTCTTCCGGCTTCAATGCCTTTTTTTTCATAACGTGTAGGCACCCAATCGGAAGGCGGACGTGTAACATCTTTATTGGTTTGTTTAAAACAGCCGTCTAATGTTACCTGTTCCATTGCCCAAGCAGCATAATCGGCAACATCGGTGGCAACAAATAATTGACCGTCTTGAGATAAAAGTCGATATAAATGTTTTAAATTGGCAGCATTAATAAATCGCCGTTCGGCATGACGTGCTTTCGGCCACGGATCGGGATATAACAAAAAAACTCGTTGAAACAATCCGTCTTTAAAAAACGGGAATAAATCTCTCACGTCATCCGGCCAAATGCGCACGTTATCGACTCGCCCCTCTTCCAAGTGCGCATGTGTTGTTTGCTTTTCGTGCGATCCGTTTAAATGAGCCAAAAGAGATGCTACTCCGTTTATAAACGGTTCGGCTCCGATAAATCCAACAGACGGATAAAGCTTGGCCAACTCGGCAACATGTTCACCGCCGCCGAACCCGATTTCCAGCCACACCTCCCGCGGTTGAATGCCGAAAAAGGTATTCATATCAAATTGTTCGCCCTCTTTCGGCAAAACAGGTTTGAGTTTCGGAAGCAATTCATCAATCAACCGTTGTTTTGAAGGCTTAATCGCTTTTCCTTTGCGTCGTCCGAAGAAACGCAAATCACGCAATTGAGGCATTGCCTATTTCTCCGAACTCGGTTTGACATGCCAAATATCGCGCGCATACTCGGCAACCGTTCTGTCAATGGAAAATTTACCTGAACGCGCAATATTAATCAAAGCTTTCTTTTCCCATGCCAAGTGATTGAGATAATCCGTTCTGATTTTATCATGTGCTTCGCAGTACGAATTAAAATCACCCAACAACATATAATAATCGCGGAACATAATATTTTGGAAAATCGGCGCAAACAAATTTTTATCTTCATTCGGGGTAAATAAACCGGACGTTATGGCATCCATCACGCGTCGAATTTGCATGTCGGCATTATAAAAATCCCACGGACGATATGAATCGGAAGCATGCTTTTGCGACACTTCTTCGGCCGTCATACCGAAAAGATAAAAGTTTTCTTTTCCGACTTCTTTCAAAATTTCCACATTGGCACCGTCCAGCGTTCCCAACGTTAAAGCGCCGTTCATCATAAACTTCATATTGCTGGTACCGGATGCTTCAAACCCGGCGGTTGATATTTGCTCGCTGATATCCGACCCCGGAAATACCACTTCGGCAACCGATACTTTATAATCAGGAATAAACACAACTTTTAATTGATCTTTCACACGCGGATCATTATTGACCACTTTGGCAATATTATTAATGAACTTAATGATCAGCTTGGCAAAATCGTAACTGGGTGCGGCTTTTCCACCGAAAATATACGTTTTACCGATTGGTAACATCACGCAGTCTTCCACAATTTTCAAGTATTCATAAACAATATGCAACGCATTCAAAAGCTGCCGTTTATATTCGTGAATGCGTTTTACCTGACAATCAAAAATGGTATTGGGATTCACATGAATACCGGTTGTACAATCAATCAATGCCGCCAATCGTTTTTTATTTTCAAACTTAATGCGATGCAATTTATCTAACGAAGAATCATCGTCAACAAACTGTTCCAGTTTTTTAATTTTCGATAAATCGGTAATCCATTCTTTTCCGATTCGTTCGGTAATAAATCGTGCCAATCCTTCGTTTGAATCTAAAATCCAGCGGCGCGGAGTCACACCGTTTGTTTTATTGTTAAACTTTTCCGGCCACATTTCATAAAAATCAGGCACCAGTTTTGTTTCCAACAGTTTGGTATGAATTTCCGCCACACCGTTTACGGAATGACTGCCCGTAATAGCAAGGTTTGCCATGCGAATTTGTTTTTGCGGTCCTTCTTCAATTAAAGAAACGCGACTTAGTCGACCGTTATCTCCGGGGAAGCGTTCCATTACCTCTTTCATCAGATGATCGTTGATTTCATAGATAATACCCAAATGACGCGGCAAATGTTTTTCAAACAACGAAACCGGCCATTTTTCCAACGCTTCGGGAAGCAGGGTGTGATTGGTATAAGCCATGGTTCGACGCGTAATATCAAACGCCTGATTCCAATCTAATCGATAAACATCAAGCAACACGCGCATTAATTCCACAATAGCCAGCGTCGGATGCGTATCGTTCAACTGAATAGCCACTTTTTCCGGTAATAAATTAAAGTCGGTATGATTTTCCAAGAATCGACGCATAATATCGTTAATAACACACGACGTAAAGAAATATTGTTGCACTAATCGCAAAAATTTACCTTGTTCAACGGCGTCTGACGGATAGAGAACTTTTGAAATGGTTTCCACCTGAATGTTTCTTTCAACAGCTTCCACATAACCGCCCCGATTAAACACTTCAATATCCAATACATTAGTGGATCGCGCTGCAAACAAACGCAAATAATTAACCGTTTTTCCGCCGTAACCGACAATCGGCATATCATACGGCACACCGAGTAATTGATTGGTTCCGACCCAATGCGGTTCACGTACACCGTTTTTTTCTTCATAAACGACATAACCGTTAATTTGCACCAAACAAGACCGATCGGCACGTTCAATCTGCCACGGCGAAGAGCGTTCCAACCAAGAATCGGCGCGTTCTTTTTGCCAACCGTTTTCAAAATATTGCTTAAACAAGCCGAACTGATAATTAATACCGTAACCGTATCCCGGCATTCCCTGCGATGCAATGGAATCCAAAATACACGCAGCTAACCGACCCAATCCGCCATTTCCCAACGCCGGATCATATTCACAATCCAACACTTCTTTCAACGAAATCTGATTATCCAAATGCACTTCATCCAATAAATCCATAATTTCAAAATTATACAAATTATTGGGCAACAAACGTCCGAGCAAATATTCCAAAGATAAATAATAAATGCGTTTCGGATCATTCGCTTCATGACGAGCAGCCGTTTCAAACATGCTGTCAATGCATAAATCACGCACGGCCATTGCCAATGCCGTAAATAAGTGATCTTTATCGGCTTCACATACGCGTTTTGACAGCGAATATTTAATATGCCATTCAATTCGTCGTTGTAATTCGGCAGCGGTTATTTTATGTGTTGATTGTTTTTCAGTCATTATCAGTCCCTTTCTTGTTGCTTTACCTAATATAGCCGCAAAAAGATTAACAGATTACTAACAAATACTTTTAAAATAAAACATATTATAAAAAAACAAATTTTTAAAGAATATTTTTTATATTTTTAAGAACGGCACCGATCGCGTTCCAACAAAATACCGCTCAAAGATTTTGCCACTCTGATTTTTTCCACAAAAAGCACGTTACATTGCCGTCCGACAGTTTTTCCTTTTTGAATTAAAGCGCGATCTCCGTCATGATAATGACTATCACCGACAAGTTGGGCATTTCTGTCATCATAAGGATTTACCACATCAACGGTTACGGTGGAATCGGCAGAAATAATTTCTTGAAACGGTTTATCACAGGTTTGATCGTTCGGCATGGCATGAACGGTGCTCATCCGCCAATGTGCCGTATCGGGAATGGATAAAATCTCTTCGGGACCCGTATAATTACAAGCATTTGAAGCATTTTCACCGATTTTGGTTGCAATCATCAATCCTCCGCGAATGTTTTTTTGATGCCAAACATTATCTTTCCACACTATATGCAATTTCGTAATATTACCATACGGTTTTAAAATCACTTCATTAAAGAAAGTATGATACATAACTTTTTCGCAAAAAGTTGTTTTTACTTCCAACGGCTGAATCAACTGATACGAAAGCGTTTTCAAGCGTTGCGGTAAATCATAAATATTGCCGATATCGTTTGATAAAGCCCCGATATGTCCGCAATTCAACCCAAACACCCGAACAGGATGTTGTGACTCATTTCCTTTTGATAATTCAAAAGCAACCTGCATGGCTTTTAAGCAAGCTCCGTCTCCGCCCACGGCAATTAACCGACACATATTTTTATACGGTTGCAATTTCTTTTTGAGCGATTCATCTTGTGAAAACGCAATATCAACCACCGTCGCCGGTAAAATATTTAAAAGCTCACCGGCAACTTGTTGTGCTTTCGGATTCGGACTGACAATCAAACCGATTGAACCATCATTCATTTTCTCTCATCCTTTTAAGGTTCATTTTACTCTTTTTTTCTTATTTTGTGAAGAATATTTTTTTACTTTTTGCATAAAATATAAAAAAGATTAAATGCACAACTTTAAAATAACATATTTTTATAACGGGATCTTATCCGAGTGTTTTTGACTTTTTAAAACCTTTCCGACGTTTATAAAAATATAATCCGAACCCCGCCAATAAAGCACTTCCCGTTAATAAAAAGCCGACTCCCGTACCGATCGGGTTTGAAAATGATTGAAAATAAAGTAACAACAGCCGTAATACAATAAAAAAGACCGTTACATTAAACAAAACCATTCGCTTGGCAATAACGGCAAAAAAGCCCAACAATGCCAAAAACGCCAGAGATACTAAAAATCCCAAAAACGGATTATGCATCGCCATATCGCCCAAAAAAACAACGGGAAAATATAAAATAACCGACCAATGATATAAACTTTGCGCCATTCTGTCCGAAAAGAAATGCGATAAATAAATTAAACAAATTAAAATACCGCCCAATAAAGTTGTGGCAAATAACGGTGTCTGTTCAAAAAACAATAATAACAATTCAAGCTTCATATAGCCGACGATTCCGCCGAAAAATAAAGGAACCCATAAAAAAGCCAACAATTTACGTTTGCTGATTAACACAATTCCCAAAGATAACACTGCCCATAACAAAAGCCCTTTGGCTCCCTCCATCGGTAAATTAAATATTTGAGCCACCAATCCGATACCGCCGCCGATTGCCAAAAACGTAAAGAATAATGCTGTTTCCGCTAATTTATTACGCTCTTTTTTAATAGCCAAATAAGATAAAATCAGTCCGCCGAAAATGAGAACACCGACAATGGTTAATTTAACACTATCAGGAATTTGATACCAGTAAGCGCGCATAATGGCAGCAATTCCCAAACATAAACAGAGTACCGCCGTCCACAATAATGTTAAAAACAAAAACGGTGGTTGTTTTATCTTTTCCGCTTCTAAAATTTCTTGCCGCTGCGCCGCAGAAATAATATTATGTTGAACCCAATTGTTTGTTTTTTGATTTAAATCCATATTCGCCTCCTTTTTTCTTAAAAATAAGGCGTCGAATTTATTTTCTCAATACTGTTAAGATTACAACAATAATTTTTTAACAATTTGAACAACGTTTTCGGGCGTAAATCCAAAGTGTTTCAATAAGTCTTCGCCTTTACCGGAAGCTCCGAAACAGTCAACGGATAAAATCGCGCCCGTTTCACCGATAAATCGATCCCATCCCAAGGAAGAGGCAGCTTCAATTACCAAACGCGGAGCCGATCCCAAAACCGTTTCACGATAAGACGCCGATTGCCTTTCGAACAATTCACGACACGGCATGGAAACAACAGCCGCATAAATGTTTTCAGCTTCTAACAGTTTGGCTGCTCGACAAGCTAATGAAACTTCCGACCCTGTTGCAATCAGCGTAACGGTTCGTTTGTGTTTCGGCTCTTTTAAAACGTATCCCCCTTTTTCGGAAAGATTTTCATTGATATTTTCTCTTAAAAGGTCTACAGCTTGCCGCGAACAAATAATGGCTGATGGTGTTTTTTTATGCGTCAGAGCCGTTTCATAGCATTCGGCAGTTTCCACACTGTCTGCCGGACGCATCACAAGCAAATTCGGTGTTGCGCGTAATGAAACAAGCTGTTCAATCGGTTGATGTGTCGGTCCGTCTTCTCCGACACCGATTGAATCATGCGTTAATACATAAATTTCTTGCAACTCCATGAGACAAGCCAAGCGAATGGCCGGTTTCATATAATCAACAAAAGATAAAAACGTTCCGGCTAACGGAATAAATCCCCCGTGAGATGCCAATCCGTTCATAATCCCGCCCATGGCGTGCTCCCGAATACCGTAATGAATGTATCGACCGGCATAATTTTCTTTGGTAACAGCATTTGCCGTTTTGGGTTTTGTATAAGAAGCACCCGCCAAATCAGCTGAACCGCAAACCAGTGTCGGCAAATTTTCTGCCAATAAGTTAATGATGTTTTGTGAAGATTTTCGCGTGGCAACCGTCTCTTTTTGTTGAATCGCCGATTTTTTATATTGTTTTAAAACCGTTGAAAGACAAGCGGGAATATCTTGATTCAAGCGCTTAAGAAACTCTTGCCGACAAGGATCTTTTTCCAATTCTTTTTCCCATTTTTGACGCAGGCCTTCCCATTGTTTTGCCTGTGTACGAATTTCAGTTAATAACGCTTGCGGTATTTCAAACGGTGCTGATGTCCAATTAAGTTTTTTGCGTAATCCGGCTATTTCGTCAACCCCTAACGGTGATCCGTGACATTTGGGCGTACCGGCTTTTGTCGGTGCACCGAAACCGATGGTTGTTTCACAATCAATCAGCACCGGTTTATCGCTTGTTTGCGCTTTTGTTAAAGCTTTTTCAATCGATTGATGAGAATGTCCGTTACATTTTAAAACAAGCCAGTTATTTGCTTCAAAACGTTTTTTCATATCGGTTGAAGAGGCAATATCGGTCGAACCGTCAATGGTAATATGATTATCGTCCCATAACACAATCAATTGATTGAGTTTCCAGTGACCTGCCAACGCAACGGCTTCTTCGGATATGCCTTCCATTAAACATCCGTCTCCCACAAAAACATAAGTTTTGTGATTCATAAGCTTATCACCAAATTCGGCATTAAGTAATCGTTCCGCCAAAGCCATACCCACGCCGCCGGCTAAACCCTGTCCCAAAGGACCGGTTGAAAAATCAATGCCGTTTACAAGCGTTTTTTCCGGATGACCCGCTGTTTTGGATCCTAATTGCCGAAAGGATTTAAGGGCGTTTAAATCAACATCTTTAAAGCCGAATAAATACATCAAGCTGTATAATAATGCCGATCCGTGACCGTTGGATAAAATAAATCTGTCACGATTGAACCAATCAGGACACGTCGGATCAATCCGCAAAAACTTTGCCCACAAAACAGCGGCGACATCAGCCATACCGAGCGGCATTCCCGGATGTCCCGATTGTGCTTTTTCAATCATATCCACCGATAAAATACGAATAGCCGCGGCTAAATCTTTTAAGTTGATCATTTTTCTTCTCCTTTATCAAATAATGAATTGACAAAATCAACCGTTCCCGAAAATCCGACCGGTTTTTCTCCGTTAATTATCGGTTTATCCGATTCATTTCCTTTATAGAACATAATCAGCGGCGTATCAAGAGCATCGGCATCAGGCGCGTTATGATCGCCGTATAAAATAACAAAACTATCGTTTGGCAAAGCTTCATAAAAGCTTTTAAATCCCAAATCCAATTCAAAAGCGCCGTTCATATAGTTTTCACGTACCGTTGTTGCTTTCGGATAAGGATATGTTTCATTGGGGTAAGAAATAAACGGCGGATGCATATTCGTTGTAATGATAAACGCAAATGTTTTTTGATCAAGAGGCGTTTGAAGCGCAGCAAATTGTAACATTTGCCCGTCAGATACACCCCACTCCCCACGTACCCAATCGGCAGGATAATCTTCCATAAAATAAAGTTTTTGAAAGCCCATATGAGAATAATGCGTTAATCGATTAAAAAACGTTTTTTCAAAACTATGATAAAAACTTGATTGATATCCTTTTTCCGCCAACCGCTTCGGCAATGGCTTAATAATCTTATAAATATTCGGCGTATAAGAAAAATAAACCATTAAATGGCAAACAGACTGGTCTAACGGCAATCCGCTCATCATACTGAAATCAGTATTGCCCGATCCCAAACAATGATAGTGATTGACATCGGACCAAACGGCACTTGTTTTTTGAAGAGATGATAAAAACGGCATCACATTCGGTTGAATGGCTTGTGTTGTTAAACTTTCAGCCTGAATCAGATAAATATGTTGCGGTAACCGTGAAAGAAAAATGTTATCGGTTTGATATTTTTTCAATTTTTCGTGATTTCCGGGAATGATAAGCTGATTCAACTTCTCTAACGGATTTTTGAATAATATTTCCGCCGGATACGTTATCTTATAAAGCATACCCTGTTCATAAGAGATATAAACGCTCGGAAACAAGAACAAACAAAGTTCTGCCCAATAAAAAATACCGGTTATATAGGAAAGCCCTATCAGTATTGCACCGGTTAAAAAACCGATTGTCGCTTTTTTAAAACTGAAAAACGGATGTTTTATAACCCAAATAAGCGTAAAAACAGAATAAAAAAGCAAAATGAAAAAAGGCATATCAAACAAAGAGTTTTTATTGCTTAATCCGGCTCGAATGCCCTCTTTAAAAGCCGATAAAATATCGTAAAATAAAAGAGAAGTAACATTCACTTTATAATATTCTTTAAACACGCAAAACATTAAAAAATTAAAGCAAATGAAAAAGCAAGTGACGATTCGACCGAAAAACAAAGCAATCAACCAGCCAAGCATATACAAAATTAAAATAACCGCATAACCGAACGTATAAAGAAAATTTCCGTTACGAAAATATAAAAACGCATCGGTTAAAAAAGAACCCAATACCAATAAAAACAAACAAAATCCGATAGAATGCAAAATCCGACGAAACTCTTCCTTTGTCGGAAGCGGATTTTCTTTATCCGGAATAAAAAACGAAAAAGATTTCTGTGTCATTTCACCTCTCGAATTTTTACAAAAGAAAACATATTGCGTCCGTAAGTGCATTGACGTGTGATTTCAAATTCTTCGGATAAAACAAGATTTTCACCGGTTTGAGTTTCCAACACAATTAATGTTGATTGATTAATCCAACCGTTGTCATAAAAAGCTTTCAATGCCTGTTCGGTTAATTTTTGCCCGTATGGGGCATCACTGAAATAAATATCCATGCTTTGAGCGGCCGGCGGAGGGGTTAATGCATTGATAAACAGTGCATAATTTTCTGGAAATCCGCGCGCATTTAATTCAATATAATGGCGGGCAACATGATGACTTTCAAATAAGAAAACGTGATCGGCCCCTCTGGATAAAGCTTCAAAACCGATAGCCCCTGATCCGGCAAACACATCGGCAAACAAAATATCTTTCCAATTTTTCCCCTGCGTCAATAAATAATGCGATAAAATATTAAACAATCCTTCTTTGGCTCTGTCTGATGTCGGACGAGTAATTGATTCATCGGCTGCCAACAGTTTTTTACCGCGATATGTTCCGCTGATTATTCGCATAATATCTCTTTCACTGCCTTTTTGCTCACTTCACGCACTTCGCCTTTTCCTAAATTACCCAATTGAAACGGACCGTATGCCACACGAATTAACCGAGTAACAGGCAGATGAACAAAATCCATCATTCTACGAATTTCTCTGTTTTTACCTTCCGTTAAAGTAATCAACACCCATGTATTTGTTCCTTGAACGCGTTCAATTTCTATTTGACACGGCGCATATCGAATGCCTTGTACGGTAATTCCCTTTTGCAGTTTTTCCTGAATACTTTTTGTTAATATCCCGTGAATGCGCACGCGGTATTTTCGTTTCCACCCGAGAGAAGGATGTTCCAATTTTCGTGCCAAAGCTCCATCGGTTGTGAGTAACAATAATCCTTCGGAATTTAAATCCAAGCGTCCGACGGAAATTACGCGCGGTAAGTAGGCAGGTAAGTGATCAAAAACGGTCGGACGTCCCTGCGGATCTTTATGTGTGGTCACCAATCCCGTCGGTTTGTGATAACACCAAAGCCGTGTTTCCTGCTTGGTACCGATCGGTTTACCGTCAACATAAATCACATCGGTTTCACCAACCAAAAAAGCCGGTGTTGACAATTTTTGACCGTTTACCGTTACTCTGCCTGATAAAATATAACTTTCTGCCGTTCGTCGGGAACAAATACCGGCTCCGGCAATTACTTTTGCTATTCTTTCTTGTTTTTCCGTCATAAAACACTTTCTTTTTTTTAATAATTGTTATAATATACAAAAAAACAAAAAGAAGGAAGAAAAAAACGCATATGGATGAAAAAATTTTAAAAAAAGCGTTTCATTTGGCTCAAAAAGCCGCCGAAAAACAGGAGGTACCTGTCAGTGCTGTTATTTTTGACTCACAAACACGTCAAATTGTTGCATCGGCTTATAATCAAACGGAAAAATTAAAAAATCCCGTCGCCCATGCCGAAATATTGGTTATTCAAAAAGCGTGTCGGAAACTCAATACCAAAAGATTAAATGGCTATTCCTTATTTGTTACACTGGAACCGTGTGCCATGTGCTCCGGCGCCATATCAAATGCCAGATTAGATGCTCTTTACTTTGGCGCATTCGATCAAAAATCGGGCGGCATCTGCCAGGGTGCTCGTGTATTTGAACAAAAGCAAACACACCATAAACCTAAAATTACGGGGGGAATTTCCAAAGATATTTTCGGTAGTATCCTCACTTCATTTTTTCAACAAAAACGATCGTCGGAGAAATAAATGGAAGCTGAAAAACCCGTTTTAACCGTTACCGAAATTTCGCTTTCTTTGAAAACTTGTGTCGAACAGGTTTTCGGCGATATTCGTGTTCGCGGTGAAGTTGTCGGTGTTAAAAAAGCACCGTCTGGACATACATATTTTTCATTAAAAGATGCGGATAGTGTTTTATCGGCTATTTGTTGGCGCGGACGTGATCATGAAACCATAACGGCGCTCACGGAAGGCTTGGAAGTTGTGTGTACGGGCAAATTATCTACCTATCCCGGACGCTCCAATTATCAAATGATTGTTCAAGAAGCAAGACCGGCCGGAATCGGTGCTTTGCTGAAATTATTAAACGAACGCAAAGAAAAACTGGAAAAAGAGGGATTGTTCGATTCTGCCCGAAAGAAAAAAATTCCTTTTTTACCGGAGGTCATCGGTGTTATCACCAGTCCGACCGGTGCCGTTATTCGTGATATTATGCACCGATTAAACGAACGATGTCCGCGACGGGTTCTTTTGTGGCCGGTATTAGTTCAGGGAGAGGGAGCAGCCGAACAAATTGCCACAGCCATTGAGGGATTTAATATTATTCCGAAAGAGGGACTTTTCATTCAAAACAAGCACATTCCCCGCCCCGATGTGTTGATTGTCGCGCGTGGTGGCGGCAGTTTTGAAGATTTATTTTGTTTTAATGAAGAAATTGTCGTTCGTGCCGCTGCTCATTCGAAAATTCCTTTAATTTCTGCCGTCGGTCATGAAACAGATACCACCTTAATTGATTACGCTGCCGATTTACGAGCCCCCACACCGACCGGTGCTGCGGAAAAAGCCGTTCCCGTACAAGCCGAATTGACGGCGTGGTTTAATGAACGCGAAAATCGATTGATTGACGGATTGTATCGTGTTATGGAAACGGCCCAAACAAAACTGCAAGCTTTAACACGCTCTTTACCTGATCTTTCACAAATTATACAATTATTTCAAGAGCGTTTGACAGATAAATCAGCACGATTACAAAATGCTTTGACAATTTATTTAAAAACAATCACAGCCGAATTGAATTTAAAATCAACATTATTGCAATCTTATTCCTATCATGCCGTATTAGCACGAGGCTTTGCGCTTATCGTTAATGACTCGGGCAAAATTATTTCTCATCGAGAAGAAGCGATGAAAACGCAACACTTTCATATTCGTTTTGCCGACGGTTCTTTAAAAGCTTCACCTTGTACAACACATGAAAAAGTGATTTCATCAAAATTCAACCCAAATACATCGAAACAACCAGAAAAAATGTTTCAACCGGATTTATTTTCCGTATCTACCCGTAAAAACACATAGTAATTACACAATGTATTAACAAAAGAATAACAAAATGATACACATACATGTTTTTTCATTACATAAAGAAATAAATACAACAAATTATTTTAAAAAGAATAAAACGATAAATATTTTTATTCTCTCACTATTGTGTTATTCCTCTGTAATTACCGAGTTAAAAGCCTTGACTTTTCACAATTCAGTGCAAGACGGACGCTTAATTCAAGGTAGTTTAACCAAAGATGAAAAGCTTTTTTATCAAAATAAACAAATTGTTCCCCATCAGACAGGTTTATTTTATTTCGGAATTCCTCATTCGGCAATAACACCGCTTTTATTAATATATCAAAAAGAAAAAATACAAAAGACTCTTTCTTTTCCGTATGAAATGCGTCAATGGCAAACAGATGTTGTTAACGGTTTACCCAAAGAAAAAGTTGTCGTCAATACTCAAAATGAAAAACGAATTGCTACCGAAAATGCTTTACTAAAAACAGAAAGACAAAAGTTTATTACCGACTTTTTTCCGACTTGTTTTTCAAGACCGGTTCATCATTATCGATTATCCGGTTCTTTCGGGACACAACGTATTTTAAACGGTATAAAAGGCAGCGGACATGGTGGAACAGACTATGCCGCACCCGTCGGAACACCCGTATATGCGCCGGCAGACGGTGTTGTAACGATTGCACATCCCGATATGTTTTTAACAGGACAAACCGTTTTAATTAATCACGGATATGGTTTATTTTCCTCTTATTCGCATTTATCGAAAACAAATGTAACTATCGGCGATAAAGTAAAGCGCAATGATAAAATCGGCGAAATCGGACAAACGGGACGTGCTACCGGTCCGCATTTGCATTTTTCGTTTTTCTGGTATGAAACACGCGTAGATCCCGAACTTGTTTTTACCGATTTTCCGTGTCAATAATTTACTTTAAAACTTTTTCTTTTTTCACAACCTAAAAATATATCTAAAAAAGTCGTCTGCTTTTTGCTTGTTAAGATATTTAAAAAAAATGTTCAGCTAAAAAATTTCGCAGAAGTATAAAAAAACACTTGCAATAATTTATTTTTTTGTTATAATGTTTTTCACTTTATATCGAAAGAGAGGTGAGTAACATAGTTACAATCGTTGTACACGACAATAACGTTGAACAGGCTTTGCGCGTTTTAAAAAAGAAAATGCAACGGGAAGGCAGTTTTCGCGAAATGAAGCTGCGCCGCTACTACGAAAAACCGTCTGAAAAGAAGGCTCGTAAAGCAACGGAATGTATTCGCCGTTCACGGAAAATGCGTCGCAAACGTTTTAGCATTGAGGGTTATTAATTTCTCTTTTTTAAACGTTTAAGTCTCCCTTTGGGTTCATGACTCAAAGGGAGTTTTTTATGAAATATTTGACATTTGAAAAAATTTAATGCATAGTATATTAGGTTTTTATTGCGGAGGAATTATGCGTATTCATTTTTTGATTCTATTTTTTGCTTTAACCCTCTCTTCGGCAGCCTTTGCCGGCAACGGTTACTTCGGTGCACGTGGCGGTATTTCCGATATTCGCGAAACAGATGTGGCTGATAAATATAAAAGCGCCGGTTTTATTTCTGCCTACATCGGAGGACAAACCGGCATTTTTCGGGCAGAAGCCGAATATACGGCTTTAAGTAAAGTTAAATTTGAATCCATTCAAACCGATTCTCAAATGCAACGATTAATGGCCAACGGATATATCGACATGCATGTTTCACGCTATGTTCATCCTTATTTCGGTGCCGGTATCGGGTCGGCTTTTTATTCGGTCAATGATAAAAAATCACATAACAAATCAAGCGGAACAAACTTTGCTTGGAATGCAACCGTCGGTGTCGGTGTAAAACTGACAAAAAATGTCACGTTTGATACCGGCTATCGCTATGTCGATATGGGCGACGTATCTGCCGAAAATCAAAATCTGCACTTTGATGCTCATGAAGCTTATGTCGGTTTGCGATTTTCATTTTAGATCATCGATTGAATTGTCATAAAAGTGTCATTTGATTTTTAGAATGATTTTGTGTATAAAAAAAATATCACTGTAACAAACTAATGAAAGAGGTAAAAAAATGTCAACAGGTATTATGAACGGAAAAAAAGGGTTAATTATGGGTGTTGCCAATGATCATTCCATTGCATGGGGTATTGCTAAAGAAATGGCGGCACAAGGCGCGGAACTTGCTTTTACATATCAGGGAGAAACCCTTGAAAAACGTGTGCGTCCGCTGGCTGAATCTGTCGGTTCAAACTTATTGATTCCCTGTGACGTATTAGATAAAGAATCAATGGACAATACGTTTCAAACCATTAAAGAAAAATGGGGAAAACTTGATTTTGTTGTACACGCCATTGCTTTTTCCGATAAAAATGAATTAAAGGGACGGTATGTCGATACATCGGTTAATAACTTTACCAATTCCATGTTAATTTCCTGCTATTCGTTCACTGATGTTTGCCGCAGAGCTTCCGAATTAATGACAGACGGCGGCGCTTGTTTAACCCTTACTTATTTAGGCGCCGAAAGATATTTGCCGAATTATAATGTGATGGGGGTTGTGAAAGCGGCATTGGAAGCGTCTATTCATTTCATTGCTTTTGATTTGGGACATCAAAACATTCGCGTCAATGCCATTTCTGCCGGTCCGATACGTACATTGGCTGCCGCCGGTATCGGTGATTTCCGGCAAATTTTGGGATGGACGGAAAATAATTCCGCTTTATGTCGCAACGTGACCATTGAAGATGTCGGCAAGACCGGTATGTTCCTGTGTTCCGATTTGGCATCAGGTATTACATCGGAAATCATCCATGTAGATGCGGGATATAATAAAAACGCGATGATAAATCCGAAAAATGCGGCAAAATCCGCTGAATTATTGGCTAACTTTAAATTGTCCGATTAATTCATTTAATCATTCTTTAAAAAGCGTTTTGCGATTCACAAAATCAAAAAACGCTTTTTTTGTTTGTTCTTTTTCACTTAATTTTCAGAAAAACATTAAAAAATATTTGCTTTTTCAAGGAAAGTTCTATATAATAATGAGATAAAATTTTAAGGATAAATCATGTTTGAATCAATTTTTTTATTGCTGATTGTACTTTTTGTTTTGTACAAGCAAAACAATAATGACTTTCTGCATTTTTTAAAACATTCAAAAGTATTATCCCAAAAACAATTAACGCAAATTAAATTATCGGAAAAAAAGTATAAAATCGATTGGTTATATCAAAAAAAGCTTATATCAAAAGAACAGAAAACTACCTTATTAAAACACATAAAAGAAACAAAAAAATTTCAAATGAAACAAAATTTACGTCGTCATATTATTTGGGGCGGTCTCGGATGTGTTTTAATGGGAATAATCGCCTTAATTGCCTCTAATTGGCAAGAAATTTCTTCAATTGTTAAACTTGGCGTTTATTTTGCCGTTTTTGCGATGATTACCACACGCCTTTTTATCTTACTGAAAAAAAATAAATATGCCGAACGCTGGCTTTGGCTCAATATCGGTTGGATATTTATCGGTATTGCACTCATCGGGCAAATTTTTCATTTAAACGGATCACCTTGGGATGTGCTCTTTTTCGGGGCGCTTTTATCCACGCCTTTTATTTATTTTTTTCGTGTAAAACATGTGGTTACGCTATGGGCTTTAACTTACGGTTGCGGCGTTGCTTTCGGCTCTTCTCCCGAATGGGCAGTATTCGGTGTTTTATTAGTTTTACCTCTTGTTCTTTACTTTAAAAACAATGCTTTTTCAGCCTGGATTTGGTTTTTTGCCTTAATTGTTTCTCTTTTAAATACGTTATGGTTCAGTCAATGGGCAAAAGCGTTTATTGATACTTTTATGCCGCTTTCCGGTGCATGGATTTTCTTATCTGCTCTTTTTGCTTGTGTGTCTGTCTGTCAACGAATAATCGGATCCTGTGCTTTTACAAAAGTTATGCGCAGTGTATTTTACATTATTTGCTTTGCCACACTTTTCGGTGTTGATTATTCGTACAGTATACAAAATGTTGTTTTAACGCCTCAAAAAATGTTAGTTTCCGTTTGGGGAGTATTTATTTTAGCCGCTCTTCCCTTTTGTACTGTCGGACTTTTCTTAAAAGATAAAAAATCAGCTTATATTATTTGGGCATTAAGTTTAATTTTAGCATTTACCTATTCGTTTATTACTTTTCAATCTGCCGGATTGATTTTAGCTCTTATTGTTTTTGCCGTAGCAGCGCTTTTCTTTGCTTACAAGCAAAAAATCAAATCTTTTTATGCATGTCTTTTCTTAATTATTTTCAGACTTTGTCTGCAATATTTTGTTTATACCGTTTCCTTAACCGGAATCGGCTTCGGATTAATCGGTATCGGAATTTTATTGCTTGTCGGCAGATATTTTTTATTTCATGTCTCGCAAAAGGAGTTATCGTGAAACAACATTCTTTCTTCTTATGCGTTTTATTCCTGCCTCTCTTGGTGTTATTAAGCTGGACAGGGTATCTTGTTTTTACTTTATACACCGCTCAGCAAGTGGTTCTCGCCGTAAAAGGATATGATCCGTTGGATTTATTTTCGGGACATTATATTCAATACGAAATTGATTGGGAAAAAACAAATTGTCGCCAATTTCCAGAAGGATATTGTCCTAAAGCACAATTCGCAAAAATTTTACATCGCTATTATTTGCCTGAACAGGCAGCCGAAGAAATTGATCGGTTAATGCAGGCACAAAACTCGGTTTCCGTGCGTTTTGATATGGTTTTTTCCTACATCAAAGGTCGGCAACCGATTGCACGTATGCTTTTGATTAATAATCAAAAGTGGTTTGATTATCTTAACAATGAAAGGAAAAAATAAATGGCTCTCGTCTCTTTAAGACAATTACTTGATGATGCTGCCGAACATAATTACGGTATTCCGGCATTTAACGTAAACAATATGGAACAGGTATTGGCAATTTTAGCCGCCGCCAAAAAAACGGATTCTCCCGTTATTATTCAAGCCAGTAAAGGTGCGCGCGGTTATGCCAATGATGCTGTTTTAAAGCACTTAATGATGGCCGGTGTTGAAATGTATCCGGAATTGCCGATTTGCGTTCATCAAGATCACGGTTCCGGTCCGGATATTTGCTTCTCCGCCATGATGAATGGTTTTACTTCTGTTATGATGGACGGCTCTCTTACCTCTGACGGTAAACCGGCTACACATGAATATAATGCACAAGTCACAAGCACGGTTACAAGCGTTGCGCATCCGGTCGGTGTATCGGTTGAAGGCGAACTCGGCTGTATCGGTTCATTGGAAACGGGAAAAGGTGAAAAAGAAGACGGACATGGCTTTGAGGGTGCCATTGATAAATCTAAATTATTAACCGATCCCGATGACGCCGTTCGTTTTGTCGAAGAAACAAAAGTTGATGCTTTGGCTGTTGCTATCGGAACATCGCACGGAGCTTATAAATTTACGCGTAAACCGGACGGTGCGATTTTGTCCATTGATACCATCAAAAAAATCCACCAAAAATTACCGTACACACATTTGGTAATGCACGGCTCTTCTTCCGTTCCGCAAGAGTTGCAAGATATTATTAATGCTTACGGCGGACAAATGCCGCAAACATACGGCGTACCGGTTGAAGAAATTCAGGAAGCCATTAAACACGGTGTTCGGAAAGTGAATGTCGATACCGATCTCAGAATGGCTTTAACCGGTGCAATCCGAAAAGTATTTACGGAAAAACCGGCAGAATTTGATCCGCGAAAATACTTAAAACCCGCCATGGATGCCATGCAAGCCGTTTGTGAAGCTCGGTATGAAGAATTCGGTGCGGCAGGCAATGCTTCTCATATTAAACCAATTTCTTTGGCAGATATGGCAAAACGGTATAAATCGGGTGAATTAGATCCGAAAATCGTAAAATAATTTATTGGTTCAAGGGGCGGTTTATATGATAAAATATAAACCGTCTCTCTGTTGAAAGGAAAGAAATGAACAAAAAATCAATGTTATTTTTAACCTCAACCGGCGGAATTGTCGCGTTGGTAACATGTGCTTATTTAATTAAGCAATATCAAGAGATAAAAAAGTTATATAACGAACATTTAAACCCAAAAGAAAAATCGTTTTATGAAAAAAAACAACTTATCCGACAAAAAAGAATACAAGAACAACATCAAAGACAGGATTAAAATGGAAAAAAATTTTATTGAACAAGTTAAAAATGAAATAAAGTCAGCGCAAGCTCATCATCAGCCGTTTAGCGTGAGAAAAATTGTTTATCAACTTGAAGCGCAAAAATATAAATCATTAATGGGTATTTTCCCGCAGCAATATCATCAAATGAAAAATAAAACAAATAAACGCCTTTATGATGTACGTGCAAAAGCGTTATGTGTTATTTATAACTCAGCCGAAAATAAAAACATAGACAATCTGCGCATTTTGGCAACGCATCACTTAAGTTGTGCCAGAATGTTAAAACGATACAGAAAACATATTTTGGAAAGATGGTAAAATGACTCTTATTGCTCCCAGCATTCTTTCAGCTGATTTTTCCCGACTTGGTGCCGACATTAAAAAAGTAACGCGTGCGGGAGCCGATTGGTTACATATTGATGTGATGGATGGGCATTTTGTTCCCAATTTAACTATTGGTCCCTGCGTCATTCAATCGATACGCGCGCAATCAGCTCTTCCGTTTGATGTTCATTTAATGATGACACATCCGCAAAATTATATACATGATTTTGCTCAAGCCGGTGCCGATTATATAACCATTCATGTTGAAGCACAAACAGAGATTGAAAAAACGCTTTTTGCCATAAAAAAAGAAGGGAAAAAAGCCGGTTTATCCGTAAAACCGGATACAAATATTTCCCGTTTAATTCCTTTTCTTCCTTTTATTGATTTGGTTTTAATTATGTCGGTTGAACCGGGATTCGGCGGACAAAGTTTTATTCCTCAATCATTAAATAAAATTGCCGCCGTTAAAGAATTAATCGGGCGAAAAAAAATTTTAATTTCCGTTGACGGCGGTATTAATCAGATAACTGCGCCGGCCTGTCAATTAGCCGGAGCTGATGTTTTGGTTGCCGGCAGTTTTATATTCAAAAACAGCTCTTATCAAAAGGCTATTCAAACTTTAAAAGAGGGCAAATGACAAAAATTTTAATTGTGGAAGATGAAGTCGGATTGGTAACCCTTCTTAAATATAATTTAGAGAAGCAAGGGTATGAAACTCTTGTTTGTATGGACGGAAAAAATGTTTTAACAACTGCTCTGACCGAAAAACCGGATTTAATTTTATTGGATTGGATGTTACCCAGTATTCAAGGCATTGATTTATGCCGAGAAATGCGAAAAACTTATGAATTACGCACAATTCCCATAATTATGTTAACGGCACGCGGAGAAGAATCTGATAAAGTCAAGGGATTATCGTACGGTGCCGACGATTATATCGTCAAACCTTTTTCCGTGCCGGAGTTAATGGCTCGAATTATGGCATTGTTACGCAGAACAACCCCTACTCCCGTCGTACATAATTTATCATATGGTGATATTGAAATTGATTTTTCAAAACGACGGGTTTTGCGTGCCGATCGACCAATTCATTTAGGTCCGACCGAATTTCGTTTACTTCAATTTTTAATGGAAAAGCCGGGCGTTGTTTTATCGCGAGAATACTTATTAAAAGCCGTTTGGGGCGGATCCATTCATGTTGAATTACGGACGGTTGATGTTCATATTCGTCGGTTAAGATTAGCTTTAAATGAAAACGGCGATAAAGATATTATTCGAACCGTTCGATCCGTCGGTTATTCCTTGGATTATCATCTTCAAGAAGAAGAATAATTTATTCTTTAACTTCGCCACCGTTTAAATTATCAAAAAATTGCGTTTCAATTTTATTATACTGTGTGAAAAGCCATTTCGAACGGGTTAAAACAATAACCGACAGAAAAACAAGAACTGAAATCACTTTCGGATTTTCGGTCAAAAATTGATGAACAACCGTCATGACAAAAAAACAAACAATCAGCAATCTGAAACTTGTTAACAAAATTAAAATCGGACGATTGTTTTTTTTCTCCATCCAAAGACGATAATATATTTTTCCCAATCGATCATGAAACCCAAACATATTTAAAATATTTGTTTTTTCACTGATTGTCTCTTCAACTTTTTGAACAATTTGATGATGTGTCAATTTCGAAAATAATATTTTTTTCAAAACAGTAACATTGGGAATTTTTTCTCTGAACGCTTGAGGTAATAATGTTTCCCAACCTAACAAAGCCTTTAAAAACGGTGACATCATAAGTAACGTTAAAAAAGTAACCGTTATACGCGCGGGTATATTCGGTAATAACCAATAAACAACAGGTTTAATTAAATATTTACCGAAACCGATTAAGGCATAATTAATCATAACAAATAAAATCAGTCGAATAAAATAATTTTTAAATACAATATTCCATAACCGCTCTTCTTGTTTGGTTGTTTTATTATTTTGAGTGTTTTGCTCTAAATACAGCAACCATTTTTCGGGAAGAATCTTTGCAATTACCCCATATATCGGCATGGCTGACTTAATCATCATCGGTGTTAAGAAAGTTGTGATGACCGAAACGGCAATAATAATCGGATAAACACGTTCGTTAATAACACCTAAACTCATACCGAGCGATGCAATAATAAAAGCAAACTCACCGACTTGTGCTAAAGAAAAACCTCCTTGAATGGCAGTTTTTAAATTTTGCCCGGAAATTAAAAATCCCATACAGGAAAATAAAATTTGTCCGCAAATCACAATAACGGTAATGACCAAAATCGGATAAGCATATTGCATAAACAGAACGGGATTAACCATCATACCGACTGACACAAAAAATACGGCACCAAAAAAATCTTTTAACGGTTTAATAATTTTTTCAATGCGTGTGACACACCCGGTTTCGGCTAAAATAGATCCCATAATAAAAGCGCCCAATGCCGATGAAAAACCAAACGATGTTGCAAGCCATACCATAGTAAAACAAAGCGCCAACGTTACTAAGAGTAAAATTTCTTCATTTAAATAATTTTGAATTTTTTTAAAAAACGTAGGAATTAAATAAATACCCGTAACAAAACACAAAACCAAAAAGAACATTAATTTCGTCGCGCTGATAATAAGAGCCGAACCGTTTATGGCATTACTTAAAGCAACAGTCGGTAATAATACCAACAATAAAATACCGACTAAATCTTCCACAACCAAAACACCGAAAACCAAATGAGTAAAAGGTTGTTTTTTAATATTTAAATCTTCGAACGCTTTAATAATAATTGTCGTTGAAGACATAGAAATCATACTGCCCAGAAAAAAACTGTCCGATGTTGACCAACCCAGCAATAAACCGGTATTATATCCTAAAAACAGCAAAAAAAACACATTCGATGTTGCCGTAATGATGGCCGCCTTTCCGACATTCATCATTTTTTTAAAACTAAACTCCAATCCCAAACCGAATAAAAGAAAAATAACTCCGATATCAGCCCAAATCGTCAAGTTTTCTTTTTCGGTCACTGTCGGTAAAAAAGCCAAAAACGGACCGGCAAAAATCCCGGCTAGAATATAGCCCAAAACCGTCGGTTGTTTTAATTTTTTGAAAAGAAGTGTGATTATGGCTGCATAAACAGAAATTAACGTTAAATCAATTAAAAGCGAGTGTAATTCATGCATATGCGTATCCTTATTTTACAAAAGTTTTCTTCAGCATACCAATGACTTTCAAAAAAATCAATCTTTTTTTCAAAAAATAATCTTGCTTTTTCATTTCTTTTATTTTATAATAGTTTTAATGATAAAAACAATGACCGCTGCGGTTTCAAAAACCGTGGTTTTATTTTTTAAACTTAAATCAACAGGGAGAAAACTATGGAAGAAAAAATTCCCATGACAACTCAAGGATATGTCGACTTAACGGAAGAATTAAAAAAATTAAAATTTGTTGAAAGACCGCGCATTGTTGCCGCAATTGAAGAAGCACGGGCACATGGCGATTTATCCGAAAATGCCGAATATCATTCGGCGCGTGAACAACAAAGTTTTAATGAAGGACGTATTTTGGAATTGGAAAACGCGCTTTCACATGCTCAAGTTATTGATGTTAAAACCTTATCCGGTGATAAAGTTTTATTCGGATCAACGGTTCAATTGGAAGATTCCGAAACTGCTATGCATTACACATATAAAATTGTCGGTAAATATGAAGCTAATCTTGAAAAAGGTTATATTTCTCTGCTTTCACCGATTGCTCATGCTTTGATCGGAAAACAAAAAGGAGATTTTGTTGACGTGAAAACACCGAAAGGTGAAAAATCTTACGAAATACTGGACGTTCAGTTTATTTAATCCTATATAAAGCCTCAAAGGAGGCTTTATATGATTGAAACAGATGTTCTTATTATCGGTTCGGGACCTGCCGGTTACACGGCGGGTCTTTATGCAACACGTGCCGGACTGCATACCACTTTATTTACCGGTTCAAATATCGGCGGTCAATTAATTTATACACATGAAATTGAAAACTTTCCCGGTTTTGATAAAATTTCAGGCGTTGATTTAACAGATATTTTTTATAAACAAAATCAACAAGTCGGCACAGCCATTTTTAATGAAATGATTACCGAAATCAACTTAAAAATTCATCCGTTTTCTTTTAAATCGGAAACAAGCGGCGGAACGGCAAAAAGTGTAATTATTGCAACCGGATCCAAAGCCAGATGGCTCAATGTTGATGGCGAAGAAAAATTTAAAGGATCAGGTATATCCGTTTGTGCTACTTGTGACGGCTTTTTTTATCGTCGAAAAACGGTTGCTGTTATCGGTGGCGGTAATACAGCTTTATATGAAGCATTATTTTTATCAAAAGTTGCCGATAAAGTATATTTGCTTAACAAATTTGATTCGTTTACCGGTGAAAAGTTATTACAGGAACAAGTTTTACAAAATGATAAAATCGTTATTTATAAAAATGCCGATGTTCTTTCTTTTCAAGGAAATGAACGATTAGAAAAATTAATATGGAAAAATACTCAAACCAATCAAACATATGAATTATTTGTCCAAGGTGTTTTTGAAGCCGTCGGAACCGTTCCGCAAATTGATTTGGTAAAAGATCAACTTCAAATTACTTCTGCCGGTTATATTGAAACAAATAAACGTACCATGGAAACTTCCGTACCGGGTGTTTTTGCCTGCGGGGACGTGCAAGAAGAAAAATACAGACAAGCCGTTATTGCCGCCGGCAGCGGTTGCATCGCCGCCTTAGGTGCTGAAAAGTTTTTACTGGATTTTCATTAACCGATTGTCCAAATGGGACCTTTAGGTGTATCTTTTACTATAATTCCCATATCAGCAAGTTGCTTTTTGACGGCATCGGCATTTGCCCAATCTTTCACCGCCCGATAGGCTTCTCTTTTTTGAATGAGTTCTTCTTGCTCAACGGTTAATTTTTGCTCTTTCTGTTTAGGTAATAATGCCAAAACCGTATCAAACTTTAATAATTGTTGCTTGATCTTGTCAGCTTGTTCAATCGTTAAATCATTGAAATTTTTATTAACCTCAGATATAAAATCAAAAAAGGCAGCTAATGCCATCGGCATATTTAAATCATCATCAAGAGCCTTTTCAAACCCGTTGGCAACACATTCAAGTGCTTCATCACATGATGGCCATCCTTGACCCTCTTTCGGTTCATCCAACCGATGAATTAAATTAACAAACCGCTCAATAACTGTTTGATTACCTGATAAATTTTCTTCTTTAAAATCCATAGTTACCCGATAATGCGCCTTCAACAACTCATATCGTACGGCTTCCGGCGAATATCCTTTATCGGTTAAATCTCGTAACGTGTAAAAATTATTAGCCGATTTTGACATTTTTTTACCGTTTACCATTATATGCGCATTATGAATCCAGTAATTTACGAATTTACATCCGTAAGCACATTCTGATTGAGCAATTTCATTCGTATGGTGCGGAAAAATTAAATCAACACCACCCAAATGCATATCAAGCGGTTGTCCTAAATATTTTCGCGCCATGGCTGAACATTCCAAAGACCAACCCGGCCGTCCTCTTCCAAAAGGAGCATCCCAAAAAACATCGCCATCTTTTTCGGTGTAAGCTTTCCACAGCGCAAAATCATTAACATCTTCTTTTTCATATTCGTCTGACAATCTTCCGTCGGCATTGGCTCTCAATTGACTCGATTGAATACCTGCCATCTGTCCATATTCTTTAAAAGCTTTGATTTTAAAGAATATATCACCGGTTTTTGATTTATAGGCATATCCTTTTTCCAATAACAAATTAATGAGCTCAATCATAGCATCAATTTCTTCGGTTGCTCGAATGATATAATCCGGCTTTTTAATATGTAAAGCTTCCATATCTTTAAAAAAAGCTTCAGCATAAAAATCGGTAAATGCACGCAAAGATATTCCCTCAGCCCGTGAATTTCGAATTGTTTTATCATCAACATCGGTTAAATTCATGGCGAATGTTACTTTAAAACCTTTATAACGTAAATAACGATTCATTAAATCATAAAACACGAATGCTCTGATATTACCGATATGAGCATAATTATAAACAGTCGGGCCGCAACCGTAGAAACGAACTTCATTGTTGCGAATGGGGATGAATTCCTGTTTTTGATGCGTTGCCGAATTATATAAAGAAAGCATGGTATCCTCCAAAATCAAATCAAAAAACATATAACACAGTCCCCCGTTTTTTGCAAGAAAAACTTATCCACTTTTCTTTTTTCGAATTCTTATATAAAAATATATAATAGTGATAAACCCTGCGTATAATGTGGATAAAAAAAAATTATTTTAGTTGACATAAATTTTTAAGCTTGTCCGACTCGTTGAAATCGGTGTTTTTCATTATCTTTATTTCCGATTTTGGTTGAACACTTATTGAAAGATACGACTGTTCAATTTTTTTTGAAAAAAATGTATGTTTCTTTTTGAGGTGAGAAACATTTTTTTTGTTTTTAAGACTTATCCACAAAATTAACAATATCCATGAAAAAATCTTGCGTCTTTGAAAAAATTTTTGTATGGTAGAATAAAGAGGGATTAAAATGAGAGAAATTGTTTTTGATACTGAAACAACCGGGTTATTTCCCGATTCTGACAGAATTATTGATATCGGGTGTATTGAGCTGATTAATCATGTTCCGACAGGTCGAACATATCAATGCTATATTAATCCCCAACGCGCTATGAGCGAGGAAGTGATCGCTGTTCACGGTTTGACGGAAGAATTTTTGTCTGACAAGCCGAAATTTGAGGAAATTGTTGATGATTTTTTGAATTTTATCGGTGAAGATTCCATCTTAATCGCTCATAATGCAATCGGTTTTGATATGAAGTTTATAAACGCCGAGCTTGCCAGATGTCATCGTCCTGCTATTGCTTCCGAGCGCATCTTGGATACTCTTTTAATGGCGCGTAAAATGTTTCCCGGATCCCGAGTAAATTTGGATGAGTTATGTAAACGTTTTCATATAGATAATTCTTCGCGAACAAAACACGGTGCATTGTTGGACAGTGAATTATTGGCTGAAGTTTATTTAGAATTGATCGGAGGGCGTGAGCCGGAGTTTTTATCTGAGAAAACAAAAGAAAAAGAAGTAACAAATGTATCCGTACAGCCGGTTCATTTAAAAGCGGAAAATTTAGAATATCATAAACCGCGATTATTTGTCGTTTCAGCGGAAGAAGAAAAGCAACATATTGATTTTATTAGAAAAATAAAAAATAATTTATGGGAGATTGAATGAAAAAAATTCTCTTTTTGTCTTGTTTATTGATTACCGTTCCTGTTTTTGGACAAATGATTGATTTATTGTCAAATATGGCTATTCAAGGACAAATGGATGCTCAATCAGCCAAGCAATTAAAAACAGGGTTTAATGCTCTTCAACAAAATGAATTAATTAATAAAATCAATTTGTTAATTATGGATGCTACTTCAAGGTCAGATAAATCAAACTTGCAAAAATCACAATTTTCTTATCAATTAAACCCGCTGGAATGGAATATTCAAGGCATTGATTCTCAAAGATTTTCTTTGACGTTTCAAAATGTTGATCAATCACTTTGTTTTAAATTAATCCACTCTCTTTCTTATCAATCTTTATGGGTGAATCAGCAAAACAATAAAGAGTGCAAAGAGAGAAATAGTCTAAAATTTATTTTTTAATTAATTTATTGTTATTATTAATGTTTTTTATGATTGTTTCACGGGAAACATATGAATATAAAAAATAATGCTTGCATTTAAAATAAAAAAAAGTTAATGTTTTGTTAATATGAAATTGAGGATGTTTCACATGGAACAATTGAGTCAAAAAATTATGCCGGCAAAAAATCTTTTTGAGCGTTATGCTCACTTGATAACACATTGGCAAAAAGCGTTGAATATTGTTTCAAATCGTGATGTAAATAACTTGTGGAAGCGACATATTTATGATTCCGCACAACTTTATTTTTACCTGCCGAAACAAGCAAAAGTGTTGGTCGATTTTGGTTCGGGAGGTGGTTTTCCTGCGCTGGTTTTGGCAATTTTAAATCAATGTTTAAACGGAACACTGACTGATTTTTATTTAATTGAAAGTGATGGAAAAAAATGTGTTTTCTTGCAGGAAGCATCACGAGAGTTAGGAATTAATGTTCATATTTTAAATGATAGAATTGAGAATATTCAAAATTTGAAAGCTGATGTTATTACTGCCCGCGGATTCGCAAAATTAAATCGAATTATTGAATACGGATTACCTTTTTTAAAAGAAAATACAGTTTTTTTGTTATTAAAAGGAAAAAATGTATCCGAAGAGTTAAAAGAAATCGATTCTACCGTGTCGATTGATTGTATTAACGGTATCAATGAAGGTTATATTGTTCAAATATCTGGGGTTCAAAAAAAATGCTAAAACCTTATATTTTTTCTG
Organism: uncultured Alphaproteobacteria bacterium; assembly: GCA_947586835.1. Classification (GTDB taxonomy): domain Bacteria; phylum Pseudomonadota; class Alphaproteobacteria; order CAAHEQ01; family UBA3637; genus RGIG4140. The sequence goes on from CANPXT010000001.1 coordinate 196,692, forward strand.
TTTCAAACCAAAAAGGCGGTGTGGGAAAAACAACAACAGCTGTTAATTTGGCTACGGCTTTAGTTGCTGTCGGTAAAAAAGTTTTAATTATTGATTTGGATCCTCAGGGAAACGCAACTGTCAGTGTGGGATCAACGAGAAGAAAAGGATTGAATTCCTATACCTTCATAACAGGACATCATACCTTGTCACAAGTTATTACCGAAACACAAATACCGCAATTATATATTATGCCATCCGGCAAAGAATTGTTGGGTATAGATATTGAGTTGGCAGATAGAGAAAAACCGCAATTTTTCTTAAAAAAAGCTTTAAAAGATGTCCATGGTTTTGATTATATTTTTATCGATTGTCCGCCAGCTGTCGGGTTATTAACAATGAATGCGCTTGTTGCCTCTGACTATGTCATTATACCGGTTCAATGCGAATATTTAGCTTTGGAAGGTGTTGCCGATTTAATGAAAACCATTCAAAAAGTTAAACAAAATTTTAATTCAAAATTAGTTTTGCATGGCATTGTTTTAACAATGTTTGACGGGCGATCAAACTTATCAAAATCTATTGTTGCAGATGTTAAATCATATTTTAAAGATTATGTATATGATACCATTATTCCCCGTAACGTACGTATTCCTGAAGCACCGTCACACGGAAAACCTGTTGTAATTTATGATGTGAAAAGTATGGGTTCTAAAAGTTATATTCGATTGGCAGCAGAGGTGTTAAGTAAAGGAAAGGAGTTGTTCAATGGATAAAAATTTAGGATTAGGGCGAGGATTACAAGCTTTAATGGGTGATGAATCGTTTGAAGAACAAGAGTTAACCTTACAAAATAATTCCGTAAATACCGTTTTATATATCGATAGTTCTCAATTGGTTGCCGGTTCATTTCAGCCGCGGCGCGTTTTTACAACGGAAGCTTTAGCCGATTTAGTGGTTTCTATTAAAGAAAAAGGTGTTTTACAGCCGCTTTTAGTACGGAAAAGCGCGCAGAAAAATCAATATGAAATTATTGCCGGTGAGCGGCGGTTTCGTGCTTCTAAAATGGCAGGCTTGACAAAAGTTCCCGTGATTGTAAAGGATTTTACGGATAAAGAAGCATTAGAAGTTGCCATCATTGAAAACTTACAACGGGAAGATTTAAATCCGTTAGAAGAAGCTGAAGCTTATAAACGCTTAATGAAGGAATTTCATTATAAACAGGAAGATTTGTCACGGGTTATCGGAAAAAGTCGTAGTCATTTAGCTAATATGATTCGATTATTAGATTTGCCGGATGAAGTAAAAATGTTATTGGAAAAGAAGGAAATTACGGTTGGTCACGCGCGTGCTTTATTAACCGCTAAAGATCCGATTACATTGTGTCGCGAAGTGATTAAAAAAGGTTTAAATGTTCGTCAGACCGAAAAATTGGCAACACAACGCAGTAAAACACATTCGATTATGAAAGAAAAGAATAAACATATTGAAGCATTAGCAACGCAATTTAGTTCATTATTGAATACAAAGGTTTCAATTCAATGGAGCGGTATGTCCGGAAAAGTAATTGTTCATTGTCAATCTGCTGATGAATTGGATGATGTTTTGCAACGCTTAAGTTATGGCGGTTCTTTAAAAAAGTAATATTAAAAAGTTTGTCTTTTAAGTTTTCTAGCCAAACCGCAAACCATGGTAATGGTGCGATGTAATACAACATTAGCCGGTGTACCTGTTTTTTTGATTTGTTCTTCCGTTTCGTTTAATAAAAGTAAAGTTTTTAAAATCAAATCTTTATTCCATAAATGAATATGCATTAAAAGCGTATCTTTATACATATATTGATTGGCACGTAAAAGTTTTTTCAAAATCACGTCACCGGCAGTTTGTTTTGAAATCAGATCTTTTCCAATCATTAATTTATTAAAGTATTGCATCAAATTGTGAACGATTGTAACAGGCATTTCATTATTTTCTAACAATATTTTAATGGCTGAATCGGATTGTTTTTGATCACCGCCTGCTACATAAAAACACAATTGATCCATTGTTGAATTTTTTAAATCCGGAATAACATTTTCAACATCAATCGTTGTGATTTCTTTATTTTCACCCATGTATATCAATAATTTTGATAGTTCGTTTTTTGTAATAAAGCGATTTTCATTCAGGCGACTTTGTAATAAATTCAACACATCCTCAGAGCAATAATAATTATTTGATTTTAAAAACTCTTTAATAAAAAAACGTGTATCACTTTCATTATCTTCGTAACAAGCAATTGTTAAAGCGCTTTCGTGATTTTCACACAAAACACGCAAAGAGGCGTTTTTTATTAAGTTTTCGGTTGTAATTAATAACAGTGTATTTGTTTGAATGTTTTCCAAATAAGATTCAATTATTTCCGTTTGATTATTATCAGCATCTTTGAGCCAAATAATTTTTTTATTTGTCCAAAACGAAACAGTATTTGCTTCATCCAATAACAAGGATGGTTGTTCCTTTAATTGCGTTTTATGTACTTTAATGAGAGAAAAATCATCTGTTTTAGGCAGAACCATTTGTATGATTTTATCGGCACAATCCGAAACAACGCTAAAATCGGTTCCGAAAAGTAAAATCACTCGATAATGCTCGGTGATTTGTTTTTTTAAAGCGTCAATTTGAAACGGTTTTGCTTTCATTTTTCTCCTCTTGTGATTTTAAGAAAGAGATAATACGTACAGAAATATTATTTGCTATAATTTTCAGTAAGTTTGTTTTAAGTTTGTTTCGAGCCGTTTGTGTTGCATAAGGATCCTGCACAATATTATAAGCACCCGTTGCTATTGTAGAATCAGTTAAAACAATTTTTTGAGTTTGCGTGTTTTTTAATTGAAAGGAAGCGCTGACGGTTGTGTTTTCACGGCTGGAAAAATTATCACCTTGAATAGTTTGATCTTCGTAGACGGGTGATTTTAATAACACCGTTAAAACATACTCTTTCGGTGCATTAGATTTGTTGGGATTTAAAAGATTTTGCAATTCTTTTTTTAATAAATACCCGTCATAATTCGGAATGTTGGCAATAGTGATTTTTTCTGTTTCAGAGATGATATTTTGTCCGTTATTGATTTGATTCATCGGTGTAAAACCGCACCCTGTCAATAAAATAGTTGTAAATATCAGTAGATTTTTATAAAACATTATGTTATCCTTTTTCTGATTTATTTCATCATAATTCATTTTTTTTAAAAAAACAAGGATTATATCTTTATGAAACGAAAAATAAACATAATTGTCGGGCCGACTGCCGGCGGAAAGTCTTTGTTCGGATTTCGTTTGGCCGAAAAAATAAAAGGGGAAATCGTTAATGCAGATTCCATACAAGTTTACAAAGATTTAAAAATTTTATCCGCCCGATCGGATTCGGGAATTATTAACGGTATTAATCATCATTTATACGGGTATATGAATGCCTTTGAAAAAAATTCGGTCTATGATTGGTTGCTTAAAGCCGTAGAAGTTGTGAAAAATATTGAAAATCCCATTTTTATCGGCGGGACGGGATTATACATTGATGTTTTAATGAATGGTGTTTCTCCCATTCCGCCGGTTGATTTAAAAATTCGTGAAGAAGTACGCCAAATGGATTTAGATGAAGTGCGTCAAAAAGTTCTTGATTGCCATTTTCACGATTCTCAACGATTACGGCGCGCGTTAGAAGTTCAATTAACAACGGGAAAACCGTTATCTTATTTTCAAAACAAGCCGAAAATAAAAGAAATAGATGCCGATTTTATCGTTTATTTCATTAATCCGCCTCGGGCACAGCTATATCATCAAATTGATATTCGTTTTGAAAAAATGCTTGAAACAGGTGCTATTGATGAGGTTCAACGATTAATAAAGATGAAAGCTGAGGGAAATATTATGAAAGCAATCGGCGTTTCGCAAATTTATTCCTATTTACATAATGAATATACATATGAGGAACTTTGTAAAGCAGGACAACAAGTAACGCGTCATTATGCTAAAAGGCAAGTTACATGGTTTACGCATCAAATTAAGAAAAAAATAGAGATAATAAATCCCGAAGAATATATTATAAAGTAATTATTTTGTAAATCCGTTGCGTTTTGTTAATGAAATGGTAATATTTTGTAATAACTTTTTTGATTGAAAGATGAAATAATGATTGACGAAACTTATTTTAACATGTAAAAAGAAAAAATAAGTGTAGATAATAAATAAAGGAGAATAACAATGTATACACGTCGTAAGAACAGAGAATCGGAAGATTATGTGGCCGAAGTTAATTCCCGACCGGCATTTTGGGAGAAAAAAGGTTTTATGATTGCCAGTTTGTTTTCGACAATTTGGCTGGCATTTATTTTTGATTATGTATTTTATTCCGGGTGGTGGACTAGTCGGTATGATTTGTCACCGGCGGAGTTTGTCGGTAGTTTTTGCGGTTTGTTTTTGCCGATTGTGATTTCTTTTTTAATATCAAGTTATGTTGACAGATCCGGACAACCTTCTGAAATCGCATATTATTGGAAAAATTGTTTAAATGAAATTATTTTTTCACCGGAGGGTTCGGAATATACGAAATCTCTTACCAATGCTTTACGGGCTCAAATTAAAGAGTTTCGGTCGGTCTTTGCGCAGGTTAATAAAGAAACCATGTTGGTTCGTGATGATTTAAAACAATGGATCGGTGATTTAAGTAAAATTATAAAACATGTTGATACGAAAACAATTTCTTCCATTCGGGAAATCGCAAATCATGTTCAAAACTTAACAACCATGACGGAAAAGGCTAACGAAACAACGGAAGAAACGTTAAAATTATTTGCCGATCAGGTCAATTCATTGGTAACGGTTACGGAAGAATCCCGTCAAAAATTTTCAGCGATTTCACAGTCTTTACAAAATCAAACCAGTGATGTGCAAAACTTAGCGCATGCGTTTGAAACAGCAAATAATCGAACGAACGAGTCGATTAAAACGGCAGGATTGATTGTTCAGGCTATGGATAAATCGGGTAAGGATATTGAAAGCATTATCGGAAAATATGAATCTGATTTTACGCAACAATCACAAAAATTATTTACAAACCTGGAAAAAGTTTTAACCGTTTTTAAAAATCAAGGTGTTTTGCTTGATAATGAAGTACAACAAATAACCAATCGAATCGGTGTTGTGGAAGAATCGCTGGGGAACAATACCGAGGGAATGATTCGAAAATCAGATGCCGTTTTAAAAGAATTGACCGATATGAATAAACAAATAGATGAAACGGTTACCAAAGTTCAAAAAAACATTACCAATATTAAAACGGATGTTGAACTTATTGAAAGTTCCATTACCGGCAGTATTCAAAAAGCCTCAACCGTTTTTCCGACAGCTAAAAAACAGGTTCAAGCTGATTTATTGAAAGATGCAACAGATATTTTAAATCATTTGCAATCTTTTTCGGTTGATATGGCTCATATTTTTACGCCGAAGTCGGAAGATGCGTTATGGAAAAAATACTATGACGGCGATAAAGCCGTTTTTATGCGACATATTACAAAAATGATCAGCGAATCGCAACATAAGAAAATTGTTGAATTTTATAAACAAAATGAAGATTTTCGCTTAACTGTTGCTCGGTATATGTCGGAGTTTGAGGGAATGACAAAGAAAGCCAGTGAAAGCGAAGAAAGTAATTTGTTAATGAGTGTTTTAATCGGTTCTGATGTCGGTCGATTATATATGGTGTTGGCTGATGTCTTAAAAAAGGAGTTATAAATGATTGTAAAACTCACAAAAATTGGAAATTCACACGGTATTCGATTACCTAAAAATGTGATTGCCGAATGCGGATTTCAGTCGGAAATAAATTTAACGGTAGAACAAAAACGTGTCATATTAACGGCACATACGCACGAACGGTTCAACTGGCGCGAAAGGATTCATCCGGTTGCGTCGGAACAACAGGGCTGGGAAACGGAGTGGATATGGTAAAAAGATTTGAAGTATATATCGGTATTTTTCAAGGTGTTGAAAAACCGTGTTTAATTGTTTCCCCCGATGAATTAAATGATACGTTATCTTATGCATTGGTAGCGCCCATTACCGTAAGTTCAAGCCAGTTACCGACCCGTGTCGGCATCGGTTTAAGGGGAAAAAAGGCCTATATCGCCATGGATTTGATTCAACCGGTCAATCAGGCCGATTTAAAAACAAAAATCGGTTTGCTTCCCGAACAGATTCATCGGCAAATTGTGGAGTTAATACAAAAAATATTTGAATATTGAGAAATAAAAATTGACTTTTTAAAAAAAAATAAGTAAAATAAAAAAACACGGAGAGTTGGCAGAGTGGTAATGCAGCGGATTGCTAATCCGTCATCCCCTAAAAGGATGCACAGGTTCGAGTCCTGTACTCTCCGCCACGGAATAAAAGAGCTTTAAAAGCTCTTTTTTTTATCAGTTAAAGTTTAAATGATGTCAGATACTTTTTTAAAAAAATCAAATAAAAACAATCATTAAGCACTTTTATTGAATTTGTTTTTTCTTTGAAAACTAAAAGCTTCCCGTTCATATTCATTCAGTTTATTTTGAAAATATGTCAAAATAAATAAGCGAATTTCGGATGATAACCCTGCTTTGCCTTTGATGCTGTCAATTTTGGAACATAAGTTGTTTAAGGTAATTTTTTCTCGCCAGCATATATCGCTTAACGATAACCATTCTTCTTTTTTTAATCGCATACTTGTTCGCCGTCCGTTGACAATCACGTTTTTACAAAGTGTCATATTCATTTCTCCTGTTATACGGTTGAAAATTCATATACTTTTTAACGTTAATTCCGGCAGATGAAAAGCAAAAAATGATTCTTTAAAGCTGTTTTTGAAAAAAATATTGAGAATGAATAAAATGCTACAACTCTAAATAGTATTTTTTGCATATCGTGCTTTTGAAAGAACAAATAATTATATAATTTATCATTGAAATAATTAAAAAACGTTATTTTTTAAAAAACGAATATTTTTTCATTAAACCTGTTGAAATATAAAGAAAAGTATGCGTTGCAAAAACGGTCGTTTTTTGCAACACTTTTTTT
>CANPXT010000002.1 GCA_947586835.1 uncultured Alphaproteobacteria bacterium
AAAGATAAAGCACCGCCGGCACCGTTGGTAGCTTTGTTGTTTGTAAAAGTACTGTTGTTAATTTTGGTTCCAACTTGTTGTTCTACGTTGTCATTATAGACACCATATCTTGTGCTTTCCCAACCATCTGCATTAATTTCAAGACCATCATCTGTTTCTTTAAGAGTAACTTTATCTGTAGTCTCAGAAGATGTTACAATTTTTCCGTCTTTATCATAATAGAATGCGTTGTGAACGCTATTGTTTACAGTATCTGCAGCATCTGCATTTGCCGGTAACGCAACCATAGTGCCCATTAAAAGTGCTGCATTTAACAATGCACATTTCTTTAAAATATGTCCATACTCATGTGATAAATACATAAGTGCTGTTTTTGAATATTTTATCATAAATTTCTCCTTGATAGTTAAATTAAAGTGTTGATGCTCTTTTTTTATGAAGAACATCACTCCTCGACTATTGAGTATATAAAAACGTACGATTTTTGCAACACTTTTTTTCATTTTTTGCAAAAAAAATTTATTTTTCTTTTAAATTATTGATTTTTATTGTTTTTTATTTTTACCTTGATTTTTTTACTTACCCTTAAAAAGTGTCGAAAAAATCGTTGCAAAAATCGTACGTTTATTTTGTGCAATAAAAAACATTTTATACAAGGTTATGTGCCGAACAAAGCTAATTAAACCCTTATTTATTTCAGATGGTTATGTAAAAATTACCCATAACGGTTCTTTCCGTCTTTAACAAACGAAACTGCCGACGAATTTTCTTCATACCACGCTATTTATTCAAAAGCTGCTTTTTCGCGGATGTATTTGATTGCATAGGCTCTTCAAGATTTCGCCACTAAAAAAAAGGGCTCGCCTGATGACGAACCCTTTTTCGGCAATTTATACTCTTGAACTGGAATTTGAATTGTTAATCAGTGCAACAGCATTATCCGTAACCGGTTGCGCAAAATCACTCAATGTTCCGCCCGATGTTGTTGAATCTTGCGTTGCCGCATTATCAGCACTATTACCGGAGGCATTGTTAGCCGCATTATCGGCAGCCGTTTTCTCAGCCACTTGTTGTTTTAAATCATTGAGTTCATTTGTTAAACTATCCACGGTTGCTTGAGCCTCACTGGCTTGGTTTTTGGCTTGCTTTGTCTTTTTCTTTTGACGACTGATTAACCAGGCCGCCAAACCGCCTAACCCCAAAATACCCAATCCGGCAAGAATCCATGTGCCGTACTTTGACCAAAAGCCTTTATTTTCTTCTTGAGCAATCGCCATCGGCAAATCATCGGTTTTTATCGGTTTCCCGTCAGGACCCAAAACCGTTCCGCCCGTTCCGCTTACTCCGCCTGTTCCGCTTATTCCGCCGGTGGTGCCCGGAACGGTTGCTGTGCCATTATTCGGAATGTTGATCGGCAGACTGCCACCTTGTTTACCGGAAATAGTTACAGGCTGTTTTCCTTTTTTATCAGGTTTACTACCGGCGTTATTTCCATCTTTCGTAGGCAAAAATCCTGCTTCTTCCAACTGTTGTTTTACCTCAGGCGGAACACTGTTATCAACACCGTGTGTTTTAAGACGTTTGATAATTTCTGCCCGCTTTTGCTTTTCCTCTTCAGTTGCTTCATCACCCTTTTGTTCAATTTCAATGGCTTCTTGAAGATCCTCTAAAGAAACAGTTTTTTTATCTTTCTCATCTTGCTTATCTTTATCGCCGGTCTCACCATTTTCACCATGCTTATCTTTATCGTCGGTCTCACCGGTCTCACCTTGCTTATCTTTATCACCGTTCTCACCGTTTTCACCGGTCACACCGTTCACGCCGTTCACGCCGGCACCTTGACCACCTTGAACGGGAACACCTGTACCGCCAATCGGCTCGGCTACTTCTGTTCCTTCATTTTTTTCTCTTCCTTCCGATTGATTATTACTCTCTTTGAACTTGTTATAGGCATCTTCAACATTTTTTAATGCCATTGTTTCAATAGCATTGTGCACATCAGGCTTGCATGCGTTGGCATATGCTTTCGCAACTTCATTTGACGAAACCAATAAATCCCTTGACAGCATGCCTTGTTGTTGTAATGTTGCAACAATATCATATCCGTTATTTTTGATTTCTTGAGCAAGTCTTTTATCTTCTTCACTGCTCGCATGCTCAATAGCCCAATCAATCAATTTTCTTTTTTCTTCCGGAGTATACTGTTTTACATTCTTAATGCCGAAATCTTTTCCGAGCCTATTTTTCAGATTCGATATTGCCTCGGCATCTGACGTATCAAATACATCTGAATTAGCCATGAATTCGGAAAGAACAGCACCGGCAAAAAGACCTGTAGCAACTACTCCGGCATTTCTGGTTAAGAGGCTTTTAGTCTTGGAAGCAAGACTGTTCTTCCATGCCTTCAATCCGCCGGATGCTTTGGCCGCATTGGCATGTTCATAGATTGCTTTAAATTCCTCGAAATTGCCGTTTTTGATGATTCTCTCAATTTCCTTGTCCGGCATTTTCGCGGCAAGCCCCATTTTTCTCAAAACGTTTGCCATTTCCTTTGTATTACCGGCAGCCATGGCTTTAGAATATTCTTCAATGAATTTAAAATCTTTCGCAACCATTTCCGAAGCCGTTTTAACATTTTCCGCACCGACCAACCATTTTTCCGTTCGATCCAAGAGCTGCTTTTCTGCTGCCTCATAAGCTTTAAATTGCTCGGCCGCATCGGCGCCTAAATTTTTCGAGACATCGGAAGCACTCATAATGGTTTTTTGATTGACCAATTGACCGCCTTCATATTTATAAGTCCCGCTCTTTAATCCTTCCATTATTTTAGCGGCTTCTTCGGGTGTTCCGGTAAAGTCTTTCATAAAGGCATTAAGCGCTTCTTCATTTCTCTTAATATATTGATTACTATATTTGTTATTCCATAATTCGTTAGCGCGTTGATCTAACCCATGCTCTTTCAAAAAGCCTTTTTCATCAACAATTTTTCCGTCTTCGATTCTAATACGTCCTGCACTGCGCTCATTACCAAGTGCTTTCCTGAGTTCTTCATCTTGCGTTATTTCGTTGAAATACTCAGGAAGGTCTTTATATCCCGTTTTCACTATGTCAAGGTTTTGATAATCTCTCATAGCTTGAGCGGTAAATTTATCAGCACCGGCAACAACCTCTTCACTTACAATTGCTCCGTTTCTAAATGTATATTCACCCTTGCTTAAGCCGTTGACTAAATTAGTTTTTTCAGGCGAATCGGGCATTTTATCAAACAAAGAAGTTGTCTCTTTTCCTAACGCTTGCCGATTTGCCGTCACATTATCTCGAGCTTGTGCAACCCGTTCAGGTTTTGACTTTTCAATCATTTGTGAAATCTGTTCAAGCTCTTCAGGCTTTACTTGCGAAAGAAATTGTTTCTTTAAAGTATCCAGTTGCTTCTTCAGCTTATTCGCATTCGCACCTTTACCCTTAACCTTTTCTACTTGTTCTTCCAAATCTTTAATTTGCTTTATCATATTTTTTGTTTCTTGAGCGGCATTTTGCTCCAAATATGTGCGTGCTTCCGGATTTCCTATCAAATACGCCGATAAACTTTTGGTGACTGCCTCTGTTAATTTACGATTTCTCATTAACATATATGATTTATATGCACCATATGTTTGCAAAGCAGCTGCAACATGCAATGCTACGTCTGTCGATGATATTTTTTGGGCATCTTTAGCCGTTTCTTCAATATTTTGATTTACATTTCCGATTATTTGACTGGCTTCTGCCGAAACTCTTTTCATCGAATCAGTTAAATGCAAATCCATAAGCCGTGGTTGATCTTTCTTCACAGCTTTTGCCCCGGGTTGCGCATGGGTTTTCTCCGCCACCGGTTGTGAACCTCCCGGTGCAGTCGGTTTTATCGTGGGTTTCGCCGGATTTTCCGGAGCAGGGGTTTGTGTGGTTTGTGTGGTTTGTGTTGTATTTTCAGCCATTTTTTCCTCCTTTTGACTTGAAACTGTGTTATTTATCATAATCATCATCGAACAGATTTACATTTTGGAATGCCTTGGGGATTCCATCAATCAGATCATCATCTTCTTCCTCTCTTTTTTGAGCATTTTTCTCCAGTGTTTTATTTACAGTTGACGCATTGGCAGAATTATTTAATGTTTGCGGCAAAGTAGCCGTTGAAGTTTCTTCATTTTCTTCGTTTTCTTCATTTTCTTCGTTATTGACCTTTGGTTTTCCTGCCATTTTCCATTTATCAATTAACTGTTTGCGCAAATTTGCTTCGGATGAAACGGCATTGCTTTCCATCATGGCTTTTTCAAGCATTTGCATAGCTTCTGCCTCTTGGCCGTTAAATTTTTGATATAATCTTGCTCGTTCTTCCGCCAACGGATTGTATCCCGCCAATGCCGACAATATTTGTTCACTGCCGTATAAATATAATCCGGACTTATAAACTTTAATCACATCATCTTCCTGCTTTAATTCCGGCGATACATCTTTGGCAGCAATAGCATTTGCCATTGCTTTTTCATGATTTTCCATGTACAATTCACGCACTTCGGGAGACATTTCGGAAATCTCAAAACAGTTTTGCACCATTTCAAAAACAGGCTTTCCGCTGGTACTGCCGGTGTGAACCGCCCATGCCAATGCAGCCTTAAATTCATCATTATTTATTTTTAATAAACGATTTCTGGCTTCCACTTCATCTTGATGACATTCCAAAGCATAATTTTTACAATCTTGCGTTAAGTGACTGTTCTTGATTTTTGTAAACCACTCACCGTCTCCGAAAAAACTTTCATTTCTGGTTTTTTTACCCATCTCCGCTTCAATATATCGGCGTTCTAAAGCACATTTCTCGGCCAATTGTGCCCGAATTTCTTTTTGTTCTTTTTCGCTCAACTTTTTATAGCCGCCGTAATAAGCCGTTAACGAATCGGCACCTTCCATAGCTAACCAGCTTCCCGTAGCGATTACCAATCCTCCAACCCAACCAACGCCGGGAATGAGAAATGTAGCGCCGACAACACCGTTTTTCACTGTTATTTCTGCCGCTTTTTGATATTCTGACTTTGAAAACATTAAATCCATTTGATTGATGATTGTTTTATGCAACATACTTTCTTTATCGTGTATACCGCTATAATCGAGAATTGCCATTTGTTCATCAACAGCACCCGATTTCTTAGCTTCTTCCGCCTGTTTTTCAATTTCTTCCATATGATTTTTCGCATATGCAGAATATTCATTCACCGATCGCGCCAAGAAAGTATAGAATTGTTCCGATTCATTCAATTGATCAAGGGCCGGCACAACTAAATTATTTACATGATTTTTATCAACGCCCATGGAACATAACGAACTGGCATACACATCTTTAATAAAACCTTTATCGCGCGCATAAGCTTTTAAATTATTTATATTTTTCCATGCAGAAATTGCGTCATAATCATTTTCTTCTTGAGCTTTTCCGATATAATAAGCACAAATTTTATTCCACTCGTTCGAATGATACATTGCCTCAATGGCATCGTCATACGCTTTTCTTAAACCGTTTGCCTGATGCGCATATTTTCGAATATGCTCAAACGAAAGACGATCTTGATAGTCGCTTCTTCCGGTATCGCTCGAATACAAGCCTTTGTCTTTATTTTGTTTATAATGATTTAAACCTTTCTCAATTAAATTTTTAAAATGAGCGGCTGAGTTTCCGATTAAACCATCAGCTAACGCTTCATGGGCGGTAATTTTATAATTTATCGACTGAATCATTTCATAGCGCCCTTCAAGCAACGGTTTGGCCTTTTTAAGCATCCAGTTAATTTGTGGTGTATTTTTCGTTTCGTTTTGATAAGCATCCCAGGCAGCATTTGCGAAATAAGCTGTTCCGACAACCCCACCGACAACCCCACCGGCAGGCGCTCCATAAGGACCACCGACTGCGCCGCCGACTTTGCTTCCCACAATGGTGCCGAGCGCACCTCCACTGACTCCGAGTATCGTATAATAAGCAACATCACTCGTATTATCTCGTTCATGAGTATCGGATAAAAACACTTTTCCTTTTGTTTTTGCTTGTTCATAGCTTTCCGTTTTAACGCCGAAATCAATCCAGCTTTTCGATGCATTTAACATCTTCTGTTCATGTAACAAGGCTGTTTTCTCTTCATCCGATAACGTACCGTTCAATTTATTTTCAATTTCGACCGTACGCGCATTTTTAAACTCTTCAAACGGAACATTACCCAACTTTTTATTTGCAGAAATGCGTGAATTATATTCTTCTCGACTTCCGCCGATTGAATCATGCGCCCAAGCCTCTTTTTGCGTGTCGTGCCAAATCCAATTTTGTAAATCACGCAAGTAAAAATCAACATCTGATTTAAATCGATCGGCAATCTCCTGATTGCTGTGAACATGCATCAACGTATAACGATCAGCCATAAATTATCCTCATAATTTTTTATTCTTTTTTATTATATCAGTTTTTTTATTTTCTTGCAAGCATTTTTTGTCTGTTTTTTTATAATTCGACCATTTATCTATTTTTCCGTTGAAAAATCTAATTTTTTTATCTTCATTTATTTTTTTTAATTTTTTATTGAAAAATAACTTGACAAATATTAAAAATGCGTGTAAGATGTGTTTATCGAAATGATAAGGAGGGTTTACTCATGACAAACGAATCGCGAAAAATGCTTTTAAAGTTAGCCGGTTTCGGGGCTTTAACGGCGGCTCTTTGTTCATGTGAACGCCCGAAAGCCTATCCCGAAGGGAAAGAGTTGGAACAAAATGCGTGGTTGATCAATAAGCCCGGTCAACGAGCTCAGTTTGTGCACGAGGGCGAGTTGTTTACGCGTTTGTTTTTAGATACCGATGGTGATAGAAGCACCTTCGAATATGTTGCCATGGATAAACGCACAATTTTTGTTTCCGGACAAAAGAACGTTTATGACTATCGCAAAGCTATTGATATGTTAGAAACAGGCGAATGTCGCACCTTGGCAGAATGGAAAAAAGTCGCGCCGAATATTATTAAAGAAGAATATTTTTCGCGCTGACAAAGAATTAAGAAAGCCGCACGAACCTCCTTAAATAAAATCGTGTGAAAAAATGTGTGTCAAGCAAGCTTTCTTTGGTATCCCGTTAAGGGATAACCTATCCGACCGGCGCAGTCGGTTGTTGAAGCGGGTAATTACTCCCTCCCCTTTTATATAAATACCCGCTTCAATATGCGCTCTCCTTTTAAAATTGCATTAATTATCCCGTCTCTTGGCGGGATAATTTTTTTAAAGTCTTACCAATACTGCTTTGGTATTGCCATAAATGTGTCACCTGGTTGCTTAAAATAAACGTATGTCTCGTTGACATATTTTGTTAAACCCGAAAATAAAAGAGATAATTTAGAGCATAAAAATATAAAAGCAGTTGATGCCCCTTCATTAATGGCGCACCAACTGCCAAGCATATAAGCGAAAAAAATTAACTTTTTACTTCTTTGTTTCGCAATCATCCCCGCTATAATCGTCGTTACAAATACATTGACCGATAGAAATGTTATATGATAAAGCATGTCCGCTGCATTTGTCACACAACTCACCGCCCCATCCGGCATCACAATAACAAGCGCCGCTAGTCGCGCTACTGCCTTTCCAAGTACCGTTTTTGCAGGAATTATTAGTCGTTGTTTCACAATCATTTCCGGCATGACCCTTATAGCATGTACATTTGCCGGTAGAACTGTCATACGACAAACCACGTCCGTAACATTTGTTGCATAAATCACCGTACCAACCGGTATCGCATTTGCATTTACCTGTGCCATCACTTTTATTATACCAGTAGCCCTGCCCATTGCACTTATTAGCAGTTTCACAATAAGTGCCACCATAGCCATCTGAGCAAATACAATAACCTCCGTTACCGTTACTTTGCCACGTGCCATTTCCGTTGCATATATTAGCAGTTTCACAATTAGTGCCGCCATAACCACCGCTACAAGAGCAATAACCTGTGACGTTGTTACTATACCAAGTGCCATGCCCGTTACACTTATTAGCCGTTTCACAATAAGTGCCGCCATAACCACCGCTGCAAGAGCAATAACCTGTGCCTTTATTACTCCAAGTGCCATGCCCGTTGCATTTATCTGATTCGTTACAATAAGTGCCGGCATAACCGCTGTTGCAAGAGCAATACCCTTTACTGCTGCTCTCGTTATACCATTTGCCCTGCCCGTTGCATTTATTGGGTTCATCACATTTAGGACCACCATAGCCATTGTTGCAATAAGAGCAGTAACCACCGTCACTGTTATTATACCATGTGCCATGTCCGTTACACATCTTGGTTTCACAATTAGTGCCGGCATAGCCACTATTGCAATAGCAGTAACCTGTGCCGTCACTTTTATTATACCACGTGCCATGCCTATTGCATTTATCGGATTCGTCACAATTAGTGCCACTATAACCACTGGTGCAAGAAGCGCAGTAACCTGTGCCATCACTATTATTTCTCCAGTAACCATGTCCGTTGCACTTTTCGGTTTCACAATAAGTGCCACTATAGGTACTGCTTTTGCAAGAGCAGTAACCTGTGCCGTCACTGTTATTGTGCCAGTAGCCATGCCCGTTGCATTTATCTGGTTCGTTACAATAAGTGCCACTATAGCCAATGTCACAAGAATAACAGTAAAATTTAGAACCTTCCCAATACATCGAACCATGATTATTGCAGTAATTTGGTGTCATCGTTGATGACGCTGTCGCTGTTATTGGTGCTGTTGTTGTCATCGGTGTTGTTGTAATCGATGTTGTTGTAGTTAGTGCCATTGATGTTGTCGGTGTTGGCGTCATTACAGTTCCCGTTATTGCTACCGTTGTTGGTGTCGGTGTTGTTGGCGTTGGTGTTGTCAGCGTTGGTGTTGTTGCTGTCGGTGTTGTGGGCGTCGGTGTAGTTGGCGTCGCTGTCGTAGTGGTAAATGTCACTGCCGTTGTCATCGGTTCATCTTCCTCATCATTCACAACACCCAAATCTGTGGTCGAAAATGCCACTTCTATTTTGTTTTCTGAGGCGCATATGTTCCAATCCGTATCGTAATAATCAACATTATTTACTTTTATATCTTCCGTATCATCCATACTATCCAAAAGCGTCACAAGCGACTTGCAGGCGCCTTCTGAGATGCCTGATACACTGATGAAATATCCTTCTTCCGTCTCTTCCTCTTCTTCCGGATCTTCCGTGTCATGATTAAACCCGAAATCAACTTCATATTTTTCATTAAAATTTAAATGCCCGAGTTTGTCTTCTTCCTCATTATAATCATACGGCTCACCTAAAAGTAAATCGGCACCTTGTGCTACTTTCATCTTCATATCATTGCGCATTAAGTTGATTTCATTTGCAATTTGATTTGCCTGATACCGATCCATTGCCATTTTATAACCTGCAATTCCCCCTAATGAAATCACACCGATAATAGCCAAAACACCCAGCATTTCAACCATTGACCGCCCGTCTTGTGCTTGATTTTGTTGTTGTTTTAATTGTTTATTTTCTTGCATTTTTGTGAATCCTTTCTCCCGTTTACTTTTTCCTAAATTGTATAAATTAAACGTAGGTCTAGTTGGTGCACTTTTTTTGCACGCTTAAAAGGATAAACATTTTGAAAAAAAGAAAAAAATAACCGATTGAAAATGAATAAAAAACAAGAAAAATAAATTTTTTTTGCAAAAAATGAAAAAAAGTGTTGCAAAAAACGTACGTTTATTTTAGGCAGTATGGACATACTCACAGTAAAGAAAAAATCTTATCAGCAAAAAGCCGACAATTTTCTGTCGGCTTCTTTATGTTTTACGAAATCACACGCTTTTTAAGCCATCGCTTCTTTTGCGTTCTTTTTTAACGACTTTTCCGTCGCTTCCGCTTTATCATCGGGCTTGCCTTTACTATTGGCTGCCAATGTTTTTTTATTCGATAATTTCAAATCTTTCAAAGCCGCTTTCGTTTCACTCGTTTTTTTAGTGGAACCGCTTGATTTTTTATGCTTTTTACCGATATTTGCCAACTTTTCTCCGCCCGAGGCCCTTGTCTCAACGGTTCCCGCCGATTCTGCCGCTTTTAACTTTTCCGTTAAATCGGGAGCCAAACGCACAAACGACTTTACTTTCAATGGCATATTTGCTACATCGGGCAAGTTGTAAAATTGACAATCGTTGCTGCGAACTTTATTTAGTTCATACCAAATATTTGCCGCATGATCACCTCCGCGATGGTATTTTTTCCCATACGCCAATCCTTCTTCTTCAAAAGCATCCCACGGGAAATCATCTCCCGGATCAACTTTTCGCCCGAACGGTTGCGCCACATCGGCATGTCCGACGGTATTTTCGGGTTTGATACCTCGCCGTTCCTGAATATCTTTTACCAAAGCCATGGTTGAGGCAATTTGTTCTTTCGTATACCCCTCATTCGGTCCGCGCTGAATTTCAATACCGATGGAAGCGGCATTACACCCGTTGATTTCATCAATACCGAGCGGTTGCCACATGGAACGTCCCGCATGATTGGCTTTCATATCTTCCGGCACCAGCTGATAAATAGTCCCGTCTCTGTCAACCACATAGTGCGCACTTGTTTTTTCCGATGTCGATTGAAAAGTATTTAAAGTGGCGGCCAAAGAATAACTTTCCGTTGCATGAAGCACAATCATCTGCGGATTCATTCCGCGCCTGTCACCCCGATTGGGCGACGCAAAATCTCGCCGAATTTCCAACTTGGTACTATCAGCCTGAAACGGAACGTTTTCATAAAATGTTTTCGACGGCGTCATACGCATACCGCCCATGTTCACACGAGCCGAATAACGTTCCCCCATACTGCCGAAACCGCTGCTGCCGTTACCACCCATATATCGGGAGCCGTCATAGGTCGGACCGGACGGGATAATACCATTATATAAATCTGCCGCATAGCTGTGCCCGATACCGCACATACCGCTTGCTACTTCCGTATGTTGTAAGGCAAAGTCTTCAATTTCTTTATCCGAAACTTCCACACCGTAAGCCGTCATACACGAACGATACAAAAGTGCTAACTCGTCTTTGGTCAATTCGCTATCAGTTCCATTTAAAAATTTATATTTTTCAATCATATGCGCGGAAATAATCTCGGCAACCTTTTTGGGATCCAAATTGGGAAACTGCTTTTGCGCCTGCTCGATTAACATACCCATTTCAATGGCGCGTCCCCGCACGGCCGAACGTTCATGATTGGGATTATTGATAATGGCGTTGTAAACCGCTTCCATATTATGATCGTTCATGGCATTTTGAATAGCGCCCCAATTACCTTGATAAGTCGTATCTAAAATAGCAGCCTGATAACAGGGCAACAGATTATCAAAATCTTTAAATTTACTGCGACATTTTTCATTGATTTTTTCCGCCATTTCCGCTTTAGCTAACATAATCGCCTGCTCTTCCGTTACGAAAGAACCTCGAAAATTCAAACTGTTATATCCCGGTAGTGTTACCGTACCGTAACCGATGGTATCAATACCGCCCGAATCTTTATAAACCTGATTATAACATCCCCGTAAATGACCGGCTTCACCACGTTGAATGAGATAAAAGCCCCAATCGACAATGCTTTGTTTATTTTCCGAATTGAATAAACCTGCCTGATTATCTGTTAAAACCGCCATATTAACCTCCGATTAAAACGTCTTCCTATTTATATTTTACCATACTTAAAAAAAAATTCAATCTTTTTTTCAATCTTTTTTTTATTTTTGTCATTTTTTTCATTTAATTGGAGAAATTACTTATTTAAAACCATAAAAAAGCCGGCTTGAAATATATCAAGTCGGCTTCATAATCACTTTAAAACATTAGTCAATTCTGACAAAATGCAATTCGACCGCTTTTAACAAAATCTGAACACGATTTTGCACTTTCAATGCTCTTAAAAGCGAACTTACATGCATTTTAATGGTCGGCTCGGCAACCCCCAATTTATGCGCGATTTGCTTATTCGAGGCACCCTTTGCCAACTCTTTCAAAACAGCAACCTGACGCTCGGATAAATACATGCCGTTTCCGAGCGCATAGTCTTCGCGCCGATACGGTTTTGTTTCCTGTTCCATTTTATTCTCCTTTATGTGTTTCTGCCGTTTCGTGCATTTCTTCCGATTCATCCGTTTCGCTTGATTCATGCATTCCGTGCATTTCTTCCGATTCATCCGTTTCGTCCGATTCATGCATTCCGTGCATTTCGTCCGTCTCATGCTGTTTCATTTTATTCATTTTTGCTTCTTTGCAGGCAATTTTACGCGATAATAAATCGAGCAAGGTTTCATGATCATGATTTTTTGCCCAATCCTGCAACATATAGAGCACTTTTAACTTTTGTTGTTTGACTTCCATAATTAAATCTTGAATTTCAGACGGTAATTCATCCCATGCTTCATGAATTTCATCTTTTAAAAGCCGTTTTTCTTCCGGCGTTAATTTTTCATTTTGTTCCATAGTCATATTTCTTCCTTCCTTTTAAAATGGTTAATTCCCCCCGAGAACATACTTATTTCTTTTTCTAAGCATCTTCCCACGCTTTACAGCTATTAATTGTGCATTTATTTGATATTTGTCAAGAGAAACAGCCATGTAAAGCTTTAAAAAACCATTTTTTAAATCTTAAAAAAACAATTATACTTTTTTAAGCTGATACAACACTTCAACCGCATCATAATCATCCGTCACGTCCGGCGCCAGACGAACAAGCCGTTGATATTTTTCCAACGCTCCGGACGGTGTGTCGACAGGCTTACATTCAAAGGTTCGGCAAGCCGTTAAAAACCGTTGAAGTGCTTCATCCGTTAAAAACGGTGTTTCGGCTGCCATTTCCGCTAATCCGTCTTCTTCGCCCAAACAATAGCAAACAGCATCACAACCGGCATTTAAAGCCTTTTGCGTTTTTTCACTCAAACCTCCCGATAAAGCTTTCATTTCAAGCGCATCACTCAACAAAAGCCCGCGAAAGCCGATTTCGTCACGAATAAGATGATGAATAACTTTCGATGACTGTGTTGCCGGTGCCGCTTCATCAACTGCCGACACGACAATATGCGCCGTCATTCCCATCGGACACAATGCAGCCGCTTGCTGAAACGGATAAAAATCTTTTTGAAGCGTTTTCTCATCTGCCGTAATTACAGGCAAACGTAAATGCGGATCGGTAGTTGTTCGCCCATGTCCGGGCATATGTTTCATACATGGCAAAATGCCTTTTTGAAGATAAGTTTTAATCAATATTTTCCCTAAATCGGCAACCGTTTTTTCATGATCGGAAAAACAGCGACTTTTGAGCACCGGCGCCGTCTCGGGCGTTAAAACATCCAAACACGGTGCAAAATTTACATTCACGCCGGCTTCCAGTAAAATATCAGCCATTAAACAGGCGTGTAATCGTGCAGTCTCAACAGCCAGATCCGGAGGCATCCCCCCGATGGCTCGTTGCGCCAAAAAAGGTGTTTTTTCGCTTTCGAACCGACAAACTCTGCCACCTTCCTGATCAGTCGCAATCAACACGTTTTCACGTCCAATCACTTCTTTAATGCTCTGTGTTAATGCCTTGACCTGCTCTAAATTTTGAATGTTGCGCTTAAACAGCGTGACCCCCAACGGATTGGCTTGTTCCAATACACGTTTTTCAAACGAAGTCAACTTTAAAGAAGAAACGGATAACAAACAAGCACGAATGGATTTCATTTTCTACCCCCGTTGAAATACACAGGAAAAAAAGCCGTCCGTCTGCGTTAAGTAGGGTGAATAATGCGACATTTTAACCGGTCGAAACGCACGATTTTTCGCTAAAAAGCGCTCAACTTGGTTTTCATTTTCATCCATCAGCATCGAACAGGTAATATAAACTAAAAAATGCCCGTTTTTCACATATTCTTTGGCCTGATCTAAAATATCAGCCTGCGTTTGAACCAATGATTCAATTTGATTGGGCGTGATTTTAAAGCGCATATCAGGGGTTCTGCGCCACGTTCCCGTTCCGGAACAGGGAGCATCCACCACGACAAAGTCAAACTTTTTAAAGCTTTCGGGCAAACGCGAAACCGTTTTAATAATGCTAACACCGGCACGTTTTGCTCGCTTCACTAACTCATTCAAGCGCTTATAGGAGGCATCATATGCCATAATACTGCCTTTATTTTGCATCATCTGGGCAAAAATCAACGACTTACCGCCGGCGCCGGCACAAAAATCAAAAACACTCATGTGCGGACGAATATTCAAATCAAGCGACAACAATTGTGCGCCTTCATCTTGCACTTCAATCAAACCTTTTTTATAAGCTTTGACATTCAATAAATTAGCATATTTTTGAAGAACGATACCCACCGGCGATAATCGACATTTTTCAACCGCCAAACCCTCTTCTTTAAGTTGTGCCATAATTTTATCGCGATTGCCGTTTGCTCTGAGTACAATCGGCGCACTCTCCAACATCGGCGGTAATTCTTTTTCGGGATTTTGAATTTTACGCATAAGCCAAGCCGGCGTTTCATAACGAACCCAATCAGGTGCCTCTGATAAATCGGGAAGCGGTTCTTGACTGAATTGCACTCTCTCAAGCATGGACGCCGTCGGATAAGCATATGTCAATCGATACCAATGCCGAATAAAATGCCAAATAATATTAAGCAACTCTTGCCGATCTTCTCCGACAATATAGCGATGATTTTTAAAATATGCATTTAATATTTCATTCGCTGTTTGCGGTTTTGTCTTAATTGTTTCCAACAACTCGGCGGCTAAAACTTGCTTTGATTCCAAAAGCATTGTTTTTCCTTACGATTCTTCCAAAAAGCTACGCAATTTTTTAGAACGACTGGGATGTTTTAATTTTCGTAACGCTTTGGCCTCAATCTGTCGAATACGTTCACGCGTCACGGCAAACTGCACGCCGACTTCTTCCAACGTATGATCCGAATTCATACCGATACCGAAACGCATACGCAACACACGCTCTTCCCGTGGCGACAAGCTGGAAAGAACTGCCGTACAAGATTGTCGCAAGTTTGTTTGAATGGCGGCTTCCAACGGCTGAATGGTATTTTTATCTTCAATAAAATCGCCCAAGTGCGAATCCTCTTCATCACCGACAGGTGTTTCCAACGAAATCGGCTCTTTGGCAATTTTCATGACTTTTTTAATTTTTTCAACCGATAAATTAATGCGCGGTGCCAATTCTTCCGGCGTAGGCTCATGCCCTGTTTCCAAAAGCATTTGTCGACCCGTTTTCAACATTTTGTTGATGGTTTCAATCATATGAACGGGAATTCGAATGGTGCGCGCCTGATCGGCGATAGCTCTCGTAATAGATTGCCGAATCCACCAAGTGGCATAGGTGGAAAACTTATATCCCCGTTGATATTCAAACTTATCAACCGCCTTCATTAAGCCGATATTGCCCTCTTGAATTAAATCCAAAAATTGTAAACCGCGATTGGTATATTTTTTTGAAATGGATATGACCAAACGCAAATTTGCTTCAATCATTTCTTGCTTGGCTTTATTCATTTCCTGTCTTCCTTTTTTCACGGTAGAAACCAAGCGCCGATATTCGGCAATGGGCATTTGCACTTCATCAACAATATGCATCAGCGCATTACGAATTTCTTTAATTTCGTCCGCATGATTTTCTTTAAAAAGACGCCACGCCTTTCCGCCTTTTTTCTCTAACCGTGTCATCCATTTGGAATCGGTATCACTGTCTTGATAAAATTTTAAAAAATCATCGCGTGATATTTTGCAGGCCGTTGCCAAACGCAAAAAGCGTCCTTCCAATACAATCAGTCGTTGATTAACATCGTTGATTTGATCAATCAGCTCTTCCAGACGATTCGGATTAAAATGTAATGTTTTTAACTTTTGAACCAATTCATTTTTAATCACAAAATACGTTTTTTCCAATGTTTTCGGAACACTGCGACGAATCAATAAATATTTTAATCGATCTTGTTGCACTTTTTCAAACCGAATACGCAATCCGTCAACAGATTGTAAAACTGCCATAATTTGCGGCTTTAACGTTTCTTCCATTTGTCCGATCGAAAGAGAGTTTTCATACTCCTCTTCATCCTCTTCTTCATCATAATCGACATTATTCTCTTCCGGTTCGTCAATTTCCGAATCAAACTCTTTTAAGGAATCTTCTTCCTCGTCAAACTCATCGGGCTCATCGGGCAATTCATCAATCGGTTCTTCTTCGTCTTCATATTCTTCCTCTTCCTCAACAGGCTTAACCGGTGTTTTTTTAACCGATGTCGCCGTTTTAACAGGTATATGCGTTGTTTTTAATTCGCTTAACTCAAATGCACCGTTTTTACGAACCTGATCCAAATCATCTCGACCGGAAGAAGCTTCCAATGATGTTTCCAAATCAATAACTTCCCGCAAAAATAAATTACCGTCATTCAATTCATGATACCAAGAGGACAACGTATTTAAAACCAATCGACTTTCCGATAATCCGCTTACCAACACGTTCATACCCGCATTGATGCGTTTTGCAATGGCAATTTCTCCTTCACGCGATAACAGTTCAACCGAGCCCATTTCCCGCAAATACATGCGAACGGGATCATTCATTCGACTACCGGCATCAACCGCATCTTGCTGCGTTTCGGATGAATCGTTGCCGATATTCAATCCCTGATGCCCCGTTAAACTTTCGGTTAAGTCGGTAATATCTTCCGAGCCGTCAATCACATTAATACCGTCATCAACAAAAGAAGAAATTACCGTTTCCAACATTTCTTCGTCCTGACTTTCGGAAGGCAAACATTTCCGAAGCTCATTCATTGAGATAAACCCGCGTTCTTTTCCTTTTTCCATTAATTTCTTTAAAGACAAGCGAGTATCATTTGAGGAGGACAACGGTCTATTGTCAACCAAGTCATTATTATAAGAAAAAGCATTCATGGGCGCGCACCTTCAAGAAAAATTACCGCTATTATATATATTTTTTTAATAAAAGTCAAGCATTTTTTATTCCAAGGCTTCAAGTTTTTCTATTTCTTCCGTTATCTGCTTGATATCTTGCCATAATTCAGGCGTTTGATTTTTGGCAAACAATTTCAATTTCTCTTTTTTCGTATCATAGAGCGTTTTAAGTCGAATCGAATCTAACCATTTGTTAATTTCTTTTTGAACCGTCATCGGATCTTTACCTGATTTTTCAATCATTTCAACCTCAAGCGGCAAAGGCATTTTTGCTTCATCGGTAATATATGTTTTCAATGCCTCACCGGTTATATCAGGCTTTTCGACCAATCGTTGTGAGACTTTTTCAAACAGCTCTTGCAGAATTGGCGTTTGAAAACGTGGGGAAAAGGCACTTTCCAATATTTTTTGTCCTTGTTGGGGATAACAGATTAAATAAGCCAACATCAACCGCAATTCCCTATCTTCTGTCGGACGTAAAATGCTGCCGGGCACGCGAAACATAACCGATGCATTCTCGCGCTTTTTCTGATGAGCCAACCGCCAAAGTCTGTTTTTCATATTCCGAACATAAGAGAGGCGAACACGTTCGTCTTTAATTCGATTAATCGTATCCGTTACATCTTTTTCCAGTTTTGCAAAACGTTCAGGCGTATCAATCGAACGATTTTCCAATAATGTATTCCATAAGGTATCGGCAAAAGTTTGTGCACCGTTCAAAGCCTCTTGAAAAGCCTGTGGCGACTTTTTTCGTATCATATCATCGGGATCAAACGGATCCGGCAAAAACACAAACCGTAATGACTTACCCGGCGTTAAAATATCAAGCGCACGATATAACGCACGCACGGCAGCTTTTCTCCCCGCCAAATCACCGTCAAAACAAATAATCGGCTCATCACATGCCTGCCAAAGCAATTTCAGTTGTTGTTCGGTAAATGCCGTTCCGAGCGGTGCTACCGCATTTGTAAAACCGGCACTGTGTAAGGCAATTACGTCCATATATCCTTCAACCAGAACAGCTTCATTTTTTTTGCGAATGGTATCAACGGCATTGGATAACGCATACAACTGTTCCCCCTTATGAAACAAACTCGTTTCGGGTGAATTTAAATATTTCGGCTCGCCTTTTTCCAACAATCGTCCGCCGAAAGCAATAACTTTTTGTCGTCGATTTAAAATAGGGAACATCACGCGATCATAAAAGTAATCATGACGTGCTCGTTTCTCGGAACTTTCGACGACAAGCCCCAACGCGGCGGCAACCGATAACGAAAATCCTTTGTCCGTTAAGTATGCCAATAACCCGGAACCGGCAGGGGCATATCCCAACCGAAAAGCTTGCGCCACTTCTTTCGTAATACCGCGATTTTGAAGATAATTTCTTGCTTTTTCGCCGCGCGGGGAAAATAATTGAGCCTGAAAATAACTGCAGGCGGCTTCCATCACCGCCCACTCATTATGCAGTGTTTCTTGTTTTTGCCTGTCCTCAGCCGTCATTTGAGGCACGGATAAACCAACCATCTGCGCCAAATGCTCCACCGCTTCCATAAACGGCATTTTTTCGCTTTCCGTTAAAAAACGAATGGCATCTCCATGAGCACCGCACCCGAAACAATGATAAAATCCTTTATCATCATTGACGGTAAAAGAAGGCGTTTTTTCGTGATGAAACGGACATAATCCCAAAAACTCCCTTCCGCGACGGGTTAACTTGACTTTGCGTCCGATCAGCTGCGACAAAGTCACGCGTTCACGAAGCTCTTCCAAAAATCGGGGCGGGAAAGGCATGCGTTAATGGTAATCCTAACTTAATAATGACTTAATCAGGCTTGATGCCATTCCCATATCCATTTGTCCGGCATACTTAGCCTTCAAAGCCCCCATCACTTTACCCATATCTTTAACGGAAGTCGCTTGAACCTGTGCAATGATGGCTTGAATAGCTTCTTTAGCTTCTTCTTCACTCATTTGTTTCGGCAAAAATTCGGATATAATATCAATTTCCGTCTGTTCGGAAGCAACCAAATCTTGCCGATTTCCCTGCATATAAAGTGCAATACTTTCCTTGCGCTGTTTAATCATACTTTGCAACAAGGACAAAACAGCCTGATCATCAATACCGTTCATCACGCCTTTGGGACGCGCTTCAATATCTTTATCTTTAATGGCGGCATTGATTAATCGCACGGTTGCCGTTCTTTTTTCATTTTTTGATTTTAAGGCCTCAATCAAGGCATTTTTTAATTGTTCTCTAATCATTTTTTCCTCTTTCGCTTTAAACAATTGAAACTTTAAAAAGCATAACAAAGAAAACTTAAAAAAGCAAGAAATTTTTATAAAAATCAAGCAGCGATCATTCTTTGAACAATTCGTCGAAGACAGAAAAGACCGTCAATCTGTTTGAAAGGACGGATTTTTCCGTCCTTCCCCGTGAGACACAATATCAGACACATATCGTGAAAGGAAAAAATATGCCGTTTATTTTTTTGGTTGCCCGTGTGTCCGATCAAGGTATGCTTTTTATTCGATTGATAAACTTTGAACGGTTTTATCATCGGATAAAGGGCTATTTTGATTTTCCCGATCCGTCAATTGTTCTGCTTCTTCTCCGAAAGGAATAAAAAAGAAAACAAAAAACACACAAAGTATTAAAACAAAAACAACCCAAAATCGACGAATCATTTTTTCTCCTTTCAAGAGAAAAATGAGGCCGAAAAACAATAATGTCAATTACCTTTCATTCGTTTCCCGACTATTGAATGAAAAAATAAATATGATTTTATTCGACTCTTAATCTTCTGCTGCCGTGTTGAATGACTATTTTTCTTTCAGACACGTTTTTAACAGAAATTATCTGCAAAAATCTAATTCCGCTTTAGATAACGGATAAACCAATCCGTTTGCATTTTCTTTTTCTATCCGAATACCTTCAAACAGTGTTTTGCGAATATTTTTAGCCAAATTCGGATCCCATGAAGAATTTTCAGCACTCATACTGTTGAAAAGCGGTTTTAAAACACGCTTTAAACTTTCGTTATACTTGTGATTCTTCATCTCTGCTTCACTGTTCCAAATAGGCTTTTTACCATCCAAAACCGTAAGCATCACATTGGAATCATTATTAAGTTTTCCGATGTTTTCTTTATCAAAAACACGATTTTCCGTTATCAAAACACTCAACTGTTGATCTTTCATTTTCGAAAAATACAAATGCGTCACCTGATCCATTTCCTCATATCGACGCAAAAAAGGTTTATTCAAAACGGCAAATAAGCCCTCATTCGTTTTTTGTACTTTTATGCCCGGAACACGATCACGCGGATTATTCCACCCCAGCGTTTCGATTAATTGTCGCCGTAAGGCTTGTTCTTCTGTCATTTCTTTCATATAACGCTCCTTTACAAATTATCGTTCCTTATGAAACTTCATTCTCATTAAATCTTTTGTGTTGCGAATATTCCATTTTTTGCACACAAATTCTTCAATTTTCGACCCGCCCGTAATCATTTGAGATAAATCAAGGCCGACATCTTCATTGTTTTTGGTCAACTCATTAAATAAATGGTTGAATATTGCACCGGACACATTTCCGTGATAATCACGGGAAAAAACTTTTTTGCCGTTTTGAAAGGCACTGATATTTTGTTTAAAATGAAAATCGGGAACAAGTTCTTTTTCCGATTTTTTCGGTTCAGTAACTTCCGTTTCACGACAAACGACAGCCCATTTGTTTTTAGAATTTTCATAATAATATAATTTTGAAACATAATCGTTTGTCAAGCCGTAAGGAATAACCAGAGCAGCAAAAAGCTCATCGCCGTCACGCCGCGAAAAAACAACAGGCAAATAATTTTCATTCGGATATTTCGGCAACTGACAAAACCGTTGAATATACTTACTGAAATCTAAACTTTCCTGCTTCATGCTTGGCATGGCACAACTCCTTTTCTTTTCATGATTATTTCCATTATATCACAAAAAGCGGAAAATGCAACCAAAAAATTATTTATTGAAACCTTCGATGAAATTAACTTTAAAATTACGCAACACTTCAATCCATTCCTTTAACTCGGTCTCTTTTATTTTGGTATGCGATTTAACATGAACCAAGCAATATCCCATGGCAGAAGGGAAAATTCGACCGACGATATAAAGCTTTTGTTTATCATTGACTTGCGTTTCGAAATAACGATTTTCTTCATCTTGTTCAAGCGTATCCAACTCGGCATCTTTTGAACGAAAATCAGCGACCACGCGATCATTGGCATAGGCGTAACCGAAATCTTTTTTATCGGTATAACATTTCAAATCAATAATATTCTTCCATTTACCGCCTTGATAATCGTCATCTCTCAATGCATAAACAACGTGCAAATTTTGTCCTCGTTTCTCAACGCTTCGCGGCCGCCATACGGATTCTAACTTTGTGTCGATAGCTTTCAAAATTTTGCTTTTCATATCTTCCGAAACACGCCACTTGGCTTCTTGTTCTCTTTCAACCGTTTTTAACTTTTTTTGAATAAGTTCTTTATCAGTATTCTTGATTTTTTTTGATTCCAGCGCCTGTGTATAATAAGAAATACTATCTTCATAATCACCCGTTCCCGCATAATATTCACCGAGTAAAGCCTGCGCCTGCCATTCATTCGGAAAATCAACGACGGCACTTCTTAACACACGAATGGCACTGTCCGTTTCATTGTTCATAATTAACGCCATACCCAACATATAGTGTGATTTATAAAGTTTGGAATTATAATCAATGGAATTTTGAAAAGCATAAACGGCATTTTGATATTCTTGCTTTTCGTAAGCGACCATACCGGCTTCATAAGCATTTTCGGCATGATTAACGACTTTTGACTTTTTGGCAGCTTCAACCGACGTGGCACAAAGTATTAGAGCAATAACTAAAAAAAACACCGCTGGAATTTTACGCATTTCCTACCCTTTCCGTACCATATGACTGTATCCGACTTTTTCTTCCGCTCTTAAGCGATTTTCAACTTTTTCAAGCACTTTAAAAATTTCTTCCGGCTCGGAAGCAAATTCAATATAATCAATTTTTTCCTGATTGAGCGTTCCATCTTGCAACATATTGAACAACAATCCGCCAAGCGGGTTCCAAAAATGATTAAAATTCAAAAAAATCAATGGTTTTTTCTCAATTTCTTTTGTTTGAATTGCCACGGCAAAATCAGAAACTTCATCAATTGTTCCCCAGCCGCCCGGACCAACCAAAATCGCTTCCCCTAACGTCATCATTCTTCGTTTTCGTTCCGCCAAATCCTGAACAACGGTAATTTCATCCGGATGAAACACCGATAAATCACGGCATTGCAAATCCAACAATTTTTGCGTTGTAATACCGATGACTTTTCCGTTTTTATTGCGAACGCCTTGAAAAGCAGAGCCCATCATTCCCTCATCTCCGATACCGTAAACCATGGTAATTTTGTTTTCGGCCAAAATTTCTCCGACACGACGCATTGGTTCCCGATAAACGGACGAAATAGAAGAAGCGGCACCTGCCCACACTGTAATTGTATGATATTTATTCATTTTTTTATTCTTTCACTAAATTGATTAAAAAATATGTGTTGATTATATGACAAGAAAAGGAAAAATTCAACATTTTTTATTATTTTTTCCAAAAAAAGAAAAAAGGATACATTTTTCTCTTGAATTTCACAAAATTCTTTCTTATGCTGATAAAATAAGGAAAGGAGAAAAGCAATGAGTGAAACAAAAAAATGGGTTTGTACGGTTTGCGGCTATGTTTATGACGGTGAAACACCGTTTGAAGAGCTGCCCGATGATTGGGTTTGTCCGATTTGCGGTGAAGGTAAAGACGTTTTCGAACAACAATAAAAAAGCATTTTATTCCTAAAATTCTTTTTTTTACGAAAGACACATTGATTTTTACGTTTTTTTCAGTGTTTTTTCTGAAAATCGGAATTTTTTTGATTGCATTTTTATTTTTTTTTGCGTAAAATGACGTTACGGTTTATTTGAATGTGAGGAAGCCTATGTTTTTACGCTTTTTATTTTGTTCTTGTGCCGCTTTTGCTTTAACGGCTGCTCAGGCGCAAGATTTTACCGGTTTGTCAAACGGATCCATTTTAATTTGCAAAGACAGTCAATGTATTCCGTCTGCCGCAGAAATGGGACATCTTTATCTGGTTAATCAAATTAATGAATTAATGAAAAACAATATCGGGAAAAACATTACCTTATGTGAAGCATCACCCGATAAATATTCCTGCACCGAACAAGGGTTTTCTTTTCCCGTTCAGTCTGATATGATTAAAACCTCGGTCAGTCTGCCGACCGCGCGCATTATTGATGCAAAACCCTTGGAAGACGGACCGGGTACCGATCTGATCATTGATTATCGTTTAAAAGCAGGCGATACTTTTCCGAGATGTCAAACCTCTTTATCGCGAATGGGAGTTGCCAGTGCCGTCGATGTTAAAATGATGTCACCGCAATTTAACTGCAAAGTAACGGAAACGAACAAAACAACGTTCAGTATTACATATAACGTCAATTATCTGGATTTGGATCGCGGAATTATCGGTGCCTTTTATACCGTGGCCGCCAACAATGCCTTACAAGGGAAAAAAGACGGTTATGTCTTAATGACGCTTGAAAAAGGCGTGCAAATGGAACCGGGGGAAGTCTTCCCGTATGTCGCACAATTGAAAGCCATTTTAAACGGCTCAATGCCTCAAATCAACGATCCGGAAATAATTAATCAAATGGAGGCTTTTTGGTTAAAGCCGACACCGTTCCTTAACTTGTCGACACCGCAGTTTGCACCGAATAATTGCATTGATTTTGTCGGCGGATGTTCGGCTGAAATGTTGAACAATCCGGAAATAGCCGTTCCTCCCGCAGCTGAGCAAATCGCGCGTTTAACTCCGGCAGGTGTTCCCTCAACAACAGGACTGATTCAACAAAAAATCGAGATAACAAACCGAACAAGAATTCTCGGTCAAAATGAAAAATTGCAACTGATTAACGGCACCGTGTCTTCCGCACAGATGATGAAAAACGGCGAAAAAGAATATCAATCTTTGAAGCAGTTTGAAGCAAAAAATATGCCGACCGAATTACAACAACCCGCCCCCCAACCGGCAGCGCAGGCACAAGCACCGCAGGCGCAAGCACCACAGGCGCAACCGACACAGGCTCCGGCGCAAGCACAGGCACAAGTACAGGCACAAGCACCGCAGGCGCAACAGGCTTCGGCACAAGCGCCGCAAGCGAAAACACCCGTTCAAATCTTAACACAGCCGGGGGTTACTTTATCACCTGAAGAAAAAGCCTATATTGAAAGTTTGGCTCAAACGGCAGAAGGGCAACCAATTCCCCAAGTGCAAATTGATGCTCAAAGCGATTTAATCGGAATTGTAGACGTATCGAATGCTCCGTCGGCAACGGCACAAGGCACCGAGGCACCAACAATGCCTGTCGCATCCGTTGTTTCTCCTGATCAACCGACGGCATCGACAATACCTGCCGCATCCGTGTCTCCCGTTAAAGAATTTTCAGCTCCGGTTTACGTTGTTCCGACACAAAATGTGCAACCCGTGCAACAACAACCCGTAGTTATTTCTCCTGCAAATGCGCCGGTGAAAGAAAATGAAGATACATCGATGTGGTCGCGTATGAAAAAAGGTATTTCCAAGCTTTTTTATTGGTAAGTTCTGAAAATGATTAAAACAGACGTTTTATCTAACGGTATTCGGCTGGTAACGGAATCAATTCCGAATACACCGACCGTTTCCGTTTGTTATTCCGTTGAAATCGGATCTCAAAATGATCCGATTGCTTATTGCGGCTTAGCCCACTTATTGGAACATTCTTTGTTTTTAGGTACGCAATCTTATTCGCAAAAAGATATTCAACGACACGATTATTTAACGGGCGGTGCGCTCAATGCCGAAACAAACCAGGAGTGTACGATCATTTCTACCGATATTTTATCGGAAGATTTGCCTTCCGCTCTGTCCATCATTGCCGATATGGTTCAAAATCCTTTGTTCCCGCCGCAAGCCGTTAATCGGGAAAAAGAAGTTATTTTAAATGAATTAAAAGACGTCAGTGAAGATGATGATATGTTTGTCGATAATATGATTTATGAAGTTGCCTTTAAAGGACAACCTATTCAATATCCGACAGAAGGATATGAAAATACCATCAAAGCCATCACGTCGAAAATAATAAAAGATCATTATCAAAAATATGCCCAACCCGATAAAATCATCATCAGCATCAGCGGAAATATCGAACATAATAAAATCAAAGAACTGTGCCAAAAACTTTTCGGGCAAATTCAACAAAAAGAAACCTTTAAGCCTTTGCACAAACCTATTTATGTCGGCGGGGATAAACGCATGGCAGAAAATATGTCAAGCAATGTTTTTCGATTGGCCTTTAACGGCATTGCCTTAGACGAAGGCACGGATAATTATGTTAAAATTGATTTGCTTGCCTCACTTTTGGAAAATGCGCTTTATGATGATTTACGTCATAAAAAAGGATTGCTTTACGGTATTCATGCCGACAATATCGCTTACAAACAGTGTGCTTTGTTTATGATTTCGGCTTCGTGTTTACCGAAAAACACAAAAGATGTGATTCACGGTTGTACGCAAATTATGGGGCAAATTGAAAAATATATAACACCGCAAAGCTTAAAGGCTGCTCAAAAAACAATTAAATTAGATTTATGCACGCGCGATAATTCACCGCACGAAAAAGCTTTTTCCAACGAGTTTGATTTACGCTATTATAACAGAATTGTACCGACAACGGAATATTTTGAAAAAATTGATGCGACAACAGTCACCGATCTTCAAAAAATTGCGACTCGTATTTTTTCATCACGCCTTTCTTTTGCCGGTATCGGAAAACTCAAAGAAATGCCCTCTTATAAGCAAATAACTCAATGGATTGAAGAAGCACACCTTTCAACACCGAAAAACCTTGAAAAATCGTACATTAAAAATTATTTATCCAAAGGAAAAGAACCATGATAAACACAAGCACATTATCTAACGGCATTCGCGTTATTACCGATTCCGTCGAAACTGCGGAAAGCGTTTCATTAGGCGTGTGGGTCAGTGTCGGCGCCCGCTATGAAACCAAAGAAAATAACGGTATTTCTCATATGTTGGAACATATGGCTTTTAAAGGTACCACAACGCGTTCGGCATTTGAAATATCAAAAGAAATTGAAGATGTCGGCGGTTACATCAATGCTTACACCGCTAAAAATATGACGGCTTACTACGTGCGCGTTTTAAAGGAAAATTTAGATCTCGGATTAAACATTATTGCCGATATTGTTCAAAATTCTACCATGGATCCGGAAGAACTTAAAAAAGAAAAGGGAGTTATTATTCAAGAAATTAATATGCAAAATGATACTCCGGACGATTTAATTTTCGATTATTACGCCGCATGTGCTTATCCGGATCAACCGATCGGTCGCACTATTTTGGGAACAGCGGAAAGTGTTCTTAAAATTGAAAGTCAAGACTTATTAAATTATATTCACTCTCAATACACGACAAACAGGTTGATTGTCAGTGCCTCGGGCAAGGTCGATCACAAAAGTTTTGTTGACGCCTGTGAAAAATTATTTACGAATGTACCCTCTCATCAAACCGAAAACGCCCTGCCCGCTATATATCACGGCGGTGATAAACGTGTGAACAAACCACATGAACAAGTCAACTTGGTTTTAGGGTTTGAAGGTTTTTCATATCATCATCCCGATTACTATGCCGGCAGTATTTTAGCCTCCATTATCGGTGGCGGTATGTCGTCCCGTTTGTTTCAAGAAATTCGAGAAAAACGTGGCTTGGTTTATTCCATTTATGCCTTTAACTCACCGCAAACAGATACGGGCACTTTCGGTATTTATGCCGGCACGGGTGAAAAAGAAGTTGTTGAATTAATGCCTGTGTTGTGCGATGAGCTGATGCGGGTATCCGGTTCATTAACTGATGAAGAAATTTCCCGTGCAAAAGCGCAACTCAAAGCCTCTGTTTTAATGCAGGAAGAAAATATTTCGTCCCATGCACGCACCAATGCCGTCGATTTGATTATTTACGGACGCCTGATACCGAAAGAAGAAGTAATTTCCAAAATCGAGGCTGTCGAAAAGCATCAATTAGAAAAAATCGCCCGGCAATTATTCAAACAAAAGCCGACTTTTGCGGCATTAGGTCCGATTCAAAACATTATGAGCTATGAAGAAATTACAAAACGCTTGCAGTAAACAAAATGCCGGATTTTGAAATTGAAAAATCTTTAAATGTATCGGGAGCCGTTTTCGGGTTCGATGAAGCCGGGCGCGGTCCGTGGTGCGGTCCTGTCACGGCTGCCTGCGTTTCGTGGCCTGATTTTAACATTCCCGCTGAATTAAGCACGCAAATTGATGATTCCAAAAAATTAACATCTGCAAAACGAGAAGCGCTTTACCAGAAAATTATTCACTCATCGGCTTTGTACGGCATCGGCATGGCTTCGGCAGAAGAAATTGATCAGTATAACATTTTACAAGCCTCTTTTTTAGCCATGCATCGTGCATTGGAAAACGCTCTTCAAAAAAAAGCCGTTCAACCGGCATTTTTGCTGATTGACGGCAATCGCTTGCCTGCAACCTGTCCTTATCCCGCCCAAGCCGTTATTAAAGGTGATGCGCGCTCTCTTTCCATTGCCGCCGCTTCTATTTTAGCGAAAGTAACGCGTGATCATATTTTAACAAAACTGGCCGAACGCTATCCGCAATACGGATGGGAGAAAAACGCCGGATATGGTACGAAAGAACACATTGCCGCTATTGAAAAATATGGCATAACGCCCGTTCATCGAAAAACATATGCACCGATTCGTCGCTATTTGGAAACACATTCATAATTTATTTTTATTTAATTGATTTAAAAGAATTTTTTCCAATTCTTCACTTGCCACGTTTTGAAAGCAAACCTTTTTTTCGCGACTTGTTTCACCCGAAAGAATGAAAATATCACGTTTTTTAACATGAAAGACATCGGATAAAAAATCAATTAACGCTTTATTTGCTTTTCCGTCAACCGCAGGCGCATGCAGGGCTATTTTTAAAGCCGAATTATTCCAAATGCCCTCAATGCCTGTCCGTTTGGCATTCGGCAACACCCGAACCGATAAAATAAACGCATTTTCATTTTTCTGCCACATTTGTCTGACCTTTTTTTTCCAATTTACACGAAATAAAGAAAAAAATCAACTCTATCTTTAAATTTAATTGTTTCACAATTGACAGAACGGTGTTTTTATGATATATTATATCGGAAAGTTTTAGAAAATGGAATATACAGATTCGTTTTATTTTACCTTAAAAGAATTAATTAAAGAGGCGCGCGTTCATGTGGCCTTGTTTTTACCGATGATGAGAGAAGAAGATTTAACTAAAAAATACGGGATTTTATGGAAAAAAAAATCACTTTTGGGACAACTTAAATCTTTTAACAAACAACCTTACGGATTGATGGAACTGATTTATTTAAACAAATCAATCGGAAAAAAATTTTCGGCATTTTATCCCAAACGGATGGTCAATCGCCTGTGTACCGATTTTGAATTTATTAAACCGCTGACGGCTTTTGCTGAAGGTTTTGCCGTGATTGACGGACGCGATGTTTTGGTTCAACCCGATGCGCAACATGCCGATAACGGTGCTTTTCTATCAGAAAACAATCAAGACCGTGCCTTTTATTTTCAAGGGTTGTTTAATCAAATTACACACCATGAAAATCAACTGGATCAGTATCAACCGACAGAAACTTTTTTAAATTTGGCAAAAACAGAAAAAGAAACGTTTGAAATGCTGAGTTATTTTGATGAAATTCAATCACATCGCATTGTCGATACGTTACCGAAAAATCCCTTTGTCAATCGATTAGTCAAAAAATATAAGGAGTAAAATAACAATGAAACAAAAAGAAACAGTTTTAATTTCCGATATTGGCGGCACCAATGTTCGTTTCGGAATTTATCAGGAAGGACAAACAGAAATCGTAAATTTTGACGGTAAATATAAATGCAATGAATTTCAATCTTTTGAAGAAGCTGTTTTATTTTATTTAAAAGAAAAACACACAAAGCCGACTTTATGCGTCATCGGGGCGGCCGGAAACATTGATGAATATGCGGGCGAAGTTTTATCGACAAACACGCCTTGGAAAGCGAATATTTCAAAATTAAAAGCAAAATGTCCGTTTTTTAAACATATTCGCTTGGTCAATGACTTTGCTTTGCAAGGTTGGGCACTTTCGGAAATGAATTCGTCACAGTTTCGTCAAATGTTTCATACCCCTGCTCCGATTGATTTAACAAATGAAAAAATCGTTGTCATCGGTCCCGGTACCGGATTAGGCACTTGTCTGATTATGCAAAATGAAAAAAAAGAACAAGCGATTTACACATCGGAAGCCGGACACAGCACCATTCCTTATGTTGATTTTAACAATGCAACCGATAACGCCGATCGTGATCGGTTACTGCAAATATTAAAAGAATATTATACCAAAAAAAATCAAAAACCCGTGACGGAACATTTGGTATCCGGTACGGGAATTACCAATATTTATCACGCCTTTAAAGACGGTTTCATTCCGCTTCAAAAAGAACAGTGTCTTTCGGCTGAGCAAATTGAAGAGTTGGCCAAAGCAAATGATAAAATCGCTTTAAAAACATTTTATTTTTTCAATGCTTATTTAGGCGCTCACAGCGGCACGTTGGCAGCAGCAACCAAAACAGATACTATTTTCTTTTGCGGCGGATTAATGGCAAGTCCGTGGGTTTTAAACCAGTTAGAAAAATCATCGGTATTTATGCAACAATTTACGGCGCGTGCCGGTATGAGCGAAGCAATGGAACAAGTGCACTTTGTTGCCTCTCTTTATCGAGATATGTCCACATTGGGTGCCGTTGTCAGAGCTAAAAAATTAATTGCAAAAACCAAAAACGAGCAAGAAAAGAATCGAGCCAACAAAAACATTTTATATGCATTGGCCATATTAGAGCTTTTCGCTCATGAACATTGTCCCGAAGCTTTAAAAAATGTACGAAAAGTGAAAGCGGCCATTCAGCGGCAACAAAAAATCTATATTCAATCCGCACAAACTAACCAACACATCCGTTCATAACCGGCAAAACGGCCTTTAATTTAAGAATATTTTGAAAAAAATTTTTTTTGGATTGATTTTCGTATCAAAATATCATAAATTAAAAGAATAAAAAGGAAGGGGATTAAAACAATGTATGAAAATATGGAATTTATTATTGCCTGTGGCGGAAAAAGCACACGAAATTATCCGCATTCACAAGGAATTGCCCATAAATGTTTATTGCCGTTCGGCGATGTGCGTTTAATTGACTATGTTTTAAAAGATATTATTGCCATGGGCGGCAAACATATAACCATTGTCTGTTCCGATGAAACAACCGTTAAAGCTTTTCAACAAGCTTTAACACAAAATACGGCTGTTGAAGAAAAGTTGCGCAAACACGGTAAACATAAGATTGCCGATGTTTTAAAATCAACTTTTTTACCGCAGGATATTGATATTAAATATGTGATTCAAGACAAACCTTTGGGAACGGCACATGTTTTGGGTTTGGCGCATCGTGTTTCAAAAAACCGAAATGCCGTTTTAATATTTCCCGATGATTTAATTGATTCCAGCAATGTTTCCGTTCCGTTTATTCAAAAAATCGTCGAGGCTTTTCTGCAAAATCCCAAACATATTTTGTTAACGGGCGTTAAAAAGAGTGATGTCAGCAACAATGCTGTTTTACAAAATAATCGCTTGATTGAAAAACCCAAAGAACCGATTTCCGATATTGCCGGTTATTCACCTTGCTTGTTTCCGAAAGAATGTCTTGATTACATTGAAAAACAAACCGAACAAATTGAAAAAACAGGTATTTTACCCAATCAATCCGTAATGGGCGAATGGGTTTATACTGACGGTATTAACGGCTTTTTAGACAATGGAGGCGAAAAAGAGGGATTTTCCGTTCAAATGTTTTTGTTAAATCCCCAAGAATATGCTTTATTGGATACGGGAAATTTAGAGCTTTACGAAGCGGCTTTAATTCGCGAACTGTTGCTTCATTCGCGTTTTCAAGAAAGCAACAAAGCCGTTGCCAGACAAATTTTAAATATATGAAAATAATTTAAATCAATTACTTTCAAACACAATATTATTTCCCGAGTCGGAGCAAGAGGTTGTTTTTGAATACATCGTTGTCAACGTATCCGGTGCCTGCTCAATTAAGCGGTAACATGCTGTTCTCGGCACATCCGTTAAAGTAATCGTAAACCCGACCCAATCCCCGTTATTCACCGCTGCTACATTTAATTCACCACCCCATCGATTAGGAATTTTGTAGCCGGTTGAACAATCATGAACAACATCTTCCTCACACATTAATTGGTTATCCAAACCCTCATAGTCGGGTGCCCATGAAAATATATCATTAATATCACGCGCCATTTGCTCAATTTCCATCAATGTGGCACTGACACGAAAATAAGAATCAACATAAGCCATTGACGTAATGGCACCAACGGATATCACACCGATAATGGCGATAACGCCAAGCATTTCAACCATTGAACGACCTGATTCATTTGATCTTTGCATCATATTTTCCTCCAACAAGCATTAAGTTAACTTTCATTATAAGACAAAACAGAATGAATGACAAGTGTTTTTTTTGACGGGAAATTCATTTTTATCCATTTTCGTTGTGCTTTTTTTAATAAACGTCCGATTTGAGCTCCCCGAAACCCTGCTTGATAAAAATCAGCACCCGAAACAGGGAAAACGGGGACGGATAAACATTTAAAATAATTATATTTTTCTATTGATAAGCGTTTTTGAAGATGAAACTTTTTCAAATGAAACAAAAAATCGACTTGTCCGAGTTTCCACAATAATAATCGTGCCGTTTTTTCCGTTCGGGGACAAGCATAATTTATTTGATAATTTGCTAACCGTTTTTTTTGCACCCGACTCCAATTCCAGTTCGGAAGAAATCCGTCGGAACATAAAATACTTAATCGTTCCAAGGCATCAGCTTCCGGAAACAAAGCAACAAACCGCACAAAATCGGCAACATTTACCGTTTTAAACCAACTGTTCAGCACACCGTTTTTTGCCATTAATTCTATCACAAACGATGCATTTTTACCGATTAAAAGCTTCAAAAATTCTTCCCGAATACGATCTTTTGATATGTTTTGCAAACCGTCTTTTAAATCGATGCAAGCTTTGAACGATTCTTCATCAATGACATGACTGTTTAAAACCGATAAAAAGCGAAAATATCTTAAAATTCGCAAATAATCTTCCTTGATTCGTTGTTGCGGCAAACCGATAAATCGAACAATCGGTTCGGAAAGATCTTTTAATCCGTTCACATAATCAAAAACGGCACCGGATAAATCCATATAAAGCGCATTAATTGTAAAATCTCGCCGATGCGCATCTTCTTCATAAGAAGCACCAAATAGCACTTTGGCATGACGTCCGTCTGTTTTAACATCGGCACGCAACGACGTGATTTCATAATTTTTATGATTAAGAACAACCGTAACCGTTCCGTGTCGAATGCCCGTTTCATAAAACGCAATCTGATTTTTTTGCAGCAAACATTTCATTTCATCGGGCAACAAAGGCGTGGCAAAATCAAAATCATGAACGGGTCGATGCAATAAAAAATCGCGGACACAACCGCCAACCAATCTGAGATGATTTTCAAAAACACGGAATAAAAAGCAAACATCTGCCGTTAAAAGTTGATTTTTAGCCTTCATTCTTCGAATATATGCAATAATTTCTTGCAAATCAAGAAAAAAAATGTATGATAAACAATTATGATTATTACAACCACAAAAGAATTAAACGATGTGTGTCAACGCTTTTCAAAAAGTGATTTTATCACCGTTGATACGGAGTTTATTCGCGAACGAACATTTTATCCCGAATTATGTCTGATTCAAATTGCCACGCCGGCAGAGGCTTATTGTATCGATCCGCTCGGTGATATTCAATTAGAGCCTTTGTTTCAATTATTTCAAAATAAAAATGTCGTTAAGGTCTTTCATGCGGCACGACAAGATATTGAAATTATTTTTCATTTAAGCGGCAAGATTCCGACACCGATTTTTGATACGCAAATCGGCGCCATGGCTTGCGGTTTCGGTGAAAACGTGAGTTATCAGCAATTAGTGAAATCGTATTTGAAAATTGACCTGGATAAAAGCATGCGTTGCACGAACTGGATTAAACGTCCGTTAAATGAACGACAAATTCAATACGCTTTATGTGATGTAACGCATTTATGTGTCGTTTATCAGCGCATACGAAACTTTTTAAAAGAAAATCACCGCGAATCTTGGATTCAAGAAGAACTGAATCAATTGAGCGATACAAGCCTTTATAACCCTTCTGCCGAACAATTAGCGGAAAAAGCCAAAAGTTGTAATTTGAAAGGAACGGCATTAAGCGTTTATCAAAAACTATATATTTTTCGGGAAAATCTGGCTCGACAAAAAAACAAACCGCGGCGTCATATCATCAAAGATGAGTTGTTAACGGAACTTTCAATTACGCAACCGACGGAACTCTCTCAAATGACGGGGTTACGCAATATAACAAACGGGTTTGAAAAATCAGAACCGGCTCGACAAATCTGTCAATTAATCGCCGAAACTTTAACGCATAAGTCAACCTTGCCTGTTATCAAAGAAAAAACGGAACATAACTTAACTTATGCACAAAAAAACTTAATTGAAATTTTAAGACTGGCACTTCATTTAACGGCAACACAGGAACAAGTCGCCTCTTCTTTAATTGCGTCAAATATTGAGCTGGAAAACTTTGCCTGCGATCAAGATGTACCGTTTAATCACGGTTGGCGCTATCAATTATTCGGTGAAACGGCCGCACAAATAAAAAACGGGCAAGCCGGTTTATTTTTTAATCCGAAAACAAAAAAAATTCAATTTATAACACCTCAATCAACATTAAGTGATTTTTTATCCTCTTCAAGCGACAAATGATTTGACAAAACATTTTTTTTACGTTATACTCTTATAAAAACAAAGATTTAATTTCTCAAAAAGAGGAGGTATATCGATGAATCAGGGAAAAAACAATCCTTCGCTGTCACATGCCATTGCCCGCGGAAAATTGGAAGAAGTGCAGTATTTGATTCATCACAATGACGTGAACACGCCTGATGAAAACGGCTTAACGCCTCTGATGGAAGCTGTTTATCATTCTCAAACGCCCGTCGGTCGAAAAATTTTTCATCTTATTTTAGATCATCCCGATTTAAAAATTAATCAAACGGATGAAAACGGCTTGACGGCATTAAGCGTTGCCGTTCATGTGAATTGGGATATTGTGCCGGATTTATTAAAAAAAGGCGCTAATCCAAACGTTTATACCATGGCAAAATTACCCGGAAAATCAGAACCTTTCAGCCATGATGAAACGCCATGGCGTCAAATATCAGTATTAAGTTTTGCCGTTTGGAAAACTAATTATAAAATTGCCGTTTTGTTATTAAAACATGGGGCTGATGTCAACATGATCAGCTCACTGGATATTACGCCGCTTTCAATGGCAGCGCGAATCAATGATGATAAAATGGCAGATTACTTAATCAAAAAAGCAAATGCTCGTCTTGACACTCTCCCGACAAACTGGAGTGATTTTACCAACAATTCACAAAAAGCGTGCCCGGTCGCATTAAGAAAAGCCCTTAAACACGGCAGTGACAAATGTGTGCAAAAATTACTGGAAGCCGGCTGTATGCTTCCCACAATCATTTATCGTTCCAATCATACTTTTGCAACACCTTTAACTTATGTATTGCAACAAATTCCGACACTTTATCAAAGATATATATATTCTTCCGTTTTAATGAATGCGGCACCTGTCAATGATTATCTGCAAACTCTGCGTGTTTTAATGAAAGAAACGGCATATCATCCAGAAATGCAAGACTCGGAAGGCAGAACAGCTCTTTCTTACATTGCCGAAAAAGGATTAATTTCTTTTTGTGATGCAACATTAACACCGCAAACTGTTAATTTACCTGACAATAAAGGATTAACCCCTCTTGCATATGCATTAATCAACAATCAACGGCCGGTTATTCATTATTTAATCGATCACGGTGCCAATTTAAACTGCTTGGTTCCGGATATTACCTTATACAAAAAAATCATTCAGGATAATGAGCTGATTTACATTCCGGCCATTCAATTTGCCGTTAAAACACAAAAAACCGACATTGTGGAAAAAATGTTTGAAAAAGGGGTAAATTTATTGTGTTATCCCTCCGCTAATCAGCTGATATATGAATCTTTACACGCTCATCAGTCGGTGACTTTAACAAAAAAGCTTTTATCGGGTTGGTATTATCAGAAAAAAACGGTTTCAACCCCTAAGCAATTAAATTTTTGGCAAAAAACAATAAAAGAACGTGTTAATCATCGAATGCGCACATAAAATTAATCATCGACATGAATGCGCTCAATATCGGCTCCTAAGGCTTTCAATTTTTTCTCTAATTGAAAATAACCTCTGTCAATATGATAAATTCGTTTGACAATGGTTTCGCCTTTGGCGGCAAGGGCTGCCAAAACCAACCCGACACCGCCGCGTAAATCAGAAGACATAACCGTTGTACCGGAAAGTGCTTCGACCCCGATAATTAAAACCGATTGATTGGTTAAAATCTTAACTTGCGCCCCCATTCGTTGCAATTCGGGAATATGCATAAACCGATTTTCAAAAATTCTTTCTTCCACCAAACTTTCACCTTTCGACAAAGTCAAAACAGAAGTTAATAAAGCTTGAGCATCTGTCGGAAAACCCGGATATTCGCATGTTGTAATCGGTGTAGCCGTTAAAGACGCATGGGAAGCATCAACCCATAAATCATCGCCTCTTTGTTCAAAAATAACACCGCTGATTCGTAATGCATCGGCAACAGCATTCATTAAATTTAAGTTTGTTTTTTTCATTAAAATTTGACCGTGTGTTAAAGCAGCGGCAGCGGCAAATGTTGCCGTTTCAATTCTGTCGGGCACAATTTCGTGCGTGCAACCGTGTAATTTTTCAACGCCGTGAACGGTTAAAACTTTTGTGCCGATTCCCTCAATTTTCGCCCCCATTTTAACCAATACGTTTAATAAATCAATCACTTCCGGTTCTAATGCCGGATTATGAATAATTGTTGTTCCTTCCGCCAAAACGGCTGACATAACCGTATTATGCGTTGCGCCGACCGATACACGCGGAAAAAATATTTCACATCCGTGCAATCGTCCTTTGGCTTTCACATAGCCGTTTTCAACTTTAATATCGGCACCCATTTCCCGTAAGGCCACCAAATATAAATCAACGGGACGCGTTCCGATGGCACAACCGCCGGGCAAAGAAACTTCCGCCTGATGAAAACGCGCCAATAAAGGCCCCAATACCCAAAACGAACCGCGCATTTTTGACACAAACTCATAATCGGCGTGGGTGGAAGAAACGGCGTTTGCCCGTAAAATCAGCTTATTCGGCAGCGCTTCGATTTTCATACCCAAACTTTCCAATAATTGCGATAACACTTTCACATCGGATAAATAAGAAATGTTTGTTAATTCAATCGGTTCATCTGTTAAAAGCGCTGCTGCCATAATCGGCAAGACGGCATTTTTTGCACCTTGGATTTGAACACTGCCCTTTAAAGTTTTCTGTCCGATAATTTTATAAGCATACATAACTTTTCTCCTAATTTTCAGATGACTTTTTTCTGTTTTCTTGCATTTGTTTTTTTCGAAGCAACAAATTTTTTTGAAGTGCCCGCGCCTGTGCCGCAAACGTTTGCGCTTTTTTTTCGCTCAAATGATGACATTCTTTTGCCTGCGCTGCCAATTTTTCAAAACTTTCTTGTTCTGCTTGATTTTCATTCATTTTAACTCTCCAAAATAAAAGTTGCCGGTCCGTCATTTTCAATATGAACTGTCATATCGGCCCCGAAAACACCCGTTTCGACGGGAACATGCCAAGATTGAACCGCTTCAACAAACTGTTGAAATAACTGCGCTGCTTTTTGCGGACTGCCCGCTCCCGTAAATGATGGTCGACGACCGCTGCGACAATCGGCCAATAAAGTAAATTGCGATACAATGAGTGCTGATCCCTCAATATCAATCAGCGATTTGTTCATTCTACCGTTTTCATCTTCAAACACCCGTAACTGCACCGCTTTTTGTGCCATTTTTTGTATGATTTCATCGGTATCGGTTTCTTGCATACCGGCTAAAATACAAAAACCTTTTGCGCATTTTCCCACACACTTTTGCCCAACAAAAACGGTAGCTTTATTGACACGTTGCAAAACCAATT
The DNA here is from genome assembly GCA_947586835.1 of uncultured Alphaproteobacteria bacterium. Taxonomy (GTDB): domain Bacteria; phylum Pseudomonadota; class Alphaproteobacteria; order CAAHEQ01; family UBA3637; genus RGIG4140. The sequence goes on from CANPXT010000002.1 coordinate 37,505, forward strand.
TCATTTTATTCCTTTATCTGAATGCAGCTGAATTGCCGAGCCGGATTTAACGGTTCTCTTCTGTAACTGTTATACGAAAAATCGGTATATGTGTCAATTAAAACCGAATCAATTTCCTTTAACCCGATTCGCTTTAAACGATGAATCACATATGCATGGAAGTCAAACAAAAAGTGTGTATCATCCGTTTGCTCAAAAAAGTCTGCTTCCGTTTTTGGAAACAAAGCATACATATTTCGATCGATTTCAAAACTTTTTTTCTGCAGATGCGGACCGACAGCCGCCACCGTTGTTTTAATTGACGCCCCTTTGGCAACCATTTGTAACACCGTATTTTCCAAAATTCCCTGAAATGCCCCTTTCCAACCGGCATGAACGGCGGCAATCATTCGGCTTTTGACATCAACCAACAAAACCGGAGCGCAATCTGCCGTTTTAACCGTTAAATTCAATTGCGGTGTTTGTGTGATTAAAGCATCTGACGCAGGTGCTCGGGTCGGTTTTTTCGTTAAAAAAAGAAAATCAACCGAATGCACCTGATTCATTAAAATCGGATCGGAAACCGTTCGGGAATCTTCTTTGTCATAAAACCCGTGATCAATAAAATCAATTTGAGTGAGGAGTTCTGATTTTTCCATATTTTTCCTTTCGTTTTTGACGCATTTTTTCAAACCGTATTGTTAAATAATACCCTAAAATATAACCGACAATTACAAACGGGACGCATCCGATAAACAGTGAAATTCCCCAATCATTCAAAAACAAGTGAAAAAAAGCATTTGTTTTTTCCGTCAAAGAAGCTTCCTTTAAAAAAACATCTTCCATTAAAACGGAAATTGAATGAAAGCCGCTGATATGACTCCACCGACCGCGTAAAATTTGCCCCGTTACATAAAAAATATAATAAATCGGAAGCATGGTAAAAACATTTGTCACCCAAGTCCAAGCCAAGGCCAGCGGCAACGAAAACGACCACTTTAATTTTTTTGCCAAACTCCATGTAATCAATACGGTTACCATTTGAATGCCGACAAGCGGCGTCAATGCCCAAGCCAAACCGACAGCCACTCCGCGCGCTTTATATTCGGGCGATGTTTTTGAACGCAAAAGCGGATAAAGCAACTTGCGGCGAATTAAACTTTTTACAACATTTAAAAAACCTGTAAAAATCATTTATTTTCTTTCATTGTTTTTAACGATTATTTTTTCCAACTTCCTTCCCGGAGCACTTAAATATATAAACCACAAACCGCATAATGCCATAGGAATACTTAAAATTTGCCCCATCGAAAACGTATAAAAAACAAACCCCAAATGTGCATCGGGCTCACGCGTAAATTCAATACCGAAACGAAACACGGCATACAAAATTAAAAACAATCCGAACAAAAAACCTTGTCGATTTCTCAATCGCGGAGAAAACCACCAAAGCGCATTTAATACGGCAAATAAAACAATACCTTCCAAGAAAGCTTCATATAATTGTGAGGGATGCCGCGGCAACGGTCCGCCGTTCGGAAAAATCATGGCCCATGGAACCGATTGAGTTACTCGTCCGAACAATTCGGCATTAGCAAAATTGGCAAGTCTGCCGAAAAACAACCCGATCGGCGCTACACATACCAAAATATCCCCCATAGCCAAAGGAGAGATGTTTTTTAAGCGTGAAAACAAAAGCGTTGCAACAATCACGCCGATTAACCCGCCGTGAAAAGACATACCGCCTTGCCATACGGCAAAAATCTGCAACGGATTTTCCAAAAAATAATGAATATTATAAAAAAGAACGTATCCCAACCGTCCGCCCAGTACAATGCCGGCCGTTGCCCAAATTAAAAAGTCATCGATTTTTAAAACCGTAAAAACACTTTTTGAATAACGCGACATTTGACGCGCCAACAACCACGCCCCGATAATACCAAAAATATAAGCCAACGAATACCAACGAACGGCAAAAATTCCCAAATGAACGGCAATCGGATCTATTGTCGGGAATAAAAGACCGGAATACATTTTTTCACTCCTTTTCCATAAACAAACCCGTCTTGAACATTATACTTCTCGCATTTCAATCAACCCGGGCAGATGTTGTAATGCCTCAATCATTTGCGGTGTAAACAAATAACCGTTCGGCAAAGCAATTTCAACCTCATATGAACGGACGGGGATTGTTAAAAATATTTTACCCTGTCCGGCGGGCACATCGACCAACACGCGATGGATATTTTGAATAACGTTAATATCGTCAACCTTAATCAACAGTGTCGAAACCGTACGTGAAACAACATCAGACAAATATTCAACCGATTGAACGGTTAAGCGCAGCTGATCATCATCAGCTCTCTTACTTGCCGCAACGGAAAGTAACAACGGTGCACCGGATTTGAGTTTTTCCCGATTGGCAGCCAAAACTTCCGAAAAGCATACCGCTTCAACGGTTCCGTGTTTATCATTAGCGGAAATAAACGCATATTTTGTTCCTTTTGCGCTAATACGTTCCCGCACATCCGAAACAATGACCGCAACTTGAATGTGCGACGGTCCGGCAATTTCAACCGTTTCTTTAATTTCCGAACTCGGCACCACCCGTAAACGCTCTAACACCGTATCAAACGAATCTAACGGATGCGCCGACAAATAAAACCCGATGGCTTGTGCCTCTTTTTCCAACTTTTCCATATTCGGCCAATCCGGCACTTCCCGAAGTTTTAAGCCGTTTGCGACTTGATCGGTCAATCCGAACAAACTGATTTGCGCACTTTTTTTACTTTGCGTGGCATTCAAGGCAAAAGCCAACAAATTATCGATATTTTCGAAGACTTTGGCTCGATTTTTATCCAAACAATCAAATGCACCGGCTTTTACCAAATTTTCCACATACCGACGATTGAGTGCCGATACATCAACCCGTGTAAAGAAATCTTTTAACGATTTATACGAGCCGTTTGCCTGACGCTCCGCCACAAGTTGCATCATACCCCCTTCCCCCACATTTTTAACAGCGGAAAGTGCATAACGAACTTTTTGATTTTCCACACTGAAATTTACTTCCGATTGATTAATGTCCGGCGGTAAAATTTCGATATTCATTTGCTTTAAATCATCTTTAAAAAATGCTAATTTATCCGTATTGGTTTTATCAAGTGTCATGGTTGCCGCCATAAATTCAACCGGATAATGGGCTTTTAAATAAGCGGTTTGATAAGCAATAAACGCATATGCCGCCGCATGGGATTTATTAAAGCCGTATTCGGCAAACTTGGCCATTTTATCAAAAACTTTTTCGGCAACGGCGGTTTCAATATGATTTTTAACCGCTCCTTCAATAAAAACGGATCGTTGTCTTTCCATTTCGGATACAATTTTTTTACCCATTGCCCGACGTAATAAATCGGCTCCGCCCAAAGTATAACCTGCCATAATTTGAGAAATTTGCATCACCTGTTCCTGATAAATCATAATACCGTATGTTTCTTTTAAAACGCCCTCCAAACAGGGATGCATATAATCGGGCTCTTTTTCGCCTTTTTTACAGGCAATATAATCGGGAATACTATCCATCGGTCCCGGACGATACAAAGAAACCAACGCAACAATATCTTCAATTTTATCGGGCTGTAAATCGTGCAGAATTTGCTTCATACCCGTACTTTCAAGCTGGAACACGCCCGTTGTGTTGCCAGATTTCAACAAATCATATGTTTCTTTATCATCCAACGGCAAATCATTCACATCAAAATCTTCGCCACCGCCTTTACGAATTAGCTCCATCGTTTTTTCAATGGTTGTTAATGTTTTTAAGCCCAAAAAGTCAAACTTAATCAAGCTGGCATCTTCCACAAAGTGCTTATCATATTGCGTAATAGGCATATCGGAAGAAGGATCTTTATATAGCGGAACGATCTGTTCCAACGGCTTATTGCCGATAACAACACCTGCCGCATGCATTGATACGTTTCGATACAGTCCTTCCAATTTTAACGCGATTTGCAATAAATGTGCAATCGTTTCATCTTTATCGGCCTCTCTTTGAATTTCAGGCTCCGTTTCCAATGCCTCTTTTAAGGTAATTCCTAATTTATTGGGAACCAGTTTTGATAATTTATCCGCCACCGAGTAGGGAACCTGCAACACGCGCGCAACATCCTTAATGACCGCTTTTGCCTGTAATTGCCCTAATGCCAAAATCTGCGCCACATGATCGGCGCCGTATTTTTGTTTAACGTATTCAATGGTTTTATAGCGATTTTCCTGACAAAAATCAACATCAAAATCAGGCATAGACACCCGCTCCGGATTTAAAAACCGTTCAAACAACAAATTAAAACGTAATGGATCAATATTTGTAATGGTTAAACACCATGCCACAACCGAACCGGCACCCGATCCTCGCCCCGGGCCGACCGGAACGCCGTTTGCTTTGGACCATTGAATAAAATCAGCCACAATAAGAAAGTAACCGGCAAACCCCATGGTTTGAATCACGCTTAATTCATACAACAATCGTTCATGATAACGTTTTTTATCTTCTTCGGAACGATTTTGCATACGTTTTTGAAAACCGACTTCCGCCATTTCCCGCAACACTTCGTCTTCCGTTTTTCCCTTGCAATCATAATTCGGAAAAGCCGGTTTTTTCTTACCTGCCAAAAAATAACATCGTTTGGCAATTTGCACCGTATTTTGAACAGCTTCGGGCAAATCGGCAAACAAAGCCGTCATATCTTCGGGCGATTTTAAATAATGTTCGGGCGTTACCCGCCGTCTGTTCGATTCCGCCACAAACGTTTTATCGGCAATACACAACAAAGCATCCTGCGCTTCATACATATCGGGCGAAACAAAATAAACCTCATTTGTTGCCACAAGCGGCACATTATATTGATAAGCCAGCGTCAAAAATGTCGGTTCCGTTTGCTGTTCTTCTTCCAAGCCGTGGCGTTGCAATTCCATATAAAAACGATTGGGATAAGCTCGCATGATTTGTTGTAACAATTCTTCGGCAAAAGTTTTATTTTTATGAAGAATCGGACGTCCCAAAATGCCCTTTGCACCACCGGATAACAAAATCAATCCCTCCGAATGTGCCAACAATTCCTCAAACTTTAAATGCGGTAATTCTTCGCGCCCCTCCCCCATATAAAACGCGCGCATCATCAGCAACAAATTTTGGTACCCTGTTTCATTTTGTACCAATAAAACCACTTCATCGAATGTTGGCTTTTCTTCCTGAAACATATTGTGCGTTTGTATCGGTGATTTAACGCTGAACTGGCAACCCAATATCGGCTGTACACCGACTTTAACACATTCTGCCGCAAAATCCATGGCACCGAAAATATTATTCGTATCCGTCATGGCAACGGCCGGAATTTGCGCTTGCGCCGTCACATTTGCCAATTCCTTAACCTTAACGGCGCCCTCCAACACCGAATAAGCCGTATGCACCCGCAAATGAATAAACGTCGGCTCCGTCATAAGGCGTGTCCTTTCAACTCAACCAGCTGACCGTTTTGAACACTGACCTGACGTGTCATTTGAACAGCCAATTCGGGATTATGCGTTGCAATAAATGCGCTTAATTTGGTTTGTTTGACCATACGCAACAAAGTTTTAAAAACGCTTTGAGATGTTTTGGGATCTAAATTTCCCGTCGGTTCATCGGCAAGCAACAAAGCCGGCTGATTTGCCAGTGCTCTGGCAATGGCAACGCGTTGTTGCTCCCCACCGGATAATTCACCCGAACGATGAGAAATGCGATCTTTCAACCCCACCTCTTCCAACAAAAACAAGGCATATTCTTTGGCTTCTTTCATTGATTTTCCAGCAATTAATTGCGGCAACATCACATTTTCCAATGCGTTAAAATCAGGCAGAAGCAAATGCGACTGATAAACAAACCCGATAGCGGTACTGCGCATATGTGTTCGCTCTTTATCGGAAGCTTTCGACATATTCACGCCTTGCACAAAAATTGTTCCGCTTGTGGGCGTATCCAACAAACCGGCAATATGTAACAGTGTTGATTTACCCGACCCGGAAGGTCCGACCAGCGCCACAATTTCACCGGATTTAATTTGCAAATTCACGCCGTTCAACACATGCAATGCCGTTTCTTTTTTGCCGTATGTCCGGCAAATATTTTCAAGTTTTAACACCATCTTATCATTCATAGCGTAACGCCTCCACCGGATCGGTTTTTCCTGCCTTATACGACGGATACAAAGTTGAAAGCAACGATAAAATCAAGCTCATGCCGACTACAACGGCAACTTCCGTCATATCAACTTTTGCCGGCAAATGAGAAAGAAAATAAATTTCAGCCGAAAACAATTCCCTTCCGGATAAACTTTCCAGAGCTTCTTTAATAGCATCAATGTTATAACAAAACGCCAGCCCGACGGCAAAACCGGCAAGCGTTCCGAACACGCCGACCGTTAAGCCGGACATTAAAAACACCCGTTGCACGGCGCCGCGCGTCAAGCCCATTGTTCGCAACACGGCTATATCTTTGGCTTTATCTTTAACCAGCATAATTAAGCCGGAAATCATATTAAAAGCAGCCACCACGATGATGAGCGTTAAAATTAAAAACATCACGTTTCGTTCTACTTCAATGGCATTAAAAAAGGCCTGATTGGTATAACGCCAATCGTGTATTTGCGCTTTATCCCCCATAGCAACAAAAGCCTGATCAATCAGCTGTGCCATATCGACATTTTTTTGCGTAAAAATTTCCAAATGCGAAACTTTATCTTTCAGCATAAAAAACTTTTGCGCTTCTTCAAGAGGCATAAAAATAAAATTGCCGTCATATTCACTCATACCGCTGTCAAACGTGCCGATAACGGTATAAGCTTTCATTTTTGGTAGTGTTCCGAAAGCCGTTACATTACCTTTGGGAGAAATAAGTGTCACATCATCACCGGGACGCACAGCTAATTTACGCGCCAAACGATAACCTAAAATAACTTGTCCGTCGGTAAATTCCGTAAGCGGCAATCCTTGATATTTTCCGCCCAATAACGGCCGTTTTTCAAAATCTGCCGCACGCATACCGCGCACCATAACACCGGCTGCCGTTTCTTTGGAAGAAATCATCACTTGTCCGTCCACAACCGGCACGGCCTGACTCACGCCGTTAATAGCAGCCATTTTTGCCACACGATTTTCTACATCACCAAGTGAGGCACCCCAAGCGGGATAAACGCCGAACTGTCCGTTAATGCCCAAAACACGTGTCATCAACTCTTCACGAAACCCGTTCATCACGCTCATGACAATAATTAAGGTTGCGACACCCAGCATAATGCCCAAAAAAGAAAATCCGGCAATAACTGATACAAATCCGGTTCTTTTGCGGGATTTCAAGTAGCGAAACGCCAACATTCTTTCTGTTTTCGAAAACATATTCATCCTTTATTTCTGTTTAAGAAATACTTTACAGGAAAATCCCGAAAACCGCAAGCATAAAAAGCTTTTTTGGCATTTTTTTTGAAATAATTTTCTTTTTTTAATAAAAACAGGTGTGCATTTAAAAGCCAAAGAACGAACAAGCCGCACGCACAATAAAATCTTTGACTTTTTTAAGACAATCAAAAAATCCGCCCTTTTAAAAGAGCGGATTTTTAATTTAAATTATCTGCTATTATCCCTGCTATTATCCCTGTCCGCCACCAGAATGTCGTTGTTGTTCACAGACCGAGTATCCTCATCAGGAAGACTTATACCCACCTTTCCAAGTGTCTGTTTCAATTTCGCTTTGTAACCCGAAAGTTCTTCAAAGCGTTTATGTGCTGCCCTAACATCATTTTCATATCCGTTACGCTTTGCATGTTCTTCTAAATCTTTCCAATTAACATCTTTCATTCGCTCCACAAACGAAGAAGAATGCTGATTGATAATCTCTTTTCCATCAGCACTGTTCAGCGGAATGACAAGACTACCATTGTGCGGAACATTACCTTCAATCCTAGCCGGGTTACCGCTATGATCATAAGTAATTGTGTATGTTGTTTTTTCATCTGTCTTAATTTGTTCTTTTTGAACACCGCCAAATACATTAAACTCTCTAAACTCTCTTTCATCAGTCATTTAAAGACTCCTTTCGTTTACATGACTTTATTTTTATCACACAACAGTTTATATGACTTTTTCAGTATAAATTAAACGTACGTTTTTTGCAACACTTTTTTCACTTTTCATCAAAAAAATTTATTTCTATGGTTTTTTATTCATTTTCAATCGGTTATTTTTTTATTATTTTCAAAATGTTTGACCTTTTGAGCGTGCAAAAAAGTGCACCAACTAGACCTACGTTTATTTTTGGCAACAACATGAAAATAAAAACAAATTAAAATAATTTTGAAAATTATGCTTAAATGTTGATTTTAAATAAAATATGTATAAAAAAACTGCTTGAAAGTCCCTATGACTTTCAAAAATTCAATTGCGAATCGCGTTAAAAAATTAAATCGAAAGCAACCGGAAAAATAACCTTACTTCCACGATGAAATCCAAGTTTGAATTTCTGCCAAAGGCGTTTGTAATTCATTACCGCCTGCGGAATCAAAGAGAATTTCTTTATCGGCAATAACCGTTGCACCCGTTGAAGCCGTTTTCATATCTTTAATAACCGTTCCCGCCCAACCGGCATTCGTTGAAAACAAAACAACCTCTTTACCCTGCAAACTCGTGTGATTGAAAAACGTTAAAACCGCCGGCGCCATTTTATACCACCATGTAGGCGTTCCGATAACAATTCGTTCGTACGGTGCAACATTCGGTAATGCTTTTAGCGTTGGCTGATAACCGGCATTAACTTCTTTTTGCCCCAGTGCGGAAAGCTCCTCCATATCGTGCGGATATGTTTTTTCCGTTTCAAGCCGAAAAATATCGGCATTCGTTTCTTTTTGTATCATTTCGGCAATTTGTTTTGTATTTCCGCTGACGGAATAATAAACAACCAATGTTTTATTCATATTTTCCTCCTGTTTTGCAAAACACGGGAGCGCGAACAACAAAGCGCTCCACAAAAAAAGGGGAAACTTAATATGTTTCATACTATAATCCTCCCCACCGATAAATTCCCACCGCTCAAAGGGAATAATCGGTTCACTGTCATCTTCTTAAAAAGACCTAAAAGACCTATTCTTTATCTAAATCAACCAATTCATATTCTCGTGAACCCAATCCGATTGATTCGGCATAAGGCAAAATGTGCCGTCCGTTTTGACGCTCGACACGTGCAATGAAATGATCGCGCCCTACATCGGTCGATGACCAAATTTTATCAATGGCCGCCTGATCAACCGCCACCGGATCGGTTGACGCCAAAATACCGATATCCGCCATACACGGATCTTCAGGGCTGGAATCACAATCGCAATCAACGGATAAATTATTCATAACGTTGATATATAAAATATTGCCGTGCATATAATCGGCAACGGCTTTGGCCGCTTCCGCCATTGATTCCAAAAAGGCGTTTTGCTCGGGCAGTTTTGACCATAATTCATCCACAATGCGTGTGGCGCCTGCCGTGTGAATATAAGTTTTACCCGCACTGGACGCCACACCGATGGATTGATTTTTCAAAACACCGCCGAAACCGCCCATGGCATGCCCTTTAAAGTGCGCCAAATTCAAAATGGAATCGTAGTTTTTCAAATGCGTCCCCACAATATCATATTTCAAATGTTTGCCGTTGGTAACGGGAATTTCAAAATCACCCTCGCTATCCATTAAATCAACCTTGGCAATTTTGGTAAATCCGTGTTCTTCAACGGCTTTCAAATGCTCTTCCAACGTATTGCGCCGACCGGCATAAGCCGTATTGCACTCAACAATCGTTCCGTTTAACTCTTTCACCAGTTTTCCGATGAGTTCGGGCTTTAAATAATTATGTCCGCCCGGTTCGCCCGTTGAAATTTTAACGCCGATTTTTCCGGGTAATTCTTTCCCGAGCTGATGATAAATTTTAACCAAACTTTCCGGCGTAATTTCTTTGGTAAAATAAACAACGGGTTTTGTCATTTTCTCCTCCTTATTTTGATTTTGTTCCGCATTTTGTTCCGCCGTTGCGGTTCCCGCCGCAAAAGCACACAACACACCTAAAAAACACAGCCATTTTTTCATATGGTTCTCCTTTCTTCCCTGATTAAAATCAGTATAGCACAAAAGCAAGAAAGAATGTCAAGGAAAATTTTTGTTTTTATTCAAAAAAATATTAATTCACACCTTTCGCAAAATCTTTTGTTATTTTTCTCTTGCTTTTGAAGAAAAAAATCGTAAAATACCGTTATTATTTATCTTGATTGGAAAGGAAAACAAATGAATACGCAACTTTTACCGGATATTTTCTATATCGGCGCCGATGATAAAACATTAGATTTATTTGAAGGACAATATACCATTCCGAACGGCATTTCTTATAACTCTTATGTGATTAAAGATGAAAAAATCGCCGTGATGGATACCGTTGACAAACGGGCAACCGATGAATGGCTTTTTAACTTAAATCGCGTGTTAAACGGCAAAACGCCCGATTATCTGGTCGTGCTTCATTTAGAGCCGGATCACGCCGCTAATATCGAAAAATTTCTTGCACTTTATCCGAACGCCAAAATCGTAACGAATGCCCGCGCATTGAATATGATTCCGCAATTTTTTCCGCACATTGACTTAACCGATCGACATGTGGTTGTAAATGAAACGACTCCGCTTCATTTAGGGCGGCATACCTTGCATTTCGTTATGGCACCGATGGTGCATTGGCCGGAAGTGATGGTCGCGTATGATGAAGCCGATAAAATTTTATTTTCCGCCGATGCTTTCGGAAAATTCGGCGCACTCGATACCGATGAAGAGTGGGATTGCGAAGCCCGTCGCTATTATATCAACATTGTCGGCAAATACGGTGTTCAGGTGCAGGCGTTGTTGAAAAAAGCCACTACGCTTGACATTCAAAAAATCTTTCCGCTGCACGGTCCCGTGCTGACGGAAAATTTGGCGCATTATATCGGAAAATATGATATTTGGAGTTCTTATCGTCCGGAAGATGAAGGTGTTTTAATTGCTTATGCTTCCGTTTACGGGCATACAAAAGCCGCAGCAGAAAAGTTAAAAGCCGTTTTGGAACAAAAAAGCCCGACAACAAAAGTTGTATTAACCGATTTGGCGCGCGATGATATGGCGGAAGCCGTGGAAGATGCTTTCCGCTATGATCGTTTGGTATTGGCGTCCGTCACATATGACGGCGGTATTTTCCCGCCCATGGAAAGTTTTCTGGCGCACTTAAACAGTAAAAATTATCAAAACAGAACTGTCGGATTCATTGAAAACGGCTCTTGGGCACCCGCGGCGGCCAAAAAAATGAAAGCCGCTTTGGAAGGCTTAAAAAATTTAACGTTTTTGGAACCCGTTGTCAGTATCAAATCGGCACTCAAAGAAGCTGATGAAGGAACACTTCACGCATTGGCCGATGCTCTGCTTTCAAAATAATATTGCTTTTGAAACAGGGTTTTGTTAATGAGAACCGAGCAAAAACCCATAACGGCGGTAAAAAGCGTTAACAAAAGTAAAAAATAACGCAAAAGTTCAAAGTTTTGATAAGAGGCAACAATCAAAAGCCCGAAAAAACCGACAAGACGACCGGCATTTAAAAACATTTCCCGAACGGCAAAATATTCCGTTTTAAAAAGAATTTTCACGCCTTGAATATTGGCACCGTTAAACATATTTACACTGGTAATCATCAACAACAATCGGGTAGCCGTTACAAAACTTAAATTATATAAAATAAACGTTTCCCGACCGGGATAGAGAACAAAAATAAGCGATGTGGCGGTGGTTAAAACAGTTGTGACAATTAAAATTTTCACAAAGTTTTGATATTGCGCAAACTTCCCGAACAAAAAATTCATAACAACCGTTGCCAGCGTAAAAAGCGAAGTTAAACTGCCTAAATTAAAATTGGTTTGAAATAAATAAACAATATAAAGCGTGACCACAACCGTTAAAACGCCTTCCAACGCAAGCCCGCGAAAAAACTCCATCAAATAAATATAGCGAACGGCTTGTTTACGAAACGTTTTTTGAAAATAAGCGCCCACGTTATAGGGTAATAAATGTCGCTTTTTCTTTTCAACAACGCAATAGGAACCGAGAAAGTTCAAAACGGATAAACAGGCTAAAAATTTCATAATCGTGTTTAACGAATCAAACGATAAAAACAACCCCAGCAAAAACGGCGAAACAATTTTAATAATGTTTTTAACGCAATCCAAATATCCTTGATATTTAATCATTTTATTTTGTGAAACGCCGGCGGACACAAGCAAATTAAACGGATAATAATGAAAAGCGCTGATAAAAGCGTATATCGCCCCCAAAAACACCACATGTTGACAGGCATTTTCGCCGAAAAACCAAACAGAGGCAAAAAAAATCAATTCAAAAAAGCATCCGAAACGATATATAGTCATTTTCGAATGATTTTTAAGCCAAAAGCCCGTTATATACGACAACACAAACGCTAAACCGAACAAAGATAAATAGTAATAAGCAATCGGCAATAAATTTTCACCGGACAGCTTAAATAAATAGGCCAACAAAAATGTGCTGATAAAAAGTTCCGTCACGGAAAAAAGACACATTAAAGCTGATAAATATTTCATATTATTAAAATCAATATTTGTTGTTTTTTGACTTTTTAAAAACTGAAAACACCCGCGCATTTTTTCTCTCCATTTTAAAACTGCCGGCATTATATATAAAATAAAAAATTCTGTCAATATTTAACGGATGATTTTTGCACAATTTTAAAATAATAAACTCCGAAACATATCAGCGCAAATATCACCCCGACGGGATAGGAAATTGTTGTCGATAAACCGAATCCCTCTTTTGCCTGCAAAATATAAGTGGCGACAACAGCTGACATAAACGTTGCCGGCAAAGCTGCCGTTAACGAAGCAATCGGCGGATAGCCGTTTTTGTGCAAATAAGCGGCTCCTGTCCATAACACAATCATGGCAAGCACCTGATTTGACCATGAAAAATAACGCCACATAACTTCAAAAGGAAGTTGTCCGCCAAGTGCGGTTATTATTAAAACCGGAACAGCAATCAGTAACCTTTTTCCTGCTTTTTTCTGATCAAACCGAAACCAATCAGCAATTGTCAATCGAGCCGATCGTAAAGCCGTATCACCCGATGTAATCGGACAGATGATAACCCCGATCATCGCCAACACACCGCCTGTTGTACCCAACAGGGTTGTACTGATCGTGTAAACAACCGAACCGGCACCGTCGTTTGTTAAGGCCTCAGAAAGCAAAGCGGTATTTTCATAAAACGTCACACCGGCAGCCGCCCATATTAATGCGATAATTCCTTCGGTAACCATGGCGCCGTAAAACACAACTCTGCCGTATTTCTCATTTTGAAGACATCGCGCCATAATCGGCGATTGTGTTGCATGAAAACCCGAAACGGCGCCACAGGCAACCGTCACAAACATCATCGCCCAAACAGGTAATTCATTCGGATGTGTTTGATAAAGCGTCTCAAACGTTAATTCAGGCATCGGATGCGGAGAATGAACAATCAACGCGCCGGCTATTCCCAATGCCATAACAATTAACGTCAATCCGAAAAACGGATAAAGTGTGCCGATGAGTTTATCAACCGGCAAAAATGTTGCCAAGAAATAATAAAAAAGAATGAGGGCAAGCCAAAAATTTACACCGAACCATTCTGGCGTTAAATTGTTGATTAAAGCTGCCGGTCCGACCGAAAAATTAATTCCGATTAAAATCAGTAAAACAACGGAAAAAAGACGCATAACCGTTCGCACTTTATTTCCCAAATATTGACCCGATATTTCGGCAACGGATCTGCCGTTGTTTCGAATGCTGATCATACCTGAAAGATAATCATGAACCCCACCTCCAAATATGGTGCCGAAAACAATCCACAGATACACCTTCGGTCCCCATACTGCTCCCATTAATGCCCCGAAAATAGGACCGAGTCCGGCTATATTTAACAGCTGAATGAGATATACCCTGCCTGTTTTCATCGGAATATAATCAACACCGTCCGTTAACGCATAAGCCGGTGTTAAACGCTTCGTATTTATCCGAAACACGCGCTCAATTATTCGACTGTATAGAAAAAAACCCGTCAATAAAAGAAAAACGGCACTCAAAAACGTAATCATTTGTTTATTCCTTTCAAATATTTGAAAGCATACGCCGTTTATGTATTTTTGACAAGCATTTTTTATAGATTTGACTTATAAAAAAAGCCGTCCGATAAAAGACGGCTTTTCATTAAAAAAATACCGATTAATCTTCTTTTGGCATCATGGGTTTTTCATGCGGAAAATGATGCTTCTTTTTATGCTTCATTTTATCTTTAAAATGATGGTTATCTTTCATTTTTTCTCTTTTGGCCTTATGTTCTTCGTGAATTTGTTTAAGCGTTTCTTTTTGGCGATCCGTCAATAAGGCTTCAAACTCGGTTTTACTTTGCTCTCTCAATGCTTTGGCCTTTTCCTGCAATTTACTGATTTCATCCATAATTTTTTTCATCTCTGCCTGATTTTTTTCGTGCAGTTCTTTGGATTTTTTACGTTGTTCATCGGTCAATTCCAAACGTGAAGCAAACTTTTCGCGCATTTCCTCACGATGTTTTTTCATTTGCTCCATATCAGCGACTTTGTCATGCATCTCATCACGAACAATCTGAGCTTTTTGTGCCGTTGTCGGTTCCGTCGGCACCGAGGGAACCTTATCGGCAAATGCTGCCGTGGAAAGTAAAATCATTCCCAAACTTAATCCTAAAATTTTATGTATAAACATATTATTCTCCTTTCAAAAATGATAATTTTTTACTTAATACGGAACGAGCGTTAAATAACCGCGATTTAACCGTTCCAACCGAGATATGCAACCGTGCGGCTGTTTCCTCATAACTCATTTCTTCAAATTCATAATAAATAATAACATCTCTCATTTTTTTAGGCAGTGAATCCACGGCTTTCAAGATAATCTTTTGTCTTGTTTTCATATCAACCGTTTCTTCGGCCGATTGCTCCGATGCTGTTACATCAGGTACCGTATCCAACGGCGTTTGCAACACTTCTGATTTAAAGCCCGACGAGCGAAAATAATCGCGACATAAATTCACGGTTAAAGCCGATAACCACGCTTTAAACTTTCCCTCTTCATGATACAGATGACGATTCTCCCAACTTTTTAACAGAACTTCCTGTTCCAAATCTTCGTTGATGTGTCCCGTCATCTTTTGAATGATGGCTCTGATTCTTATAAGATTCTCTTTTTCCAGTGCTAACATTTATATAACCGCCACCAAACCGTAATCATCCAAAGGAATATCATTTTCCCAATTGACGTTTCCGTATAAATAATCAGAATTTATCTCTTTCGGTTCATACAGAGCCGTATAAAGCGCCGTCATTTCATCCGTTTTCGAAACAGATACATACGGCATAATGCTTAAATATGCAGCCGTCAGACAGGAACAAGCAACACCAATCGCGCGTAACCGTTGCCGTCTTTTTTTACGGACAAAGTAAAGCGGTTTTGCTTCTTTCAGTAATGAAGAAATATCCGTCATATTTTTTTATCTCCTCCATTCATCAAAAACGCAATCTTTTTAAAAAAGTTCATTTTTTTTATCTTAACAGATTAAATTTGAAAAAACAAACAATTTAAATTGACCCGATAAAAAAAATAAAATATGATAAAAATATGAAACAAAAACAGAAAACAACTTCTTTCGATAAAACCGTTTCTTTTCCGACGGATTTTGCCTTAAATTCAATACAGGCAGATTTATTTAACAAAATTGAATCCACACACAACAATTATTTTATTCAAGGACAGGCGGGAACGGGTAAATCAACCTTTATTCGCTTTTTGCTTTCCCAATCGCAAAAACGCATTTTAATTGCCTGTCCGACAGCTTTGGCTGCACTCCAAATCGGCGGCGTAACGCTGCATTCTTTGTTTCGATTACCGCTTAAAGATTTTTTTATTCTATCCGAATTGGAGCTGAAACGCAAAACGGCAACAGTTTTAAAAAAAACCGATATGCTCATTATTGACGAAGCTTCGATGATTCGTCCTGATGTGCTGGACAGCATTGATTTGCTTTGCAAACAGGCCCGTTTATGCAATTTACCTTTTGGCGGCATACAAATTATTCTTGTCGGCGATTTATGCCAATTACCGCCGGTAATTAAATCATCGACATATACCGTTTTCAAGGCTTTTTACGGGTTTAAAGAACCCTATTTTTTCGATGCGCCCGCTTTTAAGCAAGGTGCCTTTCAAACCGTTATTTTTTCAACCGTTTATCGACAAGAAGATTCCGCTCTGCTTTCACATTTGATTGATTTAAGGCATGATCAAAAAATTCAAAACGTATTACATTTTTTTAACGGCGCAAAGTTTGAAAACGATAAAGAAAAGAAAACCGCTGTAACCATTACCCCCTATAAAACAAGAGCCGAAGAAATCAATCAAACCCGTTTATCTGCTCTTTCGGGAGAAGAGCATATTTATGAAGCGAGTGTCAGCGGTTCATTTGAAAAATCGACGGAAACACCGGCACCGCGTCACCTTGTTTTAAAAGAAGGTGCGTTGGTTATATTTAACAAAAACAACCCTCCGCAGTGGATTAACGGCTCAACCGGTATTGTTATGCGAGCGGAAGAAAATTTAATATGGGTAAAGCTTCTTCACGATAAAAAACTTGTTTTAGTTAAGCCCGAAACTTGGGAAAGTTACGTTTATGACTATAACGCGCAAACCGATGAAGTGATTGAATCCGTCAGCGGCACATTTACGCAATTTCCCTTGCAACTCGGCTATGCTTTAACCATTCACAAAGCGCAAGGGAAAACACTGGATAAAGTGATAATTGATATGCATCGCGGCGCTTTTGCTTCCGGACAATTATATGTGGCATTAAGTCGCACGCGAAAACTAAAAGATATGCACTTAACCCAAACAATTTATGCCGATGACGTGATTGTGGATAAGCGCGTCTTATCTTTTTTAAAAAGTCAGACAAACCCCTAGAAAAAACTTGCAATTTTTTATTTTTCAAGCTAAGTTGAAATCCATCTTTTCATAAAGGTTAAAAAATATGAATTTTATGCTTTCGGTTTTTCACACGATTGTTTCTATTACGCTTCAAACGGCGGAAGATGTTGTTTATTTAATTCCTTATTTTTTTCTGACCTATTTATTATTAGAATATTTAGAACACAAAACACACTCAAAGATAAGAAAAATTATTCAAAAAACAAATCGTTTCGGACCTTTTTGGGGAGCTTTTGCCGGTCTTATGAGCGGATGTGGTTTTGCATCGGTTGCCGCTAATTTTTATTTAACGCGCGTCATTACGTTCGGTACGCTCATCGCCATTTATCTGGCCTCTTCCGATGAAATGCTTCCGTTAATGATTTCGCAAGGTATTTCGGGAAAAATAATTGCACAAATTGTTGTTTTTAAAATTATTTTTTCCGTTTTTATCGGCTTTTTGATTGACTTTTATCATCATCGACAAAAACAATCTCTGACCTTTAAAGATCTGTGTAATCAGGCAAACTGTCACTGTCGGGAAAATACCGTGTTAAAATCAACACTGATTCACACGCTTCAATTAACGGTTTTCGTTTTTTGTATTTGTTTTCTGTTTAATGCCGTTTTTCATTTCGTGCCCTTTGAACGCATGGCTCTGCTTTTTGCTTCGCATGAAACGAGTGCCGTTTTTATTGCAGCCCTTGTCGGCCTTATTCCCAACTGTGGTGTTTCGATCGCCTTAACACAACTTTACATTCAAGGTGTGCTGTCCGTCAGTCCTTTAATTGCCGGATTACTGTCCGGTGGCGGTATCGGATTGATTGTTCTTTATAAACTCAAACCCGATGTGAAAGAATTGATTAAAATCGGCGGTATTTTATTTATTTGCGGTGTAATCGGCGGACATATTGCCGGTTTATTGTTTTAAACGAAACGGTTATGTCAAACAGCACGCGCCATAAACAGCGTTCCCGCCGCATATGTTTCGCCGACACCTTCTTTACGCAAGGCTAATTCTTTTGTTTGAACTACTTGAAAATTATTTTCTTTCATAAGCTTTTCAACAGCTTTCGGCGCATATAAATAACGCCCGCGTTCCGAAAGTTCATTCTTTGCAGTTGTTGTATTTTCAATGCTGAAAATAAACAGACCGTTTGTTGTCATCCGCTCCCGCACCAAAGAAATAAAGTTTTCCAATGATGGTAAATATCCCGATAACTCAACGGCAATAATATAATGATATTTCAAAGTATCTGTTTTTAAAAACGCCGTCACCTCTTTTTCCGTCAGCTGCGAATAAACATTTTTTTGTTCGGCTTTTTGAAGCATTTCTTTTGAAAAATCAACACCGATGAGTTTTTCAAACGGCTTGGAAAGTCCCGCACCGAATAATCCCGTTCCGCATCCTAAATCTAAAACATATCCCAAACATTCATCGGGCAATGTTTTAAAATAATCCAGCACTTCATTTAAGGCGGTAGCTTTTAAGTCTTTCATTTTTTCTTCATAAGTATCGGCAAAAACTTCATACAGCGCTTTGGCATAAGCAGCTGCGGTTTCGTCATCTTCCGATTGATGCGTTAAAGCCTTTAAGGTATGCTTGGCAACAATGCTGTTCGGAAAATGTTTTACCCACCCTTTGGCAAAACGAATTGCTTCTTTTTGTGCCTCTTTGTTCTGCTCATACAGAGCCGCCAATGTTGATTCGATACGAAACTCAAGCGCTTTCGGTTGCGCTTTTAAAGCTAAAATATTAAAATAAAGACCGGCGGCTTCTTCATAATCACCCGTTTCTTCAAGCACCATTGCCAAATTATATAAAGAAGGAATATGTGTTTTATCAATTAACAATGCTTCGCGATAATGTTCCAATCCTTCAGCCTTTCTCCCTTGAGCACAAAGAGCAACTGCCAAATTATGATGCGCATTTAAAAAAGATTCATCCAATGCCAGTGCTTTTTTATAATAATCTTCCGCCAAACGATATTTTTTTTGTCGCAAACAAAGATTTCCCAAATTGGCAAAACTGTCCGGCGCATATTGATTGACCTGAACAGCCGTTTCATATGCTTCCTCGGCTCCTGTTAAATCATTTAATTTTTCAAGTATCAGCCCTTTTTCGTTATAAAATGCTGCCGGTTGTTCTTTTGTTAAAGCTAAATTAATATAGTGCAAGGCTTTTTTCTCATTTTGACACAAGCGATTTTGAACACTTAACTGATAATCCAATTCGGCACTGTTTCCCGCTTCTTGCGCTTTTTCCAATTGATCCAAAGCCTCGGTATGCCGTCCTTCTTTTCTGAGTACCAACGCCTGCCCGATGAAAGCCGATAAGCAGGACGGATCAAGCGTCCTTGCCTTTTGAAAAGCGCTTAATGCAAAATCATTTTGTCCTTTTTGTAAATAAATATACCCTTCTTGTGCAACAGCGGCGGCATTTTGCGGATATTTCGAATAAAAGGATAATGCTTCATCCAACCGTCCTTCTTTTTGCAAGATACTGCCTAATGCCAAAGCATAATTTTCCTGTTGCGGATATAATTTGATGGCATCATACAATAATTTTTCCGCCGGTTCCAAAGCTCCTGCCCGATAAGCAATGAGTCCCAACAGATAAAGCGCATCACCGTTTGTCGGTGTAACGGTTAAAACTTCACGCGCTAATTCTTCCGCCATTTCAAAGCAGTGATTATTATAAGCTTCAAAAGCCGTATTTAAAGAATTTTCCAAATCATTCATCTTTTCCCCAATTCATCATCAATTGATCCCGTTCGTCCGATAACCATTTCACGATTAATATCAACCGCTTCAATCAACCCGAAGCCGATAAATAATGTTAACATGGCCGTTCCGCCGTAAGAAATCAAGGGCAACGGAACACCGACTACCGGTAACAAACCCGAAACCATTCCGATATTAATAAATACATACAAGGCAAAATTAACCGTTAACCCTATCGCCAGCAATTTACCGAAAAAGTTATGGCTTCTCGAAGCAATCAAAAATCCGTAAACAATAATGCCGAAAAATAAAGCTATCAATGTACAAGAGCCTAAAAACCCGAATTCTTCCGAAAACAAGGTAAAGATAAAATCCGTTTGCTTTTCAGGTAAGAAACTTAATCGGCTTTGCGTGCTTTCCATAAAACCTTTGCCGAACAAACCGCCCGACCCTAACGTAATTTTAGATTGAATGATATGGTATCCCGCGCCGAGCGGATCGCTTTCGGGATTTAAAAACGTTAATACCCGTTGTTTTTGATAATCATGCATAAAAAACCACATAATCGGCATAGAAATACCGCCCAATACAAACACCAACAAAAACTTCCACAGTTGAACACCCGCAACAAACAACAAAGCACCCGTTACAAAAACCAACATCAGCGCCGTCCCCAAATCTGGTTGCGCAATAATGAGTAAAACCGGAAAAATCATTAATAACACAGGCGGTGCAATGTGTTGCCACGAGCGAATATCCGCCGGGGACGAGCCATGAAAATATCGCGCCAACACAATCACAAGAGCAATTTTCATCACTTCCGACGGTTGTACGTTCATAATGCCCAAATTTAACCATCGTTGCGCCCCCATACCGACATGTCCGAAAAGAGAAACACCGATTAAAAGCAAAATACCGAAAGCGTAAATCCAATAGGCATATCTCATCCAAAATCTTAAATTAATTAAAGAAACAAGATAAAAAAGAACAAAACTCAATAAAAAGCGCATAAATTGCTTACTCGCCCACGGCGAAAAATGACCGTTTCCGGCAGAATATAAAACACCGATACCGATAAACACAACCAGACATATCAAAGCGGCGTATCGATAATTAAATTTCTTCATCTTATCCGTTAAAGACAGATTGTAATTTTTTAAATAACAGTTGCGTTCTTTGAAAAAAGACATTTTATTTTGCCACCCCCGATTGTCGTACCAAAGCCGATATAAAAGCTTCTTCATTTTTTTGATCATACGAATCGGCGGGATATAATCGGAGTGTTTCCTGCAAAACCGCTGAAGCAATCGGTGCCGCTTTTTTAGCTCCCCCGCCTCCGTGTTCCACGACCGCAATCACGGCAAAACGCGGATTATCCGTCGGTGCGAATGCTGCAAACATGGCATGATCGCGATATTTCCACGGCAATTTATCTTGCGAAATCACGCCGCTCTTTCGTTCTTTCATGGTAATGCGCCGAACCTGTGTACTGGCCGTTTTACCTGCCATTTTTTGTCCGTTTAAATCAAACCGCGCTTTATAACCCGTACCACCCACGCGATTGACGACCATATCCATGCCCGAACGCACCAAATCCAAATGCTCTTTCTTAAATAAAGGTCGTTTCAGAGGTATAAGATCCGATCCTTCCGAAATTAACAACCGCGGATTAAATCTATATCCGCCGTTGGCAATCACGGCTACGGCATAAACCAACTGTAACGGTGTGGCATTTAAATATCCCTGCCCGATGCTTAAATTTAACGTATCGCCGATTCGCCAATTTTCTTTTTGTGTCTGCCGTTTCCACTCTTTGGAAGGCAATAAACCTTCTTTTTCACCGGTTAAACCGATATTTATTTTTTCCCCGAACCCGAGACTCTGCGCAACGGAAAGTATTTTATCGGCACCGATTTCCTGCGCCAGCTGATAAAAATAAACATCGCAGGAATGCATTAAAGCTTCTTCCAACGTTAAAGCACCGTGACCGGTGTGTTTCCAACAGTGAAAATATTGTTGTCCGATTTGAATGCGTCCCGGACAGTAAACAGTTCTCTCTTTTGTAATATATCCGTATTCCAAACCGGCAAGCGCCACAACCAACTTAAAAATGGAACCCGGCGAATAAACACCGTTAATTGCCTTGTTTTGCAGCGGATTTTTTTCATTCCGAATAAGTTCGTTCCAAACTTTTTTCGAAATGGGCGCCGTAAAAATATTGGCATCGAAAGCAGGCGTCGAAACAAGTGCCAAAATATCGCCCGTATAAATATCCAAAACAATAACCGAACCGCTTTCATCTCCCAACGCCTCAAATGCTGCTTTTTGCAAACGAGAATCAATGGTCAGCGTAATATTACTCCCCCTGAGTGCGTCATGTTCTTCCAATACGCGAACGGAACGCCCGTATGCATTTATTTCCGTCTTACGAATACCCGGTCGACCGCGCAACAACGATTCATATCTTTCTTCCGCACCAATACGTCCGATTCGATATCCGGGGACATCTAACAAACCGGCATCCCATTCGTTTTGAATGTCTTTTTCCGTCATTAAAGAAACATATCCCACCACATGTGCCGTCAACTCTTTGAGCGGATATATCCGACTCACTTCTTCTTCAATTTGAATCCCGCGCAAATCAGGTGCGTTTAATTGAATGAGTGCCACTTCATCAAACGTTAAACCGTTTTTAATACGTACCGGCATAAAAGCGCGTTTTTGCTTAATCTCTTTTTGAATGCGTTCTAACTCTTCTTCATCTAACGGCAACAATTTTTGAATATTTTGAAGTGTTTTTTGATAATCTTTTGTCTCTTCACGAATTAAAACCGCTTGAAACGATGTTTTATTTTCGGCAAGCTTTACACCGTTTCTGTCATAAATATATCCCCGTTTCGGTGCCGTCAAGCGAACAGATATTCTGTTTTTATCCGCCATTTTTAAATACAAATCACCGCAAATAATTTGCAAATAAAACAATCGGCCAATTAACACAAACCCCAACAGAAAAAAAATACCCGTTAACCAGAGGAGGCGATTGCTTAATACGCGTTCTTTTTCATACTTCCACGGCGAGCTCATATCCACTGCCCCATTTTTTTATTCAGCCATCCGCAAAGAGTGGCAATAAACGGATACAACAACAAAAGGCTGACATATTCTCCCGTCAGGTACAACAGATGCGGAACCGAACCGATAGAAATTTTTAAAAACAGCACACCGAACAAATAAATCACCGTCCCCGTTAAGGAAAAAAACAGCCACTGTCGTCCGAAAGGTGCCTGCTGCAAATAACGCCGATTAAATTGTGCAACAAAAAAAACAAAGCAAAAAATAAAGGAAGAAAATCCGATCGGAAAAACAAGAATCGTATCTGTTAAAAGCCCCAGCAGGAAAAGAAGAATACTGTTAAATGCCGTATTTTGAAAAACAGTGAAACAAAAAATAAATCCCAAAGCGTTGGTAATAAAAGATTGTGAAAATCCAAAAAAACGAATGCAAAAATTATCAATTAATAAAATCAAACAGACGCAAAAAAGCGGAATTAGTTGAATTAAAAAGGGTTTTAAACGATTTTTAATCATTGTGCCGACTCCGATGTACATGAATCGGGCAATAAGACCGTTGAACCGTAATCAATAACGCGAACAAACTCCAAATTATCGTTTTTTTCAAATAAATCAACCGTAATTTCACCATCTTGCACGGTTTTGATCACTCCGACGGGAATACCGGACGGATAAACACCGGCCGTTCCCGATGTCATGACATAATCACCGGGACGAACCGTTGCTTCTTCCGACAACGCCGTTATGTGCGGATAACGCGAATTATCACCGCTCATAATGGCAGAATATCGCTGTTCTCCGACATATACCGGCAACCGTGCATAATAATCGGTTACTTTTAACGCACGTGCCGTTGAAGCGGCAACACTTTGAACAATACCGTACAATCCCTCTTGGGAAACCAGTACATTGCCTTTTTTTAATCCGATGTCACGACCGCCCTTAATAATAACCGACTGTGAAAACGGACTATTATAATCAATCAACAGGCGCACGACATATTCTTTTGTCTGCACAACCTGTCGATAATTTAACAGCTTACTTAACTCCTGTTTTTCAAACGATAATTTTAACGCCGTTCGTTGCCATGATTTTAAGACTTCATTCTCGGCTTTTAAACGTTTATTTTCTTCATAAACATTTAAATACGCATTCAGATTTTCATTTGTTTTTTTCAAATATTGAACAGGGTAAGAAGCAACGCGCGTAAGCGGCGTAAAAAAAAGCAAAATACTGTCACGAACACCGGAAAATGTCGACAGATTTAAAGCAGCACAAAACAATAAAACAAGTCCGATTAAAATAAACGGCAATGCTACCAACTTTTTAAGCTGTTTTTTCAGCCGCTGCAATCGGAAAAACTTGTTTATCATTTGTCATTCGGCTTAATACATACTGGTTAAGACATTCTCAAACTTACCGATTCGTTCCACTGCTTCGCCACACCCCAATGCCACGCATTGCAAAGCATTTTCGGCAACCGAAACCGGTAACCCCGTTGCATCCCGCAAAACGTTATCCAACCGACGTAATAAAGCTCCGCCGCCGGTTAACATAATACCTTTATCAACAATATCGGCCGCTACTTCGGGACTGACATTTTCCAACGCATATTTAACGGCTTCCACAATTTGCGCTACCGGATCCGACAACGCCTCGGCAATTTGCCGTTCGGTTACCGTAATTTCTTTCGGAACACCGTTGACTAAATCACGCCCCTTAACGGGAATAATCAGCCCCTCGCCTTCAGTGGGAACAGACGCGGCTGCAATGGCTTTTTTAATTCGCTCGGCACTGGCTTCACCAATCAGCAAATTATGATTTTTTCTCACATAAGAAATAATGGCTTCATCCATTTTATCACCGCCGACACGAATGGATCTGGCATAAACAATACCACCCAAACTAATAACGGCCACTTCGGTCGTTCCACCGCCTATATCAACCACCATACTGCCCGATGCTTCATTGACGGGCAATCCGGCACCGATTGCCGCGGCCATCGGCTCTTCAATTAAAAACACTTTCCGAGCGCGAGAGTTATCGGCAGCATCTTGTATGGCACGTCGTTCCACTGCCGTTGAACCGGACGGCACGCAAATCACGATAACCGGCCGCGACATGGTTTTATGTCCTAATGCTTTTTGCACAAACCGTTTAATCATCTCATCAGCAACGTCAAAATCGGCAATTACACCGTCACGCAACGGACGAATCGCTTGTATTTGTCCGGGTGTTCTGCCCAACATTTGTTTCGCCTCACTGCCAACGGCAATCACTTGCTTTTTTCCGTGTATTTCAGCAATGGCTACCACGGAAGGTTCATTCAGCACAATGCCTTTACCGTGCACGTAAACCAACGTGTTAGCGGTTCCCAAGTCAATGGCGACTCCCGATGAAAAAATATTGAGTACTTTCTTTAAGCGTTGAATTCCTAACATAAAATTGCCTTTCCGTAAAATATAAATAAGAAGATGACCTCTTTTTTCTTTTCATACACGAAATTCAAAAAAAATACAACCTTTTTTTAACAAAATATTAACTTTTTTCCAAATAAAAAAGGAAAAGGCTTTCAAAACCTCTCTTTTTAAAAAAAGAGCCTTATTTTATGTTACGGAGTACAAAAATTATATTCCCATCATTAATTTAATATCATCGGATAAGCGATCCAGCGTCCACGGCGGATTAAACGTTAATTCAACGGTAACTTTGCCGACACCTTGCACTGATGAAACCGCATTGGCTACCATTGACGGCATATCCCCGGCAATCGGGCATGTGGGCGACGTTAACGTCATAATAATTTTCACATCGCCGTTTTCTGATTGAATAATATCATAAATTAAGCCCAACTCATAAATATCAAACATCAATTCCGGATCCTGCACGGCACGTAACGCACCGACAATTGCTTCTTTATCGGCTTTTTGAATACCTTCGGGCAACGATTCGCCGACAGTGGCCGTTAACGGCGGTAATTCCGATTCCGGCAAAAGAGACACATCATCTTGTTCCATTTTTTCCTCACTTAAACAACCGAATCGCTTTTTGAAGCGCTTTTATAAATAAATCAATATCCTGTTCGTCATTATATATTCCTAATGACACGCGCACGGATACACTTTGATGAAAGCATTTGTGTATGGGCATGGCGCAATGATGACCAACGCGCACGCAAATATGTTGTTGCGCCAACAAAAAAGCAATATCCGACGGATGAATCCCTTGAATTACAAACGATACAATGCCTTTTTTCAACGCAGGATCATTGCCGATAAACTCAATGTTTTCAAATTTCTTCAAATGAGAAATCAACAGCTGCGTTAATTCTTTTTCTCTTTGTTCAATTTGCGCCATACCGATTTGATTTACGTAATCAACGGCGGCTGCCAATCCGACAGCCTGCACGAACGGCGGCGTGCCGGCTTCAAACTTATTCGGTAAATCGGCAAACGTTGTTTTTTCGATGCTGACTTCTTGAATCATATCGCCCCCGAACTGATACGGTGATAACGCTTTTAAAGCCGCTGATTTGCCGTATAACACACCGATTCCCGTGGGGCCGTACAGTTTATGCCCCGAAAAAGCAAAATAATCACAATCCAAAGCGTTCATATCAACCGGTTGATGCGCTACGCTTTGTGCACCGTCAACCAACACTTCGGCTCCTGTTGCATGTGCCCTTTTTGTTAAAGCGCGAATATCGTTTTCCACCCCCAACACATTGGAAACATGTGTTAAAGCAACCATTTTGGTATGTGGCGATAACTGACGGGCAAAATCTTCCGTATCCGTTTCGCCGGACGGCAAAATTTGAAACGTTTTAAATGTTGCTCCGCTTTCCAGACACGCCTGTTGCCACGGCACGAAATTGGCATGATGTGCCGCAACGGAAACCAACACTTCATCGCCTTTTTTCAAACGTTTGGCATAACCGCTCGCCACTAAATTAATACTTTCCGTTGCTCCTTTGGTAAAAATAATTTGTTTGACCGGCGCGTGAATAAACGCGGCAATGCTTTCCCGTGCCTGTTCATAACGCTCCGTTGCCCGATTGGCCAGCGTACAACTGCCCCGATGAACGTTGGCATAAGAAGATGCATACATTTGATAAAGCGTATCCAACACACACTTTGGTTTTTGCGTTGAAGCCGCCGAATCCAAAAATACCACGTTTTCATTTTGAAAAACGGGAAAATCTTTTTTATAATCGATCATGAAGCCACTCCCGAACAATAAAATGATACTTATCGGGCAAAATATCTTGCAAAAAAGCCGTTAACAAAAGCTGATAAGCCGTTTTTTCATCAATACCGCGTGACAACAGATAAAACAGCTGATTTTTATCAACGGGTCCGACGGCAGATCCGTGCGAACAAATCACATCATCGGCAAAAATTTCCAGCTCGGGCGTCGCCTGAATCTGTGCCGTATCCGACAATAACACGGCACGATGATTTTGCGTTCCTTCACATTTTTGCGCATCGGATAAAATATGAATGGAGCCATAAAAAGCGCATTTTGCCCGATCGGCAACAATTCCTTTTACCAATTGCGCCGATTTTGTTTTTCCCGCTGCATGTGTCACATCAAAAATCAGCGATTTTTGCTCGCTTTCGGCCCCGAAATAAACGCATTTTAAATCACACGAAGCGCCTTCTTCTTTTAACACGACTTTTAAAGCAATCGACTCATTCGTTTGAATAAACAAACACTCAAAGTGTTCATTTTTCCGCACTTCAATAACCGACGGCACCGTTTTAAAATCCGCCGGTTCGTAAACGCCGTTTTTTTTGACTAAACAGATGTTACTTATATTCTTCATAACCCTTTTCTTCCACCTGTAACGCCAATGATTGATCGCCTGATTTGACAATGCGTCCGTCAACTAAAATATGCACAAAATCAGGTTTAATATAATCCAACAACAAGTGATGATGCGTAATTAACAAAAATGAACGCGTACTTGATCGCAACACGTTAATTCCGTCGGCAACCACTTTCAAAGAATCAACATCTAACCCCGAATCCATCTCGTCCAAAATACAAAAATCAGGCTCCAAAAACGCCATTTGAAACGTTTCCATTTTCTTTTTTTCACCGCCCGAAAATCCGACATTTACAGGACGTTTTAACATTTCATCGGTTACTTTCAAGGCCTTGGATCTGAGTTTTAACCGTTTCATATATTGAACGGCATCCAGCTCTTTCTCTCCCAAATATTTTCTCTTGGCATTTAAAGCCGTTTTTAAAAACAAGGCTGTACTCACCCCCGGCAATTCCGTCGGATGCTGAAACGCCAAAAACACGCCTTCATTGGCGCGCATATCCGGCGTCATAGCCAGCAAATCTTTCTCTTTAAACGTTACTTCGCCTCGGGTAACCCGATAAGCCGGATTTCCCGCAATCACATTGGAAAGCGTGCTTTTGCCGGCGCCGTTCGGTCCCATAACGGCATGCACCTCTCCGGCATTGATTTTTAACGAAAGCCCTTTTAATATTTCTTTTTCGCCGATTCCGGCATATAAATTTCGAATGTCTAAAAACGTCATATTCATTCCTCTAACCTTTTAATCACTTTTTGCAATTTTATCGGTATGCGCTCCTGAACGGCCTGTTCGATTTGATAAATATGTTTCATTTGCGCCAACATAATTTCAACATCTGCCGTTTCATCAATCACGGCATCTAAATTATCTTTATTGCGATTGATGTTTTTAATCAATTCTTTTTGCAATTCGCTCATTTCCTCCAACAAGGTTAAAATCAGTGAGGATTTTCCCCATTTTTGAACGGCTTTCTCCATAATTTCCTTTGACACAGCGCCCATTATCCGATACTCCCTTCCAGTTGAATGCCGATCAGCCGTTGCGCTTCAATGGCAAACTCCATCGGCAGTTTTTGCATTACTTCCCGACAAAAACCGTTCACAATCAACCCGATGGCTTCTTCCGTCGATAACCCGCGCGATTGCGCATAAAACAATTGCTCCTCCGATATTTTACTCGTCGTGGCTTCATGTTCGATAACGGCCGTGTGGTTAGCACTTTTCATCACGGGAACAGTGTGTGCCCCACAGCGATCACCAATCAGCAAACTGTCACATTTTGAAACATTACGGGCATTTTGAGCCGTCGGCGCCATTTGCACCAACCCGCGATATGTATTATTGGAATGACCGGCGGAAATGCCTTTGGAAATAATGGTTGAAGAGGTATTTTTGCCTAAATGAATCATCTTCGTTCCCGTATCTGCCTGCTGATAATTGTTGGTAAGCGCAACCGAATAAAATTCACCGACCGACTCATCGCCTTTTAAAATGCAAGACGGATATTTCCATGTGATGGCAGAACCCGTTTCAACCTGTGTCCACGACAATTTGGCTTTACGATGACACAATCCGCGCTTGGTTACAAAATTATAAATACCGCCTTTGCCTTCTTTATCCCCCGGATACCAATTTTGAACCGTGGAATATTTCACGAATGCCTTTTCATGCACGATAATTTCAACAATGGCGGCATGCAGTTGATTTTCATCACGTTGCGGCGCCGTACATCCTTCCAAATAACTGACGGACGATTCGTCATCGGCAATGATGAGCGTTCGTTCAAACTGTCCCGTATTTTGAGTATTGATTCGAAAATAACTCGACAATTCCATCGGACATGTAATTCCTTTGGGAATATAAACAAATGAACCATCCGAAAAAACGGCACTGTTTAAAGCTGCGAAAAAATTATCGGTATAGGGTACAACACTCCCTAAATATTTCTGCACCAATTCGGGATAATCCCGAACGGCTTCGGAAATCGAGCAAAACAAAATACCTTTTTCCTTTAAAGCAGCCTTATAAGTCGTGGCAACGGAAACACTGTCAAAAATAGCATCGACCGCCACGCCGGAAAGAATTTTTTGCTCTTTTAAAGGAATACCGAGTTTTTCATAAGTGTCCAATAATTTCGGATCAACTTCCTCTAAGCTTTTCGGCGCTTTTTTTGTTTTGGGCGCGGCATAATAATGCAAACTTTGATAATCAACGGGAGTATAAGTTAATTTTCCCCAGTGAGGTTCGGAAAGCGTGAGCCAATGACGATAAGCCTTTAATCGAAAGCTCAAAAGCCAATCAGGCTCGTTTTTTTGTGCCGATATATAACGAATCACTTCTTCCGACAGTCCTTTCGGCGCCATATCGGATTCAATATTTGTTTGAAAGCCGTATTTGTAGGGTTCCGAAACAAATCGGGTAATCTGATTATTTTCCTGTTTCATTTTTTCACTCATTTTAAAAAAAGAATGCACTTTTTTTGAAAAAAAGTCAAGAAAAAGCATTTTTTTACTTGTAATCTGATTAAAAAACGGCTAATCTACTTTCATCTGGTAAGGAGAAAAAACATTTTATGCCCGAAAATGCCGATTATTTATCTTTATTACACGGTATATTTTTTACGACAACAATTTTGTTTATGATTCTTTCATGTGCATTGGTTCGTCGAATTGCTCGATTACGGGCTAAAATCGATTGTTTTCGCGAACAAATTAATGAACAAACCAAAGCACTTTCCAAAAAAGAAAGCCCGTTAAAATATTTAAAACCATATGAATCCGAATCATCAAAAAGCATTATCGTTTCGGTTGATTCTCATCACAAAATTACTTATGTCAATGATTATGCTGAAGAATTTTTCGGCTTTACACAATCGGAAATGATCGGCAAAAACGTTTTTCAAACCATTTATGCCGGTGAAGAAACGGAAAAAGAAAGCGAACATAAAAATATTATCGATCAAATTTTAACTTATCCGCACATGTACTTGGAAAACGAAAGCGAAGCCACCAAAAAGAACGGGGAAAAGGTTTGGATTTCGTGGACAAATCGCATTATTTACGATGAGTCGGGCAAACCCAAAGAAATTCGTTCGGTCGGGTTTGATATTACAAAACGCAAGCAATTGGAACAACAGCTTCTTTCGCTTTCATCATTCGATTCGGTCACACAGGTTTATAATCGCGAATCGTTTTTGCAGGCCGGCATTAAAGAATTAAAGCGGGCGGAAAGATACAATCGACAAATGAGCCTGATTATCATGCGATTCGATTTTTTCCATACCGTTCAATCCGAGCAGGAATTCAGCGATGAAATTTTAAAAGATATTATTGATATTTGTGAAAAATCCATTCGTGAATCTGATATTATCGGTCGCTTAAACGATATTGAATTCGGTATTATTTTACCTGAGACCCCCATCGAAAACGCCCTCTTTTTTGCCGAACAATTAAAACGAAAAATTCAGGAACGCAACCTTAACAATAAAGACTTTTTCGTCAATGCCATATTCGGTGTTGCCGAAAAAACAAAAAATGCGACCATCGACACACTGTTAACAAAAGCCTTTACGGCTTTAAAAACCAATGAAAAATCATCTGCGCAACAAAAACGCAAAGGAGTCAGAAAATGAAAGAATTGATTTTGAAAAACAACAAAGTTCAATTAGGTATTTTACCGGAACTCGGGGCTTCGCTTTCTTTTTTAAAGTATATGCAAAACAATACCGTTCGCGACATTCTGCGCCCGCTCGAAACCGGCGGTAAAGTTGATGCCAACAATGCCTCTCTTTTTCCCATGATACCATTTTGCGGACGAATTCGCGGCGGCAGTTTTGTTTATTTCGGCATTACTCGAAAAATGGCTAAAAACCACACCGGTATTGTTGATCCCATTCACGGTGACGGGTGGAAATCGGTTTGGCAAGTGCAATCACAGCAAGATGATAAAATTGTTTTAACGTTGACTCATGATAAAGATAAAGGCGGTTTTCCTTTTTCATATAATGCTGAATTGAGTTATACTTTAAAGAAAACGCGATTAGAAATTGAAATGAAAATCACCAATCCGGGACCGCTTCCCATGCCGTGCGGAATGGGAATTCATCCGTTTTTTGTGAAAACAAAAGAAGTTGAGCTTGATTTTGTTACGCAAATGGTGTGGAGTAATGAATCTGACCCGATTTTCGATAAACCGTATGAAACACCGTCCACATGGCAATTTCAAGGAGGCAGACCGCTCAAAAATGCCGTTTTCGACACTTGTTTTGATGGTTTTGATGGCAAGGCTTCCATTTTATATCCTGATACGGGTATTACCGTTAATATTGAAGCGGACAATCAGTTCAAACATGTTGTTTTATATGCACCGCGCGGAAAAAACTTTTTCTGTTTGGAACCGGTTTCAAATGCTATCAACGCCTTTAATCTGGCTGCAAACGGTACCATCGGCACCGGTATGAAAAGTATTGGTCCCGAACAAAGTATGAGCGGTAAACTGGCTCTTGAAATTCACGGATAGGTGGCTTATTTTTTTCTTTGTTATTTTACAACAAAAGGATTTTTCATGGACAGACCGTTAACTAAAATTGTGGCAACGCTGGGACCTGCTTCTTCCGGCAAAGAAAATATACGGGCTTTGGCGGCAGCCGGTGTTAATGTTTTTCGGCTTAATTTCAGTCACGGAACACATGAAACACATCAAGAAAATTTTACCTTTATTCGCGAAACGGCAAAAGAAAATCAAACGCATTACAGCATTTTAGCTGATATGCAAGGGCCGAAGCTGCGTGTCGGTGTTTTTAAAAATAAATCCGTAACTCTTGTAAACGGGCAATCGTTTCGAATGGATATGTCCGATGCGGCGGGTGATGAAAAACGTGTTTCACTACCGCATCCGGAAATCTACGCCGTTTTAAAAGAAGGTATGATATTGCTCTTAAATGACGGACAAATTCAGCTTTCCGTTAAAGATTTCGGCAAAGATTATGTGAATACAACCGTTTTGGTCGGCGGTGAGCTCTCCGATCACAAAGGTGTCAACGTCCCGGATGTTATTTTGCCGATTAACGCCTTAACGCCTAAAGATATTATTGATTTAAATTTTGCATTGGAAATGGGCGCTGATTGGATTTGTCTTTCTTTCGTGCAACAACCGGATGACGTACGTCAAGCCCGAAAAATCGTTCAGGATAAAGCCGGTATTATCG
Source organism: uncultured Alphaproteobacteria bacterium (assembly GCA_947586835.1). Classification (GTDB taxonomy): domain Bacteria; phylum Pseudomonadota; class Alphaproteobacteria; order CAAHEQ01; family UBA3637; genus RGIG4140. The sequence goes on from CANPXT010000002.1 coordinate 70,451, forward strand.
TCAAAATTGAAAAACCGGCTGCTTTAAAGCATATTGATGAAATTATTGATTTATGTGACGGAATTATGGTGGCACGCGGGGATTTGGGTGTTGAATGTCCGCTGGAATCCGTGCCGGGTATCCAACGAAAGCTTGTTGAAAAATGTCGCTTACAGGGGAAACCCGTTATTGTGGCAACGCAAATGCTGGAAAGTATGATTCAAGCACCGGTTCCGACACGAGCTGAGGTATCTGATGTGGCAACCGCTGTTTTCGAAGGTGCCGATGCCGTTATGCTTTCCGCCGAAACGGCAGCAGGACGTTATCCCGTACAAGCCGTTCAAATGATGCGTCGAATTATTATGACCGTTCAAAAAGATCCGATTTATCGGCACGCCATGGAATCGTTTTCCATGCCGCCGGATAAAACGATTGCCAGTGCCATTACATCCGCGATGAAACAATTGGTTAAAGTTTTGGGAAGACCGGCGTTAATTGTTACTTATTCCGTTTCCGGCAAAACAACCATGCGGGCAGCGCGAGAACGCGTACTGGTTCCGATTTTGAACTTAACCATCGAAGAAAAAGTAGCAAATAAACTGGCTTTAATCTGGGGTGTTTGTTCCGTATTGACTAAGCAATTGCAAGATATGTCACAAGTCACGCCGATTGCCATTCAAGAAGCCGTACGCATGGGCTATGCCAAAACAAACGATGAATTGGTTATAACGGCGGGAATTCCTTTTGCCAAGCAAGGCAATACCAACATTTTACATGTTGCCAAAGTTGAATAAAAGTTGAAAAAAAGCTTATTAATCATTCAAAAAAACCGCCCTGATAAAGAGCGGCTTTTTTAATCTTTCGGAAAAAAAACTTATAAACCTTTTTTAGCTTTGGCGCCGGCAATTCGATTCCGTAATTCTTTGCATTCTTCCGTTAATTTTGAAACAGATGTGTTTAACAAATACGAATCTAATCCGCCGTTTTTCTCAATGGTTCTCAAACCGTTTGAACTGATACGTATATTGATTTTTTGATCCAAAATTTCACTGTAAACCGAAACGTTCTGCAAATTCGGCATAAACCGACGACGTGTTTTACGGTTAGATTTACTCACATTGTTACCTGTTTGAACAGTTTTTCCCGTGACGATACATTTTTTTGTCATGGCATTCATCCCTTTCTCATAAAAATATAAAAAAACGTTGGGACTAGTTATATCTGATTTTCAAATAAAAGTCAAGCATTTTTTTTCATTTTGTTAAAAGGGATATAAATCCGGTAGCGGTTTTTTATGTGAATCGGCAGCTTTTTCATTTTTTTTGAGCTCTGAAACCAAAGTTTTAACTCGGCGTACACGCATAAAATACATACAACCGCCCAAGCAAAGAAGCAAAAACAAAAACCCGAAACCGCCGATTAAAAAATAATCACGCGTGCTTTGCGAAACAGTTTTTTCAGCTGCTTTCAAGGGGGGTATCGGTTTTTGAACCACTTCATTTGCCTTTAAAATCTCGGGCTCACTTTTTGAAGGCGGTGTCGGTTGTTGCACTTGCATAACCCCAGCTGCCGAATCGGCTTCCACCGTGATTTCTTTGGCCGGCAAAAGAGCCGTTTCGCCTTTTTTATCTTTCGTATTAAACCATGAAACTTTTATTTCCGGTATGATCATCTTTCCCGATTCGGTCGGAACCAATACAAATGTCATTTCTTCATATCCCGTTAATCCTTCCGCGGTTGTCATTTGTCCGCGTTGATCGGGATTGGCATAAACTTTCACTCCCTGCCCCGCCGGTTGCACCAACAACGGCAACTGATGTCCTTCAACACCCGATGCCTGCAAGCGAACACGTCGTTCAATCGGCTGACCGACTTTCAATGTCTGCGGGAATTGATACGTTTCAGAAAGCGTAACCTTGCGGGAAGGTAACCACCAACCTTTCCAATCATCAGGTTTGGGAAGAACAGTTAATTGTATCGGTTGTGACTGCCGATAAACTTCTTTTTGCGGTAATCCGAAAGCCGCGTCAAAAAAAGGATCTTGTCCGAATAAATCCGGAAATCCGAAACGGGAAGATTTAAAATTTTTATCGGGCAAATATCCGATAACTCCCGCCGGCGGAACAGTAAAATCACCGCTTTGTTTGGGTGTTAACAAAAAATTTCTTTCAAAAAAACGAGCCGGCTGATTTTGAATAAGGGTTCGCCCCATTTTATCATTACCCAATTGTGTAAACGTAAAATTTTCATCCGGCGACATTTCAACTTGTGCCTGCGTCAAGCCGATATTTTCCGTAAATCGAACCGAATATAAAGCCGTTTCACCGATATATATTTCCTTCGGCTCAATTTGCGCCTCGACTTGAAATAAAGAATCCGCCGGCATCGATTGTGTGGCATCGGAAACGTTCGATTGTGAAGTATCGGAAGCGTTCGAAGACGCGACGGGCAAAGCCGCCTGCTCCGATACCGTAACCGTTTGAGCCGGTAACTGTGTTTGATTCATTTCAAACGGTCCGATTGAGAATGTTCCGACTTCTTTCGGAAAAACCGATAAAATTAATCGGTGCGATTGTGATTGAACACCGTTAATAATACTGCTGTTAAAAGCACTTTGCTGTCCGCGAACAACGAAATGCTCCTGTAATGTACTTAAATCGGGTACTTGTCCGATCGGTTGCGTATCTTCAAAAATAATTTGCATTTGTTCACCGATTTTCGGCGTTTGAGTAGAAAGCGTCATTGTCGGCGCCGCTAAAGCTTGCCCCGAAACAAAAAATAAACATAAAAATAATTTTTTCATTTTAAGTGTCCTTTACTTACTTAAATATTGTTTACGCAATCGATACCGTAACACCCGTGCCGGATCTTTTTGTAAACGATTCATAATTTGTTGCATCTCCTGATCCGGCTCATCTGACTGATTTTCCGTTTCTTCTCCGACGGCACCGTCAGCATCAGGTTGATCGGAGGATGTTTCTTCATCAGCTGTTTGAGATTGTCCGGTTGAATGATTTTCATCTGTTTCATTTGATTTTGAATCAGAATTTTGTTCTTGATTTTCAGACTCGTTTAAATCGGAAGACTCGGCGGTGTTTTGCTGATCGTTTTGCTCTTGATTGACTTGATTTTGTCCTGCCTCATTTTGTTGCGTTTCATTTTGTTGTGAATTTTGTTGATTTTGATCGGCAGATTGATTTTGCGTTTCATCAGATGATTGATCCGTACCGTCTGACGAATCTGATTGATTTTTTTGGTGTGACTCGTCTGTCTGATCTGATTGATTTTTTTGATCCGATTGATCCGACTGATTTTTATCCTGTGAATCGCTGTTTTGATTGTTTGATTGTGCTTGATTTTGCTTTAATTGTTCTTCCAAATATTTTTTATTAAAAGCAGCATCTTGATGATTGGGATTCTCTTTCAGAACCTGCCCGTATAAGTCAATGGCTTCCTGATACGATTTCAAATGCGCCAACGCATTGGCTTTATTATAAAGTGCTTCTGCCGAAGGCACCGTTTCATACTGCCGAAGGGCCTGTTCATAATTACCTTGGCGGTACAATTGATTGGCTTCTTTAAGCGTGCGATAATTTTCCTGATCCGCCCTGAGCCATAAGCCGGCAAAAGCTTCGCCCGATACACCGACACACAAAGCCGTCAACCACAAAAAGAAAATACCCTTTCGAAACAAGAGTGCCATAAACGGTAAAGCCGCACACACCGCATAAACACCTAAATCATGCCAAACATCAGGCTTTAAAAAAGATGATTCGTTTGATTTGGAAAACAAGTCCGTATTAAGCGGATTTGTCTGATCAATCAATTGTTTAATTTCTTCACCGCTCGGCGTTGTCTGCCGATAAACTCCTAATTTTTCCAACTGATTTTTATCAGGCGCAGCCAACACAAGTTGCCCGTTCAAATCACGCAAAAAAGCGCCGTCTCGCGTTAAAATGGGGGTTGGCGTTGAGTCTCCCAATCCCAGAATACCAACAGTATATGGCTGATTTTGAAGCAATTTTTTTGCTTTTGTAATATCCGGCGTGCCACCGGTTAAAATAAGAATCCGTCCGGATTTACTTTGGATATTTTGAAACAACTCAACGGCCTTTTCCACACCTTTTTCCAACCGGTATCCCTGATCGGGCATAATATTTTGTTTTAATGAGGGAATTAAGGCTTTAATCAATTCTTTATCAGACGTTAGCGGTGCTGCGACATAACCTTTGGTATCATACAACACCAAACCCACACTGTTTTCTTTTAACGCCTCTGTCAATTCATAGAGTTTAATTCGTAACAATGTTGATTTTTCTTGATTAAGCGTATTTAAATCAACAACTAAAACTGTCGGAGACGCATTTTCAATACCAGCGACAGGCAATTTTTCAAAAGCAGGACCGGATAAAGCAACAGTCATTAAAATCCACACAAACGGTAAAAGATATTTAAAAGCCCTCGATGATTGAACACCGTTCGTGCCGACGGATAAATATTTCAAAAACACGGCATCAACATATTTATGCCACGGATTCGAAATTATTTCATAGCGCTTCATCAACCGATACAAAATCGGCAAAACAAGTATCAGCAAAAAAGCCCACGGACGCAAAAAAATCATACACCCCTCCTTTGAAGAACAGCCAATGTTAAAAATAAAAAGGCCATTAAAAGCGGTATATAAAACAATTCCGTTCGCAAACGAAATAATATTCCGTCATTTTGAACAGGCTCTAATTCATTAATAGTTTCGTAAATTTCCTTTAAATCCTGACTTGTTTTTGCCCGAAAATATTTTCCGCCGGTTTGCTCGGCAATTTCCGTCAATGTCTGTTCATCCAAATCAGCTGCCGGATTTACCAATTGGCGAAATCCCATAAACGACTGCATCATTAAGGGCGAAGAACCCACACCGATGGTATAAACTTTTACACCGGCTTTTTGAGCCATTTTAACGGCTTCTTTTACGCTGACAACACCCGCATTGACCGTTCCGTCCGATAACAAAATCACAATCCGACTTTCCGCCGGTACTTTACCCGCATTGGCAACACTTAATGCCAATGCATCACCGATGGCGGTCATTTCCCCCGCTATGCCGACATCAATTTCACTCAATAATTGTCGCAAAGTTTTCATATCGTATGTTAAGGGCGTGTAGGTATAAGCCTCACTGCCGAAAATAACCAACGACACCTCATCCCCCTGCCGTTTTTGCAAAAAATCATCAACCAACAGTTTTACCAAACTCAATCGACTGACCGGATTATTCTGAATGTCAAAATCTTGCTCCTGCATGGAACCGGAAGCATCCAACGCCAACACGATATTCCGCACGTTTTGCGTAATTGTTTCAGCCTGTCCGTACCAAACCGGACGCGCAGCCGATAACAAACAACAAACCCAAAACGCCGTTAAAAGCCATTTTGCCGATGAATGATGCGGCGCTTTTCCGGTAAAAACAAACGGACGAATTTGTTGAAAAAACGGCACACGCAGCGCTTGGATTCGTGTTTGTTGCGCAGACAAATCAGGCTGAAACAGCCACCGAAAAACAAGCGGTAGCGGAAAAAATAAAAAAACAACCGGCCATAAAAATTCCATACCTTAAATATAAATATTCTTTACAAAAAAATCAACTTTATTTTTAAGAAACGCTCATTTGATTCAAAGCCCAGAAATCAATTACATTTTTCCTTTAATCGATTTAAGCTGACCGCAAGCAGCCATAATATCTTCTCCGCGCGAACGGCGAATCGGTGCGGCAAAATAATTGCTTTCCAAAATTTTGGCAAACCGATGAATTGCATTATTGCTTGACGGTTCAAAAGGAGCTCCTTCCCAATAATGGAAAGGAATTAAATTAAACTTTACTTCCAACCCGTCAACAAGTTTCATCAATTCTTCGGCATGTTTAGGCTGATCGTTTATATCTTTCAACAAAACATATTCCATTGTAATAAACTGCCGTCGTTCACACCGTTTTTGATATTCTTTACATGCCTCAATCAATACTTCCAACGGATATTTTCGATTAACAGGCATAATCTGACTGCGAATTTCATTATTCGGTGCATGCAAACTGACGGCTAACTTAACGCCTAAATCCGCCAATTGCGGGATATAAGGCGCAATACCCGAAGTGGAAACGGTAACACGCCGTTTTGAAACGGACAGACCGTCGCCGTTCGTGGCAATTAACAAAGCTGTCTTTAAATTTTCAAAATTGCAAAGCGGTTCACCCATTCCCATCACAACAATATTCGATAAACAACGTGTTTCATCGGTCGGTGTGGGCCATTCGCCGTAACTGTCACGCGCCGACATAAATTGTCCGACAATTTCGCCTGCTGTTAAATTGCGCATCATTTTTTGCGTGCCCGTATGGCAAAAACGACACCCTTGCGCACAGCCGACCTGTGTTGAAATACACACGGCACCGCGATCCGATTCGGGAATATAAACACATTCCACTTGTCTTTCATCGGTAAATTCCATCAGCCACTTTCGCGTACCGTCTACCGAATTTTGCTCAGTCACAATTTTCGGATGCGTTACCGTATACAATTCATTCAACCGACTTTGAAAAGACTTGGCAAGCGTGGTCATTTTAAAAAAATCCGTTTCACCCTTATGATAAATCCAATGCCACAGCTGTTTAGCGCGAAACGGTTGCTCCCCCAACGCGACAAGTTCTTTTTTTAAATCGTCAAACCCTAAACCGATTAATTCTTTTTTCATTTTTTCCCTTACGGACATTCTTTGGTAATGGCATCAAGCGCCTTGGTAAAGCCTTTTAAAGAATAGTTATCTTTTAAAACGGTACCGCGCGCCGATTTACCGGTAACCCGAACAATGTTCCCTTCAATCATTTTTGTAATTAAATTTTTTTCATCCGTTGTCGATTTTACCCATGCTTTATCTCCCGAAGGAACCAGCGCAACAACTTTTTGATTGTCAACCCCGATTGTCGGTTGACTTTTTTTATGATACGGCGCCCCCAAATAAACAACGATTTCATTATATTTTTTTTCTTTGGCATGACGCGCAATCATTAAATATGTATCTTCTCTTTTTTGATTGCTTCTTAAAGGAGTTGCCGCCATAAAACAAGTTATCTGTCCGTTTTGCACGCCTTTATATGCCCGCCATGCGGAAAAATGTCCGATTGGCGTTACCTCTTCTTCCGCAAAAGCAGAAAAACTGATGAATAACATAAAAACCCACAAAAATCTTTTCATATTAAAAATTCCTTTTTCCCAGAGTACACAATTCTTTTTCAATTGGCAAGCAGAAAATTAAAAACAAAAGTCAAAAAACAAAAAACGTTCGACCAAAAAAAATGCAAAAAGGCTAAAAAAAACTTGCGTTTTTACGCGCTTTGCTTTATAAATAAGCCTTATGAGTATGGAGAACACCGAAAATATTCGCGAAACAAAACTGGCAGATGCGCTGTCGGAGCGTTACTTGGCTTATGCCATGTCAACCATTGTGGCGCGCTCGCTTCCCGATGTGCGTGACGGCTTAAAACCTGTCCATCGCCGGTTGTTATATGCCATGCGTCAACTGAAATTGGATCCGGTTTCGGGCTTTAAAAAATGTGCGCGCGTGGTCGGAGACGTCATCGGTAAATATCACCCGCACGGCGATACGTCCGTTTATGAAGCCATGGTGCGTTTGGCACAAGATTTTGCCGTGCGTTATCCGTTGGTGGATGGGCAAGGCAATTTCGGCAACATTGACGGTGATAAAGCCGCTGCCATGCGCTACACGGAAGCGCGCTTAACGGCAGTTGCCGTCGCACTGATGGACGGATTGGAAGATAATGCCGTTGACTTTGATAAAACATATGATGGCGAAGAAGAAGAACCTTCGGTTATGCCGGCCGCTTTTCCGAATTTATTGGCGAACGGTTCTTCGGGTATTGCCGTAGGCATGGCAACAAACATTCCGCCGCATAATGTCGGCGAAGTTTGCGATGCACTGTTGCATTTATTAAAAAATCCCGAAGCCTCTACGGCTGATTTAATTCAATACATTCAAGGACCTGATTTTCCAACCGGCGGTATTTTGGCGGAAAGTCGTCAAAATATCATTAAAGTTTATCAAGACGGGCGCGGAGCCATGAAAGTTCGCGCCAAATGGGAGAAAGAAGAGTTATCGCACGGGCAATATCAAATTGTCGTTACCGAAATTCCTTACGGCATTCAAAAATCTGATTTGGTTATGCGCATTGCAAAGTTGTTGTCCGAAAAAAAACTGCCTTTATTGGCTGATATTCGTGATGAATCATCTGATGTTGTTCGTTTGGTGTTAGAACCGAAATCACGGACGGTTCTGCCCGAACAACTCATGGAACATTTATTTAAAAACACCGATTTGCAAATTAACTTCAATCTGAATATGAATGTGCTTGATGCCGATCATACCCCACGCGTCATGAGTTTAAAAGAAGTGTTGGTTGCTTATTTAAAACATCGCGATATTGTATTGGTACGTCGCTCGCAATATCGACTGGATAAAATTATGCACCGAATGGAGCTGTTGCAAGGCTTTTTAATCACTTATTTAAATCTGGATCGCGTGATTGAAATTATTCGGAACGAAGATGAACCCAAACCTCTGTTAATGAAAGAGTTTTCTTTAAGCGATATTCAGGCGGAAGCCATTTTGAATATGCGATTAAGAAGTTTGAGAAAACTGGAAGAAGCACAACTGAAAAACGAATATGAAACACTTTCAAATGAAAAGCAGGAATTAGAAAAGCTTTTAAATGATACGGCGTTACGGATTAAAAAGCTGGCGGAAGAAATTAAAGTTATTCAAAAAGCATTCGGGCAAAAAACGGCACTCGGGGCACGGCGAACACAAGTGACCGATGCGCCCGAAGAAGTGAAAATTTCCATTGAAGCCATGATTGAGCGTGAACCGATAACGGTTGTGTTATCAAAACAAGGCTGGATTCGTGCCGTGAAAGGGCACATTGAAATTTCTTCCGATTTAAAATTTAAAGAAGGTGATTCACTTAAAGCCGTGTTAAAAACATACACCACCGATAATATTTTAATTTTCACCACAAACGGACGGTTTTACACGCTTTTAGGTAACAACATTGCGGGCGGTCGCGGGTTTGGTGAGCCGTTACGTCTGTCGGTCGATATTGCACAGGAAGCCGATATTGTCGCACTTTTGCCATATGAAGCCGATCAAAAACTTTTGGTTGCCTCGCAAAACGGCAAAGGCTTTATTGTTGCCGCGTCCGATGTGATTGCGCAAACACGCGCCGGTAAAATTATTCTTAATTTATCTGATAACGATAAAGCCATTCTTTGCAAACCCGTTACGGGTGATCATATTGCCGTTATCGGCACCAATCGCAAAATGATAGTGTTTAAAACGGAAGAAATTCCCGTTATGACACGTTCCAACGGCGTCATTCTTCAACGCTATCAGGAAGCCAAGCTTTCCGATGTTAAATTCTTTAATTTGGTCGATGGTTTATCTTTCCCCTCGGGCAATGGCACACGCATTGAACGGAACATTGAATTTTGGCTGGCCAAACGGGCAACGGTGGGTAAAATTCCGCCGGTCGGATTTCCGCGCAGTAACAAATTCGGCAATTAAAAATTGTTTAACGTAAAAAAGCCTGATAATGCTAAAATAAACATTTTTCAGCTTGATTCCGGTTGAAAAAGTGCGCAAGACTGTAATATGTGTTTTGAAGTGTGAAAATCTCTTTGTTTTTTTGGTGGAAGTTGCCCAAAATAAACGTACGTTTTTTGCAACACTTTTTTTCATTTTTCATCAAAAAAATTTATTTTTCTTGTTTTTTATTCATTTTCAATCGGTTATTTTTTTCTTTTTTTCAAAATGTTTGTTTTTTCAAGCGTGCAAAAAAGTGCACCAACTAGACCTACGTTTAATTTATACAATTTAGGAAAAAGTAAACGGGAGAAAGGATTCACGAAAATGCAAGAAAATAAACAATTAAAACAACAACAAAATCAGGCACAAGACGGGCGCAGCATGGTTGAAATGCTGGGTGTTTTGGCTATTATCGGTGTGATTTCACTGGGGGGAATCGCAGGCTATAAAATGGCAATGGATCGGTATCAGGCGAATCAAATTGCGAATGAAATCAACTTAATGCGCAATGATATGAAGATGAAAGTAGCGCAAGGGGCTGATTTACTTTTAGGTGAGCCGTATGATTATAATGAGGAAGAAGACAAACTCGGGCATTTAAATTTTAATGAAAAATATGAAGTTGATTTCGGGTTTAATCATGACACGGAAGATCCGGAAGAAGAGGAAGAGACGGAAGAAGGATATTTCATCAGTGTATCAGGCATCTCAGAAGGCGCCTGCAAGTCGCTTGTGACGCTTTTAGATAGTATGGATGATACGGAAGATATAAAAGTAAATAATGTTGATTATTATGATACGGATTGGAACATATGCGCCTCAGAAAACAAAATAAAAGTGGCATTTTCAACTCAAGATTTGGGTGTTATGAATGATGAGGAAGATGATTATGAAGATGAAGCGGTGACAACGGTAGCGACGCTTACCACTACGACAGCGACGCCCACAACACCAACACCCACAACGCCGACAGCAACAACACCGACAGCAACAACGATAACAACCCCTGCCGTTACAGGAATAAGCAATTACTGCAATAATCATGGTTCGGTGTCTTGGGAAGGTCCTAATTTTTTATGTTATTGCTACGATGGTTATGGTGGCACTTATTGTGAAACAGCTAATAAATGCAACGGACATGGCACGTGGTTTAATAGAAGTGACGGCACAGGTTATTGCTCTTGCTCAGGTAGATATGGTGGCACTTATTGTAACGAATCCAATAAATGCAACGGACATGGCACGTGGAAAAATAACAGTGACAGCACAGGTTACTGCTATTGCTCAGATGGCTATGGTGGCACTTATTGTAACGAATCCAATAAATGCAACCATGGCTACTGGAAAAATAATAGTGATGGCACAGGTTACTGCTCTTGCTACGGTAGTTATGGCGGCACTTATTGTAACGAATCCAATAAATGCAATGGACATGGCACGTGGTATAATCATACCGGTAAAGGTTATTGCTCTTGCGTAGGTGGCTATGGTGGCACTTATTGTGAAGAAACTCTGTTTACAACAACGATTGAACCACCCACTACTGAAAATCGTTGATTTTAAAGCTGTTTGTTAACAATCGGGCGAGCGGAATTAATCCCCTCGCTCCGGTTCGTTGCTTTAAAAATATCTCTGAATACGGCTTAAAACAAGCTTTTTTGCTTTAAACAATTTTTAATTGCCGAATTTGTTACTGCGCGGAAATCCGACCGGCAGGATATGAAGATTCCGTTCAATCCCAAAGGAAATAAAGCCGATAATAAAGATATGGAAAAATAATTTTCGGATATATCCGGTTTTAAAGAAAGATAGTTGAAATTAAAAACCCGTTCTTGCTAAACAAGAACGGATTTTTATAGTGCCAAGTACAAAAATTAAGCGTTTTCGGCTTGAGAACGACTCACAGTCGATTGAGTCTTCTGCTCATTCACCTGTTGCGCATTTTGTGATAACGTTGCATTTTGAGTTTCCGCTTCGTTGTGCGCTTCATTGTCTGAATGATCAGAAAGCTTTTGAGAAAGCCCTTTTGCTTTTATTTCCGCTAACTCTTTTTGAGCTTTTTCAAGTGAATTAATAACAGCTTTTCTATCATCAACGGTCAAATTTTCAGGATTAAAAATAGCAAATTCGGCTTTACTGGTTTTAATGCCGTTATGTTCTCCGTCATCTTTTCTTTCAAAAAACTTTTCCAACGACATACCGGGCAATTCCATATAAGAGGCATAAATTAAACTTGCACCTCTCCATTTTGACCCTTCCGACTCCTTATCATTTTGTACAAGATCTTTCAGAGTGTTTAAAGCCTCTTCTGCTGCTTTGGGATCTTTTTTCAATTCTTCCCAGCTTTTAATGCCCGAAAAGGCGCCCGGAATAATGCGATCACCATCACGATATCCGTAAAGAAATTTATATGCATTCATTCGATCTTCGGAAGTTTCTTTTAAATTGGTGCGTCTTTTGCCGACGACAGAATCGGCAAAAGAAACTGTGGCAACCGCACCACCTACCCATCCGCCAAGGTAAGTTGTTGCAAGTCTTACGCCGCTCCGTGCACTATAACCGCCCAAAGCTTTTGATACCTTTGCGGCAACACCCGGTATTTTCTTAGCTGCGATATTCCCGGCAACACCACCGGAAACCATGCCGCCCAAACCACCTAAAAGCGCGTCATCTAACCCGTCCAAAACATCTGATCCGGTCGGAATCATGTTCTTGGCAACCGTTGAATAAGGAACAGCTTGCTGATCTTTCGGAATAACAACGTTTTCTCTTTTGGTGTATAAATGACTCGTACCTAAATCAAGTGGTGGCATCGGCTTGGTATAATCAATATTTTCAAATTGTTCATCGGTTATGTTCGTTACTCTTTTCAGTAACAATTCAACCGCCCGTTCTCCGGCATTTGTTTGATCTTTCAATCCATCTAACATTTCAAAACTCCTTTTGTTATTTTTATTCTATGAACACATTCATAGCACTTGAAGTGTAGCATAAACGTAGGTCTAGTTGGTGCACTTTTTTGCACGCTTAAAAGGATAAACATTTTGAAAACAATAAAAAAATAACCGATTGAAAATGAACAAAAAACAAGAAAAATAAATTTTTTTGATGAAAAGTGAAAAAAAGTGTTGCAAAAAACGTACGTTTAAGAAACACAATATTATACTTAAATTTCAATTACTTAATATATAATATATCCGCTTTTTAAAGAAAATTGTTAAATTTTATAATATATTGATTTTATTTAATTCATTTTTCATCATAAAAAAAACTTCCCTTCGCTAAAAGAGAAGTTTTTTATTTTTTAATAATATAAATCTATAAAGCGGTAATGACAAAAACAACGCCGTTCTTTTCAACGCCGACAATTTTTGCTTTCTCACCCGCTTTTAAGTTTTCTTTACACACAGCCAACCAAACCGAATCGCCGATTTTAATTTTCGTTTCGCCGTTGTGTACATTATTCAATACAACAACCGTTTTCCCGACATGTTGCCCCGCTAAATCATTCAAATGCGGATATTGATTATCGGAACGCTTTAAAATAAACCGATAAATAAAAAATCCGACCGATGCCATAACAGCGGATAACACACTGAAACAAATTAATTGATATGTGAACGATAATTCATATGCATATTGCACACCGGCAACACCCAGAGCGGAAAATCCGAACCAGATTAAATAAATACCCGGTGAAAATAATTCTAATAAAACCAGAAAAATACCTAAGGCTGCCCATTCAATAAACGTCATTTTTAAGCTCCTTTCTTACCTTTGTTTTGTGAACTCAATACTTCTTTTGCAATTTCGGCAATACCGGCAACCGATCCCATAACATTTGCCGTATCAACCGGTAACATCAACAACTTTTGATTGGGAGATGTAACAATGCCTTGCAGTGCTTCAATATATTTTTGCCCTAAAAAGTAGTTAATGGCTTGCATATTTCCTTTGGCAATTGCCTCAGATACCATTTGCGTTGCATTAGCATCAGCCTTTGCCATTCTTTCCCGTGCTTCGGCTTCGCGAAACGCCGCTTCCCGTTTTCCTTCGGCATCCAAAATGGCAGCTTGCTTTTCGCCTTCTGCTTTTAAAATCTCAGCTTGACGATAACCTTCGGCATCCAAAATATTTGCCCGTTTTTCACGCTCGGCCTTCATTTGTCGTGCCATGGCGTCAATTAAATCTTTGGGGGGCGTAATATCTTTAATTTCAACACGCGTTACTTTCACACCCCAAGGAATAGTTGCCTCATCAACCACTTCCAACAATCGATGATTAATCATATCGCGTTGCGACAACAGTTCGTCAATTTCCATACTGCCCAAAACCGTTCGGATATTGGTCATAATTAAGTTTAAAATAGCCAACTCCAAATTACCGACCTGATAAGCTGCGCCGACCGCATCTTGAATTTGATAAAACAACACGCCGTCAACACGCACCATAGCATTATCTTTGGTAATCACTTCTTGCGACGGCACATCAAGCACCTGCTCCATTTTGCTGAGCTTTGCACCGATGGATTCCACAATCGGAACCAAAAAATGCATACCCGGTTTGAGTGTTCGGGTATATTTTCCGAAGCTTTCTACCGTATATTCATAACCTTGACGCACAATAACAATACACTTAACCATAACGGCAAGCATTAAAATAACCAGTATAACTGCAAATACCATAATTATCTCCTAATCATAATTCATTCTCGGCGGCAAACTTCTTAAACGAACCAAATACGGCTTATAAACCTTATCACGTCCCAAAATATGCCCCAAAAACCACGTACTCAGGAAATCCGCCGACTGTCTGGCGATGTGTCGCCGTGCCGCCAACGTTTTTGCCTGACTGAAAGTTTGCCTCAATTCGGAGATATTGTCAATAAATTTTTGATGACTTTTCATATGAGGAATTAAATCAGGAAAAGAAATGCGCTCCATAATGTCCTCTTCCTGCGGAAAATGCGTGCGCGCATACTCATAACAGCTTTCAAAAATATCATCGAATCTTGAAAAATCATCCAAATCGGCAGCCGCCTGCGCCGCATTGACCACTTTTAAAAACGCTTTATGCTCATCATCCAACGGCGGATACGAAAGTTCCATTTGTTGTCGCCATGCAATTTGTGCCATATTTTCCTGCCTTTCACGAGCAGAAAAAGCTTACACATTAAACAGAAAATGAACGACGTCGCCGTCCTGCATAATATATGTTTTGCCTTCCTGCCGTAATTTACCGTTTTCACGCGCGCCGGATTCTCCCTTACAGGCAACATAATCATCATATGATACAACTTCCGCCCGAATAAAACCTCGCTCAAAATCCGTGTGAATAATGCCTGCTGCTTGCGGTGCCGTTATGCCGCGACGCATTGTCCACGCATGCGCTTCTTTCGGTCCGGATGTAAAGAAAGTCTCCAACCCCAATAACCGATACCCTGCTTTTATAATGCGATTTAATCCGGTCTCTGTCAAGCCCAACGTATCCAAAAATTCTTTTTGTTCGGCATCATCCGTTAATTGCGCTACCTCGGCTTCAATGGCGGCCGATATAATCACACAGGCATTTCCTTGTTTTTCTGCCATTTGCGCCACTTGTTCGGAATAAGCATTACCCGTTGCCGCCGATGCCTCATCAACATTACAAACATATAAAACGGGTTTTCCGGTTAACAGGCATAACTGCCGAAAATATTTCAGCTTATCGGGTTCTGTCGGCATTGCCAATCTTGCCGGTTGTCCATTGCGCAACAACTCTAATACCGGCATCATAACTTCCAACCAAATTTTCGATTCTTTATCGCCTGCCTGCGCCTTTTTTTGAATCGGCACAATACGCTTTTCCATATTTTCCAAATCAGCAAGCATTAATTCCGTCTCCACCGTTTCGGCATCTCGAATGGGATTGACCGATCCTTCCACATGCACAATATTCGAATCGTCAAAACATCTCAGCACATGAATAATGGCATCAACTTCCCGAATATTCGCTAAAAATTGATTGCCCAATCCTTCCCCGCGTGAGGCACCGCGTACCAAACCGGCAATATCCACAAATTCTAATTGTGTCGGCACAATTTTCTGTGCTTTGTCAATAGATTGCAACACATCTAACCGTGAATCCGGCACGGCAACCCGTCCGACATTCGGCTCAATCGTACAAAACGGATAATTGGCTGCCTGCGCCTGTACCGTCGACGTTAACGCATTAAACAATGTTGATTTTCCCACATTCGGCAATCCGACAATTCCGCAATTAAATCCCATTTTGTTTTTCCTTTCCCTGTAACTTATTCATAAAGCAATCGGCTTTTTTCATAATCAATAACGGCAAATTTTCGGCAATTAAATCTATTTGAGAGTCTAAAATTCGCTTTTCTTCACCCGTAAATTTTGATAATACAAAATCAACGACTTGCGCTTTGAGCACAGGCTTCGATATGCCGATTCGAACGCGCATATAATTCGCACCGATATGCAAATCTATATTTTTAATGCCGTTATGTCCGCCGGAACCACCACCTGTTTTCACTTTAACCCGCCCGACGGATAAATCCATATCATCATGAAACACAATAACATCGGCAGACGTTATTTTATAAAAATCACAAACGGCACGCACCGATTCACCCGATAAATTCATATATGTTTGCGGCTTTAAAAGCAATACTTTTTCGTTTTGAACAATGCTTTCGGCAAGGACACCTTTAAATTTTTCTTTAAACGGCGTAAAAGAATAGCGGCGGGTAAACGCGTCCGCCGCCATAAATCCGACATTGTGGCGAGTTGAGGCATATTCCGAACCCGGATTTCCCAAACCGACCAACAAAATCATTCTTATTTCTTTTCAGCCGACGCTGCAGCAGGTGTGGCACTGGCAGCAGCAGCGGCAGCAGCGGCATCTTCAGCTTTTTCTTCTGCCGTCTCAGACATTTGAGCCGAAACAATTGTGGCAACCGTAAAATCTTCCTGCGATGTCAATTTAACACCTTGCGGTAATTGAATTGAAAAGGCGGTAATGGAATCGCCCAATTCGGCTTTTGATAAATCAATCGTAAAGGCTTCCGGAATATTATCGGCTTTACATTTAGCTTCAATCGTTCTGTGAACAACGTTCAATAAGCCACCCAACTTAATACCCGGTGCAATTGCTTCATTTTCAAACCGCAAAGGAATATCCAACGTTAATTCGGCATTTTGAGCAATGCGCAGAAAATCAATGTGCATCGGCTTGGAAGAAACGGGATGTTTTTGAATATCTTGACACAAGACATGATTATTTTGTCCATCAACAACCACGTTAAATTGACGTGTCCATAAACCTTTTTTGCCCATTTCGGCGACGACGACTTTTTCTTCCAGAGCAATAATTAACGGCTCTTTTTTATCTCCGTAAATAACGGCAGGAACAAACCCTTCACGACGTTTTGCGCGAGAGGCCCCCTTACCAGCTTTTTCACGTTTAACTGCATTTAATTGTGTAATTTTCATTGTATCAATCCTTAAAAATAAATAAAAAAACGAAGGAAATCCTCCAGGGGTGAAAAACCTTCGACGTTTTCTCTTAAAACGCGAGAGGAGTTTACACCTTTTTGATTTGAATTGCAAGAATTATTTTCAAAAAAAGCGAAAAATAAGGTAAAATCGAAAATAAATCTTGCATTTTGGAAAAAAATGCGGTAAGAAAGAAAAATGCAAGCGGAATGTAGCGCAGCCTGGTAGCGCACACGTCTGGGGGGCGTGTGGTCGCGGGTTCAAATCCCGCCATTCCGACCAGTTATTAAAAAAGTGCCTGAAAATGGCACTTTTTTTTTAAAAAAATCATATATTATGATAAAAACTTCAATAAAATAAGCTTATTTTATATGTATTTTTTCATGATTAATCGTGCAGATTTAATCTTTTGCCGATATTGCTTTTTCTTTTCACGATATTTTTTCCGCTTTTTCCCGAAAGTAATTTTTGATAAAAGTTTATAACGATAATATTTAAAGCAATTTTTTCTATATTCAAAAACAAGCTTCATCGATTGCATATTTAATAAAGCTGACAAATTTAAAATAAACTGTTCATAATAAACAGTCTGTCGGGCATATTGCCACCAAATTTCGGCTAATTTTATATCATGATTTTTCCACGGCTTAATTGATGACGCATAGTGTATTATGTAAGGTGCATTATATGCCGCCATATATTTCTCATAAATCTTAATATCTATTTGACAATTCAAATCTTTTATATAATAAGGAATTTGCCACATAACGTTCCATTTAAAATCAAGCTTTTTATAGTGTCCGTCAATAACGGCATTTAAAATACATTGATCAACATAGACAGGTTTTTTGATTTCTTTTAGTTTCTCAATACATTTTGTTGTAAAGTTTTGTTGCAACAATTTCGGAATATCCAATATTAGCACACCGGCTTGAAAATAATCTTTCGGATTTTGCATGTGTAATGTATTTCTTAAATAATCTTTTGCATTTTGATTACCAATCAACACATCATTTTCAATACATCGTAAAACCTCGACATCGGGAACGGCACCAACAGCATACCCGTCCAGTGAGCACTGATACAATTCGGCTATGTCATTATGAATGGCAATATCACAATCAAGATAAACTGCTTTACCAAAATTTTTTAACATTCTGGGAACAAAAAATCTACAATACGTTGAAATGCTAAAATATCCATAGCAGTAGAAAACAGACCGCGTTATTTCTTTCAGATAAGGCGTAACGTCAATAAAAGTTATTCTAATATTTTCAGCATTATCCGGAATAAGTTGCTTTAATAACTGTTTGTTATTCTCTGTAATATGCTCATCAATTACAAAAATATCGTAATTTTTCTCAGGAGAACTGTTATATATAAGAGATTTTATAGCAACAGCAAGATATGGCACATAATTATTGTCAGATGAAAAAATTACCGGCACATTGTTCTGTTTAAAGGAAGGTTGAATTTCTTGAGGAATATCCGTATATTCCTCGAAAAGGGAATACTTTTCTTTTATGGATATATTCTCTTTCTTTTTTAATTGAGTTATATAGATTCCTGTTACTCTCTCTGCCAAATACGCATAAATTCGCTGTTTTATGATATTTCTGTCAGAAATATCGATTCTTTTTTCCATTTCAAAGAAAATACCAAATAAAAATTTACAGTAATCATCGAATATATTCCACCTCATCACAAACATATTCCAAAAATAATGCTTATGCGAGTTCATATATTCTTTTGCGCTTTCGCTGTATTCGGGAAATTTTTCATCTATCACATCCAAAACACATTCCAAATCACTTAAAACATGTTCCCTTTTGTCATTAGCATATTGTTCATACACGGAAATATTATATTCTACAGGTTTCGCAATCAAAACATCTGCTTCATCAACTGCTTTAATAATTTGATCTTCTGAAAATAAAACCGACAAATCTTTATCAAATAGACAGTAAATTTTATATTCGCTTTGAGGTGCAAACCACGGATTATTTACATACTGATTTTGCTTAGAATCGTCAAAAATAAATTGCCTTCTGTAATGCATAAATCCAACATACTTTGGATTATCTAAGGCTTTGCGATTTTTCCAAGCCCAGTATATACTTGTAACTTCATTATAAAAACGATTCTTCTCGGAAATATTATCACCGGTATCATCACCAATCATAGTATCTTGTAACCACTTGTAAGATGTGGAATCAATTGTTCCATCTTTTGATGGTTTTTGTGCGACGGCGCGTCCTGCATGAATTGGAGTTAAAATTTCATTTTTCAATAATACAGCCGGTTTATGATATGATACTAGTATTTTGATATCTTTTTCTGATAAGTGTTCTGCACTTTTCATATGAATATCCTTTCAAACTTATAAACTTTCGTATCTTTTCTGATATTTTTGGGTCGAAACTCGGATAAAATTACCTTTCCACCCCGCAAATCCACATACTGCGGGCTTGTCGCTTGAGTAAACGGAGCAAAATGATCGATTACCCGAACGAAAAAGTTTGTATCATTATCTAAATTTTTTAAAACATTGATATTTTCTTTTGAGACAATAATTAACAAAGAGGCATTATTTGCAATTTTTTGAATTGTTTGAAAAACCTTTTGAACAAAAACCCTCAACTCTTCATTTTTATATTCACAAAAATGCGGATGAATTCCTAAAATATAAAGTTTTGACTCTTTTGAACGTGCCACATGTATAAACTTATCAATCAAATATTTAACTCTGGAAATTGTATCTTGTTTTTCCAGTTCTATTTTCGTTTCATCCGGTTTTCCGTCTGTATCTAAAAGTTCAGCAGGTGCTTTTTGCCCATGAAATGTGATATTGGTAACCTGACAATGCCACATATTGCATTCTCTCCATTCTTCTATTTCGCCGGAAAAAATTAATTTGGGGTTTTTCAAAACTTTTACCAAACTTTTCGCCGGAACAGCCGCCCAAGACAACAAAGAGCTATCAACCGCTCCGATATGTTCTTTTATCTGATACATTATTTCACAATTCATTCCGATTGAAATAATATAATCATAGATATGTTTTTTCTTGCTTATTTTTTCTAAAATTTTTCTGAATATTTGCATTAATACCTCCGATTTAATTCCCAATTCCAAGCAGTTCGAATAATCTCTTTTATATCGGTATAGGAAGGTTTCCAACCTAAAATTTCTTTTGCTTTCAAGTTGGCGGCAAATAATTTTGCCGGATCTCCCGCGCGACGCGGTGCATATTCAACCGGACATTTTTTTCCGCTCACTTCTTCGGCTGCCGTGATAATTTCGCGCACCGACGTACCGATTCCCGTTCCTAAATTTACACAGCCGTTATATGTGCCCAATTTTTCAAGTGCCAACCGATGCGCAAGCGCCAAATCTTCCACATGAATATAATCGCGAATACATGTACCGTCCGGCGTATCATAATCTGTTCCGAATACCTGAATATTTGCCCGTTCGCCTTTAACAGCCTTTAAAACAAGCGGAATAAGATGCGTTTCCGGTGTATGACTTTCGCCGATTGTTCCATCGGCAGAACAGCCTGCCGCATTAAAATAACGCAAAGCGATATGCTCTAACTGATATGCTTTTTCATAATCTGAAAAAATCTGTTCAATCATTAATTTTGTGTGTCCGTACGGATTAATCGGATTTTGCGGATGATTTTCATCAATCGGGGTATAAATCGGCTCGCCGTATGTGGCACAAGTGCTTGAAAAAACAATTTTCTTCACATGATGCATTAACATAACATTTAACAAATTCAATGTTCCGATAACATTATTAAAATAATATTTTTCCGGCTCTTTAACACTTTCACCCACATAAGCAAATGCGGCAAAATGAATAACAGCTTCAATTTTGTTGGTTTCAAACAATTTTTGCAACGAAATTATATCCGCCAAATCGGCATGAACAAACTTTGCACGCGAATCAACCGCCTCATAATGCCCATATATCAAATTATCTGCCACGACAACCTGATAACCGTTATCCAACAAATGTTTGACCGTATGCGATCCGATATATCCGGCGCCACCCGTAACTAAAATCATTCAGTCTCCTTTTGAAAATATTTTATGACCTGCGGAACCAATTTTTTTTCAATAATATGATATTCAAAAATGCCTATCAATATGACCCCCCCCCCGCAAAAAAGCGAATAAATTGAACCACTTAATCCAATATCACGATGGGTCCACAAAACAGATACACACACAATATGACTCACAAAAATCGAGTATGTATATCTGGATATATATTGTATTTTTTTATATTTATTTAATGCATAAGAAATATATCCTGCCGAATGATCCATTAAAATTAAAAGAGCAGAAAAAATAAGCTCTGTTTCCCAAAAACTGAAACGGCTGGAAGAAACAATATACTTTAAAACACACCAAAGAAAGAACAATTCAATAATTGTAAAAATCAATCGCAAACTTAATTTGTCGGAAACCTTAAAATGTTCGGACAAATATGCTGCTATTATACCTAATCCCATGCTGTAAATACCGCGAATAAAATCGGTACATATAACGGTATAGTAAGTTGACATAAACTCATACGGCGCATGAAATTTCAAACAAGCCGTTAAATAAATTAAAATACCTGTCCATAAAAATGCATATTTCGATTTATGACAAAATATACCAATATATAACAAACTGCACCAAAAATAAGTTGACACATACCAATCACCCCAACCGGTGGCTTGTTCGGGTAATCCAATGCCGGCCGTTAAGCTAAAAATAAGCGGAAAGCGATATAAATAGTGTTTATCGATGAAAACGGTACACATTAAAAAAACGAATAACAAGGCCGGAAATAAGCGCAGGTAAATTTTTTTTATCAACTCTGTGATATTTCGGGTTGATTGTAATCTTTTATACAGAAAAAAGCCACCGATTATAAAGAAAAACTCCACTCCAAACCATGTGTGCGTTTCTCTTGTATGCAGGAACCGTAAGACAGAATCCTTTACATCGGGATACAATTCCATCATATGCCCTAAAATAATGAAAAAAATAAAAAATACGCGTAAGAACTCAACGGCATAAATTCTATTTTTTGTTTCTGTCATACTTTTAATCATCTGATAAATCTCACAATCCGTTATCATCCGATTGACGGTACGCCGATGCCGCGATATTTAAAGCCGTTGTTTTTAGCCTCGACAGAATTAATTAAATTCCGACAATCCACAATCACCTTATGCCGCATTAACTGTCCGGCTTTTGCTAAATTTAATTCCTTAAACTCTTGCCATTCGGTCAAAATTGCAACCACATCAGCCTCTTTCAAACACGCATACATACTGTCGGCATAGGTTATTTTATCTCCCAGCAGATAACACGCCGTCCCCATTGCTTTCGGATCATATGCCGTTATATGTGCGTTCATTTCCAACAAATGAGAAATAATTTCTATGGCCGGACTTTCTCGACAATCATCCGTTCCGTCTTTAAACGCCAATCCCAAAACCGCTATTTTCGGATTTTCTATTCCTTTCACGGCTTCCATGATTCGCTCGGCCATTTCTTGCTTACGTTTAATATTTCCATCAACCGTTGCCTTGATTAAGGTCATTTCCACATCGTTCTGACGCGCCATATATGCCATTGCCATGGTATCTTTCGGAAAACAACTGCCTCCGAATCCCGGACCGGGATTTAAAAATCGTGCGCCGATTCGGTTATCTAACCCGATTCCTTTTGCCACTTCATTAATATCCGCACCGGTTTTTTCACAGAAGTTTGCCATTTCGTTAATGTAATGAATTTTCATTGCCAAAAACGCATTAGATGCATATTTTATTGTTTCACTCGAACGCCGTTTTACAAACAACATCCGCGTTTTTCCTTCAAACGGCTTATATAATTCTTTAATGACATCTCTTGCCTTTTGCGTGTTTGCCCCGACTATTATTCTGTCCGGATGAAAAAAGTCGTAAACGGCAAACCCTTCTCGCAAGAATTCCGGTAAAGAAATCACGTCAAAATCGGCAAACGGATTCTTTTTGGAAATGAGCGCTTCTATATCATCTCCCGTTCCGACCGGTACCGTCGATTTTGTGGCAATGAGCGTATATCCCGTTAAATATTCCGCCAGTTCCGTTGCCGCCGCGTGAATATATTTCATATCGGCTTCTTTCGTTACCGGATGCGGCGGCGTTCCCACCGCTATAATTACCAATTCTGCCCCTTCTATTCCCTCTTTCATGGACGTGGTAAAATGAATGCGTCCCGCTTTCACGTTTTTATGAAACAGCTCTTCCAATCCGTCTTCATATAACGTGATTTTACCCGCTTGCAACGCTTCAATTTTCTTCGGCTCCCTGTCTATGCATATCACATCGTTTCCCAGCTCCGCTAATCCGACTCCTGTCGGTAATCCCACATATCCCGTTCCGATTATTCCGATTCTCATTTTACTTTTCTCCCTTATATAACTCGATTTGTGTTTTGAAATAAGCGATTGTTTTATCTAATCCTTCACTTAATTTTATGCAGGGCTCCCATCCTAATTTGTTTTTCGCCAATGTAATATCCGGACGCCGTTGTGTCGGATCATCGGACGGCAAATCTTTATACACAATCTTTGATTTTCCGCCCACTTTTGCCACAACCATCTCTGCCAACTCTTTGATTGTAAATTCTTCCGGATTGCCCGTATTCACCGGTCCCGTAAATCCGGCCGGTGAGTTCATCATGCGAATCATCACTTCTGTTAAATCATCTACATAACAAAACGAACGCGTTTGATTACCCTGCCCGTATATGGTTATATCCTGCCCGCTCAACGCCTGACAAATAAAGTTTGAAACGACGCGTCCGTCATTCGGATCCATATTCGGTCCGTATGTATTAAAGATGCGAATTACTTTTATATCGACACCTTCATGCCGATAATAGTCAAAAAACAAACTTTCCGCACATCGCTTGCCTTCGTCATAGCACGCCCGAATTCCGATCGGATTAACATTGCCCCGATAACTTTCAACTTGCGGATGAACAAGCGGTTCACCATATATTTCCGATGTCGATGTCTGCAAGATTCTCGCCTTGTGCTTTTTTGCCAATTCCAACATATTTATGGCACCGATGACACAGGTTTTCGTTGTTTTTATCGAATAACTTCCCTGATATGCCGGCGGAGAGGCAGGACACGCCATGTTATAGATTTGATTTATCTCTTCTTCTGTTTCCAACGGCTCACATATATCATGTTCAATAAAGGTAAAGTTCGGATGATTAATAATGCTTTCAACATTCCTCATTCGTCCCGTGTAATTATTATCAACACAGATAACTTTTTCTCCGTTCTTAATTAACCGAATACATAAATTAGAACCTAAAAATCCCGTTCCTCCGGTTACTAAGATTGTTTTCATCTGAACTGCTCCTTTCTTATTGTCTGTAAACAGGCTTTTTCTTTATGAACCATTTTTAAAATTTTTTATTTATATTTAAACAATTTTTTCCTGTCTTAAATCTCCGTTTAAACAGTGTTTTTTCAGTATATACAAAAAAAAACAAATAGCAAGCTGTTTTTTCTTGCTTATTTAAAATCTGTGCGCTCTTTTTTCATAAAAAACAACAAAAAAGCCTGCTTGAAAACAGCAGGCTTTCTTCTAATGGCTCCAGCGGTAGGGCTCGAACCTACGACCGATCGGTTAACAGCCGATTGCTCTACCACTGAGCTACGCTGGAACAACTCTTTTTCTCTTATACCTTTTTTTTGAAAAAATCAAGTCTTTTTTTTAAAAAATGTTATTTTTTTTAAAAATACTTGTAAATTATATCGAATAACGTTATAAAAACACCGTCCGACAACAATCGAACGGTGCTTTAATCTGCGGATAAGCGTTCTTTATCGCGTATGGGTTAAAACTTCTTTGGGTAAGCGCACCATTTTCATTTTTATTGCATTTTTTTGAATATCCTGACGCTCGTTTTCCCTTAACCGAACCCCACTCATCTCATTTAAATATTGCCGCCAACCGCTTGAGCGGGCATAGTGCGTCACATATGTTGCAAAGCGACGTTTTTGCGCAAATGACATACGAGAAAAATCGATATTACCATCGGCCGATTTCGGTAACCGTAATGCAAAATTTTTCTTTTCAATCAATGCTTTTTGATATTTCGTATACGGCCCGTGCACCGGTATTGTTTCATACATTTCATCATTCAATAACCAGTGTTGCACCTGCCGAGAAAGTTTAGCTGCCAAAGACATCATGGTTACATGATTTGCCTTTAAATTATTTTCAATAAACGAACGACGATGTTCCGTTTCTTTCTTGCGATTTTCTTTTAAATTTTTACGCGTTTGTTCCAACACATTCGTCAACATATCAATCGGCGATAACAACATAATTTCCATCAGAGCAAAAACCAAATCATCCGGCTTTTTAATCGATTCCATCTTTTTCAATTTTTCTAATCCCTTTTCAAGGACTTGATTCCAATCAATCGTGGATAAATCTTCTTTACGCATTGAAACTTCATCTAAATAACCGTTTTCTCCGACAGGTAAACGCAACGTTTCATAAAGCTTTCGGGCTTTTTCTGCTTCGGCCTTATTTTCAAGCTGTCTCTTTTTTTCAGTTTGTTCGGAAGTTAAATCACTGATTGTTTCTTTTTTTCTTTGTTCCATTGCTTACCTCCTTTACGCTTATTTATTATTATACCATATTTTGTAAAGAAGTCAACATCTTCTTTATTAAAAAAAGGCGCCTGTAAAACAGGCGCCTCATGAAAGAGGAACTCATAAAAAAAGGGGGGGGACGTTCTCTCTTTCACTAGACAATGTTGAACTAAAACATAGGGAGACTAACATGTTCAACATCATCATCTCAATCTCATAGTTACTGTATAACACTGTATTCAAAAATTGTCAACACATTTTTAAAAAATATTTGACAAATGATGCAATTATTTTATAAATATATGAAAAATTTATTCTTTTTTAATCATTTTTTTTAATAAGCTTCCCATATTTTTATTCAAAAACTTAATATTTTACTAACTTGTTCCCAAAAATGAATGATTTTTATATTAAAAAACGAATCGTCTTTATCGGAAAAAAAATTTACCATAAAAACCAAACAAAAAGAAAAAAACAAATTATTGAATTATATAAAAAATAAAAAAACTTATCTTCAAAAACTCATTGTAAACGCATTTTTTTAAAAACCCGTCAACATGCCGATTATTTTCATAAATAACGGGAAAAGGGTATTAATAAACCAACCCAACACGTTAATACCAAAAAACGGTAATATAAAAATCAACAATAACAACAGCATAAAACCGTATTTTTCCGTTTCTTGATATTTTCCGCTGAGCCGACGCGGTAACAGTGAAGCTAAAACACGCCCGCCATCAAGCGGTAAAATCGGAAACAAATTGAAAATGCCTAAAACAACACTTAATAACACACCGTTATAAACATTTTGCGCAATCCATATACCGATAAACGAATCGACCGCAACAAACGGTAAAATTAAACGCGCAAAAATAACAAATCCGATTGCCAGTAAAAAGTTTGTAACCGGTCCGGCCAAAGCAACCAACCCCATATCTCTTTTCGGATGATGCAATGCATTAAAATCAACGGGAACAGGCTTTGCCCACCCAAACAAAACAGGTGCTTGAATTGCCAACAATAAAAGCGGAAGAAGCACCGTTCCCACTAAATCTATATGATCAAACGGATTTAAGGTTAATCGTCCGGCTCGCAATGCTGTTTTATCACCTAATTTTAAAGCGATAAATCCGTGTGCAACCTCATGCAAAATCAACGAAAGCAACAGTGGCAATACCCACGTTGTTAAAGTATAAATGATATTATCGACACCGAACATTCTATTTAACCGGCATACAATCTTGCTTATGAGCTTTCAGTTTACCGCACAATTCCGCAGCCGCTTCGCGCGAAGCGAATGAGCCGACTTTTAACCGATAAAATTGACCTTTTCCGGCAATGGTTGCCGTTTCAATTTCATGAGGTAATCCCGAAAGCATTGCTTTTTGCTGTTGCTGAATTTTTAACCAAGCTTTTTCCACGGCTGCTTTGTTGTTGGAGGCAAACAACTGCACACGCCAAGCACCTTTTTGAACTTTTTTCGCAGCATTTTCAGCTGTACTATTGACCTTTTCTTCTTTCTTAACGCTCGGTTGCGCTATTTGAACCGGCTCAATTTTCGGTTCGGGATTTTTGATAACTTCCGGCACGGGGGTCGGCTCAACCGTCTGAGCTGATTTCGGCTGTATTTGTACAGGTTTCGGTTGGAGAACCGACTGTTGTGCAGGCTGTTGCTGTACAGGCTGTGGTTGAACAACCGATGGACGGGTAACCGGCTGTTGATCGACCGGTGCCGGCTGATTTTTTTGTTCTGTCGGCTGAACTGCTGCCGGCGATGCTTCATCTAACGGATTAATCGGCTTTACGGCATTCATATCAACAAACTTTTGTTCCGGTGTATTATCTTCAATGGACAAAATTTGCGGCATAACGGGCTTTTCGGGTTCGGGAAACAAACTTTCAACCTTAGCCGCCACATTTTCAGAACGAATACGGTTATAAACCAGTTTATCTTGATCGGGAATATTAATACCGCCGGCCTTTTCGGGTAATTCTTTAATTACAACCGGTTCCGCGGTTATGGTCACAACTTCACTCATATCTTCCGGCTCATTATTAAAAATAAAAAAGCCCGCCAAAACAACCGCCAAAATACCGGCAAACAATGTCAATCCGATCAGGTGGATTTTCATGGAAGAAAACTTTTTTTCTTCCATGAACGACTCGTTCAATACAGAATCACTTGCAAACGGTGATGTAAACGGAGTATCAGAATCGGATTGCAAATCGGCAAAAGCACTGTTTAGAGCTGATTCGTTCCGATTCGTCTGTTCGGTGGACGTTATCGACTCGGATGACGTATTTTCAGCCGTTTGTGAGGTTAAATTTTCAAATGTCGGCTCACGACGATGTGTTAAATCTTCCGAAATTTCTCTGATTTTATCGAACTCATCCATAAAAAAACTCCTTTTTTATACAATTTAGTTGAAAATAGCACAAAAAGACACCTTAAATCAAGAACTATTTTCATTTTATAAAAAAAATTATAAAAACAATAAAAAAACTCTTGACGATTTTTAAATTATAAGATATAAAACAAATTACTTTCTACCACGCGGATATGGCGGAACTGGTAGACGCAACAGACTTAAAATCTGTTGGGACTTTGCTCCCGTGCCGGTTCGATTCCGGCTTTCCGCACCAAAAAACCTTGGAAAACCAAGGTTTTTTTTATATTTTTTCTTTTAAAATTATTTTTTAAATAATTATATCGTTTCTGATCCGTTTTCAAGGCTTTAAAAATATAAAAAAGGAAATAGAGCCACGGAACAATTAAAACTTTATTTTTAATTATAACATAACTTTTGTTTCGAATAATCAATTATTATTTATTTTGATTATTTCCTGATGACTTTTTATTTTCCGATTCTTTATCTTTTACGCCAAAGACATTTTGATTGATAATTTTAGCAGCAGATTCGGTATATGTTCCCTTCGCGCTTGCTTTACTGCTTTCTTTTGGCAGACTATTCTGAATTTTTTCACGCGTTTTGGCATAACTTGACGACACTAAGCCGGCAGTAGCTCCCACACCGGCAGCGCCTAATCTTGCCATACCGCCCAGACCTTTCCCTGCCGTTTGAATACCCATTATCACCTCATCCGACACGGCTTGTCTGTTTAACCAAGCATCTAAAATACGCTCAACCAAAAGAGACGTATTGTTTATGATTGTAATGGAAATCAATGCATAAACAAGCAATAGCAATATGGCATGCGCCGGAGACATACCGATCAACTCATCAACGGCAAAATCAATTAATTTTTCCGTTAACCCGGAGAAAAATGAACCATCGTCATCACTTTTCGGCTGAAACAATTCGGCACCCGTAAAGGCATCCATTACGGTTGTAGGCGAACCGGAAATAATTCCCCAACCGATGGCCAAACCTACTTTTCCGGACAGCATATTGCTGAGACCAATCATCACCAACGCCACATTTAAAGAAAGAGCAATTAATGTTCCCAGTGCATGCAAAACCAAAGCCCACGCATTTTTCACATATTCACGCGTTGCTTTAAAGACAAAAGCAACCATCCAGAAAGGCAACAAAATAACAACAAACCCCAGCTGAATAACGGATAAGATAATATGATACGCAATCATAAACATAATAAGCGAAAAGATTAAGACAATAACGGCACCGGCCAACAAAGCTCCGATACGCGGTATGCCGAAAGATGAATTTCCGCCGACAGACGTACTGTCACTGTTCGATTTTTGCGATATGCCCGAAAAACAAGCAAGCCCCTGACCTAAACTAATCATCGGCGCAACTTGGTGATAAACCGTACAAACGGTACACAACAAGCCGTTGATTGAGGCTTGATCCAAAAACGCCGTTGTATCATCCGATATATTATTCATATTATTACAATATTTGCATGTCGGATTTACACCGCCGGTAACAATTTTTTGTAAAATATTTAACGCTTTGCCGGCTTTTTTTGCTTCCACACGTCCCGCATCGGAAAAAACCTGCGTTAATCCTGCCGTATACTGTACAAAGGGCGAAATGGTATATTTATATATTTCCGGAACAGGCAAATGCAAAAAGGCGGCAATAATCAACACCAGAATAGTTTTATTCAAAACATTCGTTAAATATTCCGAAATACGCGCAAAACCAAACTTTCCGAAAAACGCTAACGTCACATAAGCCAACCACAATAAAAACAAACCACCCATTAAATTCAGCGCCGCCATTTTCATAACCGGGTAAGAAGCTTGGGCAATTTCTTGAATGGCGGTAATGACCAACGCCGTTACATCACACGGCCAACAGGAATCTTTATTAAGAATATTTTTTACAATACTGGCAATAGGGCTGCATCCCGTTGCCATACTGCTATAAGCTTTTCCCGCAATTTCATTATACTTTACGGCATTTTCACAATCGGTGCTGAATTGATTTTGATAGTCGGTATTTTGACAGGCAATAACGGCTCGAGATGCCCAGTATGCCGTTTCGGCATTGACGGTCGGCGCGGTTTCGCCTTTCATAATACTATCATACTGGCTCAAAGCCGGATCATTTTTGGCTTGTTGGGAAAAACTGTTAATCCAGCTTTTATAATCCTCCAGTTTTTCCTGTTGTCCGTTTACGCTGACACTAATATCATCTGCCAATGCGACAGAAGGCAAAAATGAAAATACCGTAACAACAGCTAATCCGATAAAGAGAAATAACTTATACCGCCGCGTTTTTACTAACAAATAAACACATGCACCGCCGCCAATCAAAAGTGTTAAAGCAAAACAAATCCAAAACACGGTTTCTCCGTCTCCCAAATTCAGTTGAGAAAGCGTCATTCCAACACTTATTAAGAAAACAAAGAAGAAAAGTCGAAGAATATGTTTCATGTTTTCTCCTTACCCTGCCGGTTTTTGATTTTGAGGCGGTCGTCCTTGATTGGCCTGCTCCGCCGCACTCAATCCGCGCGATTGACTTTCTTTCGACGGCTCCGTGATGTCTTTCATGAGTCCTTGCGTGGCGCCCATTGCTATCGATGTGCCGACAGCACCTCCGACGCCGGTTCCTGCCAAAGCAAAGCCACCCAAAGCAATTCCGATATTTTTGCCGATATTAATAGCACGCGTAATACCTTGCAACATCATGGAACGGTTAATATCGCCCACCAATTTCGAGGAAATATTCGGAATATCGTTGGACATACGGAACATAATATATGTTAAAGCACAGAATGCCAAAAACTGATCTTTCATATTTTTCAAATTCATCATTAAAAGCGGGTCGGTTAAAATTTTACCCGGCGACAGAATATTGTCTGAAAACACCTGCACTACGTGAATCATGACTGCCATATAAATGCCCGTGACCACAATCTGCCCCATGGAAACAAACAGCACTTTCCACATGGGCGTTACATAAACTTTAGTGGACGGAAACACATATAACACCAATGTTAACGGGAAAAAGATGATAACAGCCCCCAACAAAGCAAATGCTTCAATAAACAACAACGGAATAACCAACATTAAATAGAAGAAAACGGCCGTCACGAATAAACCCAACACAACCAGAGTGGGATCTGACTTAAAGATCATGTGCACGCCCAAGCTCATACCGCCGTGGAAGCCGACATAAATGCGGTACACCAAATCTTGTATTTGTCGACCGATATTTTCCGTAAAAATACTCGAAGATGTAGCAATATCACCAATATAAACATGACCCGTTGCCAAACTTTTGGATATGGTCGGACTTGCAAACATCACATTTAACGTTAAGTCAATAAAACCTTGCAAAACGGTTGTGACAATTAAATCCAAAAAATACATCGTATAGTCTTTTGAACCGATAATAACGGCCACAACCATGGCTTTAAAAAGAACCGTTGCCATATTACTGACAAAATCTTTTAAATTCGGCTCCTTAATCGAAGCAACCAATTTCCCGACCGTAAAACAAATCCAAAACAATAAACCGATACCCAATATTAACAAAGCATCGTCGCATAAGGCGGGATAAACTTTCGTAACAATATCTCCGATAGCTTCCCATATAACCTTATACATGGTGCACGGCCAACAGTTTTGCTCTTTGGCCAACATAAGCTCTGTAATAGTTGAGGCATTAATATTCGTATCACAACCGCCCAACAACAGAAGCGGAAATAAAATTACCCCTTTGGAAAGTTTTTGTAAAAAGCAACGAAATTTGTTCAAATAAATCATTCGCTTTCCTGTTATCTTTCAGGTTATTGTCCGTTTGTTGTTTGCCCGGTGTTCGTTGTTTGGGTGTTCGTTGTCTGCCCGCTTGTTGACTGTGGCGTATAAGTATTTTTGGGAGCAGCCTTTGATGTTGAAGTATTATCACTGCCACTACCGGTAAACACATCCATAATACTTTCTTTTTCTTTCAAACCAAATAC
This sequence comes from uncultured Alphaproteobacteria bacterium, assembly GCA_947586835.1. Taxonomy (GTDB): domain Bacteria; phylum Pseudomonadota; class Alphaproteobacteria; order CAAHEQ01; family UBA3637; genus RGIG4140. Next base: position 102,640 of record CANPXT010000002.1, read on the forward strand.
GCCTCTAACCATATCACTACCCGTTTTACCGACCGATTGAGCCGTTTCATAACCCGCACCGGCAAACGCTTTTGATAAACCAAGCATTGTACCGCCAGCAGCAGCACCGCTCGCAATGGCAGCACTGACGGCAGCAACCATATTATCAGCCGATTGCATACCGTAAACGCTGGTAATACGCGTCGCCAACTCGGGCGCCGATTTCAATAATTCACGACACAGGAAGCCCAAGGCAAGCGTTAACAAAGTATTTGAAGAGAACGCACTGGCTTTTTTACCGGCAATTAAATCGTAACCCGGAATCATGGAAGTCAAAATATCATCGGCATTCGGAAGCATATAACCCAAAAGCTGCAAGACCAAAGCCGCCAAAATACCGAAAATCATAATTGACAAACAGGAATGAATAAACATATCCCATGCTTTTTTGGTATATTGCGCCGTAACGGGAAACACCCATAACACAACCCAAAACGGCAACAAAGCCAAAACAAATGTCAATTGAATCGCCATATTAATCACTTGGAACGGAACCGTTATTAATAAAGTTGCAAACGATAAAAAGACGACACCGCCCGACAGGAAACTACTGACATCATAGAATACAACGGAAGATAAGCCACTTAAAACAATTAACACCAATCCGACAGCCAACCCGACAACCAAGTTCGCCGAAATTTTGGCGACAATGGCAATTAAACTATCGACTAACGCACTGTTGATAAAAGCACCGCTCGAGTTGTCTCCCGGATTTGTCGTTGCCCAAGCGGTAATAGCATTCTCGGCTTGCGCTCTGGCTCCGGCCGCATCATTGGTATAATCAAGCATTTTATCCACTTGCCTGTAAATTTTATTATCAACATGCACATTATCCAACACATTTAAGGCAAACTCGGCAGAATAAGCCACAAACGGCGTAATAATGGTATCAACGATAAACGGCGCGGAAGTCAAAATGACCGCTGCGATAATAACGCGCCCCAAAACTTTAAACATTTCGCCCATAAATTGCATTAAATCAACTTCTTGCAATTTAACCACCATGGCACCCACTTTGAAAGCAATGAAAAATAATGTACCGACACCCAACATTAACAACAAAACACCTTCTGTTTTGTCATAAACGGCACTGGCTATTCGATTGGCACTCTCTAATAATGTTCTGATAATCGGGCAAAACCAACACCAGTTATTCAAACCGCTGTCAAAACCCAAAAGGCTCATAACGGCCTTAAAAATTGTTCCACCGATTTTTGTTAACCAACTGGTTGCTTGTGCCGAAAAAGGCACAAAACATAAAAGTGTTAAAATACAAACGGTTAATGCAAGAAAAAGACGTTTTTTCATTGATTTTTCCCCTTAAAAATTAATCCTTATACTACTATATTACACCATATTTTTAAAAAAAACAACACTTTTTAGTAGATTTTTTAAAATTTATGTTTATACTGAAAGAAAAAGTTCATTGAAACGGTTGAAAATCAACAAATCCGAAAGGGAGAAGCAAAATGGCGGCAAATGACATTTTATTTGATTTATATTCCAGACTCTACGCGCAACGCAGTGTTTTAACGGCTGCGCCGGAGTTAACCGTTGACATTACGAAATACGAAGTTCAAAATTTTCCGTTGCCGTTGGTTGAAAAAGAAGCGGGAGCCATTGCCTCTTATTTATGTAGTGTCAAAGACATCAACACCTGTGAAGTGAAAGATATCTTGCGCATTGTGCAACAAAACTATACCGATCAGCCGTTTTGGAAAGATATTATTTTGGATTATATGGAATTCAAGCTCAAACAACAAGAAGAAACACTTTATAAACGCAATGTGGAGTTATTGAAAGAAACCACGCGCGTACTGAATGAAATTCGGCAGGAAGAGAATCGTCGAAAAGAGTTGGTACGCACTTTCGGTGATCAAATTAACGCACAACATTTTCGTATTGATGCCTATAAATTGATGACAAGTTATTTTATCATGTATCGAAAAGATGCCAAAAAAGCTTATGATACGCTGATTTCCAACCCGGCCTATTTTTCGCCGATCATAACAACCGATTCAACCGGAAATACCGTACTTTCACCGGATACCGCCAAAGAAGAAAACGCAAAAATCGCCAAATTTCTGAAAGGACTTAAAATATAGCGTTTGACAAGCCGTAAAAATATGCTATAATAAAAAATAATTTTCAAGGAGAGATAATAATGGCAAATGCGTTCATCAGTCATCAGCAATTGGAACAAATGATTGCTCAAAACGAAGTTGATTTAACGGAAGCAATGAAATATTGTCCCGAAGCGGTGCGTAACATACAAGTTAAAAACGTAACCGAAGCAATCAACTCGGGAGATCAGGGAAAATTAAGTGTATTGGCACAACAAATACCCAATATGCAAAATTTGGTATCAGCCATACAAAATCAACAACATCTGCAACGATTGAAGAAAGTAATTCCCCTGATTAACCAAATTGATAACAAAAAGGAAAAAGGCAAAACATTATCACCTGACGAAACAAACCACCTCGCCCAAAAATCGGCGTGGGTCGATTGGGCCAAAAACCAATATCCGCAAGTTTTTGAAAAATCCGAAAACACAAATGTTAATCGTTTACAAATAACACCTGAAAACGAATCGCGACAAAACGTAACGCCGACGGTTAACGCATCAAATGCACAAAAAATTCCCCAACAGAAGCAACCGACGGTTAACACATCAAACGCACAAACAATGCCTCAACAAAAGCAACAGACGGTTAACACATCAAACGCACAAACAATACCCCAACAGAAGCAACAGACGGTTAATGCACCCGAAACACAAACAATACCCTTGCAGCAACCCAAAGTATTTCCGTCGGAAGAAAAACCGCTGTCACCGGAAGAAATAAATGCAGAAGTGAACAAGGGTATCGAAATTCAGTCCGCATTGAAAGCAGGCATTACCGAACCGGACAAACAAGCAGCCGATTTAGCCGATGTTAAAGAAGCTTTTAACGTTAGAGAAAGTAACGGCAATAACGGTTATTTTGACAAGGTGCCCGTTAATAAAGATGATTTAAAAACCATTGACAGTTCAAAAATCTTCGAAAAAGGTTTAAGTCGACTTGAAAAGATCGGATCCGGAAAAAATCCGGATGAGTTGGTTATGCAAGTTATGGAATTGGCTCTTTTGGCACCGATGGATATGATGACCGAATGGCTGAATCAAATCAGCGCCAACATGAAAGAAAATAATAAAATTCGGCAATCAAAACGAAATGAATTTATTGAATCGAATTTAAAAAGTAACAATTTAAGTATGCCAAAACTGGCAGCCATTTTATCGCATGACACACAAGAATGGCTTTTAAACGATCCCGAATATAAAAAGCTTTCTCCAAACGGACCTTATTCCAAATATGAACAAGCATTAAAGGAAAAACGTGACTTTGCGGCCGAATTACCGAAAAACGGAAACGGTACGATTAATTTTGAAAAAATGTCGCGCGCGCAAAAAAAACGCTATACGACCTATATGACTCATTATGCGCAGGTACCGCCTTTTAAAAATTATGCTTATGAAGTGACAGGCATTTCTTTAATGGGTAAAGAATTAAAAGAAATGGCAACCCAAGCGGCGAAAATGAAAACGGTTCAAGTTGCGCAACATCAACAACCGGCACCGCAACCTAACACCGTAGCACCGCAACCTAACGCCGTGACACCGCAACCTAACACCGCGACACCGCAACCTAACACCGCGGCACCGAAACCTAACACCGCGGCACCGCAACCTAGCGCCGCAGCCCCGCAACCTAGCGCCGCGGCACCGAAAATGGCACAAACATCAGAGAAAGCCAAACTGCGCGACGAAGCATTACAATCCGTTAAATTAGAGCCGCTGGAAAAGGTAACCGTTACGGGCACGCCAAAAAATCCCGTTATAAAATTATCGGACGGCACCAAAATGCCCGTTACCAATGCCAACAAAGACGCATTAACGGAAGAGACCAAACGATTAGAAGCTAAAAAGCGCAAAATCGAAGAGGAACAAGCCCAACTCAACCGACGACAACGGGATTTAAGTTCTGCACGAACGGGACGACAATCTATCAACAACATGCCAACAAACACACGCAACAACAATTCACGAGGTAGCTAAAAAATGGCAAAATTAAATATACAACCTACTAAACTCATACTGACGGGTATACTATGGTTTTTAATTTATGTATGTCTCATATTGCCCGTTCTCGGTTATTTTTTGGATTTTAACTTTTTATCTGCGGAAGACTGGGGCAATCGGTATCGTGATTTCTTTAATTATAAGTGGCGCATTACTACCCTGCATGACACGCTGTTACTTTTGATGATGTTTGCTTGGATTCCGCTCGGTTTTTTCGGTTGGTATTTGTTTTATCATTTAAATTGGAAGAAGTTAAAACCGAAAGTCAAAATGAAAAAAGCGGTTAAAACGGTATTTGAGTTAAAAGAGTCGAAACCTGTTTATCATATGCCGCGCAAAATGCCTTCGACCATGCAAGTTAATCGCTATATCGCACCAAAATTGCCCAATCAAAAAGATGAAGTGGTATCCGGTGAGAAGAGCCATGCCAATTTAGCGCAAATGATTAAGCAAGCGGCAGCATTGGCTCGAAAATACAAGGTGGAAATTTTCCAACATATTCTGTTAGAAGGTTTTCGCGTACCAATGGCTATTTCAACCGATGCACGCGCTGTTTTAATTGAAATCGTCAACAAAAAAAAGGTCAACTGGTCTGTTGAATTTACTGATGATGTAACCGCCAGCGGATGGTATTCGGAAGGCGGTGTTATGGAACGTCTCGCGCAAGATTTGATAGGTGCTTCCAAAGCGTTGGCAAAATCCGAACCGAATTCCGAAGTTTTATCTGCCATTTTGGTCACGGACGGACGCGTTTTAAATACCAAACAAGCCGTTGAATATTTTCGTTCCAAGGGCGTTTTTCTGTTGGGCTTTAATAATGCCGAACCTAAAGATGAATTACCTGACTTAGCTTCATTTTTAAGTGCTTATTTTGATTTAAAAGACGGTGAAACCGATCCGGCACCGCATCCGGTTGAAAAAGTGCCGATTCGCTCAACGCAAGCTCCCGCGGCTAAACAAACTACCGTCAAATCGACACCTGAAAAATCTGTCTCAAACGAAAAACCGCAAGAAAATGTTGAAGAGTCCGATTTTGACAGTGAATTGGAACAAATTCGTGAAAGTTTAAGTGAAATTTCTCAAGAAAACGGCAATGCGAATACCCAAACGGTAACTGCAGAAAAAGCGACGCAAACTCCTGATTCTTCCGCACAAGAAGCATCACAATCAACAACGCAATCGACCCAAACAGCCAAACCGCAGGTTACGGGACTGCGTGCACCGGCGATGCCCACAACGAAACCCGCTCCCAAAGCATAAACGGTTATGACAAAACAACGCCTTCATTTTGCCGATATAAAAAATCAGCCGATGAATGTAAAAGCGGCTTTTGTCGCAGCTACATGGCTTTTTTCCGGATTATCCCCTAAAGCACCCGGCACCGCAGGTTCATTTTTCACGCTACCGCTTGTTTTTTTGTTAGCCCCGTTCGGTTTTTGGGGTATTTTGATCAGCGCCGTTCTTTTGTTTTTCATCGGACAACAAGCAACAAGCGTTGTTTTAAAAATAAAAAAGACGACCGATCCGGGCTATGTGGTTATTGATGAAACGGTCGGACAACTGTTAACCTTTTTATGGGTTGCACAAAGCGGTTTAATATGGTATGATTATTTTATCGGATTCGCGTTATTTCGTTTTTTTGATATTGTGAAAGTGTGGCCGGCCTCAATCATTGACAGAAAAACACATAATGCATTCGGTGTCATGGCAGATGATGTTATTGCCGGCTTATATGCTTCATTTGTTTTATATGGCATTCATTTAATATGGTAATCAAGGAGAAAAACATGGAACAAGAAGATATTTTGAACAACAACAATCACTTTAAACACGCCTTGGAACTTTATGCCAAAGCGAAAGGGTATCAACTCACACCGTTTGCCGATAAAATCATCAATCGATGCATTAATGCATGTCAGGGGCATTGTCCGTGCGATGTTTCGCGGGGATTTTGTCCGTGCGGTGAACATGAGCAGGAAATTGCAACAATGGGTCATTGCCATTGCAATTTATTTAAAAAATAAAGCAAAAAAGCCGAAAAATCCGACAGCATTGTCGGATTTTTTTTAATGGCAAGTTTACTTCCTTTCATCGATTCATATCACACAAACCAGAATGAACAAAACAAAGCCTGTTGTGATAAAATTGTGCACAGTTTTGGCTATATTGCCGTCGGAAAGTCAGGAAATTGCTACATAAAATACCCCTCATCTGTATAATCTTACGATAAAGAGACGTTTAAAGGGGTAAAAACATCGGAAAGCAAGAGTAAGCAAGCACAAACGCATCAAGAGAAACCAACGGAAGAAAGTGCAAATATACAGGAAAAAATGAAGCAAACGAATGATGCAAACTCTTCTGAAGAAGTGTCTTAAATACATCGACTGTCTGCAACTCCTGTTAACGTAGAATCGCAAGCAAGAGCCCCCGCAGCATCAAAAAATAAAGTGCTCCACCGGCAATATGAAAATACTTTGCAAAAAAAACAGTGCAGAACTTATGCAAACATTAATAAACCGGCTCTGCAGGCACTCCTTCTTTTTTATACTGATTTTTAATCAAAATAAGGCGCCAGATTAATCGGATAAGACACAACTTTTTCAATCGGGACGACATAATCCCGAATCAACTGTTTTTCTTTATAATCAATTTCGGCAATGTAAATTTTTTGCGAATCTTGCAGAATTTTTTGCACTTCACTGTTTAAATAATCCAGTAATACAACATCTTTTTTATCACGATATAATAACGCGTGTTCATCGCCGTCATATAACAAATGCGGTGACTTCGGCTCACCCATTTTAACGGATATGGCAAAAATTATTTCATTTTCCGTTGTGGGCATAGCGACATAGGCCTCTTCCTTTTCAATAAAAATCTTCGATGAGTCCTGCACTATTCCATTCCTTTTTGCGAAACTTCATTGGATCTTTCAAAAACCGGATCAAAGTTATAAGAAGGCTTGCCGTATTTTTTAAAACTTTCCCCGTTTCCGAACACTTCTTTTATATCAAGCGTAAAATTAGCGTCATAACAAATCATCGCCGCCGTAAAAGCCTGAGCTTCCAATAAATTCGGCATATTGCTTTGTTCCCATGCCAAACCGTTTGCTTGTGCCCATTCCAAGCGCGGCATTACCCCCATGGGCGAATCGGTTGTTTCTGTCTGTGTTTCCGTATCTGTCGGGGGCGTCATTTTTTTTGTCATGGCAAACTCCTTTTCATCTTAATTTTATTTTATCATATTTTCTTTTCTTCGTAAAGCATTTTTTTAGTTTTTACTCATTTTTGTCCGCGGATGAGCCTGATCATAAACTTCCAACATATGCTCACGGTTAATTTGCGTATATCTTTGCGTTGCCGAAAGCGATGAGTGCCCCAATAACTCCTGTACTGTTCGTAAATCACCGCCCCCCTCCAATATATGCGTTGCAAAACTATGGCGAAGCGCGTGCGGTGTAACGGTATCGGGCAAATTCAAATAGCGCCGAATATAACGCACGTTCCGCTGCACCACGCCCGCGTTTAACCGCTCGCCTCGCGATCCGACAAATAACGGCGATGAACCGATCGGTAACGGATGCACTTTTATCCATGCAAAAACTGCCTGATTGACAATCGGCAATAAAGGGACCAGTCGTTGCTTGTTGCCTTTTCCCGTAATCACAAACGCATCAGCATTTTTCGGAAAATCTTCAATATTGAGCGACAGCGCTTCTCCGATACGCAATCCGCACCCGTATAGCAAATAATAAAGAGCTTTATCTCTTTTAACCTGCCATTCTTCTTTCACAACCGCTGAAACAGCTTCCAAAAATTCTTGCGCATCACCTATCGATAACGGATGCGGCATCATTTTTGCGGCACCACCCGTTCGCACTGACATCACCGATTGATTTTCAAATATTTCTTCTTTGGAACAATACTTAAAAAAATTGCGAATGGCCGACATTCCTCGCGACAAACTCGATCGCGCTATTTTTTGTCTGCTGCGCCAAACCAAAAAAGCCCGAAAGTCGGTAACGGTGAGTTTTTTTAAAGCGGATAACGTGACCTTTTCGCCCAAATGATCTTTTAAAAAGCACATAAAAGCTTTCATATCAAAATCGTATGAATCGGTTGTATGCGTTGAAACACGCCGATCCAACAACAAATGTTTTTGCCAATTTTCAAGTAAAGAGATGGTTTTTGTGTCACAGGTTTCTTTAAAAGGGTTGTAATTTTCTTTCATTTCTGTTATCCTTTATGAAATATTATAGGATTTTACAAAAAAAATGCAACGATTATCTGTTTTATTTCCCGCTCCTTTGGATTGTTTTGATTATTTAAGCGAAATACCCCTGCCCTGCGGCACATTTGTAAGTGCACCGTTCGGGCGTAAAACGCAACTCGGCGTTGTGTGGAATAAAACGCCCGATAACGCTTTTCCCGTCGATAAACTCAAAACGGTAACACCCTTAAATATACCGATTTTACCGCAACAAACACTTGATTTCGTCAACTGGGTTGCCGCTTACACCGTTTCACCGCTCGGCGCCGTTTTAAAAATGGTGTTATGCGCCGATATACAAAAACAAAGCAAAAAACCGCTCACTTTTTTATCTCCCCTGCCCGATTTTTCAAAAATTTCTTTTTCGGAAGCCCAAAAAAATGTCCTTCAAAAATTATCGCAAAATCTTAACGGATTTCACGTTTCTCTGCTCGACGGTGTAACCGGTTCGGGCAAAACGGAAGTTTATTTTGAATTGTTGGCACGCTTGTTTCGAACACAAGCACAAGCTTTGGTTTTATTGCCCGAAATTACACTCACAAGCGCTTGGCTTCATCGCTTTGAGCAACGATTCGGCGTATTGCCTGCCGTTTGGCATTCATCATTAACCGCAAAGCAGCGACGCGATACATGGCAAAGCGTTTTTACCGGAAAAGCATCAATTGTCGTCGGCGCCCGATCGGCACTTTTTCTGCCGTTTCAAAACTTAAAACTCATTGTGGTTGATGAAGAACACGATTCTTCTTATAAACAGGAAGACGGCGTTTTATATCAGGCACGCGATATGGCCGTTGTGCGTGGGAAAATTGCCGACGCACCCGTAATTTTAGCCTCGGCAACACCCAGTATTGAAACCGTTGCAAACGTGCAAGAAAAAAAATATGCGCATATCGTTTTGCCTGAACGATTTGCCGGCGCCGTTATGCCTGATATACTGCTCGCGGATATGCGTCAAAAAACAAAAGGCGCCGTTCGGTTTATTTCCCCGCTATTGGAAACACATTTACGACAAAATCTGGCGGAAGGCAATCAAAGCCTGCTTTTCTTAAACCGTCGGGGATACGCGCCTTTAATTTTATGTCGTGCCTGCGGTGAACGCTTAAAATGCCCGCATTGCAGTGCTTGGTTGATTGAACATAAGCAAAAGATGAAATTGCTTTGTCATCACTGCGGATATGAACGCCGGATGCCTTCCGTTTGTCCCAAATGCGGTGCGGAAAATATGTTTGTTTCCTGTGGTCCGGGCGTTGAGCGAATTGCGGAAGAAACAAAACTTTTGTTCCCCACGGCGCGAACGGCGCTCATTACTTCCGATACGCTGACGAATATGAAAGAATTTGATACCGTTTTGCGGAAAATGGCGCTTCATGAGCTGGATATTCTTATCGGAACACAGATTTTGGCAAAAGGACATCATTTTGCCGATTTAACGCTGGTCGGTATTATCGATGCCGATATGGGTCTTTCGGGAGGAGATTTACGAGCGGGCGAGCGAACGTTTCAATTGTTGCAACAAGTGATGGGACGCGCCGGACGTGAACAAAAAAAAGGAACGGCAATCATTCAAACTTTTTCCCCCGATAATTTAATTATTCAAGCTCTGCAAAAAAATGATCGCACCTTGTTTTTAACGGAAGAAATGAAAGCCCGTCAACAACTCAAAATGCCTCCTTTCGGGCGATTGGCTTCTTTTATCGTCAGTTCAAAATATCAAGTTCAGGCTTATCAAACGGCACGACAAATTGCCCTGACAGCCCCTAAAATAAGTGACTTGGAGGTTTTGGGTCCCGTGGCAGCACCGTTGAGTATGTTACGCAACAAATATCGATTTCGTCTTTTGATAAAAGCACCAAAAAACTGTCGTTTACAAAGCATTTTAAAACAATGGAAAGACACATTAAAAGTGCCTTCATGTGTTGATGTGCGATTAGATATTGATCCGTACAGCTTTTTTTAAAAAAATTACTTGACAAAAAACCGTTTTTCCTTTATACTTTACTTAATATCAATTTTATAAAGGGGAAAAGCCATGCACGCATATCCGAACAAATATATTTGCATTGAAAAATTGAACGGAACACTTTACAATTCATCCGTTTGGGTCGATAAAGAAGAAGTGATGCAAAAAGATTTTAAAAAGCCGGTTTTGTTATACCAAACCAAAACTTTTATCAAAAGCGGAAAAATCATCAGAACGCGTCCCATCGGTTATGCTTATGCCGGCGTTATAAAAGACAGGTTGGTGCATCAATTATATCATGTACCCGAATTTTCTTTGAACGCCGAACGTATTCTTTTGAAAAAAGCAACAAAAGGAAACACCGCTTCCGCGCTCTATGTATTGCCGGTAGAAGATAACGCTAATCAACCGATCGGCGGATTTTTGTTTCGGCAATTGATGCACGATAACTATCCCGTCACACAATTTATCGGAGCAGTTTCTTTAAAAGATTATAAAGTTTTAAAAGAAAAAGGATTAACATCCGACAGGGAAGATACCGTTCAAAATTTTACGGCGCCCGTTTTTCCCGTAATACCGCAAACAACCGTTCCTTTTGCTAACGTTCATTTTGTTTCGCAACAAAACCCCAAAGAAAACATTGAGTGTTTTTTGTCGGTTCAAGTGAAAAATAAGGAACAGTGTTTTATTGAAAGATTAAGCCGAACCAAAGCGCTGGGAAGAGACTAATGAAAATAAACTGTTCTTGGCATAAATCGTTTTTTAAATTTTTAAAACAATTTATGATTGCTTTTTTTTGGCAAATACCGTGGCTGTTCATCATCGGCGGAAGCGTTTTTTATGCTCGTTTGCACTTAAATGATTGGCTTTCAACTTATTTTGAATTATCACTTCACCGACAAACGGCTCAAAATCTTCAAAATCGACTAAATGCGTTGCAAAATAATCTTTCCGTTTTAAACTGGCACTCAATTTCCGATTATGTGACAACCCTTTCTTCCGTCGCTTTTGCCGATGCGAAACTTTCCGTCATTCATCAAACGGTAACACTTCTCACGGGCTTTTTTGATATGATTCTTTATCTGTTCACAATCTGGATTTGTTTCCATGCTTTTTGGCGCGCTTGCACCCGTTTTAATCAAGAAAAAACAGAACAACATATTGCCGATGCCGTTGCGGAAAAATTGCGTCCGCTTCTTACGCCCAAAGAGCCGAATTAAAATTAAACAAGTGTCATCCACAAACGCGCCGGCACACTTGTTTTCATCTTAAGCAACAAAAATAACACAACCCGATGGTGCAGTTTAAGTCCGTCATAAGAAATAATATTTTCGCGATACAATTTTTGCGTTTCCGATTGAATGAGATCAAACAAAACCTTGCGTTTTTCAATATTTTTTTGTTTGCGAACGGCTTGATTCACCATCATTTTAAAACGCCGATTTAAAATATACCGGCGTACCGCTTCCCGACAGGCCGGATTTTCTTTTTGTATACGCTCGTTTAAGTAACGAATGACCCAAATATAATTTTTAACTTTATCCGGCGTAAACGAGGTTCGCATTACCGAATGGGGATTTGAATAGTAATAATAAATCGGATAATCGGTCACTGCAACTTTACGAACTTTTTGCATTAAAAACGTGATAAACAACATATCCTCCATTAACCGAACACCCGGAACAAAACGTAACGCCCCAATGGCAGAGCGACGGTATAAATGCCGATTTACGTTTGTTGCAATCAGCGATTTCGTTAAATATGTTTCAAAAGGTTGATCAACAATCGTTAAATGTAACTTTCGGTCATTCAAAGGCTGAAACGCAATCGGATATTTTCGACGCGTCGGCACAATTCCCCCGCAAACAACTTCAGCATTTGTTTCGTTTATAATTTTAACACACTTTTCATAAAATTCGGGGTGAAAATAATCATCGGAATCACAAAAAGAAATAAATTCACCCGTTGCGTAATCAAGCCCGGTATTACGAGCAACAGAAACACCTTGATTTTTTTGATGAATCACTTTGATACGTTTATCTTGTCGAGCCATTTCATCAATAATTTGCCTGCTTAAATCAGTTGAACCGTCATCCACACAAATAATTTCAATATCTTTTTCCGTTTGCGCAATTACACTCTCCAAGCACCCTTTAACATATTCGGCAACATTATAAACGGGAACGATAACGGAAATTTTCGGCATACATTGATCTCTTTCAAAAAAAATCAAACTTTTTTCAGTATAAAGGAAAAAACCGAAATGTCAAACAATATCTGTTTATTGTTTTTGAAAAAATATAACATTAAAAAGTAAAGCTTTTATAATGTGCGTGAATGATGTTTACAGCGAAAAAGCAAAACATTTAATAAAAAATATAAAATTAAAACAAATAGTTACTCTTATTTTTTACACAAAATAAACGTACCTTTAATGCAACGATTTTTTCTTAACTTTTCAAGGGCTTATAAAATATTTAAAACCAAAATGAAAAGATTTAAAAATCAATAATTTATAAAAAAAATAAATTTTTTTTGCCAAAAGTAAAAAAAAGTGTTGCAAAAATCGTACGTTTATTTTATAATTAATAGTCAAAGAACGATGTTCTGAAACATAAAAAAAGCATTAACGCTTTAATTTAACTGTCAAGGAGAAATTACATGAGAAAATATTCAAAAACAGCACTTATGTATTTATCACATGAGCACGATTATTTTCTAAAAAAACATGTATTTATGCTTTCGAACATTTTTCTCAGGCAAACCGGAAAACAATTCATAACCGTTATGTCTTTTTGAATGGTTTTGCTTGAATTAAAATAACCCACACGTTATTTGAAAAAATATTAATAATTTAATGGAGTATTAAAATGGTTCGAAAACAATCTATTTTTATTGAAGACGAGAAAAATTATGTGGCCATGCCGATGCCGGATGATCAGTTGGTCATTGCTGTTCCCGTTCAGAAAAAAGCGCTAATCAATCCGGGCATTACTTATAGCGGACAGAAAAAAGCTCTGCTTTTACACGATAAAAACAACGGCCTTATTTTAAATCGATTGGATTCAAACGCGCAAAACATACTGAAAACGGCAAAATATATCCATGTAGCCGAAATTGATTATCAAAAAAAGCAACTAAAACGTGATTATATCGTACCGGTCAAATGCGGACAAATCAAAACTGATTCTTTGAAATAGTTTGCGTTTTTCAGCATAAAAAAGCGAAACATTTAATAAAAAATATAAAATTAAAACAAATAGTTACTTTTATTTTTTACACAAAATTAAACGTGCAATTTTTGCAACACATTTTTTGCCTACCCTTGAAAAGTTAAGAAAAAATCGTTGCATTAAAGGTGCGTTTATTTTATAATTAATAGTCAAAGAACGATGTTCTGGAACATCAATAAAGCATTAACGCTTTAATTTAACTGTCAAGAAGAAATTACATGAGAAAATATTCAAAAACAGCGCTTATGTATTTATCACACGAGTACGGTTATTCTAAAAAAAACATATATTTATACTTTCGAGCGTTTTTCTCAAGCAAAACCGAAAAATCATTCATAACCGTTATGTATTGTTGAATGGTTTTGTTGAACTAAAATAAGGGGAAAAATTAAATGCAATATCAATTAGAAAAAGTTACTTTAGAAAAAATGGTCCAACTCTATTCTTTTTATCAACAGATACCCGCTTCGGAATGTGGTTTTGAGAACCCGGCTTTTGGACTTTCGATCTCCGATTTTGAAGGATATCTGCAAAAAAGAATAGATTCTGCAAATGGAAAAAATTTAAAACCCGGCAGGGTCCCATCAACAGAATATATATTTTATGTAGATGGCCTCCCTGTAGGATTAGCTAGATTAAGACATTATTTAACAGAGGATTTACTCAAACATGCAGGACATTTAGCCTTCGCTATAGTGCCAAAATTCAGAGGTCGTGGTTTCGCCACTATATTGTTAAAAGAGGTTTTAGAGGAAGCAAGACAGAAGTGCATAAATAAAGTATTGTTAACCTGCAATCTTGATAATATCGGGAGTTACAAAACCATTGAAAAAAACGGTGGTATTTTGGAAAAAATAGAAAATAATGAACGCTTTTATTGGATAACGCTATCGTGATCGATTATGACGCTCATTTTTAATTTGATTCAGATGCAGTAACTTGTTGTTGTGTCCGTTTACAACATTACAGATAAGATAGTTGACGAAGAAGTCTTTTGCTTGTTCTAATTGTGTCTTTGCTATATATTTATTTTTAGTATGTGCTTGCAGAATCGATCCCGGCTCTAATAAAATGGTTGGAATACCTTTCTCTGCAAAAACAGGGGCTTCAGAACCAAAACTGGCACCTAATATTTCATTTTTAGGGAAAAGTGTTTCAATATTTTTCAAAAACTCTGAGTTTGAATTACAAAGAAAAGATGGATATGATTTACTTACCTCAAATTTTATGCGTGATTTAAAAATAATATTAATAATTTAATGAAGTATTAAAATGGTTCGAAAACAATCTATTTTTTAGGCAAAAAATGAAAAAAAGTGTTGCAAAAATCGTACGTTTATTTTATACTTAAGAGTTACAGAACAATGTTCTGGAACATAAATAAAGCATTAACGCTTTAATTTAACTGTCAAGGAGAAACTACATGAGAAAACATTTAAAAAAAACGCTTATGTATTTATCACACGAGTACGGTTATTCTAAAAAAACATGTATTTATACTTTCGAGCGTTTTTCTCAAACAAAACCGAAAAACAATTCATAACCGTTATGTATTGTTGAATGGTTTTGTTTGAACTGAAATAAACTACACATTATTTAAAAATAATATTAATAATTTAATGGAGTATTAAAATGATTCGAAAACAATCTATTTGCATTGAAAATGAGAAAAATTATGTGGTCATGCCCATGCCGGATGATCAGTTGGTCATTGCTGTTCCCGTTCAGAAAAGAGCGCCAATAAATCCGAGCATTGCTTATAACGGACAGAAAAAAGCTCTGTTTTTACATGATAAAAACAACGGTCTTATTTTAAATCGGTTGGATTCAACCGCGCAAGATATACTGAAAACGGCAAAATATATCCATGTAGCCGAAATCAATTATCAAAAAAAGCAACTAAAACGTGATTACATCGTACCGGTCAAATGCGGACAAATCAAAATCGATGCTTCGAAATAGTTTGCGTTTTTTTGAACAAAATGCATTTTTTTCCGTTTTTGTAAATAAAATATCTTGTCAAATAAAAAAATTTTCGATATTTTATATAAAAACAAAAAAGGATTTCGAAAATGCAAAATAAGACTCATTTTAAAAATATTCATTTTTCAAAAAAAACAATTCTCTTTCTGGTGTGGAGTGCCGCCGTGTTTTATATCGGATTTTCCGTTAAATCGGCAACGGCACCCGCACCCGTTCCCCCACAGGGATTAAACACTGCCGTTATTACGGGGCAACCGCTTGAAAAAGACATTCGCCTCTTTAAAAACTTTATTGCCCGCGTGGAACCGGTTAATGAAGTTGACATCAAGCCGCAAGTTTACGGAACACTTGATGCAGTGTTGTTCGAAAACGGATCGTATGTGGAAGAAGGAACACCGCTGTTTATTATCGATAAAAGCCGTTACGAGGCAAACGTTCAAGCTGCACAAGCCGATTTGGACAAGGCATTGGCAAATGTGACACAAATTGAAAACGATTATCATCGTATGACAAAACTTTACAAAGATAAATTTTTGGCCAAAGCCGAACTCGAACTTGCCGAAAGTAATTTGGAACAGGCAAAAGCCGCCGTCAGCCAGGCAAAAGCCAACTTAAAACTGGCACAGCTCGATTTGGAACACGCAACCATTTCCGCTCCCATCAGCGGCTATATCGGCAAAGCACTGGTCACCAAAGGAAATTACATCGATTCATCGGCAACCACCATGGCACGTATTGTGCAAACGAATCCCGTTCGAATCGCCTTTTCCGTCACCGATAAAGAACGCCTGCAAAAAGTATCGGGTCCGAATGAACAGTCGCCGATTAACATGCGTCTTGTGTTGGCGGATGGAAACGAAGTGGATATTCAACCTTTAAAAATATTTACGGAAAGCGAAGTTGACGAAGCCACCGCCAGCATTTTTGTTTATGTCGAATATGCAAATGAAAAGCGGTTGTTGCTACCGGGGAATATTTTAAGCGTGAAATTAAGCGATGCCGCCGAGCATAAAGTCATTCTCATTCCGCAAGATGCCGTTATGCAGGATAAAGGCGGAAAATATGTGATGAAAGTCGATGAAAACAACACGGCACATCAACAATACATTAAAGCCGATGAAAATTGGGATAATTATTACATTGTGGAAAAGGGTTTGAATGCAACCGATACCGTTATTTTATCGGGTGCGCAAAAAGTGCGGGAAGGACAAAGCGTTCAAACAAAACCCGTGAAACCGCTTGGAGAATAACACATGTTTTCACGCTTTTTTATCAACCGCCCCCGTTTTGCCGTTGTTATTTCTCTCATTTTAAGCATTGCCGGGCTTGTGTGTTTGTTTAAACTGCCGGTGGCACTTTATCCGGAAGTTACACCGCCTGAAATTTTTGTTCGTGCCAATTATCCGGGAGCCAGCGCCGATGTGATTGCCAAAACAATCGGTATTCCGTTGGAAGAAGGCATTAACGGCGTGGAAGATATGCTTTATATGAACTCCACATCGGCAGACGGCACTTATTCGCTGAATCTTACCTTTAACAGCGGTGTTGATCCCGATATGGCACAAGTGAAGGTGCAAAACCGTATTCAACAAGTCAATTCCTCTTTGCCGACGGAAGTTCAACGACGGGGATTGGCAGTGCGGCGGCGGTCGTCAAGTATGTTGGCATTTATCACATTCTTTTCACCGAATAAAACGCATGATACCGCTTTCATCAGCGATTATGTGCAAAATAACATTCAAAAATCATTGGTAAAAGTAAACGGTGTGGGCGACGTGAATATTTTCGGCGCCAAAAAGAGTATGCGTATCTGGCTCGATTCCGACAAAATGGCAGCACTGAATTTACCGGTTTCTGCCGTGAAAAGCGCGATTGAAAGTCAAAACTATCAGCCGTCTCTCGGACAATTGGGCGTGCGTCCCACCGAAAGTGATAATCTGATGGTTTATTCTTTGCAAACAAAAGGGCGAATCGATACCATTCAAGATTTCGGCAACATTGTGGTTCGTACCAACAAACAAGGCGGCTTGGTTCGATTAAGAGATATTGCCCGAATTGAAATCGGACAGGAAAATTATTCGCACAAATCAGCTTATAACGGCGTGGAATCGGTGCCGATGGGCATTAACTTGTCATCGGGTGCCAACGCACTGTCGACCATGGACGGCGTTAAAAAAGAATTGGAGCGATTAAGTCAATTCTTCCCGGATGATTTTACATATATCATCAATATGGATACCACACAATACATTAACGAATCAATTGAAGAAGTTTCCTTTACGCTCATTTTAACCTTTTTGTTGGTTATTTTGGTGTGCTTTGTCTTTTTGCAAAACAGTTGGGCAACGGTTGTACCCGCCTGCGCCATTCCCGTTTCATTATTGGGCACCTTTATCATGATGATGACGCTCGGTTATACCATTAATATGTTTACGCTTTTCGGCTTGGTGTTAGCCATCGGCGTTGTGGTTGACGATGCTATTTGCGTTGTGGAACGGGTGATGACACTGATGGAGCAGGAAAATATGACGCCGAAAGAAGCCACCATTCAAACCATGGGGGAAATTTCAGGCGCCTTAATTGCCACCACGTTAGTGTTGTTGGCCATTTTTGTACCGATTGCTTTTTTAAGCGGCGTAACGGGTAAAATTTATCAACAGTTCGCCGTTACCATTTCAACGGCAGTTTGCTTTTCAACCTTAAACGCTTTAACCTTATCGCCTGCCATTTGTTCCACGGTTTTAAAACCGCATTCGCAGGTGAATATTCGAGTGTTGCATTGGTTTAATTCGGTGGTAACGTTTTCTTCAAGGCGTTATCAGGGCATTGTGGCTCGATTAGCCCGAAAAGTGGTTCTTATCGCACTTGTTTTTGCCGTGTTTGTCGGGTTTGCTTCTTATATGATTACGCATTTGCCGACTTCCTTTATTCCGAATGAGGATCAAGGCAAAATTATGATTAACATTCAACTGCCCGAAGGTGCTTCTTTTAAGCGAACGGAGGAAATTGTCAATCGTGTTTCGCCGCTTTTACGTAATCAAAAAGGCGTGACGGGTTTGATGACCATTATCGGTCACAGTATGACGGCAGGTAGCGGTGAAAATATGGCCATGGGCTTAATTTCGTTGGACGATTGGGATAAACGAACCGATCCGGAACTTTCATCCGGTGCGGTGTTAAATCGCATTAAAGCCGAATTGGATAAAATTCCCGAAGCGGAGTTTCAATTGATGGAATTACCCGCTATTCCCGGATTGGGTATGTCCGGCGGGCTTTCGTTAAAAATTCAAGCCTTAAACGATATGGATTATAACAAGCTGGACAGCACCACAACCGATTTTATGCAAAAACTTAATCGTCAGGATAAAATCGGCTTTTCGTTTTCCAACTTTACCGCCAAAACACCGAATATCTTTTTGGAAATCGATCGGTTGAAAGCCGAATCGATGCAAGTACCGTTGACAAACATTTTCTCGGCGTTGGAAAATTATCTCGGGTCGGGATATGTCAACGATATTAACTTCGGCACGCAAGTCAACAAGGTGATTGTGCAATCCGATTGGAAATATCGGAAAGATATTGACAGTCTGCGCAATATTTATGTGCCGAATCAAGACGGACAAATGGTTCCCTTAAATGCATTCGTATCGTTAAAACCGATTTTATCGCCGCGACAAATTATTCGTTATAATCAATATCCGGCATCGGGTGTGACGGTTATGCCGGCGCCCTCCTCCACATCGGGTGAAGCCATGAACTTAATCGAAGAAATGGCAAAAACCGATTTGCCGCGCGAATATGCTTACGAATGGTCGGATATGAGTTATCAGGAAAAACA
>CANPXT010000003.1 GCA_947586835.1 uncultured Alphaproteobacteria bacterium
AGCGAAATGGAAGCCGATCATATAACTCCTTATTCCAAAGGCGGTCATACAACCTTGGGAAACTGTCAAATGCTTTGTCGAGATTGCAATCGACGCAAAAGAGATATATAAAGATTTGCTTTATAAACAATCTCGCCGTCATTTGATTTATACGGATAAAAAATTTGTTCCGATTATTCGGACATATAAAGAAAAAAACAAATAAAGTATATTTTGATGATGAGAAAAATACATATAATATCAACTTCAAGGCATTAGGGACGTATGAGGAGTTTAAGAATGACAGTAAAGTAGAAGAAGATAGAGAATAGTTTAATACATTTCTATTTTTTTCATTGCCTTTCGGGAAAAAATTTTTTATACTGTATACAAATGGTGATGGAGATTTGTCTTGTATAAAAAAAGGACCAAATATGAAAAAATCGGTGTTGATAATGTGTTTGTTGCTGGGCGGTTGCTCTTTGGTGCATTTGCCGGAGAAGAAAATAGAAAAAAATCCGCAATGCGCGAGCTTTGAAAAAGAAATTAATATTTTCTCGGTTCATGATAATTTTTTATTGGGGTCGATTTGTAAAGAGCGCACGGAATACGGGGCTTGTGTGTCTCTTCAAGTTATTCGTTTACCGCGTGAAAAGGGTGTTCTTTATTATGATAACTTAACAATTCAAGTTCCTGCAGAAAAGTGCATGGCTTTTGTTGATGTATATTCTTATACGGCTCAAAATAATATTCATCGATCCGTACCGGTTGTGCAGTTTGTTGATGAAAAATAGGAAATTTTATTATGAAGCATTTAAACAAAATGAAAAAAGTTTTTGTTTCCGGTTGTTTTGATTTGTTGCACAGCGGTCATATCAGGTTTTTGGAAGAGGCTGCACAATTGGGCGAGTTGTATGTTTCCGTCGGTTCCGATAAAACGGTTGACGAATTAAAGCATCGCAAAACGGTTTATAATGAAAAAGAGCGACAATATATGGTTTCATCATTAAAATTCGTGAAAAAATGTTTCATCGGATCCGGTTCGGGATATTTAGATTTTTTGCCCGAATTAAATCAGGTAAAACCGGATATTTTTTTTGTAAATACCGATGGTGATTCGGTTGAGAAAAGAGAATATATGGCGGCACATAACATTCAATACATTGTACAAGAGCGTGTGCCTAAAAAAGGTTTGCCGAAGCGATCTACAACCGATTTGCGTCAATCATTATCAAAGTAAAAGTGAAAAAAAATCATGCAAAATTTAGCAACGGAATATTATTTGGTTAATTTTTTTGATTATTCACCCGTTCGAGTTGATTTTGCCGGCGGATGGCTGGATACGCCGGGTAAACACAGAACAGGCGGTTATGTCGTAAATTGTGCCGTGTCACCATTTGTTTCCAAAGATAAATGGATATATAGTCAACAAAGCGGATTGGGCGGTTCTTCGGCGTGGGCATATATTAACAAAATCAATCCGTTTCAATTTGATATGGAACACGGTAACGGTTGGCAAGATTCCGCCATTATTTTGGAAACGGGGTGTTGTGTTTGGCATTCGGGTGATGTACCTGCTTTGGATTTTAAAAACACCGGCGATTTTTTGCGCGGCAAAATGGCGTTATATAATACAAACATACCGCATGATACGGCTCTTTTATCCGAAAAACAGCGCGATATTGAACGCATTAAAGAAGCAAGTAAAATTGCAAGAACGGGTGTTAAAGAGAATGATATTAAAACGGTGGCACAAGCAGTTCGGCTCACATATGAATTACAATTAAAAGAGGGAATGGCACCGTTACCGCATCAGGACTTGCAAGGTTTTTTAGGGTGTAAATATTGTGGCAGCGGGCATGGCGGATATGCACTTTATTTGTTTGAAACGCCTGCCGATAGAGATAAAGCCGTTCAACATGAGAAAGATTTTTTAAGCATTGAACCGTATTGTCGGTTATTCAATCTTTTAGAAAAGAAGTAAAAATCTGCTTGTATTTTTATGACAATCTCCCGAGTTTATTATGTTGAGAAGCGAAGAGGTTGAAAGTTTTTTTTAAATTATACTTGCGTTTTATAAAATTATCGGCTACAATCATATTATCGTGAAGTTGAAAAATATGTTTTTTAATTTTACGATTGAGTGCCTGTCAGGCGCAAGAGGGCTGTCGTAAGCTCATAATTGTGTACGGTGTTAGGATATAAACATCGTTATGTTGTTGGATTTTTTTAAAATCTGACAATAAATATATCCCCGATTCATAGCAATATGGTCGGGGAGCCTTTAACGGATGTCCAAAAGCCCCTAAAAAGGCTTTAAAGGTTAAAGGAATCATTCCGAGTAATATGATTTACGAACTCTCCGACCGCCTCATTCAGGCGGTTAAATTTATTTTAAAGGAGAGGGATATGAAAAAAACTTTATTATTGGGTATTTCCGCCGTTCTTTTTGCCATGAATGCAAATGGGGCAGAAACATATTCTTACGGATATGTTTATCCTTACGCCGGAAACGTTGCTTATGCACAACCCTACGGAAATACTGCCGTTCCAACCGTACCGGCTCAAAATCAAGCCGGCAGAAGAACACACACGCAACGCTCGTCATATGCAACGGGCATCAGACCATACGTTTCTGCCAAAGTAAATTATAATATGATGAAAAATGACGTAAAAGTAACAGAATCATATGGTCCGCTTTCATGGAATGCAAAAGATAATGTCGATGATGATGTTTTAGGCGGCAGCATAGCTGCGGGTATAAAAGCCGGTATGATCAGAAGCGAATTGGAAGGGAACCTTCATCAAAATGCTGAAAAAACAATATATGGATTAAAAGCTTCTGTTAAAAATAATTCGTTAATGTGGAATACGTATCTTGATATTCCCACAAAAACACCTTTAACACCCTATATCGGAGCGGGTATCGGTGTTGCGCGATTAAAAGCCACGGAAAAAGATACTGATATTAACAAAGCTTCTACTAATTTTGCTTGGCAGGTGGGCGCCGGTACGGCCGTTGAGGTAACACGAAATGTTGCCGTTGACCTGGGTTACAGATATGTTGATAACGGCTCTTATGATGTTTTCAAAGAAAAAGTAGGTAATGAGGAATATAAAATAAATTTAGATTCCACTTCTCATGAAATTTATTTAGGAATGAGATATACATTCTGATAGCATAAAAAATTAAAAGCTCATTTAAAAACAGGTGCCAAACTTTGGCACCCGGTTGTTATTCCGTCGGATTTTGAGGCTTCCTTTTGGGACGTTTCGGCTTTAAAACCTTTTTAACAATCGCTTGAGAGGCAGATGTCGCATCAGACGATGATGATCTCGTCTTGTCTGTTTCGGACGACTTCACCGCTTCTTTTTTTCCCGTTTTTTTATCTTGCGGATTTTTATAAACTTTGCCGAATTTTAAAACCGATGCCCGATACGGCACTTTCTTTTTCACTTTTTGATTGCGAATGTTTTTCCCTGCCAATAAATCGTGAATTTCACTGCCGGAAAGCGTTTCATATTCAATTAATCCTTTGGCCAAAATATCAAGTTCGTTGCGATATTCCGTTAAAATCTGTCGTGTGCGACTATAAGCCGTGTCAATAATGCGACGAATTTCGTTATCAACTTTGAGCGCCGTTGAATCCGACATATTTTTTCGCTTGGAAAGACTGTATCCTAAAAAGACTTCTTCTTGCGGTTCATCATAGGCAATCGGACCCAGTTCGTCACTCATTCCCCATTCGCTCACCATTTTACGGGCAATGGTTGTGGCTACCTGAATGTCATTACTTGCACCCGTGGAAACACCTTCTTTTCCGAGAATCATTTCTTCGGCAATACGTCCAGCAAACAAAATGCTTAACCGTGATTTTAAATATGTCATACTTTGCGAATATTTATCTTTTTCGGGCAATTGCATGGTAATGCCGAGAGCCCGTCCGCGCGGAATAATCGTGACTTTGTGTAGCGGATCAGATTCCGGTAAATGCAAAGACACAATTGCATGACCGGCTTCGTGATAAGCCGTCATACGCTTTTCCTGATCGTCCATTACCAGTGAACGCCGTTCGGAACCCATCATCACTTTGTCTTTGGCATCTTCAAATTCCGTCATGGTAACCATGCTTTTATTGCGTCGTGCCGCCAACAAAGCCGCCTCGTTTACCAGATTCGCCAAATCGGCCCCCGAGAACCCGGGTGTACCGCGTGCGATAACAGCTAAATCGACATTCGGTGCTTTTGAGATTTTTTTGGCATGAACGTTTAAAATGGCTTCCCGCCCGCGCACATCGGGATTCGATACAACAATTTGCCTGTCGAATCGCCCGGGACGTAACAGAGCCGGATCCAAAACATCGGGTCTGTTGGTGGCGGCAATTAAAATAATACCGGAGTTTTCTTCAAAACCGTCCATTTCAACCAGTAGCTGATTAAGCGTTTGCTCGCGTTCATCGTTTCCGCCGCCGAGCCCTGCACCCCGATGACGACCGACGGCATCAATTTCATCAACAAACACAATGCACGGCGCCGATTTTTTGGCTTGCTCAAACATATCGCGCACACGCGAAGCACCGACGCCTACAAACATTTCCACAAAATCCGACCCGGAAATGCTGAAAAACGGAACACCCGCTTCGCCGGCAATGGCTCGTGCCAATAAAGTTTTACCCGTACCCGGAGGGCCGACCAATAACGCCCCTTTGGGAATTTTTCCGCCCAAGCGTTGAAACTTTTTCGGTGCTTTTAAAAAATCAACAATTTCCTGTAATTCCTGTTTGGCTTCTTCAATGCCGGCAACATCATCGAACGTGACTTTGTCTTTGCCTTCCATCAGGCGCGCTTTTGATTTTCCGAAACTTAATGCCTTGCCGTTGCTTGCCGTCATTTGACGCATCATAATCAGCCACATGCCGATGAATAAAATAATCGGCAACCATGAAATAAGCCCCAATAACCAACCGCTTTCCGATTCGGGCGGAACGGCGGTAATTTTAACATTGTGTTGCTGTAAAAGCGGAACCAATCCGGCATCATCAGGCGCATAACTGGTAAACTTTTTCCCTGATTTTAATGTGCCCGATAAGGCATTATCCTGAATTTGAACGGCTTCAACCGTATCATTTTGAACGGCAGTCGTAAACTCTGAAAAAGAGAGTTTTTCTTCGGTCAATGCTTCCTGATTCGGTGCAAAAGAACGTCCGATCAGCATAATGACGAAAACAATTATCATCCACGTTAAAAAATTTCGTCCCATGTTATTTTTTTTCTTCATAAACTTTTATCCCCGTTTTTTCCCATGAATTCGATTTTAATAAATAAATCGTTTTTTTCCTTATAGTCAATTTGCGTGATTTTTTCAAGCATTTTTTGCATAAACACGGCAGGAAATGTATTTTGAACCGCTGCCGGAATGGTTGATATTTTTTTTTGTGGGGCGCCTGCTCGAATAAAACCGTCGATGAGAGGTGTGATAATAAATCTGTCCCATCGAAAAGATATTCCGGCTTTAAATGATTTTTCATCGGCCATTTTTCGCTTTTCCCGACAAATGTAAAGTCCCGTTTTATGCGGTTTAAACTGACATCCGCCCAACGTTTTGTCACACGGTAAGTCGGCACACAGATTTTCCAACGCTTTTAAAGAAATAAAATGATCGCTCTGACTGATACATGAAATGAGTTGATGCAAAATACGCAGTTGAATTTCGTCAGGCGTTTGACGCCATAATTCAACGGGCAGACGAGCAAATCCGCGAAAGTCAATCCATACGTTTTGCCGGATGAAATCAAGCGTGTATTTTTCTAAAGCCTCATCGGCACGAGCCAATCGTCGCATACTTTCACTGACGGCTGATGCCTGAATGCCGGCGGCTTCCAACGTGGGGAAAAAATGTCGCCATTTGACGCGTTCGAAGCGTGCATCGTGATTCATTTGATCTTCCGCCCACGAAATTTTTTGTTTTTGAAGCGCTGCCGTTAAATCACTTTTCGGTACAAATAAAAACGGACGGCATAAATATAATCGATTGTGTCGAGATTGTAATCGCATACCGCTTAATCCTTTAACGCCACTGCTTTTTGACAGGCGCAATAAAAATGTTTCGCTCTGATCGCCTAAATGATGAGCCAAAAACAGATGTGATATTTGATTTTCTTCACAAAAGTTTGTCATTAATTGATAGCGTACCTCACGCGCATACGATTCAATGTTTGTTCGTGGAACGGGCAGGTGATTGAATAAAATATGATGCGAAATGCCTTTTTGCGTTAAAAACGTATGAACATGTTGTGCTTCTTGTTCGGCTTCTTTACGCAAATTATGCTGAACGGTCAGTGCCGTTAAAGAAATATGATGTTCTTTTGCCCATTGTGCTAAAAAAAGTGTAAGACATAAACTGTCAGCACCGCCGGAAACGCCTACGGCAATGCGCGCTCCCTGCACAAGAGAAAACGGCGTCATCAATGTTTCAAATCGATGAAAAGAAAGCGCCGTCATTTTGATAAAACTCCTTATTTGCACGATAATTTTTTAGCTTCCGCTTTGGCACGATCTTTGAGCGTTTGCGCCGCTTTCGGAAACTCTTTCGGCAGAGAAGTAAATGCCGTACACGCATCGGTTTTTCTTTTAAGTGCACTCATGCTGAGACCGAGTTTAAGTAAATTATCGGGTGCTTTCGAGTTGTTTTTATATTTTGTAAATCCGTCAGCAAAAATACCGACAGCCTGTTCATATTGTTTGCGTGCATAATAAGTTTCGCCGAGCCAATAATTGGCATTGCCTGCCAAAGAAGAGGTCGGATATTTTTTCATAAAGGAAGTGAAAGCGCTTTCCGCCGTTTTATAATCGCCTTTCTTTAAGGCATTATAGGCTTTATTATATTCGGCCTGAATGGTGGCAGCATCGGCTTTCGATGCAGCGGAAGTTGTTGCGGCAGTCGTTGTTCCTTTCTTTTCAGATAAATTAAAACGCATATCAATATCGGTATTCATTTTATTGATTTTTTCTTCCAATTGTTTTTGATTAAATTCCAGCGTTTCAATTTTGGCGGTTAATGCTCGAACGGTTGCTTCCTGTTCGTTGAGTTGCGCATATAAACCGTCCAGCGAGGCATTGGAAGAAACGGACATTGTTCCGGCAGTTGCAGCGGAAGAACCATACGAACGCCGTTGCAATGACATTACGTCTTTTTCCAATCGTTCCACTTTATCATACAGCATATCGGTTTGCGTATCGCTTACGGCAAAAACCGGTGTGCAAAAAGTTAAAAAACTCAAACAAAGAAGCAGATTTTTTTGTTTCATTTTTTCCTCACTTTAAAGACTGATATTTTTTTCTTATAAAAGACTATTTTTCTGAAATTGTCAAATAAAAAAAAGGGAATGATTTTGTAAAAAGGAAACAGCCTTTCTTTCTTTGGAATAAGTAAAAAGAAAAAGGCTTGAAATTATGGCAAATAAGGCGTATAATGCCGAACACACAAGGAAAAGAGGAAAAAAATGCAAAATTTTATTCGAATCAGAGGCGCCAGAGAGCATAATTTAAAAAATATTGATGTGGATATTCCCCGCGATAAATTGGTTGTGATTACGGGTTTGTCGGGATCGGGCAAATCATCGTTAGCGTTTGATACCGTTTATGCCGAAGGGCAGCGACGGTATGTGGAAAGCTTGTCGGCTTATGCCCGTCAGTTTTTGGATTTAATGAAAAAGCCTGATGTCGATTTAATTGAAGGTTTGTCGCCCGCTATATCCATTGAACAGAAAACAACGTCCAAAAACCCGCGTTCAACGGTGGGAACGGTAACGGAAATTTACGATTATATGCGCTTATTGTGGGCGCGTGTCGGAACACCTTATTCACCGGCAACCGGTATGCCGATTGAAGCGCAAACCGTTCAACAAATGCGCGATATTATTTTAAAATATCCCGAGGGAAGTAAAATTTTAATTTGTGCGCCTGTAATTCGGGGACGAAAAGGCGAATATAAAAAAGAATTGGCGGAATGGCAGAAAAAGGGTTTTGTTCGCGTTAAAATTGACGGTGAAATTTATGATATTGATTCAACCCCCGAACTTGTCAAAACAAAAAAACACGATATTTTCGTGGTAGTGGATCGGTTGATTATAAAAGAAGGTATTGAAGCTCGTGTTGCCGAATCGTTGGAAAAAGCTTTGCTGTTGGCTGACGGATTGGCATTGGTCGATAACTTAACAACAAAATCGGAACAACTGTTTTCGGAAAAGTTTGCTTGTCCCGTCAGCGGTTTTACCATCGCCGATTTGGAACCGCGTCTGTTTTCGTTTAACAATCCGCAGGGTGCCTGTCCGCAATGCGCCGGTTTGGGCTTTAAACAATATGTCGATCCGAAACTGGTTATTCCCGATCCGACAAAGTCCGTTCGTCAAGGAGCCATTGCCCCGTGGGTCGGTATGGGCGGTGAAATGTTCCATTGGTACGACAGTGCCTTACGATCGTTGGTGCGAATGGTTAAGTTTGATATGGATATGCCATGGTGTCAATTGCCCGAAGTAACCCGACAAGCCATTTTATACGGTACCAAAGGCATGTATCAGTCGTTTGAGGGGGTGATTCCCAATATGGAACGCCGGTATTTGGAAACGGATTCCGATTGGATGCGGGAAGAATTGGCAAAATATCAGGCTTCTTCCCCGTGTGAAGCTTGTCACGGTGCGCGGTTAAGACCTGAAGCGTTAGCGGTACGGATTCACGATAAAAATATATCGCAGGCAACGGAATTATCCATTCAAAATGCATTAACGTGGTTTGAAAATGCGGGGCAGACGCTGGCGCCCCAAAAGCAGGAAATTGCTGCGCGCATTTTAAAAGAAATTACCGAACGGTTGCGGTTTTTAAATAATGTTGGTTTGGGATATTTGGCGCTTGATCGAATGAGCGGAACACTTTCAGGCGGAGAAGCGCAACGGATTCGGCTTGCCAGTCAAATCGGATCGGGTTTAACGGGCGTTTTATATGTGTTAGACGAACCGTCCATCGGTTTGCATCAGCGCGATAACGATAAACTGCTGGCAACACTCACGCATTTGCGAGATTTAGGCAATACCGTGATTGTGGTTGAGCATGATGAAGATGCCATTCGCGCCGCCGATTATGTGTTTGATATCGGACCGGCTGCCGGCCGTCGGGGCGGGTATGTTGTTGCCAAGGGAACGCCAAAGGAGATTATGGATAATCCCATTTCCACGACAGGACAATATTTATCCGGTATGCGTAAAATTATCGTGCCGCAAATCAGGCGGACGGGAAACGGCAAGTTTTTAACGTTGGAAGGGGCGACCGCCAATAATTTAAAAAACGTGAGCGTTAAAATTCCGTTGGGAACGTTTACCTGCGTTACGGGTGTCAGCGGCAGCGGAAAATCTTCGTTGATTCTGGAAACGCTTTATAAAGGCTTGAACGGCATTATTAACCGATCTCACGAAAAAGCAGGACCGTTTCGCGCCATTCACGGTGCCGGCTATATCGATAAAATTATTGATATTGATCAAAGTCCCATCGGGCGAACACCACGATCTAATCCGGCAACCTATACGGGAATGTTTACGGGTATTCGGGATTGGTTTGCCAAATTGCCTGAGGCTCAAGCACGCGGCTATAAAGCCGGTCGATTTTCGTTTAACGTGAAAGGCGGACGATGTGAATCGTGTTGCGGAGACGGCGTGTTGAAAATTGAAATGCATTTCCTGCCTGATGTTTATGTGCAGTGTGATGCGTGTAAAGGTAAGCGATATAATACCGAAACGTTGGCAGTGAAATACAAGGATAAATCTATTGCTGATGTACTGGAAATGACAGTTGATGAAGCGGCGGAATTTTTTAAAAACATTCCGGCGTTGAGAGATAAATGTCGCTTATTGCAGCAAGTCGGATTGGGATATATTTCTTTAGGGCAATCGGCAGTTACGCTTTCAGGCGGTGAAGCGCAACGCATTAAACTCAGTAAAGAGCTTTCAAAACGTGGCACGGGGAAAACCTTGTATATTTTAGATGAGCCGACGACGGGATTGCATTTTGCCGATATTCAAAAACTGCTTGATGTATTGCATGCGTTGGTGGAGCAGGGTAATACGGTGGTTGTGATTGAGCATAATCTCGATGTGATTAAAACAGCGGATTATATTATTGATATGGGTCCGGAAGGCGGAGACGGCGGTGGAACGGTTGTTGCCAGTGGTACTCCCGAACAAATTGCCAAAGTTTCAAAAAGCTATACGGGACAATATTTGAAAAAAATATTAAAACGCTGATTTCAACTTTCGTTGCCGAAAAATTCATCGTTTATTTAAAAGATTATTTTTGTTTTTTTAAAAAAACGAAACGAAAGAATGCTTTTCTTTTTTGTTAAAAAGTGATATAAGAACAAAAAAGGAACAAAAGAAAGGCAAAAAAATGATTGGATTGGTGGATTGTGACTGCTTTTTTGCTTCCTGTGAGCAAAAGTTGAATCCTGCATTAAAAAACAAACCCGTTTGCGTGATTGCCGGGGGATCGGGCGGGTGTGTGATTGCCCGTTCGCGAGAAGCTAAAACGCTTGGTGTGCCGATGGGCGAGCCGTGTTTTAAGTTTGCACATCGATTTCATCAGGTTGTTTTTGTACCGGCACGACATAATCTTTATGAAGCGGAATCAAAAAACATTATGCAAGTGATTCACACTTTTTCGCCAAAAGTGGAAGCGGTTTCCGTTGATGAAGCATATGTTGATTTCAGCGGTTTGGAAAAATTGTATCATCACGATGAAGTTCAAATTGCACTGGATTTAAGAAAAGCCATTCAAAATAAAACAAATATCAGTGTTTCCATTGGATTGGCACCGTCCAAAGTGTTGGCAAAGCTCGCCAGCGATAAAGCCAAAGCAACCGGCGGATTGTTTGTAATTGATTTACAAAATTTATCGCGTATTTCAGAAACGACCGCCATTGATGATGTGGTCGGTATCGGTCGAAATTACCGAGAATTATTGCATGAGTATGCCGTGTATCGGGTGGCAGATTTTGTTCAAAAAAGTGATGGGTGGTTAAAGCAATATATGGGGGTTAAAGGGCTTGAATTGAAATATGAGTTGATGGGAAAATCGATGTCGCCCGTTAATCCTGTTCCGAAACCGCCGCAATCCGTTCAACGAACCAAATCGCTCATTAAACCGACTTCAAATGAATCGCTGTTGCGCCAAGCCTTATGTGCGCGTATACACGAAGCATGTCACGAGGTAAGAGAAAACGGTGCTTTTATTGGAATGATCGGCGTTCTTTTTCGAACGAAAGATTTTAAAATCGTGTTTGATAAAAAACAAATACCTTTACAGTGGGCAGAAGAGAAAAATATTATTCCTGTTGCGCTCAACGTATTTGCCACACTTTATCACCCGCACATTTTATATCGCAGTGTCGGGATTGTTTTTGAAAAGTTGTCATATCAGGCAAGTCGCCAACTCTCTTTGTTTGAAGAAACAAAACCCGTCAATGAATCATTAGGTACCGCACTCGATTCATTAGAGAAAAAATACGGTAAGAACATTGTAAAAACGGGCTATTTTTAACTATTCCAATTCTGTTGATGTTTTGCCTTTAATGACAATTTTTATCGGACGACCTTTTTCAACGGTTGATGAATCATTCGGCACGGACGAACCGGAACTTTCAAGCGTTGAGCCGTTACCGGTATTTGTATCATCTGTATTTGTGTTCGTATCTGTACTTGTATCCGTGTTTGTGTTGGTATCCGTATTTGTATCCGTGCTTGTATTTGTTCCTGTATTCGTATTTGTCTCCGTATTCGTGTTTGTTCCCGTATTTGTTGAGGATTGATTGCTTTTTAATGATTCTTTTAAAGTGGATATTTGTGAATTTAAGTCTGTCACTTGACTTGAAAGCGCTGCAGCTTCCGCTTTGGCTTTTTTTGTTTTTTTGCTTTGCCTGTGAAGAAGCCAACCGCCAAGACCTAACATTCCCAAAGCACCGATAATGATAGCTATAATATCCCAGTTTCGACTCCACCAGCTGCCCTTTTCCTGAGCCGCTGTTGCTGCTTGAAAAGCCTTGTCATTTTCGGTGGAAGAATTGACGGCAGACGGCGTATCGGTTGACTTGTTCGTTTCTTCGGTAATTTTTTGACGAATGGCGTTTAAGTCTTTGTTTAAGTCTTGAAGATTTGTCGATGTTGTTGCAGGTTGCTTTTTGTTTCCTTTGACGATTATTTTTTGATCATTATTTTGAGGGGAAAGATTAATATCTGTTAAACTGATATTTTCTGTTTCTGTTGAATTTTCTTCTTTCTGTTTTTCTTTTTTTTTCTGATTCTTCGCTTTTTCCCGAGCTTCTTCTTGGTTTTGAGTATTTTCTTCCCGATTTTCCTCTTCTTGTTCCTGTTGACTTATTTGTTCGGTTTCTAGTTGGTTCGATTGTGTATTTGTGTCTTCTGCTTGATTTTGTAAGGTTTTGCCGTCTAACTCATCTTGTACCTGTTGCAACAACGTCGGACCGCGTTTATCCGCATAAGTGAAATTACCGCCGTTTTGAAGTTTAAACCCGGCATAAGCCCCGATACCAGCGCCGGCGATGCCGGCAACAAGTATACCTCCAGGTCCGCCAGGAATGCCACATTTTGCACCGCCGATTGCTCCGGTTAGCGCACCGCCGATTGCTCCTGCGGCGGCACCGCTCCCTTTTACTTCTTGATCTAATTGCGGTTCTTCATTTGCAAAAGATTGTTCATATATCGGATTTATTGTCATCATAATTTGATCGGCAACATAGGTTTCTTCGGAAGAGCCGGTTTGATAAAGCTGATTGCAGTGATCAACAATACGTTGTTTTTGGTCTTTTGTTAATTGCTCCCAAGGCTTAATCATGGCAGATTTTCCATTTTTATCTTCAAGTTTAATCAAAGACTTGAAAGCTGTTTCATTTGAGGTATAAAAATCGTAACCGTTGCCCGGAATAACGCCTTTCCAATGAAAGCAGGCGCCACCCCCTAAATTTCTTTTCAAATTACTTTTTTCGGCGTCAGTTAAATCTTCGCGAAACAAGCCGTAATCATTATTTTCTCCGTAAAGGGGCTTTAATAATTCGCAACATTTTTTAAAATCCATTTTTTGACTCCTTCATCGAAATATAATAAATTATATCATATTTTTGAAGAAAATACAATCAAAAAGTTTGCGAAAAAACAAAACGCTATATTTTGGCTTTAATAACTTTTAATGCCGCTTCCGTTTGCGTAACAAGCGAGCCGCCCGCCTGAGCCATATCGGCACGTCCGCCGCCGCCTTTTCCGCCGACAACTTCCGCTGCCGTGCGAACCAAGTCAACGGCATTGTATTTGTTCGTTAAATCTGCCGTAACGCCGACAACAACGGATACTTTTTCTTCATAATCGGCAATTAAGGCAATGACACCGCTTTTAATTTGCTTTTTAAAATCATCGACTAACGGTTTTAATTCTTTGGCAGGCGTGTCATGTAAAATTTTACCGATAAAACGAACGCCGTTTACGGTTTCAACGCCGTTTTGTTCTCGAGAAGCGGAATCACCGCCGCCCATGGCAACTTGACGCCGTAATTGCGCAACTTCTTTTTCCAAGCGCTTTTTATCTTCCTGCAAAGAGGTGATTTTGGTTAATGTTTCATTTTCACCTGTCGATTTAAGTGTTTCCATTAACGTATGCACAAACTGACTTTGATGACGCATCAATTGCAAAGCACTGCGACCGACAACGGCTTCAATACGACGCACGCCTGCCGATACACCGGATTCGGATACCAGCCGGAACAAACCTATATCGCCGGTAGCCCGCGCGTGTGTGCCGCCGCATAATTCGCATGAGTGTCGATTTTCGCCCGTTCCCATGGAAACAACGCGCACCGTTTCTCCGTATTTTTCATCAAACAACGCCATGGCACCTTGGGCAACGGCAGCTTTCGGCGTCATTAACTCGGTGATAACGGGAACGTTTGTTAAAATCATTTCATTAACCAGCTGTTCCGTTTGCGTGAGTTCTTCGGGCGTCATGGCCTTGTTATAAGTAAAGTCAAACCGAAAACCGGTCGGCATAACAAGCGAGCCTTTTTGATGAACCTGCGAACCTAACACTTTTTGCAGCGCAGCTTGTAACAAATGTGTTGCCGAGTGATGCGCCCGAATGTCAAACCGACGGGCAGAAT
Organism: uncultured Alphaproteobacteria bacterium; assembly: GCA_947586835.1. Classification (GTDB taxonomy): domain Bacteria; phylum Pseudomonadota; class Alphaproteobacteria; order CAAHEQ01; family UBA3637; genus RGIG4140. Next base: position 14,185 of record CANPXT010000003.1, read on the forward strand.
CAATGGAAAACAGACCTGAATCACTTGTTTTCACCGTTCCCGAAACGACGTGACAAATATGAATAATCAGGGCATTATCGGCTTTGCGTTGGGTATCGATTACCTTTAAAAGAGCGTTTTGTGTTTTAATTTGTCCCGTATCGCCGACTTGTCCGCCCATTTCTCCGTAAAACGGCGTTTGATTGGCAATAACGATTACGTCACTGCCGGCAGAAGCTTGCGAAACTTCCTGATTGTTTTGAATTAAAGCCGTAATACAAGCTTGCACTTCATCGGAATCGTAACCCAAAAATTCCGTGGCGCCGACTTTTTCGGCGGTTTGGAAATAAATTTTTTCATCAGCGGCATCGCCCGATCCCGTCCACGATTTTCGGGCTTCCGCGCGTTGTTTTTCCATGGCTTTGTTAAAGCCTTCCACATCAACGGTCATATTTTTGGAACGCAAGGCATCTTGTGTTAAATCCAACGGGAAACCGTAAGTATCATAAAGCTTAAATGCCACGTCGCCCGAAAGTGAATCACCTTCTTTTAACGAAACGGTTTCATCGGCAAGCAGTTTAAGACCCTTATCCAATGTTTGCTTAAATTTTTCTTCTTCCAGTTGCAACGCTTCCGTAATAATATGCCGCTGTTGCTCCAATTCGGGATAGGCTTCCCCCATTGTTTCAATGAGATTCGGCACTAACCGATACATCAGCGGTTCTTTGCATCCGATTAAATGCGCATGACGCATGGCGCGACGCATAATGCGTCTTAAAACATAGCCGCGTCCTTCATTTGAGGGCAAAACACCGTCTGCCAATAAAAACGATGTGGAGCGCAAATGATCGGCAATCACGCGTAAAGATGTTTTATATTCTCCATACGGTTCTATATGCGCCAAAGCGGCAGCGTTTTCAATAAGCGATTTAAAAATATCAATTTCATAGTTATCGTTTGTTCCGTGCAAAATGGCGCTTAACCGTTCCAAGCCCGAACCGGTATCAATGCACTTTTTGGGAATGGCAATTCTTTCGCCCGACGGTAAATCTTCATATTGATCAAAAACCAAATTCCACACTTCAATAAAGCGATCACCGTCTTCCTCAGGCGTGCCGGGTCTGCCGCCCCAATAGCGGTCGCCGTGATCGTAAAAAATTTCCGAGCAGGGTCCGCACGGTCCCGTATCGCCCATTTGCCAAAAATTATCTTTGGTGGCGATGCGAATAATGTTTTCATCGGATAAACCGGCAATTTTTTTCCATAAGTCAAATGCTTCGTCATCGGTATGATAAACCGTCACCAACAATTTTGATTTATCTAATCCGATTTCTTTCGTTAACAGTTCCCACGCATAAAAAATGGCTTTTTCCTTAAAATAATCGCCGAAAGAAAAGTTGCCGAGCATTTCAAAAAACGTGTGATGCCGTTTGGTATAGCCCACATTATCCAAATCATTATGCTTGCCGCCCGCGCGCACGGATTTTTGAACGGTTGCTGCCCGCGGGAACGGAGCTTTTTCCGCACCCGTAAAGTAATTTTTAAATTGCACCATGCCGGAGTTTGTGAACATTAATGTCGGATCGTTTTTCGGCACAAGTGAGCCGGCGGGTACGATGGTATGATCGTTTTTTTTGAAATAATCAATAAATGTTTTGCGTATTTGCGCGGTAATGTTTTGACTCATGGTATCCTCTTTTTGTGTTATCAAAAATTTTTTCCTTTATACATCGTTTTAAAAATTTTTTCAATAAAAAAAATCCGACCGTAAACGCCGGATTTTTCATGAACAAATAAACCGGCTTTATTCAACCGATGTATCGGCGGCGCCGTCAGCAACCATCATTTGTTGAGAAATATCTTTGGCTTGTCCCCGAACTTGTTGTTCGATTTCAGCCGCCAACTCCGGATGTTCTTTGAGATAAATGCGTGCCGATTCGCGTCCCTGTCCGATTCGTTCGCCTTTGCAGGAAAACCACGAGCCTGCTTTTTCGATCAGCCCCGTTTTAACGCCTAAATCCAACAATTCACCCGATTTTGAAATACCTTCGCCGTAAAGAATATCGAAATCAACCGTTCGAAACGGCGGCGCAACTTTGTTTTTCACGATTTTTACGCGTGTTTGATTGCCCACGGTATTGTCTTTATCTTTAATGGCACCGATTCGGCGAATATCCAACCGTACGGACGCATAGAATTTTAAAGCATTTCCGCCGGTGGTCGTTTCGGGATTACCGAACATAACGCCGATTTTCATACGAATCTGGTTAATGAAAATCACCAGTGTATTGGCGCGTGCCACAGAGGCGGTAATTTTACGCAATGCCTGACTCATCAAACGCGCTTGCAAACCCATGTGCGAATCACCCATTTCGCCCTCTAATTCGGCTTTGGGAACCAGCGCGGCAACCGAGTCAACCACCAACACGTCAATTGTACCGGAGCGAACCAACGTATCGGCAATTTCTAACGCTTGTTCGCCCGTATCGGGTTGGGAGATTAAAAGTTCGTTTATGTTCACGCCCAGTTTGCCGGCATAAATCGGATCCATGGCATGTTCGGCGTCAATATAAGCACAGGTGCCGCCTTGTTTTTGCGCTTCGGCAACCACATGCAGGGCTAATGTTGTTTTGCCTGAGCTTTCGGGACCATAGATTTCAACAATTCTGCCACGCGGTAAACCGCCGACGCCCAAAGCTAAATCAAGCCCCAAAGATCCGGTTGAAATGCTCGGTGTTTCCACCGCATTGTCTTTTTGACCCAAGCGCATAATCGATCCTTTACCGAAAGTGCGTTCAATTTGGCTTAATGCCGCTTCCAATGCTTTATCTTTTTCCATTTTTGTTCCTCTTTCGTTCATGTTTGTTTTCTTGTTCAGTGTAAAAGATTTTGATTCAAAATACAACCTTTTTTTTAAAAATAATGTATTTTTTTGTTTGATTCAATAAATTTTGTCTTTTTAAACAGTGTTTTTATCATTATTTTCGTTGATATTTTTCAAGTTGTTCGGACGACACCCGCAATAAGTTTGCCGATATAAATGTTTTTCTTTCGCTAATCGTTCGGCAAGTTCTAAACCGCCTTGTTTGCGCCAGTTTGTCATATCGTAAGGCAGGTGATATGTTTCGCTGACTTCTCGGGCAGCATCACAAACTTGATTAAAATCTTTAAACCGAGAAATGCCGAAAACGGAGGAAAAAGAATCGAATCCGTGCGCGCGGGCATATTGTGCGGCTTTGGCTAAGCGCAATTTAAAACAAACCGTGCAGCGTTTACCGCGTTCGGGTTCATTTTCCAATCCTTTAACGGCTTGACGCCAAGAAATGGGATCATACGGCAATTCAATAAAGGGAATGTCGGCTTCTTGACAAATACGTCTATTCTCATCTCGGCGTCGCGCATATTCTTCCGCCGGTTGAATGTTGGGGTTATAAAACAAAACGCTGAAATGAACGCCTTGTTCTTTTAATCGCTGAATCACACCCACACTGCACGGTCCGCAACAAGATACAAGCAATAATTTTTGACTCATATTCATCTCCTTTGCTTCATATTATAAAAAAAGAAAATAATTTTAGCAATTTTTTTTATTTAAATGAGAAAAATTTAATAAAATGTAACAAAATTGATTTCATTTTAATCACGTTATTCCGGAAATCAGTTTCAGACAACAGGTTTTGGCATATTCAACGACAGAAAACAACAGAACGGATGGAGGTGTTTGCTGAGGTATCGAGTATTGGGTTGATGTGAAAAAATAATTATTATAAGAGTTTGGTTTTTAAAAGAAAAAATGAAGTGAGACGGGGTGTTTTTTTATTAAATGATTGTTGAAATCTAACGTTCGCTATTTTTCTATATTATACTATGTCTTTTTTAAATGCAATCTTTTTTAAGCCTTCCGTTTAAAAAAATAATTTTTTGAAGAAATTAATTTAATTTTCTTAAAAATGGCTTTTTATATATTTTTTTGTTGGTATTTAGCGAACGCTATCTTTCAATATCGTTTCAGAAAACTATATGACTTCTGTTTCATAAACAAGTTAAACTAGGAGTTCAAAAATGACAATTTATGCTTATATTCGTGTTTCAACCGATCGTCAAAATAACGATAATCAGCGGTTTCAAATAATGAATTACTGCAAAGAAAAAAAATTAAACATTGATACTTGGATTGAAGAAGTAATTTCAACCGGACAGGTATTGAAAAAAAGAAAATTATCTCGTCTTTTAAAAAAAGTAAAGGAAAACGATATTTTAATAACCTGTGAAATATCCCGATTGGGAAGAAATTTGTTTGAAGTCATGGAAATTTTATCAACATGTATGAAAAAAGGGTGTCGTGTTTGGACAATTAAAGATTGTTATACGCTCGGAGATGATATTCAAAGCAAAGTATTGGCATTTGCTTTTGCCTTGGCGGCGGAAATTGAAAAGCAACTGATTTCGCAACGTACAAAGCAGTCTTTGGCACGACGCAAAGCAGAAGGAAAGCCGATTGGTCGAATGAAAGGATCTAAAAATAAAACGCACAAGTTGGACGGTAAAGAAGAGCTCATTAAAAGTTTGGTAAAAAAAGGTGTTCCGATTGCGCAAATTGCCCGAATGATGAAATGTCATCGTGATACGATTATGCATTTTTTAAAACCAATTTAAACACAGGTCGGTTTGATCGAAAAAATATTCTCAATAAATGTTTTTTTAAAGAAATTTTTCTTTGTTATATCGTTTTTTCAGCTCATTTAATTTATCACTTACCGAAGCCGTATCTCTGCCTGCTTTTGCCAGTCTGTCATACATGCGTTCGATTTCTTTATTTAAATAGGCCGTTTCAATATCGGTGCGCAGTTGGTTTTGCTCATATGATAATCCGTTTAAATAGGTTTCGGATAAGTGACTTAAAATTTCTGCCGTTGTTTTATCGGGATGCAGTTGCCGTTGATGAATCACATAAGGTAATAAGTAAATTAAGTTTTCAATAATCGTATCGGCATTTTGTGTTTTTTCTTTCATTTTGGGAGTATAATAATCGCTCAACATATCAAAAGCTACCGAAGCTTCAAAACTATCATCAACCACAATAAACGGAACGGCATCGGAAAACCCTTTTTGTTGAATCTCTTTTAAATATTCCAACAAATGATAAAAAAAGCCGTTCACGTTGTAAAGCACAAAAGGTTTAAAATCTAAAAAGCCATCTTGCATGGCAACACAATCATAAACCAATTCATCTAATGTGCCGACGCCCCCGGGTGCAAAGATAACAAAATCGGCTTTTAAGAGTTGTTGCTTGCGTTCTTCCAACGTATGCGCCACAATAATTTCCGATACGTTATCAATTACGGCATCGTTTTCATATAACGCTAAATATTCCTTGGTGGTAATGGCATGAATGGGCGTTCCGCCGTGATTTTTAAGCGTGCTCCATGATTGCAATACACCTTTGGCAACCGCACCCATGATGCCTCTGGAAGATAATCCGAAATTTAAATGAAAGTTTTTTTTGCCGATTGCTTTTCCCAGCTCATAAGCGGCCGTTTCATAAATCGAATCGTTTCCCGAACGCGAACCGCCTGCTACGAAAACCCGTGTTTCGCCTTGCTCGTTTTGCCGAATAAAAGCATCAACGGCATTTTGTTCTGCGCGGGAAGAAAATGTCGAAACGGATTTTATTTTACGCGACAATGCCGATCCGCGTTTGACGGATAAAGCATTGGCTTTTGACGCGAATGAGTGTTTTGTTTTCATTATTTCCTCTTTTTTTTTACTTTTCTTTAAAAAGTTATAGACTTTTTTAAAATAAAATGCTACATATTTTTTTAATAATTTATTTTGTAAGGAGAATTTTATGAAAAAAACAAATTTAAAATCTTCAATGTTGTTTATTGGCATCGGTATTATTGCACTCGGAGCCGTCGGTTGGTACGGTTATACCCGTTTGCAAACACCGGCGAGCATGTCAATGTCGCCAATCAGCGTATCCGCCATGAAAATTGAACCGGAAAAAGTGTTTCCGGAAGTCAGCTTTGTTGCCAAAGTCGAATCCAAAGATTCCGTCGGGCTGAGAGCGCGCGTTCAAGGTTTTTTACAAAAGCGGTTATTCAACGAAGGTGATTTGGTTAAAGAAAATCAACCGCTGTATATTATTGAGCCGGTGAATTTCGAAGCGTCCGTTCGGGAAGCGGAAGCAAATGTTGCCAAAGCCGAAGCACAGGTTAAAAATATGAAAGCGCAGTTTGAAAGAACGCAAAAGCTTTATAAAACCAAAGATGTTTCCGAATCGAAATTAGATGAATTCGAAGCCAATTATCGAAGTGCCGAAGCTGTTTTGGCACAAGCAAAAGCGCAGTTGGACGTTGCTAAAAAAGATTTGGAATATACCACCATTGTGGCACCGATGGACGGCAGAATCGGTGAATCGACATATTCGGTCGGCGAACTCATCGGTCCAAGCTCGAACGTGTTGGCGAAAGTCGTGCGCATCAACCCGATTGATGTGGTATTTTCCGTCAGTGAAAATCAGTTGTTAAACTTACAGAAAAACTTTAAAAAAGACGGAAAAGTAACCGTCACGTTCATTAAATCGGACGGATCGAAATATGAAAAAGCCGGTGCGATTGATTTTGTGGACGTTACACTCGATGAAGCGATGAATACGCTTAAAATTAAGGCTTCTTTCCCGAATGAAGCGGGTGAATTGATTTCCGGACAATACGGTCGCGTGAATATCAAAAGTTTAAGTGCCAAGCCGGAAATCGTAGTACCGCAAAAAGCCGTTCAACAAGATATGACGGGTACGTATGCATATGTGCTGGATGCCGAAGGACGTATCAGTCGACGTGATATTATTCGCGGGGATGAATTGGATAATTTTAAAGTGATTGTCAATGCCGGATTGAATGCCGGTGATGTTGTCGTAACGGAAGGTTTCCAAAAAATTGCTCCGCAAATGATTGTCAAACCTGTTTTTGAAAATGCCGATTCCGATCAGGCTCAATCTCAAACAAGTAAATAAAAGGAGATTGTCAGATGATATCCGATGTCTTTATTAAACGCCCGCGGTTAGCTTCCGTTATTTCCGTGGTCATCGTGTTGGCAGGTTTGCTGTGTATCAGTGCCATGCCGATTGAACAATATCCGAACATTGTGCCGCCGTCGGTTGCCGTTACGGCAACATATCCGGGTGCCAGTGCCGATGTTGTGGAATCATCGGTTGCGCAACAAATCGAATCGGCGGTCAACGGCGTGGAAGATATGCTTTACATGAATTCCACCAGTAATGATGACGGCTCCTATAACTTAACGATTACTTTTAACATCGGAACGGATCCGAATATTGCTTCCGTGAATGTGCAAAATCGCTTGAAACAGGTTGAAAATCTTTTGCCGGCGGAAGTGATTAAACAGGGCGTGATCGTTCAATCCAAAATGTCATCCATGTTGCAAGTGTTTGTGGTTTCGTCCACCAATCCCGAATATGATGATACCTTTTTAACAAACTATGTTCTTATTAATATTAAAGATGAAATTGCCCGAACGCCGGGTGTGGGTGATATTCAGGTGTTTTCCACACTTGATTACTCCATGCGCGTTTGGCTCAATAACGATAAACTCAAAAGTTTAAAACTTTCCACAAATGATGTGTTGCAAGCCATTCAAGGACAGAATTTGCAAGGTTCCATCGGTCGTATCGGTGTGATGCCTTCTACCGAAGACCAGCAATTTCAATTTTCGCTCACAACGCAAGGTCGTTTGACCTCACCGGAAGAATTCGGTGAAATCGTAATTCGTGCCAATGCTGACGGCTCTTATTTGTTTTTGAAAGATATTGCACGTATTGAATTGGGATCTAAGTCCGAATCGCTTCGCACCATCTATAACGGTCGGCCGGCAACCGGTTTCGCCATTTTTCAGGCCCCGGGATCCAATGCGGTTGACGTAGCAACGGCCATTAACAAAAAAATTGTCGAATTACAGGCAAAAATGCCGAAAGATATTCAATTCCACACGTTGTTCGATAATGCTTCGTTCGTGCAAGATTCAATGGCAGAAATTTTTCAAACCATTTATGAAGCTTTCTTGCTTATTGTGCTCGTGACTTATTTGTTTTTGGGTACTTTCCGTGCGACCATTATTCCGACGCTTGCCATTCCCGTTTCGCTCATCGGTGCATTTATCGGTATGAGTATTTTCGGGGTGACGGCAAATACCATTTCGTTGTTGGCGCTTGTGTTAGCCATCGGTATTGTGGTTGATGATGCCATTGTGGTGGTGGAAGACGTGGAAACCGTCATGCACGAAAATCCGAAATTAGCACCGCAGGAAGCAGTTTCCAAATCAATGGGACGGATTACCGCACCGATTATTGCCATCACGTTGGTTTTATTGGCCGTGTTCGTTCCCGTTGCCTTTACACCCGGTATTTCCGGCTTGTTATATCAGCAGTTTGCTATTGCAATAGCCTCAGCTATGGTTATTTCCGGCATCAACTCTTTAACGTTAAGTCCGGCGGTTGCCGCTGTTATCATGCGCGCCGGCGATAAGCCGTTTAAGTTTGTTCAAAAATGTATGGATGTGGTTGATTGGTTCAGAAACAAATATTCATCAATCGTGCAAAAAACCATTCCGTATGCCGTTTTTGCCGTGTTAGCCATGTTCTTGTTTGCAGGCGGGGCTTACACATTCTTGAAATTAACACCGTCCGGCTTCTTACCGGCGGAAGATCAGGGTGCCTTTATGATGGAAGTTCAATTACCGTCGGGTGCCTCTTGGAATCGCACGGAGCAAGTTATGAAAAAGGTTGCCGAGCGATTTAAAATGATTCCCGAAATCGATTCTTATATGGCCATTACCGGTTACGGTATTATGAGCGGCACACAGCTTTCTTCAAACGGATTCTTTGTCATTCGTTTAAAACCGTATGCGGAGCGTCAAGGCAAAGGGCAAGACGTAAACGGCATCATCGGGCGGTTGTACGCTTTAACCATGGATATTAAAGAAGCACGGGCGTTTCCGTTTAATATGCCGGCCATTATGGGTTTGAGTATGACATCCGATGTTGAATATATTTTGCAAAGCACGCAGGGAGCTTCGCCGGAAGAATTAATGGCTGTGGCACAGCAAATTATTCAAGAAGGCAATAAAGATCCGCGTTTGCAACGGGTCATGACGTTCTATACGGTGGATTCACCGCGTGTTGAAGTGATGATTGATCGGCAAAAAGCATATGCGTTGGGTGTACAGCTGTCTGAAATTTTTAATACCATGCAAACCATGTTGGGCGGTACGTACATTAACGACTTTAACTTATACGGACGAACCTGGCAGGTGAACGTGCAGGGGGATACCATGGAACGGCGAACGTTGGATGATATTTACAAAATCAATATTCGCAACAATAAAGGAGAAATGGTGCCGCTGCGTTCGTTAATTACGGTCCAGCGTACCATCGGCGCTCAATCAATTCAGCGGTATAATAACTATCGTTCGTTAAAAATCACGGCATCGCCGGCCGAAGGGTTAAGCTCGGGTTCCGCCATGCAGGCTTTAACGGAAATTTCTGCTCGTGTTTTACCTGTCGGTTATCAATTTCAATGGACGGGAATGAGTTTACAGGAACAATCTGCCGGGGATCAGACCGGATTGATTTTTGTTTTGGCTTTCTTATTTGCTTATCTTTTCTTGGTGGCCTTATATGAAAGTTGGGTATTGCCGGTTTCCGTGATGATTTCCATTATCGTTGGCTTATTCGGTGCCATGGGATTCTTATGGATTCGCGGTATTACCAACGATTTATATGCCCAAGCCGGCATTATCGTGTTAATTGCTTTAGCGGCAAAAAATGCCATTTTATTGGTTGAGTTTTCCAAAGATGAGCATGAACGCGGAATTCCGGTTAAAACGGCGGCGGTGAACGGTGCACATATGCGTTTCCGTGCCATTATGATGACGGCCATTGCAGCGTTGCTCGGTTTCTTGCCGTTGGTTATTGCTTCGGGTGCCGGTGCCATGGCGCGTCAGGCGATCGGTTCTTCCATTTTCGGCGGATTATTTGTTTCTTCCTTTGTGGGTATTTTCTTCATTCCCGCTTTATATGTTGTTTTCCAAATTATGTTGGAACGTGTGTGGAAAGGAAATAAATCCGAAAAGGTATGGGAACGAAAAAAGAAGAAAAAATAAAAGAATAAATTTAAAAGCCGCTTTTAAAAAATAAAGGCGGCTTTTGAGTATAAAAACAAGTGAAAGTCTCTTTGTTTTGATGAGCCATTTTGAAAAAAACAAAGAAAAAGAATCATTTTTATTGCCTTTTAGGAATTTGTTTGTTATACTATATCCACTTTAATGAAAAACAGGAAAAGAAAGGATAGAAAATGACACTTCCGTTAATGCCGAAAGCAACGGCAGTCTGGTTGGTAGAAAATACTGCGTTGACATTTGATCAAATAGCAGCGTTTTGCGGTATGCATACACTTGAAATTCAAGCCATTGCCGATGGTGACGTTGCCATGAATATTATGGGTTTTAATCCCATTACGAACGGACAATTAACCGCAGAAGAAATTAAACGGTGTGAGAAAGATCCGGCAGCTTCGTTGGAATTAATTCAAAATCCGGAAATTGAAAAATTATTGAATAAAGGAAATCGTTATGTGTCTCATGCAAAACGCGGTGACAGACCGGATGGTATTGCATGGATTGTCAAACATCATCCGGAAATATCCGATTCGCAAATCGTGAAATTGTTGCGTACGACGAAAACAACCATTACGGCCATTCGCGAAAGGACTCATAAAAATATTCACAATATTCATCCGAAAAATCCGGTGACATTGGGTTTGTGTTCCGAGTCTGATTTAAATGCCGCTATTGCCGTATCGGTAAAACATACCGTTAAGTAAGGAAAAACAAAATGAATGATATTCAGGAAGTTGACAGCTCAAAGTTAGCATCTTACATTGAACGCATTGAACGTTTAGAGGAAGAACGTAAGGAATTGGGGGCAGATGTTCGTGAAATTTTTGCGGAAGCCAAGGGAAACGGGTTTGATACAAAAGTCATGCGGCAGGTTTTACGCCTGCGAAAAATGACGCCTGCGGACAGGGCAGAGGCCGAATTTTTGCGCGACAGATATAAAAAATTATTGGGAATTGAAGAATAATACTTGATTTTTAATATTTTAAGGTATAAACTTTATACGATAACCTAGTTTGGAGGAACTAATCAATGAAAAACACATCCATTTCTTTAATTGCATTCGCTGCCGTTTGCGGCGCTTTAATTGCACCAATGACTTCGATTGCAGAAGATAGAGTCGTTTCGAAAACCGAAACAACTTATGAAAAACATAATGAACGAATCATGGACGGTTATGTTGCCCTTGATCCGATTGATAACTCTGTGAAAACATCGCAAAGAACAATTCCGGTTGCAGCGCCCGTCGCAGCTCAGGCAGCAGCACCCGTTGCCGCTCAAGCAGCAGCACCTGCCGCAGCTCAGGCAGTAGCGCCTATGGCAATGCCCGTTGCGGCTTCTATGGTAGCTCCGGCACCGATTGCCGTTCCGCAAGCGACAGTTATTCCCAGTCAACCGATTGTCGTTCAACAGCCGACTGGTGCTTTACCGGCAGAAGTTGTCGCGCAACAGCCGGTTCCGGCCGGTATTTGTGCTGCCGGTGAAAATTGCCCGGGTTCTGTAACAAGCATTTCATACACCCAATCGCCGGTTAAAGTTCAATATCCGGTCGTTCGTCAATATCCGGTTTCCGTTGAACATCCGATTACGGTTAATCGGGATATAACGGTTCGTCAACCGGTTGTGGTTCAACAACCTGTTGTTGTTCAAAAACCGGTCGTGGTTCAACAACCTGTTATGGTTGAACGGGCTCCGGCTTATGTACAACAACACCCTGTTGTTATGCAACAACAAGCTTCTTATGTTCAAAACAAACCGGTCGTGGTTCAAGCACCGGCAGGACAAGTTGTTCCGCCGTGTCCGAACGGAAATTGTCAATAACAAAAGTTTTTGCTTGCAATTCGTAAAAGAATTTGTTAAAATATGGCCGTTTCGTCGTATTATTGAAACGGCTTTATTTTTTTAAAGTGTTTCTGTTAGAAAATTAAAAAACATCATTATTATTTTGAGGAACAATGAAACAAAATCAGAAGAATCGCTATAACGGGCGCTATAACGGTCGGAATTCCAGAACACTGTTGATGCGAAATACCGCTTTGGAAAGTACCGGACCGATGGGAAAATTGCATGGAACGGCTTTGCAGCTTTTTGAAAAATATCAGGCTTATTCAAAAGATGCTTTAATGCAGAATGATTTAATTTTGGCTCAAACATGTATGCAATATGCCGATCATTATATGCGGATGCAAAATATTGCCATTTTAAATGAGCAATCTGTGCGAGCAAATAATTTTGATCAACGCACCGTCGGTTCGTCAAGTTATGTCGAAAAAACGCAAGACGATTCGTTGCCGGAAATCAGTACGGATTTTGTTGAAGAAACATCGGCGGAGGAAGAGAAAGTTGACCAAGCCTTTGAATCGACAAACAGCGAATTGTCCGAGGAGATGCCGACGGTTCAGACTAAAAAGCCTGCAAAACGAAATTTTGTCGTACGGCGAAAAAGTAAAGTGTCCGCAACAGAGGAAACAGTCGAAAAAGAAAACAATGTTTCTTTGTCTGACGAGGCAGTTTTAAAGCAAGATTTATCTGTTCCGATTATGATTATGCAGGAAAATAATCAATAAAGCGGGTATCACGCCCGAAAACAGTTAAAAACAATCGGTGTTTCTGTTAAAAAATCAACCGTCTCGGAAAAGGACGTATATTCTCACATATAAAAATATATCATATGGAATAGGCGTAAAAACAGATTGTATTTTTTGTAAAATAATCAGAAACGAAGTTCCGGATCGGGCAAGCATTTCCATTTTTATATATTTCCCTGATTTCTTTTATACTCCCTGTAACGAAAAGCAAATCACAACAGTGAAATCACTTGACAACCTTTCTTTTTTAAGCCACAATAAACTTTATTAAAGGAATAAAAAATGACAATTTCTCATGTTTTAGCGCGCAAATACAGACCGCAAACATTTAATGATTTAATCGGGCAAGAAGCTTTGGTGCAAACTGTCAGTAATGCCATTAAACAGAATCGTTTGCCTAATGCCTATATGTTAACGGGTATTCGTGGAATCGGTAAAACCACATCGGCGCGCATTATTGCCAAAGGACTGAATTGCATCGGGGTCGACGGGAAAGGCGGAATGACGCCTAATCCGTGCGGGTTGTGTAAACATTGTCGTGAAATTGCCGCCGATTCGCATATTGATGTGATTGAAATTGATGCTGCCAGTAATACCGGTGTTGATAATGTGCGGGAAATTATTGAAGGCGCCAAATATAATCCTGTATCGGCGCGTTATAAAATATATATTATCGATGAAGTGCATATGCTGTCAAAAGCGGCATTTAATGCGTTGTTAAAAACATTGGAAGAGCCACCCGAACGCATTAAATTTATTTTTGCAACAACTGAAATTCGAAAAGTGCCTGTTACTATTTTATCGCGTTGTCAACGGTTTGACTTAAAACGTGTTGATGAAAATGTATTGTGTGCGCATTTAAAACATATTGCCGAATTGGAAAATGCCGTTGTTGAGCCGGAAGCGTTGCAATTAATTGCGCGTGCAGGGGAAGGATCGGTACGAGATTCCTTATCGCTGTTGGATCAGGCCTTTACACAGTTTGATATGTCAGTAAAAGCCGATGATGTGCGTCAAATGATGGGGTTAAGCGATAAATCGGCTCTGTTGAATTTATATGAAGCTTTAATGCAAGGCGAAATTGAAAAGGCGTTGCAGTTAACGCAATCACAATGCCGAATCGGCGCCGATTCGGTTGCTCTTGTGCAGGATATGCTTGATTTAACACACTGGTTAACGCGTGTTAAAATTACGCCGTCGGTTGCCGATGATGTAAGCATGCCGGAAAATGCACGTCAACGGGGCGCAAATATGGCAAAAGAGCTTTCTATGGGAACGTTATCCATGGTTTGGCAGATTTTACTCAAAGGGCTTGATGAAGTGCGTCGGGCGGATAATCCGTGGCAAACACTGGAAATGCTGTTGATTCGAATCACATATCTTGCCGATTTGCCAACCCCGTCACAATTAGTTGACGAAATAAAAAAAAAAGAAATAGTTCCCGTCCATGAAAAAAATTCGGTTCAAAATAATATTATTCGATCCGTTGAACAGCCGTTATCATCGGTTACTGCATCCGCATCGAAAGAATTAAATACGTCTCAAGAAGCGGTAAAATCAACCCCACCGCCTGTTTCTGCGTTATTATCCCTGTCTCAAACGGAAGATACGCCGGTGCGCGATGAAACGACAGTGCTCAATTCTTCCGCTTCAAAGTTTCACACATTTCAGGAAATGGTTGATTTTGCGAAAAAAGCAGGTGAAAGATTATTGGCTTTCAATTTAGAAAATTATATACGAGTCGAATCGCTGGATGATTTTGTCATCACTTGTTTTATTTTGCCCGAAGCACCGGAACGATTGGGGTCTGACTTGATTCGGTTTTTAAAAGAAAAAGCCAAAGAAAATTGGCATATTCAAATTAAAGACAATGTAACCGAAAAAACTTTAAAAGAACAAAAACAAACGCAACAAAGTCAATTAATGGAAGAATTGTCGCGAGAGCCCGTTATTGTTCAAACTTTGGCATTATTTCCCCGTGCGCAAATTAATCATATTCGACAAAATATTGATTTAAACGAAACGACGGAATAGGTTATTCGATGGCTTGAATCTCTTGTCCGTGCTTTCGCAGCCAAATTTGTGCTTCTGCCTGTTGAACATTTAACTTGGCAACGGTTTGCCAAAAGCGCGCCCCGTGATTCATCTCTTTTAAATGAGCAGTTTCATGCGCGGCGATGTAATCAATGACAAACAAGGGGGCAAAAGCCAGTTTCCAACAAAAATTAATGTTTTTTTTCGATGAACAGCTTCCCCAGCGGGAAGAGGTGTCGCGTAAAACAATTTTTGCCGGTTTTTCGTTTAAGGTTGCTGCCATTTGCAACACTTTTTCTTGGATATAAGCATAAAGGCGATGTTTGGCATAATCTGTAATGCGCCGATGAATAAAAGTTTCTTCTCCGCCGACAATCAGGTGATTTCCGTCAATTAAAATGCCGCCTTTATGGTTCGGTTGATGACAAATGATATATGTATTACCTAAAAGCATCAACGATTCGCCGTTTTGAAAATGCCTGATACCGATTTGCTTGATCATATGTGTGCGAATCCATTCAATATTTTGTTTGGCAAACTCAATGGCTTTGGCTTTTCGGCAATACCACGGAGCGGTTAAAATAAGATTGCCTTTACAATCAAACCGCAAACGAATATTTTTAGTGCGTGCTTTTTTACAAAAAAATAAAAAATAATCGTCAATTTGTATTTTTTCCATTGATAAACACGTCCTTTTAGGCTAACATATACTTGTTTTGGGACAATATAACATAAATGAAAGGAAAAATAAATGGGAAAAAATATATCAAAAGCTATTATTTGGTTTGTTATTCATGCCATTGCTTTTTTTGTTCTTACCTGGGTTTTATTGGGTATGGGTCCGTTAGAAACGTATAATAAAATTGCGAGTCGGGTCATTAGCTTGAAAAACGGAACCATTACCGCCACAAACAGTGTTGCCAAAACGGCAGGGAGTATGGGTCGTGTGGCTAATCATCATTTGAATGAGGCAAATGATCGTATTAACGGAAAAGATCCGTATCAGGATTATAATTCCACATTAGATGCTAACGTGCGTCAGGGAATCAATCAATAAATTTATGAATGTTTTTTGTTTTCGGGCGGGTTAATTTTATCCGCCCGATGAATAAAAAAAAGAAACGAATGTACAAAAGTTGTAAAATGTGTGCCTTTTTTTATAATAAGTTTGTTTATAAGAAGAAGCATAGGAACGGAATGCGTTATTTTAAATTTTTGATTTTAATTTTTTTAAGTGTCGCTGCTATCGGGGTTTCGTTTTTAAGACCATTAAGCATTCCGCACAAAATACATTATGTTTGGATCGGCTCCAAAGAAGTGCCGCCATCGGTGGCAAAAGCCATTGAAACATGGCGTAAATATATGCCCGATTGGGAAATTATTCGCTGGGATAAAAGAAATTGTCCTGTTTTTTCAAATGCTTACGCAAAAAAAATGTGGCGGAAAAAAGAGGTAAGATATGTCAGCGATTTTTGTCGTTATTATGCTTTGGAAAAATATGGCGGCCTTTATTTGGATACAGATATTTTCTTAACGGGCTCCGTTGAGAAATATTTAACGGAACCGCTTGTTATGGTTTTGGAAAAAAGGTGGCATTTGTCAGGCGGTATCTTCGGAATTGCTCCCCATCATATATTTTCCAAAAAAATGCTTGAATTTTATTACAATCATAAAGGATCCGTACCGATTGACGTACCGGATTTAATGACGGTTATTTTTTATAAGCTTTATCCGCGTGTTTCGCTTGCAAAAAACTATTATGAAAAAGGACGTCTTGCCATTTATGAGCCCAACTATATGATGCTTGATTTCGGCGGACCGGAAAATGTGGCGGAACATTGGTATGCCGCCGGAAAAACAAAATTTGTCAAAAGAGGACATTATTATGGTGTTTTTTCGAAATTGTTTTTAGATTCTTACGGTAAAGAATTAATTGACGATAACCCGAAACCGCATTATGCCGTTTTGTTGCCGAATCATTACTTTTATATTGTGGAAAAAGTTAATGATCGATGGTGGAAAGTCCGTGAAGGCGCTTGGTCGTTTGAAAAAAAGATTTTAATTTTAAAATATACAACCAAGGAAAAGAAAGTATACTCTTGCGAGATAAATAAATGCGTTTGGCTTGCACCGGTGGAAAATATCACAAAATAAGCGTTTTATAATAAAATAAAAACCCCCGAAACGGGGGTTTAATAAAAACAAAGCCGATTTTTTTATGCCGCTTGATCAATTTTATGCTCTTTACAACAACAATTTTCTTCAATAAACCATTTGCGTTCATTGAATTCTGACTTTTTACCCTTGTTGAATTGACTGTACGGACGGAAGTAACCCATTACGCGGGTCCAACATTCTACCGGCTGACGTTCTTGTTCGTTTTGTTTTAAAATTTCTTTATCCGACAGTGTCATGGCATAACTCCTTTAAATTATGGTTGATGTTTAACTACGGAAGCAATATTTCCTTCCCTGTTTTTATTGATACCCTGAAATGATAAAAGAAGTCAACAGCTTTTTTATCTTTTTTACAGAATATTGAAATATATAGATTTTTTTATTTTACAAAGAAAGGCTTTTGTAAACTATTTGGTAACTTTTTATGCCAAAATCAATAAAACGGATAAAGCTTTTTCCTTAATTTTTAAGGTTTTTACATAAAAAAACGAATCGGAAAAATTTTATAACTTATTGAAAAACAAATAAAAAAATAAATATCTTTTCAAAAGGTGATTAAGCCGATAAAAAAATAATTTGAAAAAACATATTTTTTTACTTGCAATCTTTTTGCATATAGGCTAATGTATGGAAAGCAGGATGGTCTGCTGTATGATTGGAAACAATCGAATTTAACAAGGAGAAATTAAAATATGTTAAAACAAGCTTTATTAATTGCCGGTGCGTTGTCCCTGACAACATCGGCTTATGCATTGGAATTGACAAACCCGTTCTACGGGCCGTCCAAAGGCACAGTTGCTTCCACAACAACATACGAATTCGGAACAACAACCGCTA
The DNA here is from genome assembly GCA_947586835.1 of uncultured Alphaproteobacteria bacterium. Taxonomy (GTDB): domain Bacteria; phylum Pseudomonadota; class Alphaproteobacteria; order CAAHEQ01; family UBA3637; genus RGIG4140. Next base: position 31,991 of record CANPXT010000003.1, read on the forward strand.
AAAACAATTATGGTCGTACAAAAGACTATGATAATCTTTTAACAGAAAGTTTGTCATACGGTTTAACCGACAGCATTTCTTTTGATGCTTCCGTTGACAATCTCTGGTCAAAATTAAAATCCGTTGAAGGAACAGACACGGATGATAAAAACATCGGTTGGAATTTAGGGGCTACATGGAATATCTTAACAGGCCCGACCAAATTGCAAGTTTCTGCTGCTTACGGTCAAGATGAAACCGAGGATAATCACGGTGCTTACAAATATGTTGACGCCGGTATTAAATTGGGTCACACAATCGGCATTTACACACCGTATTTGTCCGGTATTGTTGAACGTCCGTTATTCCAAAGCGATTTCGGTGATCATCATACAAAATATGAAGGTAAAGCAGGCGTTTATGCCTATTGCCCGCGGGCTGATGTTGCCGTTGATACGGGTGTTCGTGTTGACTATGACGGAACAGATAAAATCGCAGCTTATTCTTATGATTTAGAAGTTTCTTACTTCTTAACGAATAATGTTGCTGTCAGTGCATTCGGTTCTTATATGCTTGACGGTAAAGCGAAATACTCAACGGATATTTACGGCAAATCCGCCGGTTTAAGATTGCGTGCAGCTTTCTAATTTCCGATTGAGAAAAGATAAAAAAAGCGCCTTTCGAAAGAAGGGCGTTTTTTTTGTTTGTTTTTTAAATGATAGCCGATAAATAAAATATTTTTCACTTGAAAAATCAATGTCGGAATATATTTTTTATGCGAATTCCGTTTTTTTTTGAAAAAAGTGTTTATTTTTTAAAAAAAGTTTGATATAGTAAGTTTATTCCAAACAAAAAATAGGATAATTTTTATGAAATATTTGTTTTTTGTCTCTCTGGCTTGCTTGACGTTGACAGGATGCTTCGGGCCAAAAGCCAATAATAATGATTTCGGCTATAACAATAATTTAAGAGCGCCGGCTAAGGGCGCTTATAAATCGGTACCGCAAGAAACGGCACCCGTTGTTATGCCGCAGTCGGTAACACAACCGGCACCTGCACAACAACCGTTTGTGCAAACAATCGTAATTCCGCAATATGCACCGCAACCCATGTACGGCGCCGGAGGTATGCCTGTTGTGCAAAATATGCCGTACGCTGCCGTTCCGACACCGACAACCGTTTCTGCGCCTGCCATGCCGACGGTTGCTCAAAATCAAGAAAATGTTTATCCGTCATGGGCTTCGTCCAGTTATACGCCGCCTGCACAAGCTAATCAGTCAAATAATATTGTTCTGCTGCAAAGTGCGAATCGTACCGAAACGGTTCAATGTGCCGTATTTGATTCCATGTGCATCAATTCTTATCGACAACAAGGGTATCATCAAATATCCGGACAGAAATTTCCCGGTAATATTGATGAAGCGGGGTATCCGCAAACAGTTCAAAAGGCTGAAAGTAATATTCCCAGATGGTAAAATCTGTTGGAGATTGATTGAGGATTAAATATGTTAGCGACAACAAATACCGTTGCTTTTTCAGGCATTGAAGTTTTAACCATTCAAACGGAAGTGCAAATAACAAACGGATTGCCGGCGTTTACCATTGTCGGTTTGGCAGATAAATCTATTGCCGAAAGTCGTGAAAGAGTGCGCGCGGCTTTACATTCTATCGGATTGGAGTTGCCGGCTAAACATATTACCGTGAATTTGGCGCCGGCTGATGTCGTGAAAGAAGGAACGCATTACGATTTGCCTATTATTATGGCACTTTTGGCTGCTATGGGTGAAGTTGATCCGAATCAAATCAATTCTTATTTTATGATGGGTGAGTTGGGGCTTGACGGTTCCGTGCGAGCCGTTTCCGGTATTTTGCCGGCGGCGGTGTGGGCTTCAAAAAAGCAAATGGGCCTTATTTGCCCTGCCGAGCAAGGGACAGAAGCCTTATACGGCAAAGCAGAACCGTTATTGGCTGTTCAAAATTTGATGCAATTACTTAATTATTTTAAAAATCAAATAACCATACCGGCACCAACGGTACAAGAGACCGGCGATGTCACGCAAACGTTGATTGATTTAAAAGAAATTAAAGGACAGGAAGTCGCTAAACGTGCATTGGAAATTGCTGCCGTCGGCGGGCATAATTTGTTGATGATCGGTCCCCCGGGATCGGGAAAATCAATGTTGGCAAGGCGTTTAACCACCATTATGCCTCCGATGAATCGATATGAAGTGTTGGAAGTGAGTCAAATACATTCCATCGCCGGAAAATTACCCGAGGGGCGGTTAATTACCGAGCGTCCGTTTCGAAACCCGCACCATTCAGCAACCACACCGGCCTTAGTGGGTGGGGGCGTCCGTTCCAAGCCGGGGGAAATTTCTTTGGCGCATCACGGTATTTTGTTTTTAGATGAATTGCCCGAATTTAATCGAACAACGCTTGAAGCGCTTCGGCAGCCGTTGGAAACAGGCATCGTAACGGTCGCCAGAGCCAATGCACACATTACTTATCCTGCGCGGTTTCAGTTGGTGGCGGCCATGAATCCTTGTCGATGCGGTTATTTGGGGCTGCGCGGGCGAGAGTGTTCGCGGGCGCCGAAATGCGGTGAGGAATATCAATCAAAAATATCCGGACCGCTTTTGGACAGAATTGATTTGCAAATTGAAGTGCCGGCCGTGAATCCGTGGGAGTTGGCGCAGGTGCCGACGGGCGAATCGTCCGAAACGATTCGCGAACGGGTTAAAAAAGCGCGTTTGTTTTCACAGAATCGGTTTATTGAAACGCCGTTTTGCAATAATGCTCAAGCAGACGGCTCGTTTTTGGAAGCCATCGCACCGATGGATTCGAATGCTGCCGCTTTACTGCGTGATGCTGCCGAAAAGTTAATGCTGTCGGCGCGCGGGTATCATCGTATTATTCGTGTTGCCCGTACCATTGCCGATTTGGCCGAGTCGGACGTGATTAATCGGTTGCATGTGAGTGAAGCACTTTCGTTTCGAAATCCGTTACAAAAAGGATAAAGAATGACGCTTGTTTTCCTTTGGGTTTACACATTTATTTTTCTTTGCTGTTTGTTGGCGGGTGTTTATTTAACACGTTTGCGGATGCATGTCCAAAAGGCGCGCGAAACGGCGAATCAATTAGAAGATTTATTGGATTCGGCGCCGGACGGGTATTTTTGTTCAACCGTTGTAAAGAAAAAAGAATATACACGTTGTTCCCGACGCCTTTGCCTGCTGTTAAATATTGTTGAAACCAACGCCTCTTTAAACGTTATTTTGGATCGATTGGCGGCTGATGATGCCCGCTTGTTAGCCGAGTCGTTTCAAAATTTAACGCAAAAAAATATGCCGTTTGAATTAACGGTATCAACAGGAGGAAAAAAACTTTATTTTATGGTTGTCGGGCGTGTGTTGCGTACCACGGATAAAAGTTTGAATTCTTATGTGTTGTGGTTTAAAGATGTAACTCATAAAACCGCCCTTTTGATTGAAGAGCGCAAGGCTTATACTCAATTGTTGCAACAGCGGGAAATTTTTACCAAAACATTAAATGCATTGCCGTTTCCGTTATATGTGGAAGATCAAAACGGTGCGATTTGTTTTTCAAATAAGGCATATTTGTCCGCGCGTGAAGATTTAATGGATATGCATTGGGTGGAAATGCCGTTGTCACTCGGGAAAAATATGCCGTTCTTATTAAAATACGGGCAGGATAAAACAACGGAAGAAGGGTTATCTATTTTGCTGAAAGAAGCGGAACAGGCGCATCGTACCGTGTTAAAGGAAATCCCGTTCGGGGTGGTATTGTTCAGCTCAACGGCACGGTTAACCTTTTTTAACGCTGCTTTTTGCAATTTATGGGGAATCGATTCGCATTGGTTACGCAAAGAACCGCTTTATGCCGAGTTTTTAGATAAGATTCAAGAAAAAGGAATGTTACCGCAGGTAAAAGATTTTGCCCAATATAAAAAAGTGCAAATGAAAAATTTTGCCCAGTTAACGCGTGTTACCGAAGAATATCTTTATTTGCCGAAAGGGCAGATTATCAGACGGTTGATGATACCGTATGCCCAAGGCAGTGTGCTGATGATGGACGAATTGAAAACAACCCCCACGGGGTAAAAATTAATTTTTATAAAAAAAATGTTGACAATGCTTGTTAAATATGATATATGGAAAATAATAGAAAGTTTTTTAGAAAGGACTTCTGATGACAACAGTAGGAGATGTTATAGCGAGGGGGAATTATAATGAACGTTATCTGAGCGGTGAGGACAATAAGGTTTCCCTGGATACTCTCGAAGAAGAGTATTCCGAACATTTTCCGTGTGGAGTAAAAAATAATTCTAATCCGTTGAAACAATTTGGTAAAGTGCCGGAATCTGATGTTAGTTTCATGACGAAAAACCTGCTAACAGAACGAAAGGTTCGTTAAAATGTGTTAATAGCCTTGTTATCAAGGCTTTTTTTGTCAGCATCGTTTCGAAAAAAGTAAAAAAATACATAAAATTGATTTTTTGCTTGCTTTTTTATAAAAAAAAAGATATAAGATACTCACATTGCCGATTTAGCTCAGTTGGTAGAGCAACGCATTCGTAATGCGTGGGTCGGGTGTTCGAGTCACCCAATCGGCACCATCTTTAAACTCCCGGCCTTTCATGATGAAAGGCTTTTTTTTGTTTTACCGTTCGAAAGAAATTTTCTCTCTTTTTCTGTTGAAAAAGCAGGCTTGAAAATTTGTTTTTATCTCATTTGAAAATTGTTTTAAAATAAATTTATAAAAATACATTTCTTTGTCTTGACTTTTAGTTCGATGCATACTATTTAATACACATCATATTTTGATAATTGAACGAAAGGAAGGAAAAATATGAATTTTAAACCATTATTAGACAGAGTTGTCATTAAACGCGTTGCGGAAGAAAGCAGAACTGCCGGCGGTATTATTATTCCCGATACGGCAAAAGAAAAGCCATCGCAAGGCGTTGTCGTTGCCGTTGGAGCCGGTGCGCGCGACGAGTCGGGGAAAATTATTCCCATGACATTAAAAGATGGCGATAAAGTGTTATTCGGCAAATGGTCGGGAACAGAAATTAAAATTGACGGCGAAGATTTGCTGATTATGAAAGAATCCGATGTATTGGGTGTTTTAGAATAGAAAGGGGAAAAGCATGAGTGCAAAAGAAATTAAATTCGGAACCGATGCCCGTTCAAAAATGTTAAAGGGTGTTGATTTATTGGCTGATACCGTTAAAGTAACGTTAGGTCCGAAAGGACGGAATGTTGTTTTGGGGAAATCTTACGGTGCACCGAAAATTACCAAAGACGGTGTGTCTGTAGCCAAAGAAATTGAATTATCCGATAAGTTTGAAAATATGGGTGCGCAAATGGTGCGTGAAGTGGCGTCCAAATCGGCAGACGTTGCCGGTGACGGAACCACAACGGCAACCGTTTTGGCACAAGCCATTATTCGGGAAGGCTGTAAAGCCGTTGCTGCCGGTATGAATCCCATGGATTTAAAGCGCGGTATCGATATGGCAGTTTCAACGGTTGTTGAAGATATTAAAAGCCGTTCCAAAAAAGTTTCGACATCAGCTGAAATTGCTCAAATCGGAACCATTTCCGCTAACGGTGATTCATCCATCGGAAATTATATTGCCCAAGCTATGGAAAAAGTAGGTAATGAAGGTGTGATTACCGTTGAAGATGCCAAAGGAACGGAAACAGAATTGGATGTTGTGGAAGGAATGCAGTTTAACAGAGGATATTTGTCGCCGTATTTTGTAACAAATCCGGAAAAAATGATTGTCGAATTGGATAATCCCTATATTTTAATCAATGAAACAAAATTATCCAATCTGCAAGCATTAATTCCGGTTTTGGAAGCCGTGATTCAAACATCACGTCCGTTGTTGATTATTGCGGAAGATATTGAAGGCGAAGCTTTGGCAACGTTGGTTGTCAATAAATTGCGCGGCGGATTAAAAATTGCTGCCGTCAAAGCGCCGGGATTCGGTGATCGGCGGAAAGCCATGTTACAGGATATTGCCGTGTTAACGAACGGACAAGTTATTTCTCCCGATTTGGGTATGAAACTCGAAGACGTGACATTGGCCTCTTTGGGAACGGCAAAATCGGTCACGATTACCAAAGATGACACCACCATTGTTGACGGTGCCGGTGATAAAGAACAAATTGCCGCGCGGGTGGCTCAAATTCGGCAACAGATTGAAGAAACCACTTCCGATTACGACAGAGAAAAATTGCAAGAACGGTTGGCAAAGTTATCCGGCGGTGTTGCCGTGATTAAAGTCGGCGGTGCTTCCGAAATTGAAGTGAAAGAAAAGAAAGACAGAGTTGATGACGCATTGCACGCAACCCGCGCAGCCGTGAAAGAAGGTATTGTGCCGGGCGGTGGTACGGCGTTGCTCTATGCCACAAAGGCTTTGGAAGACTTAAAGTCGGAAAACGATGATCAGCGTGTCGGTATTGATATTATTCGGAAAGCTTTACAAGCGCCGATTCGTCAAATTGCCGAAAATGCTGCTGTTGACGGTTCCGTGATTGTCGGTAAATTATTGGAAAAATATGATGCCGTTTACGGATACGATGCACAAAAAGGTGTTTATACCGATATGTTCGAATCAGGTATTATCGATCCGACCAAAGTGGTGCGGACTGCTTTGGAAGGTGCTGCGTCCATCGGCGGATTGCTGATTACGACCGAAGCAATGGTTGCCGATAAGCCGGAAGATAAGTGCGGTTGCGATCACGGCGCCGGTGCTGCCGGCGGTATGGGCGGCATGGGCGGTATGTATTAAGCCGCTTTGCCCGAATGATAAAAAGGATTCTGTTTTGTGCAGGATCCTTTTTTATTTTTGAAGTTGTTTTTGAAGTTCCGTTAACACAAACACACGCAGGGCGCTTGCCAAGTTTGTCGTACGATGATTATCTGCCTCAATGATGAGTTGCCGAACGGAAATTTGTTTTTTCTCGGCAATTTCTTTTAATGCTTTCCAAAATTCCGCTTCCAATGAAACGCTGGTATGATGACCTGTGAGTTGTACGGATTTTTTTATCATATTATTTTCTTAAATCATCCAGATGAATAATTTTCGGCGATGTTGCTTTTTGTTTTGTAGGTGGCTGCGGTTCAAAATTTAAAACAAAATTATGGTTGGGATCGGCAAACTGTTTTAATGCCCGAAAAGGAATGCATACCGTTGAAAGAATACCACCGAAAGACAAGTCTACCGTTATTTTTTCATGATCGACAGATAAGTTTTTAAACTGGTTTTCCAATACAAGCGTGATTTCTGTCGGATATTTTTTTCGAACAAAATCGGGTAACACAACATCATCACGATTTGTCTCAAATGTCATATAATAAGCACAGTTGGTTTCAATTCCCTTTGCGGCAACATCATTTAAAATATCTTGAACAGCCGTTAAAAGTGCTTTTTGAAGATAAATTTGGTAATTCATTTGTTGTGTCCTTTTCGTTAACCTATGAAAGATTTATTGTTAAATGAATAGATTTTTTGATTGCTGATGATTAAATGATCATATGATTGAATGCCCGTATGCATAAGATATGAGCGAACATTTTCCGTTTGAATTAAATCATTGCTTGAGGGTTGTGCATTTCCCGAAGGATGATTATGAACCATAATAACGGAAAAGGCGTTGATGTTTAAAGCACGTTTTAAAATTTCTTTCGGAAAAATCGGCAATTTATCATCAGAGCCTTTTTGAAAATCGTCAACCGTAATAATGCGCATTGTTTTATCTAAATAAATTAAATACAAATGCTCTTGTGTTTGGTGCGATAAATTAAAACGACAATAATCTATAATTTGATTCCATCCGGATAAAACGGTTTTGTTTTCATTGTCGGGTTTTAACAATACGCGACATGTGCCTTCAATGAGTTTTAATAACGTAATGACTGATTCTTTAACCCCTTTAATTTGTTCTAAAGCATACGGATCTGCGTGTATGACACCGGATAATGTCATAAATTGACGCAAAAGTTGTTTGGCAATGGGTTTTACATCACGTCTGGGTAAAGCCGTCATTAAAATCATTTCCAACAATTCTGCATCAGAAAGAGAATCGGCACCTTTGGAAAGGAGTTTTTCACGCATTCTGGCGCGATGTCCGAAATAATCGGGAATTGTTGGTGTATTAACTGGAGAAGCAGGAGCCGGTTGAACGTTCTTCATTCAATGATTTCCTATTTATATGGCGGATATGTCCAATGTTTCGGTGATAAGGTAAATATTTCATAACCGGTTTCAGTAATGCCGAGTGTATGCTCAAACTGCGCCGATAATGAACGGTCTTTGGTAATGGTTGTCCAACCGTCCGATAACGTTAACGTGCGATAAGTACCGATATTAACCATCGGTTCTACCGTAAAGACCATTCCGGGCTCTAATTTTGTGCCCGTATGCGGTGTGCCGTAATTTAAAATATTCGGTGCGCCGTGAAAAACACGACCGATACCGTGCCCGCAAAAATCAAGAACAACGGAAAAATTTTCAGAGGCTGCCAATTCCTGCATGGCATGACCGATGTCGCCGGTTGTGTTGCCCGGTAAACATTGCCGAATGCCTGCCCACATGACTTCATAGGTTGTTTCCACGAGTCGCTTGGCTTTAATGCTCGGTTTGCCCACATAATACATGCGGGAAGTATCTCCATACCAACCATCGAGAATAACGGTAATATCAATGTTAATAATGTCACCGTCCTGCAAAATTTTATTGTAAGAGGGAATGCCGTGGCAAACAACATGATTGGGAGAAATGCAGCTGGCTTTTTCGTATCCGTGATAGCCGATGGTTGCCGGTATGCCGCCGTTTTGACGCATAAAAGCTTCCAACAAATCATCCAGTGCACCGGTTGATACACCGACTTTGACGAACGGGGTAATGTAATCCAATGTTTCGGCCGCTAACCGACCGGCTTTTCGTAATCCTTCAAAATCTTTTATATCATACTTTGTAACGTTTTTTGTCATCACACAATCCTTTTATTATTTTTTCTTATGCTACTTCTTTTTTTTCCTTACTTCAAGCACTTTTTTTTAAAAAAGAACTGGCTTTTTAAAAATATTTGGCGCATAATTCAATTCTGTTAAAAAATATAAATTGTTTTTTTCAAAACGAAAGGTTTTTATGAATCGATTTCAAAAATTTTTAGTCACTGCGGTCCTGACCGGGATTATTTTATATTATTTTTTGCAAAATTCGCCGCTGACAAACCCATAGGAAAAATGTGAATTTTTATATCATTGTATGAAAAATATGTGAAAAAACATATTATTTTATATCAGATGTCTCTTGACATTCTTAAAGATTTGGCGTAAACTATTTCTCGTAAACGAATTGTCTATGAATAGAGATTCGAAGTTATATTGCTTTTTGGAAAGGATATAAGATATGCAACAATCAAATGTACTCTCATTGCTTTATACGCGCAATTCTCTTTCGCTTTATTTGGCGGAAGTGAATAAATTTCCCATGCTTGATGCCGAACAAGAATTTATGTTGGCAAAACGATATCATGATTATCACGATATTGAGGCGGCACATAAATTAACGACATCACATTTGCGACTGGCTGCCAAAGTGGCATTATCGTTTCGGCATTACGGCTTATCATTGGCTGATTTAATTTCCGAAGCCAATATCGGTTTAATGCAAGCCATTAAAAAGTTTGATCCGAATAAAGGATTTCGGTTGGCAACATATGCTATTTGGTGGATTAAAGCCTCAATTTCCGAATTTATTTTAAAGTCGTGGTCGTTGGTTAAAATCGGAACGGTTGCCACGCAAAAACGGCTTTTTTATAATTTACATAAAATTAAGTCACGCCTCGGGTTGTATGACGAAACGGCTTTAAACGAAGAAACGGCCGAACAAATTTCCAAAATGTTGGGTGTTTCCAAAAAAGATGTTTTGGAAATGGAACAACGATTAAGCGGCGATTCTTCCTTAAATACAACGTTGTCTTACGATTCGTCCACGAATCATTTGGATATGTTGGTTGATAAAACGCAATCCGTTGAAGAGCAGTTGGAAGATTCGCAAGATTTGGCTGTAAAAAAACGGTTGTTATTTGAAGCCATCGGTCGTTTATCCGAACGCGAACAAATTATTGTGAAAGAACGGTTTTTAAGTGAAACTCCCAAAACGCTGGAAGAATTGGGTGAACAGTTTCAAATCAGCAGAGAACGTGTGCGTCAGATTGAAACAAAAGCATTTGAAAAAATATCAAATACCGTTAAAGCTGAAGCGGCATTGTTAACCATCTGAGAAACGGTTTTTCTTAAAATTGTGTTTTAAAAAGCGGTTAAGAAAGTCGAATTTGCTTTTGACGTGCCAAAGTATTAAACTGTTCGATTTTTTCTTCATCAAACCCTGCCAGACGTAAATCTTCCGCCGACACAAGTTGTCCGGCTTGACCTAAACGCGTATTTGTTTGGGCTTTGGTACTTAATTCGGAGATTTTATCGATTTCTTCAACGGTAAATCCTTTTTTCAACATGTCTTTTTTGGAAAGTGTAAATTGAACCGGTTTTTTTTCGGCATTTTCTTGTTCCGAAGCGCCGAATAATTTTCCGAGCAGTCCCCCGCCCAACAACTCGATAAACGACCCGATAAGACCGAGATGATTGAGACTGTTTTGAACGCTGTTTGTTGATGTTTCATTTTTTTTCCCTGCTTGATAGAAAAAAGCGATATAATCATTTTTTTCTTCTTCCTGTTTGAGCTTTTTGGCTATTTCTTCCCAATTATCAATAGGGGAACGATAGCGAATATTCGATCCGGATTGTTGAGCGGTTGCTCGGGTCATTAAAGAGACGGAAGAAATATTTTGAGGCATTTTTCCGTTCAAAACGGTTCGCGGATCGATAGCTTGCCCCGCAGCATTTCTCACTTCGAAATGTAAATGCGGACCCGTGCTGACACCCGTTGATCCGACAAAGCCGAGTTGTTCACCTTCTCGAATCACTTGTCCGGGTTGAATATCGGTAAAGCCGCTCATATGTCCGTAACGAGTTTCGCTGCCGTCAGCATGTTTAATATATACGACGTTGCCGTAGCCCCTTTGTGTTTCGCGAACGGTAATAATGCCATCGGCAGCGGCAAAAACAGGTGTGCCGGCGGGGGCAGCAAAATCCATTCCTTTATGAAAGCTGCTGGCTCCTCTTGTCGGTGCGTTCCGATAACCGAACCAAGAAGAAATACGGGAAAAAAAAGGCAAAACAAACATTTTGAATCCTGTTAATATAATTTACGATTATTTTTAATTATAGCATAAAACATTTTGAATGTCAAACCAATCAAAAATCGAAGTATTTATTTTTTTTCATTCTTTTTTTGATTTTCTTTCCATATTTTTTTAAGTGAAACGGGTTTTTTGAGCAGTTGCCATTTTTCCGAATGGGGAAAGTGTGTTTTAATCATTTTTTCGGGCGGTGTTAAGAACCAATATTCATTAACGGATCGATTTCCCAAGTCAATTTTTTCCGGATGTTTTTGTCGTTCCGCCAGCATTTTTTTATAGTCGCGCTGTTTTTGATATGTTTGGTCAAAAATATATTTACCTTCCATGGCCCAAGTAGCATCCAATAAATACCATTTACCTTTAATTTTAACGGCATTCCAAGAATGCAGTGATTGAAGAGCCGTTTGCGGTGTGATGTTATCACCGGCGTATCCGACAATCTTTTCGCTGTTCAAATGTGCGCGTGATGCCATTTTCATAAAAAGCGTGGCAATATCATCGCACACGCCCAGTCGCGAGAGATACGGATCGTTTTTTTTCAAAAAGCCTTTTTGATGATTATTGCGTTTAGAAATATTATCGGCTTTATAGGCATCGTATTGAACATGGGTGACAATCCACATAAAAATAACGCGCGCTTTAAGTTTTTCATCGCCTCGAAAGGGTTGAATTAAATATTTGACCAAATCGGGCATATCATCAAACTCCGGCGCGTTTTTGGCACGCTCATCTGCCAAAGTGTAATCATTAGGCTTTGTCGATTCCGTATCGGCTGAAAATGTCGGTTGCGAAATGAAAAGAAGCGCAAGAAATAAGGCGTAAATAATTTTCATATATTTATCTCATCAATATTAAATGAATTGGTTTTATTTTCATGCTTTTGTGTGCTGTGTATCTGTATTTAATTTATCTTTTATACTCATTTATATACCAATTAACAAATTTTTGAATACTGCCATTAGCACCAGTACATCCATAATACTCTGAAACTTCTTGTTCAGAAAGCTCACAAAGATTTTTATTGTATTCTTTTAAATATATTATTTTCCACAACTCAGACCAAGCATATGGTGATTGAATATCAACTTTTTCTTTTGATATTTCAAATTCTCCGCCTTCACGTTCAAATTGAAATAGAGTGCCGTCTTCATTAACAAAAGTAGCTACACTAACAAATTTGGCTGCTCTGTTGCTAACGCCTTGCATTAATTTTAAAATACCATCGGCACCTAATGTTTTCAAAACATATTTGGTATAAACCCCCGGAAAGCCTTTTAATTCAAATACAGAAAATCCCCCATCTTCTGCTAAAACAGGTTCTTTTAATATCTCAAAAGCTTTTAATGCCTTATATTTCGAAACCTCTTGAACAGTATCAAATTGGGGCTCCATAATATCTAAGTTTTGAGCGCATATCTGCACGTCTATATTATTAAGTTTCAAACTGTTTTCCAGTGATTTTATTTTTCCTTTATTGGACGTAATAAAATTAATCTTATTCATACATAACCTCCACGGATACCGCTATTTATCATATGTGAAAGTGAGCTTTTTGTAAAGAAATAAAAAAAATGATTGCAAAAAAAATAATTGTCGGTATTTTAAAAACAGATGAAAAATAAAATAAACGGTTGGCTGATTATTGATAAGCCTGTTAATACGGGATCTACAAACGTTGTTTCCCGATTAAAAAGAATACTGCATCCCGAAAGAATCGGACATGCCGGTACGTTAGATCCGCTGGCAACCGGTGTTTTGCCGATTGCATTGGGAAGTGCAACCAAAACCATTCCGTTTGTTATGAACGGCAAAAAAACATATGTTTTTGAAGTTTCATGGGGCATGCAAACGGAAACAGATGATCGGGAAGGAGCCGTTATTTTAACCTCATCTGTTCGGCCAAGTCGGGAAGACGTGGAAAAAATCATTCCTTTTTTTACGGGAACGATTTTACAAACACCACCGACATACAGTGCTTTAAAAGTTAACGGAAAACGGGCGTATGCTTTGGCGCGTAAAGGGCAGGAAGTGACTTTATCGGCACGTCCCGTTCAAATCGATTCGCTTCGTATTTTATCGCATACGGGTGAAACAACCGTTTTTGAGGTTGTATGCGGTAAAGGTACATATATTCGATCATTAGGACGAGAAATGGGGGAAAAATTGGGTTGTTACGGTTTTATTTCTTCACTCAGGCGTACAAAATGCGGTCCGTTTGATATTAAAAATGCAATTTTACTTGAAAATTTTGAAAAAGAAGTTTATAATGGCTTCGGTTTGAATCTTATTTCGGTTTTAACCGCACTGGACGACATCTTGGTGCTGGCCGTAGATCGAAAAGATTTAAACGCGTTGGCACACGGACAAGCTATCGGTATCGATGCGTTTTCGTCCGCTCAAAGAGAACGTTTAAGTCGATCAGCGCAACAAAGCGTTGTCGGATTGGCGTTTGATGGTCAACTGATTGCGTTGGCAAAATATGAAGGGGTGTATTTAAAGCCGTTTCGTGTTTTTGTCGATTAAGTTTAATTTTTTACGGAAAGGAAAAAACGATGTCGCTTTCAAAAGAAAAAAAACAACAAATTGTCAAAGACTATGCTGTGCAAGCCGGAGATACGGGTTCACCGGAAGTTCAGGTTGCTGTTTTAACGGCAAAAATTGAATATTTATCCGAACACATGAAAACCCATGCCAAAGATTTTCATTCTCGTCGCGGGTTAATGAAAATGGTTTCTTCTCGTCGGCGTTTGTTGTCTTACTTAAAGAAAGAAAATGAAGAGCGTTATGCAACTTTAATTAAAAAATTAGGTTTGCGTAAATAAATCTCCAAAGGGGAGTGTCAAGGGATACTCCCCTTTTATTGTTTGTAGGAAGGAAAAGAAAATGAGTATATTTACAACATATAAAAAAGAAATTGAATGGGGTGGAAAAACACTCTCGATTGAAACAGGTAAAATATCCAGACAGGCTGATGGTGCCGTTATTGTCAAATATGGCGATACGGTCGTTCATGCGGCTGTTTGCGCCAGCAAAAAAGAGCCTGATACTTTTGAAGATTTTATTCCGTTGACGGTCAATTATATTGAAAAAAGTTATGCGGCGGGGCGTATTCCGGGCGGCTTTTTTAAACGGGAAGGCAAGCCCTCCGAAGAAGAAATTTTAACATCGCGTTTGATTGATCGTCCGATTCGGCCGTTATTTGTGAAAGGTTTTAATAATGAAACGCAGGTTACGGCAACATTATTAAGTTTTGATATGAAAACCCAGCCGGATATTGTGGCAATGATTGCTGCTTCTGCGGCGCTTACCATTTCCGGATTGCCGTTTTTAGGCCCCATTGCCGGTGCCCGAATCGGCTATGTGAACGGCGAATATGTTTTAAATCCCGATGTGGATTTGTTAAAATCAAGCCAATTAAACTTGGTTGTTGCCGGTACGCAGGAAGGTGTTTTAATGGTGGAATCGGAAGCACAGGAGCTTTCCGAAGAAACAATGCTCGGAGCTGTATCTTTCGGGCACGATTGCATTAAACCCGTTATTCAAATGATTATTGAATTGGCGGAAATGTGCGCCAAAGAGCCGTGGAGCGTGAAAGAAGAACCGGCGGAATATGAAGTTGTGCGTAACGAAATTTCCGCGCAATTGGGTGAAGAAATCAAGTCGGCTTATCACATTCACGAAAAACAAAAACGGTTATCCGCGTTAGATGAAATTCGCGAAAAAGCCAGAGCTTTGTTTGCCGATAAAGAAGCTGAAAGTGCCGTTTGCGATAAGGTGTTCCATGAGTTGGAAGCGCGCACGGTACGGGATATGGTTTTAGATACGGGCTTACGCATTGACGGAAGGGATACAAAAACCATTCGCGTGATTGAAACGGAAGTCGGTGTGTTACCGAAAACGCATGGTTCGGCATTGTTTACGCGCGGCGAAACGCAAGGTTTGGTTGTTGCCACATTAGGCACGGGTGAAGATGAACAAATTGTCGATTCGTTAGCAGGCGAATATAAAGAAACATTTATGTTGCACTATAATTTCCCGCCGTTTTCCGTAGGTGAAGTCGGTCGGATCGGATCACCCGGTCGGCGTGAAATCGGTCACGGAAAATTGGCATGGCGTGCCATTCATCCCATGTTGCCGAGCAAAGAAGAATTCCCTTACACCATTCGGGTTGTGTCGGAAATTATGGAATCGAACGGTTCATCATCAATGGCAACGGTTTGCGGTTCCACTTTGGCGTTAATGGATGCCGGCGTACCGATGAAAAAGCCGGTTGCGGGCATTGCCATGGGCTTAATTAAGGAAAAAGACAAATTTGTTGTTTTATCCGACATTTTGGGTGATGAAGACCATTTGGGCGATATGGACTTTAAAGTTGCCGGAACCAGAGACGGTGTGACCGCTTTGCAAATGGATATTAAAATCACCTCAATCACCAAAGAAATTATGGCACAAGCGTTGGCGCAAGCACATGAAGGCCGTTTGTTCATTTTAGGAAAAATGGCAGAATCATTGGCAGAGCCGCGGGCAACAATCAGCGAAAATGCACCGCGCATTTTATCTTTGCAAATTGATAAAGAAAAAATTCGGGATGTGATTGGTACCGGCGGTAAAGTCATTCGTGAAATTGTTGAAAAAACAGGTGCCAAAATTGATGTTGAAGAAGACGGAACGATTCGTATTGCTTCCGTTTCCGGTGAAGCGGGCGAGCAAGCCTTAAAATGGATTAAAGGCATTGTAAGCGAACCGGAAATCGGCGCTGTTTATGACGGAACCGTCGTCAAAATTATGGAATTCGGTGCATTTGTGAACTTTATGGGTAATCGGGACGGACTGGTTCATGTGTCCGAAATCGCCCCGCATCGTGTTGAAAAAGTTACCGACGTTTTAAAAGAAGGTGATAAAGTTAAAGTTATTTGCATCGGTATTGATAATCGTGGTAAAATTAAATTGTCCATGAAGCGGGTTAATCAGGAAACGGGCGAAGAAATTCCCGTGGAAGAAAAACCTAAACATCATAAACCGGCAGCAGAATAATTTTTGCCGATAAAACGAAAAAGGCTGCTTTTTGGGGCAGCCTTTTTTATTGCAGGATAAAATTTTTATTTTTTATTTAAAATGTTTTCAAAATTGTTTTTGAAAGAGGCAAGGGTATGATTTTGAATAAAATCAGGCCAATAAGGTTCAAAATCTTGTTTTTTAATCAAGCCTGTATCTGTTTTTTCCATTATCTGTGCTAATTCGGCTGCATTTTGCGTTTCAAACAAAACACCTCTTTTGCCGTTTGCTAAAATTTCCCGCGGACCGGAAACACAATCGGATGAAACGGGGATAGTACCGCAAATCATGGCTTCAAGCAATACCATTCCGTATCCTTCCGAGAAAGAAGATAAAATTAAAGCTTTCGATTGACGGATATAAGGGAAAGGGTTTGCCGTATCTCCTTTTAAAATGACATTTTTTTCAAGATGCAGGTTATAAATAAAATTTTTATAATATGAAAACAGTTTACCCGTTCCCAGAATATAAAGTTTTGTTTCAGAATGTGTTTTTTCATGAAAAATTTTATAGGCCTTAATGAGTGTTAAAATATCTTTTTCGGCATTAATACGTCCGACACTAACAAAAAAGGGTGCTTGATTTTCGGGAATGTCGACTAAACTTTGTCGGGCAATTTTTTCAACATCAATCGGATTTAAAATGGTTTCTATAGAAAGTTCCGGCAATTTTGCTTTTACGTTTTTCTTAAATGTATGACTGACCGAGATTATTTTATCATATTCTTTAATTTTATTATTTAAATTTTTTATCTTCCACCAATAATCGGTGCTGTTTTGTATCCAACACCATTTTTGAAAAGAAGATGGCAAATGTTTGGCATAAGGATAAAAACCAAAGTTTAAAAAATCAATCCATACCAGTGTGTTTTCATCGCAAAGTTCTTTCATAAATTTTAAAGACTTAAAAAAGGGCTTCCATCGTGTTAATATTTTCCAACAAATTTTTTTAAAAAGCTTTGGTGGCTTGACAAGTCCCGGAAATAAGTTTTCCAAGCATATAATATGAATATTGCATGAAGAAAACTCATCAAACAAAGGGCATTTATCCGGCTGTTTTTTAATAATCACATAAATATCATAATGCGCTTGAAGAGCTTTAATTGAGTTAACCAAAACTCGTTCGGTACCGCCTGTTATAAAGTGTGATATGTTGAAAATAATTTTGTTTTTCATAAAATCCCTTCGGAAAAATTTTTTAGAAAAAAAATCGCGATCAGACTTTAAATACTTTTATATGTCTTTATTGTTCCGTATAATTATTTCACAAGGTAAACAAATACGTCATTTTGTTGTGTAAGATACGACATATCTGTCTTATAAAGTTTTTTCTCCAATAATTTATTCTTTAACCGGTAAATCTTTTAAAATGTAACCTCGACCCCAAACGGTTTGAATATATTCTTCCTCAGGTGCTAATTTTTCAATTTTTCGCCGAATTTTACATAAAAATACATCAATGATTTTCATTTCCGGTTCGTCCATACCGCCATATAAGTGATTTAAAAATTGCTCTTTATTAATGGTTGTTCCTTTACGCAACGCCAATAACTCAAATAAGGCATATTCTTTACCGGTTAAGTTTAAGACTTTGCCGTTAATGGTAACAATTTTAGAATTCAGGTTAATTTCCATACCGCCGGTGCGAACCACGGCATCAGCATGCCCTTTGGCACGACGCACGATGGCATTGACGCGCGCGACCAGTTCCGTTCTGTCAAACGGCTTTGTTAAATAGTCATCGGCCCCGCATCCGAAACCTTTCACTTTTTTATCGGGCGCCGTTAATCCGGATAAAATAAGAACCGGCGTGTCAATATGGGCATTGCGCAATTTTCTTAATACTTCATACCCTTCCATATCGGGTAATAATAAATCAAGAATAATAATATCATATTCATAAAGTTTGGCAACTTCTAAACCGTCTTCGCCCAAATAAGACGTATCAACAACCATATTTTCCTTTTTCAAAATAAGGGAAATGTTTTGACTGACAGTTTTGTCGTCCTCAATTAATAAAACACGCATGGGACTGCCTCCTATAAAAATGTTTGATAATTAACTTTATGTTAATTTTTATTTTTTTGCAAGTATAACTTTTCATAAAACAGAAAAAAATGAAGTTTTTTGAAGAAGAATTAAAGTTTTTTCTTTTTTATATGCGAGAGTCTGCCTCGTTTTTTGTTTTTTTAACAACTATTTAAATAAAAAGGATATTGAAATGCCACAAAAGAAAAAACGAATCGATTTTCATCGCTTTTGGCGACAAATGCCTTGTTGCAGAGCTTTTAATCAAATGAATATCGGTGTTGTATTCACGTTAAACGGTTCCGTTGAGTTTATAAACGGGCAGATGTGTCTGTATTTAAAAAAAACGCCGAAACAATTATACGGGAAAAGTTGGAAATATATTTTTCGCGGTAATCAGCCGTTAATTGATGCTTTGTTTCGTGCGGAGCAAGCGTTGAATGAAACGGAGTGTTGTTATTATCTGACCAAAAAATCAATTTTTCCGTTTTGTGTTCGCCGACGTGTTTTTCGCATTATGAGTTATTGGATACATCCGCAGAATAAAAAAGCGGGTATTTGTTGGGTGTTTCAGGATATGACCGAATTGGTTTCGCAAAAACAATTAAGTTTGTATGAAAAAACATCCGTTCGTGTATTTGAATTATTGCGTGAATCGGATGGTTCTTTTAATGAAAAGCAGATTTTTTATCGTTTGACACAAGAAATTTTCAGGCAATATCGTTTCCAAAGTGCCGTTTTTTTGAGTTTTGAAAATCAAACCCTGTTACCGGCATTTTCTTTCGGCGCCGATGAAGTTTTTTTATCGGCATTGCAAGCGCTTTTGAAACAAAAAGAGACGATTTCTCAATTAACGGCATATAAAGCGGCTCAAACGCGTCGAGCCGTTTGCTGTCGTAATATGAAGGCACATCGATTTTATCAGGTACTTATTCAAACAAAAACGAATGAAACGGAACCACGGGAGTTAGCGGCGGTTTGTTCTTTTCCCGTTATCGTGCGCCGTCAACTGCAAGGAGTTATCAGCTTTTACGGTACGGATCCCGATTTTTTTGATTTTATGTTAATTTCTCACTTAAAACAGCTTATTCATGCGGTTTGTTTATATATGGGTGAGGTTCGAATGCGCAAAAAACAACAATTATCCCTCTATTTGTTACGAGCGCGTTTGGAAAATCAGGTAAAAGAATTGGAAAAAAATAAAATTTTAATGCAAAAACAAATGGCGGAATCCAATAAAATAGTGGCCGATTTAATAGATGCGCGTCATCGGGCCGTGTCAGGACGCGAAACACAAATGAATTTTTTGGCAAACGTCAGTCATGAATTACGCACGCCGCTGAATGCCGTTTTAGGTTTTGCGCAGATATTGGCATCGGAGACATTCGGTCCGTTGGGTCAGCCCGTGTATAAAGAATATGCTTCTTTTATTCAAAAAAGTGCTTTTCACTTGCTGGGATTAATTAATGATATTCTGGATGTTTCCCGTGTGGAAACGGGAAAAATTGTTTTAAACGAAACGACGGTTGATTTGAAAAAAAGTTTAAAGGAAGCACTTGATTTAATTTCACAATATCCCGGTGCGGCTTTTCGTAAAATAACATTGCATTTCTCGGGAAAAATAAAATTATGTGCTGATGAGCGCGCTCTGCGACAGATTTTTTTAAATATTCTTTCCAATGCCGTCAAGTTCACGCGAAACGGCGGAAAAATTGATATTTTTGTTTCGCAAACCCCTAAAAACATACAGTTGATTTTTCAAGATAACGGTATCGGCATTGCTTCCGATAAAATTGATTCGTTATTCAAACCGTTTGCTCAAATTGAAAATATTTTAACCCGTTCGCACGTCGGATCAGGATTAGGACTTGTATTAATTAAAAAAATGGTTATACTACATCAAGGAACGGTTCGTTTGGAAAGCAAAGAGGGGCAAGGAACAAAGGTTATCGTTTGCTTTCCTGCAAGTCGAAAAGTTATTTGAAAGGGTTAAAAAATGCGTCGATTACTTATTTTTCTTGTGTTTGTTTGTGTTTGTTTAGCAATTTATCCGGCAGATGCCGCAAAAAATGCTCAAAAAGGAAAACGTTTTCAGGCCAACACGACACAACAAGAAGTTGTTGAAGAGGAAAAAACCAACAGTCATAAAAAAATCAGTAAAAAATCAATATTCGGTTGCGGAGAAGATCACCCGATTCGCGTTGCCGGATTCGTTACAAATGCCCCGTTCGGTTGGGTAAACGTCATACCGGCAAAGGGTATGAACCCGGAGCAATATGTGAACGGCGGCTTTTCTTACGACTTGTTTGAACAAATTGTTACCGATGCCGGCCTTAAAATTCAAAATGTCGGATATACTTCTTATCAGGAAGCCATGCGAGATTTACGGCGCGGAAAAATAGATGTGGTTGCCGGCGGTTATTTCGATTATCATATGTTGGGTTCCGGCGTTAATTTAATGTTTCCGAGCTATTTTACCAATCCGATTATTCCGTTATTTTTAAAAGGAAAAGAAAAAGAAGTGCGCTCTTGGGATGATTTAAAAGGATTAAAAGGCGTTGTTCGGCAGGAAGAAAACATTTATTCCCTTATTTTTAATCAGTTGCCGAAAGATATAGAAATTAAGCAAGTCAGCGGTTCTAAAAAAGCTTTTACGATGTTATTAAAGGGTGAGGCAGATTATATTTTAACCAGCTTATATGCCGGCGAATCCGAAGTGCGGCGTTATAAATTAATTAGCGATATTTATTTTTCACCCCAAGCGCTTGTTTCGCCGGAATTATTTTTTGTGTTTTCTTCGCACAGTGATTGTCCGCGTATTAAGAAAAAGTTAGAGCCGATTTTAAGAAAATTAAAAGAAAATAAAGATGCCTATCAAAAAGCATTTATTGAATATATTGATGAATGGGGTTTGCGTTTTCAAAATTCCAAAGGTTTGAAACAGGAATTGTATGAAGAAGAACAAAAAATAACAGCTCCCGTTGAGTCGGTTGATCAAGAAGATAACACCATTGCTTCCGATTCGTCCGATATTGAATCGGATCAATCAGACAAATCCGATCAATCGCATACGGCTGATAAAAAAGTATCATCAGAGAATGAAGTAACAAAACCATCTTCGAATCAAAACGCAAAAACAAATGTGAAAAAAACGAACGAATCAAAAGAGGAAAAATCAAATCATCCGTTGACACCGGCCGAAAGAATTCGTAATTTATAACGAAATGTTGTTTTTTCATTGACAAAAAAAGGTTTTTGTCGAATACTGAAAAAAAAAGGACAGATATGAAAAAAAGTTTAAAGCTTTTATGTTTTTTGTTGCCGGGGTTTTTTGTTTCCGGAGGTGTTTTTTACGGTTGGCAATTTTATTATCCGCATGTGGAACGCCAATATTATCCGAACGGGCAGATACAAACCGAAACAATGTATAAAGGGAAAGTAAAAAACGGTGAATCGAAAGTATATTATGAAAACGGTCATTTAAGGTTGTTGATGACATATGTCGATGGTCGGTTAAGTGGTTGGTTTCGGCAATATTATCCCGACGGAACGTTAATGACAGAGTTTGTACGTGAGGGTGATAAAATAAACGGACCGTTGAAAGAATATTATAAAAACGGTGTTTTAAGATATATGGAAAATTACTCCGATGATATGTTAGACGGGGAAAGTATCGAATATTATCCTTCCGGAAAAATTAAAGAATCAATATCTTATCAGAAAAATTTTAAAGAAGGTCTGCATAAAGTTTATTTTGAAGACGGTACTGTAGCCGTTGAAACACCCTTCCATAATGATAAAATAAACGGAGAGAAAAAAGTGAATTATCCGAACGGTATTTTACGGTTAGCCATTCCGTTTTCCGATGATAAAATAAACGGTGTCGTTCAAATGTTTTATCAAAATGAACAAATGCAAGCGCAAATTCCATATGTCAATGATGAAATTTACGGCACCATGATTGAATATGATGAAAAAGGAACGGTTATCGGAAAATATCCTTATATTCATAATGAACGTGACGGTGTGGCACGGTTATATGATGAAAACGGGTTGCTGATGTTGGAAATACCTTATTTGAAAGGCAAAATTAACGGAATTGTCATTGAATATTTTGATGACAATCAACCGCACGGTAAAATTCCTTATATAAATGATCAAAAAGAAGGATTGGCTCAATTTTTCTATCCTGACGGGAAAATTGCCAAAGAAGTTTCGTTTTCAAAAGATAAGTTTGAAGGAATCAGTAAAAATTATGATAGGAACGGTCATTTGATGATGGAAGTTTTTTTCCGAAACAATCAAATTATTGAAGGATTTTCATATCAATCAGGCAAAAAAGAACCGTTATCATCGGCAGCTCTTGAGGAACTTAAAAATTTACAGCATATATTATTTTATGATAATCGTTCGGTGGGTGAACAGTTGTTGGACAATTTGATGAATCGGCAATAAACGGTGTGATAAAATGAAACTTGATTATCGCAAAAATCAAAAAACGTTGACAGTTCTCTTAGAGGGCAATTTTGTGCATTTTGATATGCCCGATCGTAAAAATGCCTTGTATGAGGCGGCGCGCAATCATACCGTTCAAGAAATTGTAATTAATGCACGTTCACTGGGGGAATGGGATTCTTCTTTGGTCGTGATTTTAACAACATTAAAGCAAACAGCCGTAGCGCGTCAGATAACTTTTGAAGATCAAACACTGCCCGATGACTTAAAACAATTGTTGGATTTGGCATTGGCGGTTCATCGACATCCCGTTCACGATTCGACTCAAACGGAAGATTTTTTTGAACATATCGGTGATTGGGGATTGAGCTTTATGGCTTCACTTCATAAAGGACTTGTTTTTTTGGGAAACAGTTTCCATTCCGTCGGACGCTTTTTTTTCGGTCGAGCCGTTATGCGCAATGTTGACTTGTGGCAGGCATTGGAGGAATGTGGTCCGAAAGCTTTATCAATTGTTGGCTTAATCAGTTTTATGGTCGGACTTATTTTGGCATTTGTCGGCGCCATTCAACTCAAA
Source organism: uncultured Alphaproteobacteria bacterium (assembly GCA_947586835.1). Taxonomy (GTDB): domain Bacteria; phylum Pseudomonadota; class Alphaproteobacteria; order CAAHEQ01; family UBA3637; genus RGIG4140. Next base: position 55,381 of record CANPXT010000003.1, read on the forward strand.
ACATTCGGGGCACAGGTTTTTGTTGCCAGTTTGGTAACCATCGGTATGATTCGCATTATGGGTGCTATTATGGTTGGCATTATTATGGCCGGTCGAACGGGTGCATCGTATGCGGCTACAATCGGGACCATGCAGGTAAATGAAGAAATCGATGCTTTAAAAACAATGGGTATTCCCGTTTCCGACTTTTTGGTATTGCCGCGTATTCTCGCATTGGTTATTACAATGCCGTTGTTGGTTTTATTATCGGATTTTGCGGGTATGTTGGGCGGTGCATTTGTCGGTACGGCATTATTGGGAATTCCTGCGGAAGAATATTGGAAATATGCATGGAGCGCTTTTGGATTAACCAACTTTTTGGTCGGATTGTTTCACGGGCTTGTTTTTGGGTTTATCATATCGCTTTGCGGGTGTTATTTCGGCGTTTACTGCGGACGAAATGCCGACAGTGTAGGTGTTGCGACGACAAATGCCGTTGTTTGGGCTATTGTCTGGATGATTGTATTAACGGGTATCATAACATTTTTCTGTGAGGTAATCGGTATATGAAACAAACGGAAAAAAACGCGATTTCTGTAAAAGATTTGAAAATGGGATACGGTTCGTTCATCTTGCAAAAAGATATGAATTTTGAAGTGCGTCCGCATGATATTTTTATTGTTATGGGCGGTAGCGGTTGCGGTAAAAGTTCGCTTTTACGGGTGTTGACGGGATTAGTATCGCCGCTTGCGGGTTCCGTTTGGATTCAAGGTACAAAGTTTTCAGGTGCTTCGGCGGAAAAGCAAAAAGAAATAATGAAAAATTGCGGTATTTTATATCAGAGCGGAGCTTTGTTCAGCTCTATGACATTGGCAGAAAACGTAGCTTTGCCGCTCAAACAATATACGGATTATTCCGAACAAACCGTTCGTGAGCTTGTATCTTTAAAATTGGCGTTGGTCGGTTTGGCAGGGTTTGAAGAGTTTTATCCGTCCGAAATCAGCGGCGGAATGAAAAAACGAGCCGGATTGGCGCGCGCATTGGCGTTGGATCCCGATATTGTGTATTTTGACGAACCTTCCGCCGGATTGGATCCGATCAGCTCAAAATTATTGGATGATTTAATGAAAAACATTAATCAAAGTTTGGGAACAACGCTTGTGGTGGTCACGCATGAATTAAGTTCGCTTTTGGATATTGGTACAAACAGTATTTATTTAGATGCCGAAAGCAAAACAATTATCGGCAGAGGTAAACCGGCAGATTTACTTAAAAATCCGCCGAATCAGACAGTTTACGAATTTTTAACGAGAGGAAAGTAAAAAAATGTCAGATAAAGTGCATAAAAAACGAATCGGTTTATTTTTATTCATCGGATTTATTTGTTTGTTTGGAATTATCGGCACATTTGTGATTGAAAATATTATGCCGAATAATAAAAATTTATTTGTAATGTTTTTTAATGAATCGGTGAAGGGTTTGAATGTGGGATCACCCGTTGTGTTAGAAGGAGTGGAAGTCGGAAAAGTCACGCGTATTTCGCTTGAAACGAATCCGGAAACACTTACCTTCAGTATTCCCGTTTTTGTTCGTTTTACGCAAGATAATCGCACGAGTTCGATGTTGAAAACCATGTTTCAATCGCATCGCTCACGAGAGGAAATTATTAATAAATTAATTCAAAAAGGTTTACGGGCGCGCTTGGTCACGCAAAACTTTTTAACGGGACAGTTAATGATTGAATTGGTTATGTTGCCCGATACGCCCGTTAAAATGATTGAAACACCGCAAACGCGAGGATTGCTTCAAATTCCGACCGTATTATCGACAATTGGCGAATTATCCAAAGGCATTCAAGACTTGCCGTTAAAAGAAATGGTTAATAAGTTTAATAACATTCTCGATATTTTGAGTGACAGAATCCCTGTTATTATGCCACAGATGAGCTTGTTGGGCGAAAATTTAAACGAAGCCGTGCCGGCATTTGTCGGATTAACGGAACGCTTAAGCGGTACGGTTCAAAAATTAGACGGACAAATTCCGAACACGGAACAAACAATAAATCACTTTAACATGACATTGGATAATATCAGTAGAGCGGCAAGATCATTTAAAAATTTAACGGATTATTTGGAAAGGCATCCGGAAGCACTTTTAAAAGGAAAGGAAAAATAAAATGAAGCGATTATTGGTATTAATGGCGGGAATGATGGTATTAAGCGGCTGTATCGGGGGATACAGTCCCATGTCGAAATTTTACACATTGGTCGGCGAAACGGATATTATACCCATCAGCGAAACGAAAATTTCCATTGGCGTATTACCCGTTCAAATTCCCGATTATTTAAATCGGCCGCAAATTATTTTAAACGGTGTCGGCAATCAAATGGATTTATCTGAAACAAATCGTTGGATCGATTCGCTCACCGATTTAGCACAAAGCGCCTTGATTTTTGATTTACAACAAGCATTACCGCAAGCGTTTGTCAAAACAAAAGGATATGATAATGCAAAATATAATCGATTGGTTCGGGTTGAAGTGGCGCAAATGGATGGTAAAATAAACGGTACGGCGGTGTTATCCGTATGGTGGCATGTGCAAAATATGAACGGTCGAGAACTGTATCGCACGCGTTTTGAAGCAACGGCACCGGCCGGTGATTCGTATGAAACATATGCCCAAGCACAAAGCGAATTATGGAAACAATTAGCACTTGTGATTGCTTCTTATTTAGCCGGTAAATAGGCTCTCTTGATTTTAACGCTTTTATTCCTTAACTTTTATTTTAAGGAGGCAAAAAATGAAAGCGTGGATTAAGGATATTTTAGATATGTTGGCGGCACTTTTTACCATTATCGTATCGTTAATGGCCGTTGGGGGAACATTGGTGGCGTACGAGCATGATTTTTTTAAAAAACTCAATCATGTCGTGAATTATTATCATCGGGAAATTAAAGATATAGAAGAGAAGGGATTGTAAGTTAAAACAAGTCTTGACAAAAATTTACTTTTATGATAGAATGCCTTAATACAAGGATACAACAATGCTCTATCAAAAAAGTTTGAATGATAAAACGGTTTTTTGGGAAACTCATTTTACATTTGACGGAAAGTGGCAAAAACTACAACGACCTTCGGAAAATAAAGTTGCATCAAAGCGTAGTTTTTTTTGTTTTGTTCGAAGAAAGTTTATCAGAAAATGTGCGAAAAACGGGTTATTGAATCATATTTTCACACAAGAGCAAATTAAACAGGCTTTAAAAGGAAAATTACCCGAAGATTATGATGTTCATCACATTTTACCGATTTCTTTAGGCGGTCAAAACAGACCGAGTAATCTGTGCATTATTCATAAAATGGTGCATAATGCGTTGCATCAACACTATTGGGATATTATCAGAGATAATTGGGATTCGCAAAAAAATCCGCTGGCCTATGTTTTTATGCCGACAAATTTAAAAATTGTCAGCGATAAAGATGCCTCTTTATTTTTTTCGCCGACTGATATTTTTAAAATAAAAAAAGAATATAGACGGCGTTTAAAAATCAGTGCGTTCCATACCAAGAAAAAATCTGCCTTACAACAAAAAACAAAGAATCATGTGCGCGTATCAGATGAGGTTTTGCAGAAGAAATATCAGCATAATAAAGCCATTATTCTTAAAAATAAAAAATTGAAAAAACAACAAAGTCGGGCAGATGTTTCGTTATCTAAAAAAACAACCGCTCATACCAAAGAGAAATATCATCGCGCAATGTATAAACAATCTCAGCAACGGTATCGGGAAGAAGAACGTTAATTTTGTTTTGACTTTTTCATAAAAAAATGTATAATAAAAAATCTGCCTCATAAAGAGTGAAAGCAGAATAAAATATGATAGAAAGGAAGAGAATGGAAATGATAGAAATTACTTTACCGGATGAATCAAAATTATCATTCAATGCCGGAATTAATGCATCAGATGTTGCCCGAAAAATCAGTGAAGGTTTGGCAAAAAATGCCGTTGCCGCCAAAGTAAACGGCGTATTAACCGATTTAACAACTCCCATATATGAAAATGCAACAATTTCCATTCTTACAAGCAAAAACGAAGAAGCATTAAGTATATTACGTCATACGGCAGCGCATATTTTGGCTCATGCCGTAACTCGTTTGTATCAAGAAGCACAAGTGACCATTGGTCCCGCTATTGACAACGGTTTTTATTACGACTTTTTCGGAATTATTGTGCGGGAAGCCGATTTACCGAAAATTGAAGCAGAAATGCAAAAAATCGTAGCTGCCGATTATCCGATTACGCGTCGTGTCGTTTCACGGGCAGAAGCGCAACGTATTTTTGCCGAACGGAATGAAAAATATAAGTTGGAAATTTTAAACGATATGCCGGCAGAAATAACCGAAGTATCGCTGTATCAACAAGATGATTATATTGAGCTTTGTCGCGGACCGCATTTGCCTTCAACCGGTAAATTGGGTAAAGCGTTTCAGTTGACAAAAGTTGCAGCGGCTTATTGGCGCGGTGACAGCACGCGTGAATCTTTGCAACGTATTTACGGTACGGCATTTTTCTCGGAAAAAGATTTAAAAGCCTATTTTACCATGTTGGAAGAAGCCGAAAAACGTGATCATCGTAAGCTGGGTAAGGAAATGGATTTATTCCATTTTGAAGAATATGCCCCCGGTGATGTTTTTTGGCATGAGCGTGGGTGGACATTCTTTCAAACACTGATTGAATATATGCGCAAGCGTCAAAAAGCGGTGGGCTATGAAGAAGTCAACACGCCGCAAATTATGAATCGTGTTTTATGGGAAACATCGGGGCATTGGAAGTGGTATAAAGATAATATGTTCACAACCACGATTGAAGAAAAAGAGTTTGCCATTAAGCCGATGAATTGCCCGGGTTCGGTGTTAATTTTCAAGCAGGGCATTACCAGTTATCGTGATTTACCGCGCTATATCGGCGAATTCGGACGGGTTCATCGGTATGAAGCGTCAGGCGCTTTGCACGGATTGTTACGTGTTCGGGCGTTTACGCAAGATGATGCGCATATTTTCTGCACACCCGAGCAATTAAAAACCGAATTGCAAAAAGTGGTGCAACTAATGGTCAGCATTTATAAAGATTTCGGCTTAACCGATATGACCATTAAATTATCCACACGACCGGAGGAACGAATCGGATCCGATGAGATTTGGGATTTATTGGAAAGCGCATTGGCGGATTCGTTGACGGAAATTGGATATAAATATACGCTCAATCCTGGGGACGGTGCTTTCTACGGACCGAAGCTTGACTTTAAATTCCGTGATGCCATCGGGCGAGAGTGGCAATTAGGTACCTTACAGGCCGATTTAAATTTGCCTGAACGCTTTGATATATCTTATATTGGGGAAGATGGTGAAAAGCATCGTCCGATTATGTTGCATCGGGCTTTATTCGGCTCGTTGGAGCGTTTTACGGGTGTGTTTTTGGAAAACACGGCGGGACATTTGCCGTTCTGGTTGGCACCGGTGCAAGTAGTTGTCTTGCCGATTACCGATGAGCAGGCAGAATATGCACATAAGATTAAGCATAAATTATCGGTAGCAGGCATTCGCGTGATTGAAGATTGTCGGAATGAAAAAATCAGTTATAAAGTGCGCGAACATTCATTAACAAAAATACCGGTTCAATTGGTTGTCGGCAAAAAAGAAATGACCGATCAAACGGTTACCGTTCGACGGCTGGGTTCCGATAAGCAGGAAGTTTTACCGCTTCAAGAGGCCATCCGGCAATTTAAGTTGGAAGCCCGTATGCCAAGTATTGAATATGAAGATTAGGCATAGTTAATTTAAAAAAGCGAATCTGTTTAAAATGCAGATTCGTTTTTTTTGTATGAGTTATCGGAAAACATAGAAACCCTAAAAAACACCGTTTCTTAAAAAGAGATGGTGTTTTTTAATGAAATCAACTTAAAGATAGTCAGCTAAATAGGCTTTTAATTCCGTTAAATCGTTAATTAACTTTTCAGTTGCCGGAGAGGCTTCTTCCGTTTTTTCCGTTACCAATTCATCGGGATTATGACGGGTGTTTTTTAAACGCTTTTGTACCCCTTTGATTGTAAAACCTTCTTTATATAAATAATCTCGAATGCGCGCCAACAAAACAACATCTTCAGCCTCATAATACCGTCGACCCATTCGCTTAATCGGCTTGATTTGATGAAATTGTGTTTCCCAAAATCGCAATACGGAAGCCGGTACTTGCAGTAAATCTGCAACTTCGGTAATATTTCGGTACGCGTTTTCGGTTTTTAACATCGATTATTTTAAAGCATTTTTCAGCGTATTGGATGCTTTAAACGAAAGCACCGTGCGCGGAGTGATTGTGTGTTGTTCACCTGTTTTCGGATTGCGACCGATGCGCTCTTTTTTGGTATGAGGAATAAAGGTAGCAAAGCGAGAAATTTTGACTGTTTCACCGTTTTCCAATGCTTCAACGATCCCGACGATAATTTGCTCAATCAACTTGAAAGCTTCCGAGTGTGAAAATCCAAGTTCTCTGTAAATAGCATCGGCAATATCTGCCCGTGTGATTGTTTTATTTTTCATGTTTTTTCTCCTCATTATTTTTATATTGTTATATTGTCATAGTTTTTAAAGATTTTCAAGCATTTTTTTATAAACGAATTAAAGCGCCCGCCCATGTAAAGCCGCCCCCCATTGCGTCCAATAAAATTAAATGCCCTTTTTTCAGTTTTCCGGAAGCTATGCCGTGATGCAAAGCTAACGGAATTGAGGCTGCCGATGTATTCCCGTGTTCCGTCAGCGTAACGATAACCCGTTCCATCGGTATATTCAGCTTTTTGGCTGTTCCTTCTATAATGCGCACATTGGCTTGATGCGGTACTAAAAAATCAACCGTATTTTTATCTGTGTGCGTTCTGTTAAGTACTTCTTCCGCCACATCGGTTAAATTCATAACCGCATGTCGAAAGACTTCACGTCCCTCCATGAGGACATAACCCGTCGTTTGTGTGCGTGATACACCGCCCGTTGTGGTTAATAAGTTCCGAAAACGCCCGTCAGAGTGCAAAACAATATCTAATATGCCTGCTTCGCCATCCTCTTCGGTTGAAGCACTGATAACGGCAGCGCCTGCACCGTCTCCGAATAGCACACATGTGTTGCGATCTTTCCAATCAACAATGCGTGATAATGTTTCAGCGCCGATCACAAGTGCCGTTTTAATGCTTTTATTTAAAATAAATTGGTTTGCCACATTTAAAGCATACATAAAACCGGAGCAGGCGGCTTGTATATCAAAAGCAAAGCCATGCGTCATTCCGATGGCTTCTTGTACGCGAACAGCCGTTGCAGGTGTTGTATCATCAGGTGTTGTAGTTGCTAAAATAATTAAATCAATATCTTCGCCCGTTAAGTGCGCATTTTTCAGAGCTTCTTTTGCGGCGTGAATGGCTAATGTGGAAGTGTATTCTTCTTTATCGGCAATATGACGACACTGAATGCCTGTTCGTTCCCGAATCCAAGCATCGCTGGTTTCTACCATTTTTTCCAAATCAAAGTTTGTTAATATTTTTTCTGGTAAATAACTACCGGTGCCGCGAATAACAGATTTCATTGCTTCCTCTCTTACTCTTCGCCGGAGATATCCGGTACGTCAACATCCATCACATGTTTTAATTCGTTTTTAATTTTATTGCATAAGTCATTGCGTGCCATTCGAATAGCCGATTCGATCGCACAGGCAAAAGCAAACGAATCCGCTCCGCCGTGACTTTTTACGGATATACCGTTCAAGCCTAAAAACATAGCGCCGTTATACATGCGCGGATCCATTTTCTTTTTCAGCTGTCTTAATGCCGGCTTGGCGATTAAAAAACCGATTGATGCAAACAAAGAATGTTTTACGGTCTTTTTCATCATACTTGTAATGAATTTCGCCGTTCCTTCAATGGTTTTTAATGCAACATTGCCGGAGAATCCGTCAGTGACAATCACGTTGGACTTGCCGGCACAAATATCATTTCCTTCAACAAAACCGACAAAATTGATTTTTCCTTCCAATCCTTTTAAAACACTGGCTGCCTCACGAATTTCATCACGTCCTTTTGTTTCTTCCGATCCGATGTTGAGTAAACCTATCGACGGCTTTTCGGTTTGAAACAAAACGTGATGTAATACATGCCCCATAATGGAAAATTCAATCAGATTCTGTGAGTTACACTCGGCATTGGCTCCTAAATCCAATGCAACAATCGGACCGGCAGCTGACGGTAAAACCGCTGCAATGGCCGGTCGATCAATGCCGGATAATGTGCCCAAGCAAATTTTACTCATTGCCATTAATGCACCGGTATTTCCTGCGGAAACGATGGCTTTTGCATAACCGTTGCGCACGGACATAATTGCTTTCCACATACTGCTTTCTCGTCCGGAACGAACTGCAATGGAAGGTTTGGCGTCGCCTTTGATAACATCTGTCGTGGGATGAATTTTATATCTGTCATCCGGTAAACGATTCGCATCGGCCAGTTTTTTGATTTTTGCTTCATCACCAAACAGAAAGAAAAAGACGGATTTGTCTTTCTTTGCCACGCGGGCAACACCTTCTATAACCGCTTCGGGAGCATTGTCACCTCCCATTGCATCAATAGCTATGACAAGAGTTTCACTCAAAATAAATCCTTATTTTTCTGCTTTGTCTTTTTGAACAATAACTTCTTTATTGTTATATGTGCCGCATGATTCGCAAACATGGTGCGGACGTACGAGTTCGCCACATTTCGGACATTCATTGCAAGCGTTTGATTTTAAAGCCAAATGCGAACGCCGCATATTCTTTTTCGATTTTGATGTTTTTTTCTTTGGTACTGCCATTTTTCATTCTCACTTTAATAATTAACGGAACATCACCCATTGACATTCCTTCTTTATGTAAACAGAATACTCTTATACATAAAAATCATTTTTTTTGCAAGTGTTTTTTTATATTTTGCGTGAAAATAAGGAAAATTTTTGTTTAATCATTCACCGCGTTAATAATTTGCTCTTGTTTTTGATGAATACTTTCGGGCACATTTTCCATGGGCATTTTCGTTAATAACTTTGTCGGTTCAATTAAAAGCGTTTCCTTATAAACGGTTTTAATCTGTGCGGGAATGATACGGCCGTCAAAATTAATATAGGCATCCACACTTGTCGGATTCACTTGCGATAGCAAAATGCTACCCGATTTTATAAGATATTGTGATGAAGTGCCGAATAAGGCTTTTTTAATATTTTCATTTGATCCCTTGTATTCGATTAACGCATTACTCAGCTTCACTTCACTGTTGTTGAGATTAATCATACTTTGGCGAAATTCAATCGGCAGTGTTAAGGAAGCAACACCCGAAAGAGTCATATCAGGAATATTCCAGTAAGAATTTAACACCGATAGATCAATTTCCGAATTTTTTAAATAAATAATGGTACTGTTCGATCGATACGGAAACAGCATATTTTCGGCGCGTAATGAAACACCGCCCGATTGAACGGTTAGAGTGTTTAACCGAGTCATTTGATTATCAAATTTTAAAACGGCATGAATATTTTGTAACGGAATGAGACTGTTGGTAATTTCGCCGACAAACAATTCTTGATTTCCCGCACTGGTAAACGGTGTTAACGTTTGTACCATTAAAACGGTATTCAAGTTTTGTATTTTCGTATTGCCGTAATCAAAATTCATATTTGCCAATGACAGATAGAACGGCCCCGCAATTTGTTTTTCGTTTTTCCAGTTAATTTTGCCGTATAAGGTAGCACTTCCCGTTACGTTTTGCAATTCGGGCGGGAATAAGTTTGACAGCGTGTTAAGTGCCGGCATACCTTCTTTCAATTGGAAAGGTTTAACGGCAAAAGTACCTTGGAAAGTTCCGTTCAGTAAGTTTGTCGTTCCGGTAAAACGAGATTGAACGGCATTGTTTAACAAAGAAACATCAGCCTTAACAAGTCCGTTGCGACGCGTAGCCTCCATTTCAATCGGAGTTTTTAATGCGCGACTGTTTTTGAAAAATACTTCTTTGGCAGTTAATTGAAAATCAGGTATTTCCTGCCAAATATCATTGACGGAAACGGTGGCATCGGTTAGTTTAATATCCGCCGATTCGTAAGAGGCACCGTTCACATTTACCCGCATTTGTTCGGTTTTTGTTTTTTCACCCAGTTTACCCGAAACACTTATATTTTTTGCCAAAAGGTGAAAGTCAGACGATGTAACGTTTCTGTATCCGTGAAAGACAAAGCCGTTAACGGATAAATCTATGGTTCCGACTTTGCCGTTTAAAATTAAATTCGGTCGTTTGTTGGGGACAATTTCAAATTTGACCGGTGTTTTCGAAACATAACTGTTCCCTTGATAGTTTGCTTTCAAAGATTGAATGTTAACGGGAATATTTTTATTGACCCGGTAGGAACAAATAAAGTCTTTACAATCTAACTTTCCGTTTAAAACACCACCGGCTTGCGATAAAGTTAAATCGGATTGGGTAAACGATTGTACAGTAAAGCGAATAGGTTTATTACTTTCGATTCGCGACAGGTTTTTAATATCAAGACCGTCAAAAACAAGACTTAACTCTGTTTTTGTTTCATCGGTTTTGTTTTGAACCTCTTGATTAATGAAAGACAAATTAGCGGAGCCTTTCATTAACCCGTTCTCTTCGTTTAAATTAAGTTTGATGTTTTTTTGGTTTTTCCCGTAAACAAGCTCGACATTTCCGGTTAAAGAAGAAAGATTGTAATGGGTTGTTTTAAATTTAAATTGTCCCGAAATGTTTTCCGGTTGTTGGTTGGGGAAAGATAAATTGCCGGATAAAATGTCTAATGCCCATTCCAGCGTATCACCCGATCCGCTGACGGATAACATACCGGAAATATTCATATAAGATTGTTTAATCGTTAAAGGAATACTGATACTGGTTCCGTGTTCATAAAAACCCGTCATGGAAAATTGAACGGGGAGATTGTATTTTTTGCCTTTAATAACGGCGGTTGCGTTGGTAACGGAAACAGAGCCGATTTGATGGCTGTTTTGAACGGCTTGATTCAACTTTACCAATAATTCCGCCAAATAACCGATTTCATACTCATCATTTGTTTCTTTAATGGTAATATTCACACCGTCCAGCGAAACCGATTTAATGCGTTTATTTAAGAAATCGGAAAAGTCGGAACGAATAACCATTTTATCAATCGAATAAGCACCTTTTTCATCTTTCAGATTCGTTAAAGCAATGCGCGATAAAGTATATTCATCGAGTTGCCAGTTCGATAAACTGATATGATGTGTATCAAAAAAGTTTTGAATGTATGTGGGATAATTTTTATAAGCATAGCCCAAAACAAGTAAAGAAAACAAGCCACCGATATAAATTAAACCGATAATGAGGCACCAAATCAACTGCAGAACTTTTAACACATGGGCATATTTATGTTGTACGGTATCGGTAAACAAAGTAATGCGCATAATCGAAACCGTGAACAACTTTGAAAATGAAATAGGTTCTTTATGCTTTTTTTGATTTGTTTTCTTTTCGTTTTCAATATCTTCGGAAGCTATTTGGCTTAATAAATCATTTTTCCGGGGATTATTTCCATCAGGTCTGTTGGCCAAAAAAGCATCTAATTCATCTTCAATTCCCTGCATATTGGCATTTTGTGTGTTATCTGTGCTCATCTTATCCCTCATAAAATTGAATTTTTTTCATTTTAACGAATTTTTTTTTAATCGTCAAGCATTACATGAAATTCTTGTTCGGTTATTTGCCTAATGTTTAATTTTTCTGCCAAAATTTGTTTACTGCCGGGGTTACTGCCCACCACAACAAAATCGGTTTTTGCCGATACCGCACTGACAACTTTGGCGCCGGCCGCTTGAGCTTTGGCTTTGGCTTCTTGCCGTGTCATGGTTTCAAGCGTTCCCGTAAAAACAATACTTTTACCGGACAGCGGGGTTATTTTTTGACGCGGGGGGGTATAATCGGTCACGGTTATTTGGGTTGTCAGTCGGCTTAATAATGTCCGATTGCGCGGTTCTTGAAAGAAATCAACGATGTATTGGGCCATAACGGGACCGATTCCTTCAATATGCGTTAATTGTTCAAAAGCGGTATCACTACTCATTTCTGTCAAAAAGTGATTCCACGATAAATAATTATGCGCTATCAATCGCGCGGTAGCCTCGCCGACTTCCCGAATTCCGATGGCATAAATAAATCGTTCTAACGAAACACCTTGTTTTATTTTATCAATTGCCTGAAATAAATTATTGGCAGATTTTAATCCCCAGCCGGGTAGGGCTATCAGGTCCAATTCGTGATTTTTTTGTAAATCAAAAATATCGGCGGCATTTTGAATCCAACCTTTTTCAAACAACATTTCAATATTTTTATCGCCCAAACCTTCAATGTCCAATGCATCTTTTGAAACAAAATGTTTTAAAGCCTCTTGCTGCTGTGCGGGACAGAAAAGTTCACCCGTACAGTAAATAACGGCATCTTCTCCTTCGCGAACGGCGCGGGAACCGCAAACGGGACATGTTTCGGGAAATTCATACGGTTTTGAATTGGTTGGTCTTTTTTCTTTAATCACGCGAACGATTTGCGGAATCACGTCACCGGCGCGTTGAATCACGACCATATCGCCTTCGCGAATATCTTTACGGGCAATTTCATCGGCATTGTGCAAAGTGGCATGGCGCACAATCACGCCGCCCACGTTAATCGGCTCCAAATCGGCAACGGGTGTTAAGGCTCCCGTTCGACCGACCTGAATGCGAATCGCTTCTAATTTTGTGACCGCTTGTTCCGCCGGAAATTTATGTGCAACGGCCCAGCGCGGTGATCGGGCAATAAATCCGAGTCGCCGTTGTAATTCCAAGCTGTTGACTTTATAAACAACGCCGTCAATATCATAAGGCAAAGCGCTGCGTTTTTGTGTAAGATATTCAAAAAAGTCAATCATTTCCCGTACATTTTTACAAATACGTATTTCGGGATTGACGGGAAAACCCCATTTTTTCAGCTGTTCTAAAAATTCGGCATGCGTTGTCCATGTCGGGTGAGTGATTTCACCGCAGGCATAAGCAAAAATGCTGAGATTGCGTTCCGCCGTGACGGAAGCATCTAATTGCCGAAGCGAGCCGGCTGCCGCATTTCGGGGGTTTGCAAATACTTTTTTGCCGGTTTCTTCCTGCAGGCGATTTAAGTCAAAAAAATCGCTTTTTGACATATAAACTTCTCCGCGAATATCAATTTTTTGAGGCGGTATATCAAATAAATCAGTGCTATGATGCAACATAAGCGGTACTTGCCGAATGGTTTTTAAATTAGCGGTAATATCTTCACCGACGGTTCCGTCACCACGAGTAGCGCCGGTAATTAATTGCCCGTTTTCGTAAACGGCGGAAAAGGAAAGACCGTCAATTTTCGGTTCGGCGACAATTTCAATTTCTTCCGAATCGGTTAGCCCTAAAAACCGGCGAATCTTATCAATAAATCCGTAAACTTCTTCAACGGAAAAAATATCCGCTAATGACAGCATGGGAACGGTATGCGTGATTTTATCGAAAGCATCCATTGTTGTGGCGCCCACTCGAAAGGATGGACTGTCCGGACGAATTAAGTCGGGAAATACAGCTTCAATAGCTTCGTTTCGGCGTTTTAAGGCATCATATTCGGCATCGGTCAAAAACGGCGAATCGTCACGATGGTAGGCAATGTCGCATTGCGCAATTTTTTGTGCCAAATATTCCAATTCTTGCGCCGCTTCCGTTTTTGTTAATTCTTCGGGTGATTTTGACATGATTTTTCCAATAATTCCTGTGCCATTGTTTGAGCTGTTTGTGTAATATGAGTGCCGGAAAGCATACGCGCAATTTCCTGCAACCGTTGCGAAAAAGAAAGCAATTGAACGGTGGTTTGCGTTTCGTTATTTTTTTCACTTTTTGTGACGCAATAATGTGTTTGTCCGCAGGAGGCGACTTGCGGCGAATGGGTCACGACCAACACCTGATAATCATTGCCCAAGCGTGCTAAACGCTCGCCGACTGCTGCTGCCGTTGCGCCGCCGATACCGCTGTCAACTTCATCAAAAATAAGTGTTTCCGTTTCAACCGTATGAGCCAAAACAACTTTTAATGCCAACATAAAACGAGCCAGTTCACCACCCGAGGCAATTTTATGAAGCGGTGCCGGCGGTGTTCCCTTATTTGTGGAAGCGGTAAAACAAACCGAATCGATTCCCTGCGGGGAAAGGATTGTTTCATCGGTTGTCAGTTCGGTGATAAAATCTGCCTTTTCAAGTTTTAATGCGGGTAACTCTTTTTGAACGGCTTTATCAAGCGAATCAGCTGCTTTTTTTCGTTTACGGGAAAGATTTTGCGCCGTCTTTAAATAATCGGTATGGGCCTGATTGAGATTTTGTTGCAATTGAACAATAAGTTCTTCGCCTTTTTCAAGGCTGAACAGCTGTTCTTGAAATGATGTCAATAAGGTTGGTAATTCGTTTACGTCAACCTGATATCGGCGTGCCGCATCTTTTAAAGCATATAAGCGATTGTCAATTTCCGGCAGTTCCGATACATCGCCCAGCTTTTCGCCTAAATGATCCAGTTCAAATGATACATCGGATAAAACGGATTGTGCCTCATTTAAGTTTTTAAGAACATCTTCAAATGTTTCGGGTGCATATTGTGCGGCTTTTGCCAATTGTCTTTCTGCCTGAGCGGCTTGATGAATCAAACCTTGTTGCTCGTTATTTAATAATTCTGCTGCCTGATTGACACAGGTAATGATTTTTTCACTGTTCATAAGTTGGGCGCGTTTTTGCGTTAATTCTTCCGTTTCATCAGGTTTGGGTGCCAGGTTTTCTAAATCAATAATGGCATTTCTTAAATATTCTTCCCGATTTTGAGCATTTTCCAAATTTTTCTGCGCTGTTTTTAAAGCTGTTTCGGCTTCTTTAAATTGTGTATACGCTTTTTCGACAGTCGCTTTTTCGGCATTTAATTGCGCATAAGAATCCAATACGGTTAAATGCGTTGCAGGATTTAACAACCCGTGTGAGGCAAACTGACCGTGTATTTCTGCCAATAAAGCACCGACACTTTTTAAAAAAGCAATACTGACCGGTTCATCGTTAATAAAAGCCTTGCTTTTACCGTCGCTCAAAACAAGACGACGCACGATTAATTCTTCCGATTCGGAAGCGTTAATACCCTGTTCGTGTAATAACTGAAACACCGCATGATTTGAGGGCAATAAAAACGTTGCCGTTACACTTAATTGCGGTTGTCCGTATCGAATAAGCCCCGTATCGGCACGTGCTCCCAAAACCAACGAAAGCGAATCCAATAAAATTGATTTGCCGGCTCCCGTTTCACCCGTGAAAACACACAGTCCTTTTTGAAAACCCAAATTAAGCTTGTCAATTAAAACGACATCACGAATGGAAAGGGCAGAGAGCATGGATTTTAAAATACCCTTTATTCAGATTTGAATTTTTGAATAAGTTTGGTGGCTTTTTGTGTCCAATTATCCGTCGGATAATATTGACGCAAAACTTGTTCCGTTTGGGCAGCTTGATGAGCCATTCCCAGCGCCGTATAGCAAGCCGCTAACCGATAAAGTGCTTCGGGTGTTTGGTTTGTTTGCGGATGCTCTAACAACACCGTTTGAAAACGATTCATGGCCGGAATATATTCACGCTGTTTTAAATAATAGCGTCCGACGGCCATTTCCTTTCCGGCCAGGTGTGCTTCCAATTCCTGTAATTTTTTGTTAATGTCAGCCGTATAGACGGAATTGGGATACCGTGTTAAAATCTCGTTGAATGTCGATAACGCTTCTTCCGTCATTTTTTGCTCACGCGAAATATCGGACACTTGTTCATAATAACACAAGCCCTTTAAATAATAAGCATAAACAATATTGCGATTGCCCGGATGCAGTTGAATAAAGCGATCTAACGTTAAAATGGCGTCGTCATACTTGTTTTCGGAATAAAAAGCATAAGCTGCCATAATTTGCGCCCGCGGTGCCCAAACGGAGTAAGGGTGTTGCCGATCGATTTCATCAAAATAACGCGCCGATTCGGCATATTCTTTCTCTTTAAAGTAATTAAAGCCCTGCATATAAAGTTGTTCGACCGGTTGATCGGGAATGGTATCATTATCACCGGCACAAGCGCTGACCAACAATCCGGTTAAGCAAACGAATAAATATTTTTGAAGCTGATGTTTCATTTTTTCCTCTTTCAATTATAAATTAATTCTATCCTAACAAAAAACAAAATTTTATTCAAGCATTATATTTTAAATAATCGTTTTTCCCGTCAAAAGTAAAGAAGAAAAAAGAAAGTTTTTGAAAAAGTGCCTTTTTTCGGTTGACATTTTAATCGCGGGTTTTTAAAATAAAAACAGGTTTTATGAAAGGGAGGTCTTAAAAATGACACAAAAAATACCGACAACAAACACAAAAGTAATTGATTGGGTAAATGAAATTGCCGATTTAACCACGCCGGAAGCCGTTTATTGGTGCGACGGCAGTGAGGAGGAAATTCAGGCAATTAATAATTTATTGGTTGAAAATAAAACGTTTATTCCTTTAAATCCCAAAAAACGTCCGAACAGCTTTTTGGCGCGATCCAATCCGAAAGACGTTGCCCGCGTTGAGGCTCGTACGTTCATTTGCTGTCAAAATAAAATTGATGCCGGTCCCACGAATAATTGGGCGGCGCCGGCTCAAATGAAAAAAACACTGCACAAATTATTAAAAGGTTGTATGAAAGGCCGAACCATGTATGTGATTCCGTTTTCCATGGGTCCGTTGGGATCGGATATTGCTCAAATCGGCATTGAAATTACCGATTCGCCTTATGTGGTTGCCAATATGCGCATTATGACGCGTATGGGCAAAAAAGTGTGGCGTGTGTTGAAAGACGGCGATTTTGTCAAATGTTTACATTCGGTCGGCAGTCCGTTGAAAAAAGGACAAAAAGACGTTCCGTGGCCGTGTAATCCGGAAAATACATATATTACGCACTTTCCCGAAACACGCGAAATTATTTCATTCGGCAGCGGTTACGGCGGAAATGCATTGTTAGGTAAAAAATGTCTGGCATTACGAATTGCCAGCACCATGGCACGCGATGAAGGGTGGTTGGCCGAACATATGTTAATCGTCGGTCTTGAAAATAAAAAATTGCATGTTAAAACATATGTTACGGCAGCGTTTCCGAGTGCTTGCGGTAAAACAAACTTGGCCATGCTCATTCCACCTAAGGAATTGTCGGATTGGAAAGTTTCAACCGTCGGTGATGATATTGCATGGCTGAAACCGAAAAACGGACGGTTGTATGCCATTAACCCCGAAGCCGGCTTTTTCGGCGTGGCACCCGGTACATCGGCCAAAACAAATAAAAACGCCATCGAATCGTGTCGCGCAAATACCATTTTCACCAATGTGGCGTTAACCGATGACGGCGATGTATGGTGGGAAGGCTTAACCGATGAAGTACCGTCTCATTTAATTGATTGGCAGGGAAATGATTGGACACCTCAAAGCACAACACCCGCGGCGCATCCGAATTCGCGCTTTACGGCGCCGGCTTCACAATGTCCGATTATCGATAAAGATTGGGAAAATCCGGCAGGCGTTCCGATTGATGCTTTTATCGTCGGTGGTCGATTGGCTACAAACGCACCGTTGGTTTATCAGTCGTTTAACTGGCAACACGGCGTTTATTTGGCCAGTACGATGGGATCGGAAAAAACAGCTGCTGCTGAAGGAAAAACGGGAGAAATTCGGCGTGATCCGATGGCAATGCTGCCGTTTTGTGGCTATAATATGGGTGATTATTGGTCTCATTGGTTAAAAACGGGTGCTCGGTTGACACATAAGCCGTTGGTGTTTCGCGTCAACTGGTTTCGTAAAGATGAACAAGGTCATTTTATGTGGCCGGGATTCGGACAAAATATGCGCGTTTTGGAGTGGATTGTCAAACGAACGCAAGGATTGGCCGGTGCAACGGAAACGGCTTTCGGTTACTCGCCTTCTTATCAAGATTTAAATTGGAAAGGGTTGTCCATGAGCGAAGAGGCTTTTCAAGCTTTAATGCATATCGATGCCAAGTTGGCATTGGCGGATGTTGAAGCACAAGCTTTGTATTATGCACCGTTTCAAAAAGAAAAACGTTTGGCTCCCGCACTGGCTTCCGAGCTGACTTTACTTAAATCACGCTTGATGTTGATTGAGGCGTAAGAAAGAGACGTTCTTTTTAAAGAGTTGTTTAAAAACAGTTGATTATTTGTTTCTTGATGCAAAAGGCGTATAATTCTTAACAAAAAATTAAAAAAAGTTGCAAAAAGGGCTTGACAAATGTTTTAAAAAACTGTAACATAACCTGTCTTTTTTTATAAAAGGCATATCGTTACGGGTGTTTCCGAAGCGGTAAGGTGCGTGAGAAAGGGGTGTAGCTCAACTGGTAGAGCGTCGGTCTCCAAAACCGAAGGTCGCGGGTTCGATCCCTGCCGCCCCTGCCAATGGAAATAAAGAGGAGAAAATGAAAACAACACCGGCACAATTTGTTCGTCAAGTGAAACAAGAGGTTTCCAAAATTACATGGCCGTCTCGGTCGGCGGCATCGCAGGGAACGATTGTCGTGATATTGATGAGTATTGCTTTGGCGGCGTTTTTATTTATTGTTGATATGTTTTTTGCCGGAATAATTCGTGTTGTGTTGGGAGGTTAGTGAATGGCCGTTCGTTGGTATATTGTTCATACATATTCGGGATTTGAAAACAAAATTGCGGCATTTATCAAAGAGCAAGCGGAAAAAGAAGGGCTTGCCGCTTTAATTGAAGATGTTTTGGTACCGACCGAAAATGTCATCAGTATTCGCAAGGGTGCCAAGGTGGAAAAAGAACGTAAATTTTTCCCGGGGTATGTGCTTATTAAAATGGAAATGACGCCTGAGACATGGCATTTGGTCAGCAGTACGCCGAAAGTAACCGGCTTTTTGGGCGGTAAAAAGCCCGTGCCGATGACGCAGGCGGAAGCCGATCGGATTCTGCAACAAGTGAAAGAGGGTGTTGAAAAGCCGAAGTCCACGATTATTTACGAAACAGGTGAGCAAATTGTTGTGTGTGACGGTCCGTTTGCTTCTTTTACGGGAATTGTGGAAGATGTGGATGCCGAAAAAGAGCGTTTAAAGGTTTCCGTTTCTATTTTCGGTCGTCAAACACCGTTAGAATTAAATTACACGCAGGTTAAGAAAGCATAGACTTTATAAAAAGTTTTAAAGGAAATAAAAACAATCCGTATTTCCTTTACTTGTGGCAGATAAGCCATTATCGAACCACAAACTTCAACAAAATGGATTGGAAAATATTTTGAGGAGTCAGAAAATGGCAAAAAAAGTAATCGGCTTTATCAAACTTCAAATTGAAGCAGGTAAAGCAAATCCGTCGCCTCCGGTCGGACCGGCCTTAGGTCAGCGGGGCTTAAATATTATGGAGTTTTGTAAAGCATTTAATGCGAAAACGCAAAAAATGGAACCGGGTGCACCGATTCCCGTTATTATTACGGCTTATGCCGACAGAACGTTTTCGTTTGTGACAAAATTACCGCCGGTCAGTTATTTAATTAAGAAAGCCGCTAACGTGAAAAGCGCTTCCAAAGAACCGGGTCGTAAAAAAGTGGCTAAAATTACCAAAGAACAGGTAAAAGCCATTGCAACGGAGAAAATGCCGGATTTAAACTGTCATACGGTTGAAGCGGCAATGGAAATGGTCGCCGGACAAGCGCGCTCAATGGGAATAGATGTTGTGGAGTAAGAACATGAAATACGGAAAAAGATTAAAACAAGCTTACGAAACCGTTGATAAGAACAAAGTCTATGACATTGATGAAGCGGTTAAATTAATTAAAGAAAATGCAAAGGCCAAGTTTGATGAAACGGTTGATATTGCCGTTTCGTTGGGTGTTGACCCGCGTCAATCCGATCAAATGGTGCGTGGTGCCGTTTCTTTGCCGGCAGGAACCGGTAAAACATTGACGGTTGCCGTGTTTGCCAAAGGACCGAAAGCTGAAGAAGCCAAGAAAGCCGGAGCTGATATTGTGGGCGATGAAGATTTGATGAACGATATTTTAGGCGGTAAAATCAACTTTCAGCGCTTAATTGCCACACCGGACATGATGGGTGTTGTCGGACGTTTGGGTAAAGTATTGGGTCCGAAAGGTTTAATGCCGAATCCGAAACTCGGAACGGTTACCATGGATGTTACGGAAGCAGTTAAAGCGGCCAAAGCCGGACAGGTTCAATTCCGTGTCGATGCGGCAGGTATTGTTCATGCCGGTATCGGTAAGGCCAGCTTTGAGGCGGATAAAATTAAAGAAAACGCAATTGCTTTTGTGAAGGCGTTAACGGCTTTAAAACCGGCTTCTTCCAAAGGTGTTTATTTGAAGCAGGTAGCTTTAAGCACAACACAGGGTGTGGGTGTTAAAGTCAGTATTTCAAGTATTGCGTAAAAGAGTTTGTTTGCCCTTTTGGAAAAATTTTTCAAGAGGGCAAATACCTGTCCAAGACTGTCGGTGCTTATCATGGGATAAGATTTAAGGGAAAGCATTCCGCCGGCAATAGACAGAAAACAGATCGGTTGTCCATAAGGAAAAAAGATGATGTTTCTGGACAGGAAAATGAGGAAAGTCTCTTTAGATGAGAGGCTTTGAGTGGAAAACCAAAAACGGGAAACCGTTTTTAAAGTAGCGGAGACAAAATCGTGAAACGTGAAGAAAAACAACAAGTGATTTCCGAAATGAAAGACGTTTTCAATAAGTCTGCTTTGGTCGTTGTTGCCTTAAATAACGGAATTACAATGACCGAAACGACAGAGTTACGCAGAAACGTTCGTCAAGACGGAGCGAGCTATCGTGTCGTTAAAAACCGTTTGGCAAAATTGGCTCTTGCCGGAACCCCTTGTGAAGCTATGACTGACTTGTTGGTCGGTCCGACTGCTTTGGCATATTCAGAAGATGAACTTGCTGCTGCCAGAGCCGTGTGTAAATTAGCTAAAGCAAGTGAAAAGTTTGAAATTGCGGGTGGTATCATGAACGGAAAGCTCATTGATGCTAAAACAGTTCAAGCGTTGGCTGCTATGCCGTCGTTGGACGAATTGCGCGGCAAACTGGTTGGCTTGTTACAAGCACCGGCCGGACAATTGGCTCGGGTTGCAAAAGCTTATTCCGAAAAAGAACAAGCTGCGGCATAATTTTTTTGAACTAAAACTATATTATTAATTATGGAGAACAAAATGACAGATTTAAATAAAATTGTTGATGAATTGTCTGCTTTGACAGTGATGGAAGCTGCCGAGTTGGCTAAAATGTTAGAAGAAAAATGGGGCGTTTCGGCTGCTGCTCCGGTTGCGGTTGCTGCTGCCGGTGCCGGTGCGGCCGCTGCCGAAGAAAAAACAGAATTTGATGTTATTCTGGTTGAAGGCGGTGCCAACAAAATCAATGCCATTAAAGAAGTTCGTACAATTACGGGCTTGGGCTTGAAAGAAGCCAAAGACTTGGTTGAAGGCGCTCCGAAAGAAATAAAGAAAGGCGTCAGCAAAGAAGAAGCTGAAAAGATTAAAAAACAATTAGAAGCCGCCGGCGCCAAAGTTGAATTAAAATAATTTTTTGGTTCAATCTTGTTCAATGGGTCGCATCAATTTCTCTCAAAATTGGTGTCGACCCTATTGAAGTCAAATAAAGGATCCGGTTCCTTTTAGCCGGAAGAGTTTTATTTTTTATGGGGATAACAAATGATTAAAACCGAAACCAATCGCAGAAGAGTTCGTAAAAACTTCGGCAAAATTGATGCCGCCGTTGAAATGCCGAACTTAATTGATGTTCAAATCAGCTCATATAAAGAGTTTTTGCAATGGGGTGTTCCTGTTGAAAAGCGTTCAGATACAGGCTTACAGGAAGTATTTAAATCCATTTTCCCGATTCATGACTTTGCCGGTCGGGGTGATTTGGAATTTATTAAATATGAATTAGATACACCGAAGTTTGATGTGGACGAATGCTTAAAACGTGGTTTGACTTATGCGGCGCCTGTTCGGGCAACTTTGCGACTGGTTGTTTGGGATGTGGATGCCGCAACGGGTACGCGTTCCATTCGGGATATTAAAGAACAAGATGTTTATGTCGGTGATTTACCGTTAATGACGGAAAAAGGAACATTTATTGTCAACGGTACCGAAAGGGTTGTTGTTTCTCAAATGCACCGTTCCCCGGGTGTGTTTTTTGATCATGACAACGGTGAAACGCATTCATCCGGTAAATTTTTGTTTGCCGCGCGCATTATTCCGTATCGCGGTTCATGGATTGATTTTGAGTTTGATGCCAAAGATTTACTTTATGTTCGTATTGACAGACGTCGGAAATTGCCGGTAACGTCTTTGTTGTATGCATTGGATGGTGCCGAAACGGAAAAACGGCGGAAAGAGGCTGTCGCGCAGGGAAAAGAATTGTCTGCTTCCGAAATTGAAGGTATGAGTAAAGAAGAAATTTTAAATTATTTTTATGAAACCATTTTAATCAAAAAAGATAAAAAAGCTTGGAAAACCGAGTTTGTTCCTTCTTTAATGAAAGGGGTTAAATTAACGCACCCCTTAATTAATGCCGCAACGGGTAAAACGGTTGCTGAAGCCGGTGAAAAATTAAATTTGGGTCGCGTGAATAAGTTAAAACGGGACGGATTAGATGAAATTCGCTTAACAACGGAAGACTTATTGGGTCGTTTCGTTGCAACGGATTTTATTGATGAAAAAACGGGTGAAGTGGTAATGGAAGCCGGTGATGAAATCACGGAAGACGATATTGAGAAACTGAATGAATTAAAAATTAAAGAAATTCCGGTGTTGCATATCGATTATGTTAATGTCGGACCGTATATTCGTGATACGTTGCTGGCTGATAAAAACACCACGCGTGATGAAGCTTTAATTGATATTTATAAAATTATGCGTCCGGGCGAATTGCCTGTTGTGGAAACGGCGGCCAACTTGTTTAACGGTATGTTTTTTGACTTGGAAAGATATGATTTATCGGCAGTTGGTCGGGTAAAAATGAATGCCCGTTTAGGTTTTGATAATACCGAAGTGCCGGATACCGTTCGGGTATTGCGTAAAGAAGATATTTTAAAAATTATTAAAACGTTGGTTGAAATTAAAGATGGTAAAGGTCAGGTTGATGATATTGATAACTTGGGTAACCGTCGGGTGCGTTCCGTTGGTGAATTGATGGAAAATCAATATCGGTTAGGCTTGTTGCGTATGGAAAGAATGATTCGTGAAAAAATGACATCCAGCGAAATCGATTCGATTATGCCGTATGATTTAATTAATGCCAAACCGTTATCGGGTGCCGTGCGAGAGTTTTTTGCCTCGTCGCAATTGTCTCAATTTATGGATCAGAACAATCCGTTGTCGGAAATTACGCATAAACGGCGTTTGTCGGCATTGGGCCCGGGCGGTTTAACTCGTGACAGAGCCGGTATGGAAGTGCGTGACGTTCATCCGACACACTACGGACGTATTTGTCCGATTGAATCACCGGAAGGACAAAACATCGGGTTGATTAACTCGCTTTCCACCTACGCCAAAGTCAATAAATACGGCTTTATCGAAACACCGTATCGGAAAATTATTGACGGGCATGTTTCCGATGAAGTTGTTTATTTATCAGCCATGGAAGAAGCTAAACACACGATTGCGCAGGCAAATGCCAAATTAAATGATAAGGGCGAATTTACGGAAGAATTGGTCACGGCGCGTCATGCGGGTGAAGTGGTGCTTGCCAAGCCGGAAGAAATTGACTTAATTGACGTTTCACCGAAGCAGGTTGTGTCGGTGGCTGCTTCCTTGATTCCGTTCTTGGAAAATGATGACGCTAACCGTGCCTTAATGGGATCGAACATGCAACGGCAGGGCGTGCCTTTGTTGCATAATGAAGCACCGCTTGTCGGAACGGGTATGGAAGCAGCCGTTGCCAAAGATTCACGGGCAGCCGTTGCCGCACGTCGAGCCGGTGTGGTCACACAAGTTGATTCTTCCCGTATTGTCATTCGCGCAACCGACGAATTAACGACAACCTCATCGGGTGTTGATATTTATACGCTGGAAAAATTCCAACGCTCCAACACGGGTACTTGTATGACGCAACAACCGTTGGTGCATACCGGTGATAAAGTGGAAAAAGGCGAAATTATTGCCGATGGTCCGTGTACGGAATTGGGTGAATTGGCTTTGGGACGGAACGTTTTAGTGGCGTTTATGCCGTGGAACGGTTATAACTATGAAGACTCGGTATTAATTTCCGAACGCATTGCTCGTGATGATGTATTTACGTCCATTCACTTGGAAGAGTTTGAAGTGGTGGCGCGTGATACAAAGCTCGGACAGGAAGAAATTACACGAGATATTCCGAATGTCGGTGAAGAAGGATTGAAAAATCTGGATGAAACCGGAATTGTTTACATTGGCGCGGAAGTGAAAGCCGGTGATATTTTGGTCGGTAAAGTTACACCGAAAGGTGAAACGATTATGACACCGGAAGAAAAACTTTTACGAACCATTTTCGGCGAAAAGGCTGCCGATGTGCGTGATTCTTCTTTGCGTGTACCGCCGGGAGTGTTCGGAACGGTTATCGATGTGCGTATTTTCACACGGCGCGGCATTGAAAAAGATGAACGGGCGCAGGCAATCGAACAGGCGGAAATCAATCATTTGGCAAAAGATCGCGATGATGAAAAAGCCATTTTGCAAAAGAGCTTTTATGATCGGATTCAGGCATTAATGATTGGGCAAAAAGTAGTGAATGCTGAAGATTTTTCTGCCGGTACAATATTAACGGAAGAAAATTTAAGCACGGTTGCCGATTATAACTTGCGCAAAATCAGTGTTGCGAATGACGGTGTGATGCGTAAAATTGAAGAATTGATTGAAACGCTCAATCAGGCCGAGCAAGAATTGCAGGAAAAATTCGAAAATCGAGTCGGTAAGTTGCAACGTGGCGATGAAATGATGGCCGGTGAATTGAAGAAAGTCAAAGTGTTCATTGCTACCAAACGGAAATTGCAACCGGGTGATAAAATGTCGGGTCGTCACGGAAACAAAGGTGTTGTTTCTCGTGTGCTGCCGATTGAAGATATGCCTTATACGGCAGACGGTACGCCGATGGATATTGTGCTCAATCCGTTAGGCGTTCCTTCGCGTATGAACGTGGGACAGATTTTGGAAACGCACTTGGGATATGCTTGTCATGAACTGGGTCGTCAAATCGGTGAAGTGGTTGATGCCGTCAAAGCGCAACAAGCTAAAATTGATGATTTACGCGCTAAACTCAAAGATGTTTACGGTGAGCGCGAATATGCCCGTCAAATTGCCGATATGGATGATCAAACTTTGTTGGCTATGAGTGAAAATCTGAAAAAGGGTGTGCCTATTGCCACACCGGTTTTTGACGGAGCTCATCAAGACGATATTGACAATATGTTAAGAAAAGCCGGTTTGGATTCGTCCGGTCAGGTAACGTTGTATGACGGATTAACGGGTGAACCGTTTGATCGAAAAGTGACTATCGGCTATATGTATATGTTGAAATTACACCATTTGGTCGATGAAAAGATTCACGCGCGTTCCATCGGACCTTACAGCTTGGTTACGCAGCAACCGTTAGGCGGTAAAGCGCAATTCGGCGGTCAACGGTTTGGTGAAATGGAAGTGTGGGCTTTGGAAGCTTACGGTGCGGCTTATACATTGCAGGAAATGTTAACGATTAAGTCCGATGACGTTTCCGGTCGTATTAAGGCTTATGAAACCATTATCCGCGGTGATAATAATTTTGAAGCCGGTATTCCCGAATCTTTCAACGTGTTGGTCAAAGAAATTCGTTCTTTGGGCTTGGACATTGAATTAAATCAGAATGAACGATAATCTCAATTCAAGAAGTGAGGTAAAAAAATGAATGAATTAATAAATACATTCGGACAGGTTCCGTCCCCGCAGTCTTTTGATGACATTCGTATTTCCATTGCATCTCCCGATAAAATTCGGGAATGGTCGTTTGGCGAAGTCACACGTCCGGAAACAATTAACTATCGAACGTTCAAGCCGGAAAAAGACGGTTTGTTCTGTGCAAAAATTTTCGGTCCCGTGAAAGATTACGAATGTTTGTGCGGTAAATATAAACGAATGAAATTTCGGGGTCTTACTTGTGAAAAGTGCGGTGTTGAAGTCACGCTTTCCAAAGTGCGGCGCGAAAGAATGGGTCACATTGAATTAGCTTGCCCCGTGACACATATTTGGTTTTTAAAGTCATTGCCCAGTCGGATCGGTACACTGTTGGATATGATGCTTAAAAATCTCGAATCGGTTTTATATTTTGAAAAATACATTGTAATCGAGCCGGGCTTAACGCCGTTAAAACAACACGAGTTATTAACGGAAGAAAAATATCAGGAAGCTTTGGAAGAATACGGTGAAGATGCTTTCCGTGTCGGTATCGGTGCCGAAGCCATTAAAGAAATGCTTTCACAAATCGATTTAGCTTCGGAAGCGGCAAAATTACGGGCAGAGTTAATTGAAACAAAGTCTGATGCCAAACGGAAAAAAATTGTCAAAAAATTAAAGTTGGTTGAAGCTTTTTTGGAATCGGGATCGCGTCCCGAATGGATGGTATTGGACGTGTTACCTGTTATTCCGCCCGAATTGCGTCCGTTAGTACCATTGGACGGCGGTCGGTTTGCTACATCAGATTTAAACGATTTATATCGTCGGGTGATTAACCGAAACAATCGGTTAAAAAGATTGTTAGAGTTACGGGCACCGGAAATTATTATTCGTAACGAAAAACGTATGTTACAAGAAGCGGTTGATGCCTTGTTTGACAATGGTCGGCGCGGGCGTGCCGTTGCGGGTATCAATAAGCGACCGCTTAAATCATTGGCTGATATGCTGAAAGGTAAGCAAGGACGTTTCCGTCAAAACTTGTTGGGTAAACGGGTGGATTATTCGGGACGTTCCGTGATTACCGTCGGTCCGGAATTGATGTTACATCAATGCGGATTACCTAAACGGATGGCATTGGAATTGTTTAAGCCCTTTATTTACTCTAAATTAGAGCAACGGAATGCGGCTTTAACCATTAAAGCAGCCAAGAAGATGGTGGAAAAAGAAAGACCGGAAGTATGGGATGTTTTATCGGAAGTCATTCGCGAACATCCGGTGTTGTTAAACCGTGCACCGACATTACACCGTTTGGGTATTCAAGCTTTTGAGCCTGTGTTGATTGAAGGAAAAGCCATTCAGTTGCATCCGCTGGTTTGTACAGCCTTTAATGCTGACTTCGATGGTGACCAAATGGCAGTTCACGTTCCGTTATCAACGGAAGCGCAGTTGGAAGCGCGGGTTTTAATGATGTCTACAAACAATATTTTGTCGCCGGCAAGCGGTAAGCCGATTATTGTGCCGACGCAGGATATTATTTTGGGTTTGTACTATTTGTCCATGGAACGCGAAGGCGAATGCGGCGAAGGAATGCTTTTCTCGGGTCCGCAGGAAATCGAACACGCATTGTTTGAGAAAAAAGTGTCCTTGCATGCCAAAATTAAAGTGCGTTTGACCGTTATGGATGATGACGGTGAAAAACGGACTCATATTGTTGATACCACGCCGGGACGGGTGCAATTGGCTTCAATTTTGCCGGATAACAGCAAAATACCGTTCAGCTTGATGAATCGCTTGATTCGGAAGAAAGAAGTTTCGGAAATCATTGACGCCGTTTATCGGTATTGCGGTCAAAAAGAAACCTGTATTTTTGCCGATCGCGTGATGAATTTGGGTTATCGTCAAGCCGCCTTATCGGGTATTTCTTTCGGTAAAGATGACTTGATTATTCCGGCAGCCAAAAAAACATTGTTGGAAGAAACAAAAGCCAAAACAAACGAATATGAACGGCAGTATCAGGAAGGTTTGATTACGCGTTTGGAAAAATACAACAAAGTGGTCGACGCTTGGGCAAAATGCACTGATGATATTTCCGATGCCATGATGAAAGAAATTTCAAAAACCGTTCCGGGCGAACCGATTAACTCCGTTTACATGATGGCTCATTCCGGTGCGCGCGGATCTACAACGCAGATGCGTCAGTTAGCCGGTATGCGCGGACTTATGGCAAAGCCGAACGGTGAAATTATTGAAACGCCGATTACTTCAAACTTTAAAGAGGGCTTAACGGTTATGGAATACTTTAACTCCACGCACGGTGCCCGTAAAGGTTTGGCTGATACGGCTTTAAAAACGGCAAACTCCGGTTATTTAACCCGTCGGTTGGTTGATGTGGCACAAGATGCCATTATTACCATGGAAGATTGCGGAACCGAAAACGGTATTACCATTGAGCCGATTATTGAAGGCGGTGATATTATTGCCACAACCGGTGAGCGGATTTTAGGTCGAACGGCGGCGGAAGATATTAAGAATCCGAAGACGGATGAAATTATTGTTCCGAAAAACAAGTTGATTGATGAAAACGATGTTGAATTAATTGACGCGCTCGGCATTGAAAGCGTTAAAATTCGCTCGGTCTTAACCTGTGAAGCCGAAAACGGTATTTGTGCCGCTTGTTACGGGCGTGATTTGGCGCGCGGAACGCCGGTAAACATTGGAGAAGTTGTCGGTATTATCGCCGCTCAGTCCATCGGTGAACCGGGCACGCAGTTAACGATGCGGACGTTCCACATTGGCGGTACGGCGCAAAAAGGTGCCGAACAATCAAGCATTGATATCGGGTTTGATGCCAAAGTGAAATTGTTAAACGGCAATATGATTGAAAATTCCAAAGGTGAAAAAATTGTGTTATCACGAAATTGCGAAGTTTCGTTGCGTGATGTGCATGATCGGGAAAAAGCCCGACATAAATTACCGTATGGTGCCAAATTAATGGTTGCCGACGGTGATTCGGTTTCAAAGGGCGCTCGTATTGCCGAATGGGATCCGTTTACAACACCGATTATTGTTGATAAAAACGGTAAAGTTAAATATGAAGATTTAATTGAGGGCGAAACCGTCCGTGAAGTTGTTGATGAAGCAACGGGTTTAACATCCAAAGTGATTACACGTCCCGTTTCATCAAAAGCCGAACGACGTCCGAGCCTTGTTTTGTTGGATGCCAAAGGCAAAGTTTATAAATCTGCCAGCGGTGCCGAAGCACGGTATTATTTGCCGGTTGACGCTGTTGTTGCCGTTGAGAACGGTCAGGAAGTGAAAGCCGGTGACGTGTTGGCACGGTTACCGCGCGAAAGCTCCAAAACGCGTGATATTACCGGCGGTTTACCACGGGTTGCCGAGTTGTTTGAAGCACGTTGTCCGAAAGATCCGGCCATTCTGTCGGAAATTGCCGGTCGGGTGGATTTCGGTGCCGACTTTAAGACAAAACGGCGCGTGATTGTCACTTCTGTCGATGGTCAGGAAACCCGTGAATATCTTATCCCGAAAGGACGGACGGTTGCCGTTCATGAGGGCGATATTATTGAAAAGGGTGAAATGATTGTTGAAGGAGCAAAAGATCCGCATGATATTTTGCGCGTTTTAGGTATTGAGGAATTGGCAAAATACTTAATTAAAGAAGTGCAGGCGGTTTATCGGTTACAAGGTGTGAAAATCAATGATAAGCACATTGAAGTGATTGTTCGTCAAATGATGCAAAAACTGGAAGTTAAAGATCCGGGTGATACCACATTATTGGTCGGTGAGCAAGTAGAAAAAGATGAATTAGCCGCTGAAAATGCAAAAGCAGTTAAGTCCGGCGGACGGGAAGCCAAAGTTGCTCCGGTTTTGTTGGGTATTACAAAAGCCAGTTTGCAAACAAGCTCTTTCATTTCGGCAGCTTCCTTCCAAGAAACCACTCGTGTGTTAACGGAAGCCGCAACGGCAGGTCGTCGCGACAAACTGGTAGGTTTGAAAGAAAACGTGATTGTCGGTCGATTAATTCCGGCAGGAACGGGTGCGCAAACGCAACGGTATCGTCAGTTGGCTGCCGCACGCGACAAAGAAATTTTGGAAGCGCGCAACAAAGAAACGCAAGCGCAATAGTTTTGTGGTTCACTTTAAAAGCCTTCCCGAATAAGGAAGGCTTTTTTCGTTAATCAGTCGGAGAATAACACAGAAGGAAGCGGTTATAAGAAAAAACCGTAAGAAGACTATATTTTCCCTTATTTTGAGATAAGGGCAGGGGTGCGGGTATAAACATCCGCGCGAAAACGCAACACAAAGGGATGATAAAAACTTTTCTGTTTTTAAAAACGTTTATTTAACGGGAAATTGAACAGGTTGGTTTATAAGGTGGAACGGGTTCGGTTGATTGTTCGCATTCATAAACGGCTTTTTGCGGCGTAAATAAATAGCAGGCAAAATTTTCTTTTTGCTTTAAAACGGCTTTTCGTCCCGTTTTGGCACATTCATTTGCGGCCAAGGCATCAATATCCGCTTGTGAGCCGAAAAGCCCGTAACAAATGGCAGGATTATCATCGGTAGATGAACCGACAGGTTCTGAAACACCGGCTTCGCGTCGCGCATCAACAAAAGGCGCACAAGCCGACAGCAAAAAAACAACGCTCGGCAAACAAATAAAGGCAAGTTTTTTGTAATGAGAACACATTATGATTCGGTTGGTGTGTTTCTGTTTTTTAAAATGGAAGAAAGTTGTGCCGAAGCTTCATCTTCCTTTATTTTATGTACCAATGCATATTCGGGTACAAACAAACCGAAAGCTTGATCATAGATTTGACGCTCGCTGTATGTTTGTTCATGTTTTTCGGGATCTTTATATAAATCACGCAACACTTCCGCCAAAGCAATGGGATTATTGGATTTAATTTTTTCCATATATTCTTGTGAGCGTCGGCTCCATTGCACACGTTTGATTTTTGCTTTACAATGCAAGACGCGGACAGCTGTATCCATAACCGAATCGGAGGCAAGTTGACGTAAAGCCGTATTTTCTTTTTTGATTTTCGAAACAGGGATTTTAACGGTGGCTTTATCTTTATTAAAACTGACGGAAACGAATTCTAAATTTTGTCCGCAAATATTTTCCGATTTAATTTCCGTAATTTGCCCGACGCCTCTTGTGGGATAAACCACAAAATCCCCCGGATTAAACATATATTCATCGTTTTCCATTGATGTAATCTCCTTATTTCTGATTATAAGGGAAGTATAGCACAGTTTTAAAAAATATCAAATAAAAAAAGAGTATTTTTATAAAAAAAAGATAAGAAAAAAGTCGGTTGAAAAGAATATTTTTAAGATTACAAAAAAAATCTTGCATTTTAAAAAGAATTTTGATAAAATAATGCCTGATAACGGGTCTGTAGCGCAGTTGGTTAGAGCTGGCCGCTCATAACGGTCTGGTCGGGGGTTCGAGTCCCTCCGGACCCACCATTAATAAAAAGAGGAAAGATATACTTCCTCTTTTTTTCTGTTTTAAAGGGGGCGCGAAAGCCCACCGTTTGCGGGTATTTGCAAAAAAATCATTTAGGCCGACCAAGCTGTCACTTTTGATAGCTTTTGCCAGGATACCGCCTGCCACACCAAAATGGATACTTTTGGATTGAGCTCACTCAGACCATTTTGCCTTGATTTTATTAGCTTCTTAGCTGCCCAAGTTCGTATCCTGTATCCTCGCCACTCTTGAACAAATAAGAAAAAAGATACTTCCAATGATACATTTTATAATTCATCGGTTTTTGTCGGATATGCCACGACAAACGGTTGTTTCCTTTCACTTTCCGGCAATACTTGATAGTCAAACCAAGTCCAGAAAAAGTTTTCCCCATTTTCAATTGAATATCCGTCTTGGTTATGGTCTGCTGTATCGTAAGTATCGGCAAAAATCAGAACATCATCAGCGATTGTTTGCGTTCCCATTGTATCATATCCGATAATAACACGCCAATGGCCACCCATAAAAACATTTTCCACCATAATCGGATGCTCAGATTTTAATTCTTTCTGCACAAAATCAGAAAATTCCTCGTACTCGTCAAAAGGCTTTCCCTCAAGGTTTGTTTTAACATTCCAGCCAAGGCTGTTAAAGTAATTTGCTATCCCCTTCACAGTGGTTCCGGTTTCAAAACTTGCTCCCATTTTTTCTATCAATTCTTTTTCGGTAACATCATTCTTGCCATAATACCATAAAATGGTCAGTGCATCTGCTGGACCGCAAGAATATTCCGTTGTTTGCTGATATGTCGGATAATGCGTCAAAATTGTCAAATGATCGTTAGAGGTGAGTTCAAAAACATTCGGCATGTTAAAATAAGGTGAGGCTTTGTGAGTTATTTCTTTGGGTGCGGCAGAAGCACCTTCGGATTTTATATCCAGTCCATTCGGATAAGGAATTACCCGCACGTCATTAGCAAAAACAAGATTGGGGATCGGTAATAATCCTATTAAAGCCGCCATTAAAAATTTTTTCATTTGCTTTTCTTTCATTGTCTGGTAGAACTACCGTTTAATACTAAAATTTTCACGTTTTATCCTATCTTAATTTTGATAAAAGTTTATCAATGCAAAAATAAAAAAATCCTTAAAGTATCTGAAATATAAACAGAAGTAATTTTAGAAAAAATGATATATTTTCTAAAAATCTGTATTTACCTCAAAAGGTTTTATTTAACACAGCCAAACGGAGAAAATATGGTAAAATCATCATGAACTTATTGACTCCCAAAATTTCCGCGCTAATAATAGAACAGAAATAGAACATTCAAGAGGTAAAATGCGCCAGCACGTTATAGCATTGGTTGATTGCGACTGCTTTTTCGTTTCTTGCGAACGGAAGGATAATCCCGATTTGCAAGGAAAACCGGTGTGCGTGATGACCGGTGGCGGCAATAAGGGTATTATCGTCTCTCGTTCTCGTGAAGCCAAAGCCCTCGGTATAAAGATGGGCGCACCCTATTTTCAAATTAAAGATGTTTATAAAAACGCTATTTGTATTCCGGCTCGGATGCATAGGTATTCTCAGATATCAATGCAAGTAATGGGGATTGTTAAGGAATTCAGTCCGGATGTGGAAGTGACTTCGGTTGATGAGGCATTTATCGATTTGACCAGCCTCAATAAAGTCTATCAGTGCACTTATACCGACATCATCAAAAATATCCGACAGACCGTGTGGGATAAGGTCGGTATTCCCGTATCCATCGGTCTGGGAACTTCTAAAACGCTTGCCAAGCTTGCTTCCGACAAGGCCAAAAATACCAGCGGTATATTTGTTATTCCACCCGATAAAATCTTGGATATTGTGGGCGAAATGCCGATTGGGGACGTCAGCGGCATCGGGCGTAAAAACAGCGAGCACATGAAGTTCAGCGGGATTTTTACGATTAAGGACTTTGTGGCAAAAGAAAACGGCTGGATCCGAAAAGCCTTCGGAATTAATGGGTTGAACCTTAAAAGCGAACTGACCGGTATTGCGACATCTTTGGTTAACAACGAGCCTACCGCTCCGCAGAGCATACAGGTTACGCGCAGTTTTGAGGATTTTACGCAGAGTTTGGAGTATTTGGAACACGCGCTTAACGGCCACGTTCACGAGGCTTGTCAGAAGTTGCGGCGGTGGAACGGATTTTGCCAGGGCGTGGAAGTCATGCTCCGGACGAAAGATTTCAAATACTATGCCATCGAGGCGAGATTATCCAACCCGACCAATGGTGACCAAGAAGTGCGCATGGCCGCCATAAACCTCTTAAAACAACTCTACCGTCTGAATTTAATTTACCGCTCAACCGGCGTAACGCTAACACATCTGACCTATGGCGAAGTGCAACAATCGCTGTTTGAGGAAGTTAAACCTCATGACGACAAACTCTCGCATTTGGTGGACGAGCTGGAAGCCAAATTCGGCAAAGGGATTGTTAAAACCGGGGGATAAAGACTATTGCAAGTAATCAAACATAAAAATAAGAACAGCCGATCAGACTATCGTACAAAAGTAAAGCCGAGCGGTTAAACTCGGCTTGTATGCTACCTGAATTATAAATTAAAAGTGATAAATTTTTCCATCAGCAGGTATTAAAATTTTATCGGCAATATTGCGCTGATGTAACTTTTCGCTTAAGGTTTGGCGATTTAATGTTGCATGCGCCACATTATCCATATGGCTGGCGATAATTTTCGCATTTGGGCACAATTCATAAACTTTTTCCACATCACTATCGTCCATAATCAAACGTCCGAAAGTATTAAAAGTCGCCGCACAAGCATTCAAAATGATAACTTCAGGCTGATATTGTTGCAAAGTCTTTTGAACTTCATCATAAAAAATCGTATCTCCAGCCACATAAACCGACTTTTCGTTTTTATGTCGCAAAATAAATCCGCTGGCCTTTCCGCAAGGAATTTTTGTGCCATGTAATGCCGGTGTTTTAATAAGCGTAATTTCACCGATTTGCGTATTTTCCGTCATAACTTGCACATCTGTAAATCCGGACTTTTTCAGTACTTCGGCATCGTCCTTATTTTGCACAAAAACCGGTGTATTGTGATTTAAATCTTTACCGACTGTTCCATCAGGATACATATCAATATGGTCCGGATGAATATGGGTGATGATATAGTAATCAACCCCGTTTAATATCTCCGCAACTGATTTGGGCAACGAACATATCGGCATAGCAAGTTCATTGTGTTCAGCGCAAATTGCCTCGCTTTGCATACCAAGTTCCTTAAAAGTGCCGTTACTTCCTTGTGGCGCAAGCCATGGATCAACCAAAAACTTTTTATCGGCATATTCCAAAACAATTGTCGCATTGCGTATTTGTTCAAATTTCATTTTGCTATCCCTTCTTTAAAAATTTTTATAAATCGCAACATTCACCGCATGATTTATTTTCTACCTGAAAATTGCAGTGAGTAATTCCGAATTTATCTTTTAAAAGCTGTGTTGCATCCACAATAATATCATTGTTATCACTTTCAATATGGCATTCAATCGCCACATTATGTTCACTGATACACCATAAATGCAAATGGTGCACATTTTTGATATTTTTTATGGCAAGCAAAGAATTTTTGACTTGTTCTATATCAATGTTGTCGGGAGCGGCATTCATCAAGATATTTACAATCTGCGGAAAAGACACCACTGATTGAAAAATCATATAAAAAGCAATAAACAAAGCCACAATCCCATCAACCCGATATAAATCAAACCACATAATACAAAGGCCGGAAATAATAACGCCGATTGAACCGAATGCATCTGCCAAGTTATGAATAAACACCATTTTCATATTGCTGTTGTGATGGGCGTCATGATGCGAAATTTTTGCCGTTAAGGTATCAATAATAAGCGCCAAAACCGAAATCCAAATAATCAGCAGTCCATCAATTTGTTGCGGATTTATCAGCCGTTCAATTCCTTCTACCAACAGATAGCAACCGGATATAAAAAGCAATATCAGATTAACAAATCCACCTATAATTTCAGCTCTTTTGAAACCGTATGTGTATTTTGCCGAAGCTTTCTTGTTTCCTATCTTAAACGCAATGACGGCAATCAAAATTGAAAAAGCATCAGAAGTGTTATGCAGTGCATCTCCTATCAAAGAAACACTGCCGGAAATTATACCTCCTATTATTTCAGCAACAGACAAAAGCATATTGATTGCAAACAATAAAATCAGCAATTTAACGGACTTTTGTGTTACCTCATTATGATGATGGTGATGATGAATATGCTCAGACATTATTTATTCCTTTTATTTAATCATCTGATTTATCTAAAAGCCCGATAAGCTCATCAATTTTTTTCTGTTGCTCGGCTTTTGAGGTAGAAAAAGAAGCGGCAACGCAATGTTGAATGTGTTTTTGCAAAATGTTTTTTTCAACACTTTTTAAAGCAGAGCGCACCGCTTTAATTTGATTGACAATATCCACGCAATAACGTTCTTCCTCTATCATCTTTTTAATCCCATCTATCTGCCCTGATATGCGGTTCAGGCGAGGCAAGTTTTCCGAATGATTCGGTTTTGATTGTATAGTCATTGGCTTTACCTATTTATTATCGCCGCAGTGGCAAGAATCGCAGCATTTATTTTCTTTGGTGCATTGACAGTTATCACCGCAGGTACAATTTTCACCGCAATGGCATTCTTTGCCATCTTTTCCGCACTGACAATTTTCGCCACATTGGCAGTTTTCACATTTACAATTCGGATTGTTACATTTTCCCATTTTTAATTCTCCTGTTAAAAAAATTACGTTCAAATATACATATACCCCCTATATGTATATTGTCAAGATATTTGTTATAAAATTTTCCATTTTCATAAAAAAATTAACCTATCGGACTAAAATGCTCTATTTACCGAGTGTAAAAATTTTAACTTCATACTTAGTATTTTTCTAAACTATAAAGTATTCTCTTGACAAAGCAAAATCAAACCGATCACCTATACCACCTCCGGTTATGCGATGTTTGATGAAAAGCAGATCGCTGAGGTTAAGAAGGATTAGTTGTATCCGCATAAAAGCAAGAAAAGATAGAAAATATTCAATTTTTTTACCTATTTCACTGGACTTTCGTTCATTTCCAAGCATTCATTGTATCAAACGAAGGGAAATGCAATGAAAACAGTTAAAATTTATATGGTCAGGAAACCCTCAGATATTGATGAAGTTAAGGCGTTATGCCGGCGCTATAACAATCAAGCCGAAGAAGTAACGGTGGTAGAAACGGTCAACCTGCCTCCGGTCTGGTATGGTACAGTGTGCCGAGCGCCGCTTGTCGATTACATCTTTTTATCCGGCAAAGGTGGCTACGACGATGAAAACCACCGCCAAGTAGTTGCCTTAAAATGCCAAGGCAAGCCAACACTTTACGTTGACCCGTCCGGTTCCTCATACTGCCGTTATATGGGGATTAAATTATGAAAATGCGCAAATATAAAGATATCAAACCCAGCAACCGGACAAACTTTGTAATGGTTTATTACCACGCCGGCCGAACTCTTACCCAAATTGAAACTTTACTTAAAAAAGCCTACGGTAATCCGCTACCGGTCAGGCCTCGCGACCGTCTCCTCCGCTTGCAGTTCAAATTAGAACAAATGGTCGCCCGTTACAAACAATGCCAAAATGAATTAAAAGCGGAATATCAAGCGAAAAAAACTAAACTCTATTAAATAAACATCCCTCAATTGGTATTTGCTCGTTATGCCTATTAAGAACCAAGATCACCGATATAAGTGCCGTATATATACTGGTTAAAGCTACTTTTTTATGATTAATTTTATGTTCCTCTAGCAATTTTCCTTGTACTCTAAAAGTTTCTCCTACAATGAATGGTGATAAATGCTTAAATGAACACAAAGTTTGATAGTTTTCATAAAGTAAATCAATATTTAAATCTTCTTCAATAAAAACAATACCTTGAGAATGAAATATTTCCTTAAAATATGGAAACGCAATTTTGCTCAGATCTTTTATACTATTTGCAAAAGATCTATACCAATTTTTATGATAGCTATCGATATCTGATGTGTTTTTGCCTTTACCGGTATAAAATCTTTCACAGTTATAATGGTGCATTCTTAAAAGCGTTTTCTCCTGCCATTGCGGATTTATTGATAAACTTCTTAACTGTTCTACGAATGCAAATTCATAATAATCTCTGCCTTTTGTATCGTACATTTTATCAATACATAACAGTTGTATTTGTGCTTCAATAGCCTGACAAGTCAATGAGCAGGCTGTAAATATTCCATTATTTTCCAATAAAGTAAAGGCATCTCGACAAAGTGCGAAAATAGCTCCAGATAGAACTCTAAGAGATAAGATAGCGGTACTGTTAGTTCTTTTAAATTCTTTACTTTCTATATTTATAAGTGCTTGTTTAATAAAAGGGATTAATTCTATTTCAGAGTTCATTTTAGGAGTTCTCCTTCAGATATTCTAAAAACGCCTGACAGCCTTCGTAAATATCCCAATAGCTCTCGTCAAAGTTGCCGGTATACCAAGGGTCGTGGATATTGCGCGGATTGGAGGTAAAATCTAATAAGCGGTGAATTTTATGTTCCGTATCCATGCCGACAAGCGACTGAATGTCCTCAATATTGCTGTCGTCCATCGCCAAAATGTAATCAAAATGAGCATAATCAGCCGGACGAATGCGCTGGGAATAATGCTCTTCAAAAGGCACATGCATTGATTTTAGCATTTCGCGCGTACCATGATGAATGCCGGCATGACACATCTCGTTGTAACTCTCGGTCGCGGCAGAATCAATTTCAAACAGATCTT
Organism: uncultured Alphaproteobacteria bacterium; assembly: GCA_947586835.1. Taxonomy (GTDB): domain Bacteria; phylum Pseudomonadota; class Alphaproteobacteria; order CAAHEQ01; family UBA3637; genus RGIG4140. The sequence continues at coordinate 93,772 of CANPXT010000003.1, forward strand.
TCAAACCTTTTTCGGCAACCATTTGCTTAAACACAAACTGCGCCATCGGCGACCGACAAATATTCCCCAGACATACAAACAGAACTTTAATCATTATTAATATCTCTTGAATTTTTCTCTATTTATCTGAATATTGTGCACTTAATTTATATTAGTTCTTTGGATAACCATTCTATAGCTTCTTGTATTTTTGCTGGAATATCTAAAGTTTCATTTTGTGCTATTTGGCATGCTTTGATTGGCTTGGTTCCTTGAATATTGCTACATATCTCACTATATTTTTGTTCACCAAATGTCTTCCGTAACTCACCTTCATAATCTTTATCAAGAGCAATTATTTTGGTTATTACATCGGCTAATGCATTAAGTTTATTATTATACTCTTCTTCCTCTTCTTTTTTATTATTATTCTTGAAATCCGAAGCATCAATATCATAAAAAGCAACAGTTTTAATATTTAATGTTTGGGCAATCTGCACAAATTTATATAAGTTCCTTTTTCCTCTTGCATTGATAATTGAGACATCTGCTGCATTTAAGTTAAACTTTAATCTGTTAGCATAAACAGGTAAAGATAAGCGTTCTGTATCGCCTTCAACAATAATCACAGCTTTTGAAAAGAAAAATTCTCGTGTCTCTGTATCAAAATCCTTTAATATTTGTAATTCTTTTCTTTGTTGCCATAGCTTCTTAACAATCTCTTTCCATTTTTCAGAACGAATATTCTGTACTTTTGTTTCCGAATTTTCCTTAATTAAACGAATTACCTGATAAAAATTTGGCAATGCTACAAAATACGGAGAATGTGTAGTATATATTAACTGATTAGTCTGAGATATTTTTTCAAATGTTTCATATAGATATTTTTGCTTTTGTGGGTGTAAAAAACATTCTGGTTCTTCAATTAAAATGATAGACCCTTGTTTCTTCATCTTTTCATATGTTTGCATAATACTAAGAACAACAGCATTTTGTATTCCTTGTCCTAGTTCAGTAGCACTTATTTCAAAATCGTTCTCCTTAAATATGAGGTCAAGATTATTGAAAAAGGTAATTGGAGAAAATGTATTAAAGCAAACATCTATGCTTTTATCATCTTTACTAATTCCTAACTGAGCTTTGGTATTGTCTTTTATTGATTGTTCAATTTCCTTAAAATGTTCCGTAGATAAAAATTCCATCAATTTCTGAATCAGAGCATTATATTCTCTCTTCTTGTCGCTATTGCTTTCAATTTCTTTACACACATCTTGTAGCATAATTCTTAAAAAAGAATATTGCGAAGTTGGTAATTGGCTCTCAATAGTTCTTGGCAACCCCATATAAATCAACTTAATTTCATCCTTTAGTTCTTGAGGTATAGATGTTAATGGTTCTGATATAGCACCTGTACCTTTCTCATATTTTGTAATAATAGTAGATATAATCTCTTCCTTGTCATTTAAGCATTTTTGGTCTAAATGATATTGTCCTTTGTTTTCCCCTTTTTCATATAATTTATATTCAAACTGAAAACCGTAAACATCTACTTCTGGAGAACTTTTGTATTTTTTGTATTTTAATGGTTCTTTGAATATAATTTTTACAACAATAGATTCTCCTTCCTGTCGTTTGTGTATATCATCAATGGAAAACGAATTAGCAGATAACCACTTACCTCCCAAACATCTTTTTATAATTTCCAATAAATTGCTTTTTCCAACATTGTTTGAGCCAAGAACAGCATTCATGTTTATATTAAAACAGAAAGTCTCTTCCTTAATTGATTTGAAATTTTTTATATACACTTCTTTTATTGTCGGCACTTCTTTATCACTCTCATATATATTAAATAAAATTATTGTTATATAAAAATCTCGAACTCCTAAGAATTACTCCGTATCATCCTGCTTCACTAAAATCTCATGAACAGTTTCAGCCATTTCTTTAATTACGGGTATTGTTACGGAATTTCCGAACAGTTTATATTGTTGGGTGTCAGATACTTCTGAAGGGAAAGTAAAAGTATCTTCTTTTGTTTTCTTATTAATGAAAGCATAATTAACAAAACCTTGAAGTTTTCCCCACTCCATCGGCGTCATAACCCGTACAAATTTATTATTAATCGGGGTTTTTTTCTGTCCGTACATTTTTCCGGCATATTTTTTGCCGTTTTTCTTATCCAATATAAGATTTCGTTCTTTTCCCGAACCACCGGTAGCTAAGATTGTATTGGCAATCGGATGTTCAATATTTTCGGCATTGACTATTCTGTATCCAAAGCCGTTACCCTTACTTTTCTCTCTGACAGCATGTCTTTCTAATGTTTCCAGATATCCTTGTGACATGAAAAATTTCTCGGAAACATTCTTTTCCAACAGATCATTCAAATCAGTATATAACTGTTTTTTCCCTTTAGGCGGAATATAATTGGGTAATTTTATATCAGGATATTGTTCCAAATCGAACCCTATTATATATACTCTCGGACGATTTTGAGGAATACCGAAGTCCTTTGAATTTCTGATGAAATCCTTAGGATTATAAATAATGTTTCCGTTGTTTCCTTTTTTAACGCCGATTACTTTATAATTAAGATCAGTCAATCTTTCCAATATAGTCCTGAAAGTCCTGCCTCCGTCATGTGTGGTCAAATGGTCAACATTTTCCAAAAATACCACTTTAGGACGTTTTTTACTGCGCTTTATTATATCTAAAATATGGAAAAATATTGTTCCCTTAACAGTATCTTCAAATCCGGCCTTTTTTCCTGCTCTGCTGAATGTTTGACATGGAAATCCGGCCAAAAGAACATCATAATCCAAATTTGCACATTTATTTTTAAACTCATCGGAAGTCAGATCATTTCTGGGATTCTCTTTATATAAATGTTCATAGGTCTTGCAGGCATATTCATCTATTTCAGCGGACAGGACGTTTTCAAAGCCTCCCGTCATTTCAAATCCTTTGCGAATTCCGCCTATGCCTGCGCATAAATCTATCGTTTTATATTTCATGACCTTTTCCTAATACCGTAACGATTTTTTCAAAACACTTCCGGGGATTTTTCGTAATTTCTTTGCCCCAGAATCTTAATACTGTCCATCCTTCATTTTCAAGTTTTTTATTAACTTCTTCATCTCTTTCCATATTTCTCTCGATTTTTTTAATCCAAAAAACTTTGTTGGAATGTATTTTATCCTTATTTTCTTTCCAAGAATACCCGTGCCAAAACTCACTGTCGCAAAAGACGGCTACCTTTTTACTCATAAAGACAATATCCGGTTTACCAAATACTTTCGAACAATTTTTGCGGTATCTGTAACCGTTATCCCATAGAATCTTTCGCAAAATCTGCTCTATCTTGCTGTCTTTATTTTTGACGGCAACCATATTTTTATGTCTTTGCTCTTTGGTAAGTTTATCCATTGTCCAGCTTTACTCCCATGCTTTTAGCCTTTTCATAAAGAGCATACAAAATCTGTGCCTGTTTCTCACTCGGAGGAAGAAGATAGCCTTTTGACATTTTACCTAATATTTCAAATTCCTTCAGACCACTGCACAGAGATTTATTTGCATTATAAAAAGCAAATAATTTTCCCCATACAGAGAACGGTAATTTTACAACAAAAGCCTGTCTTTCAATATTATTATCGATTGCCTGTTGCTTTTTTGCCTCTTTCTTTTCGAATTTTACCGCTTCTTTTTCCGTAATTATATTTTCAAATAATTTTTCGGGTATTTCGAATTTGATTTGTTGTATTTCTTTCCAAGTATATTCACGACTGAATTTTTCACGCAAATCGGCTTCGTTTTCTTGAGCTTCAATATATGATCTGACAACGTTGATACATATATTCAACACTTTTTCCATATCATCTGATATATCTTGTCTGTCCCAGACATCAGCATAATTAAGATACGCCTCGTGTTCTTTGATATATTTATTCAAAATAGCCAACGCATAAGCCTTAATATAAGCTCTTACGGATTTTCTGCTCTTTACCCAATCGGCTTCTTTGAGGATATTGTCCGTCTTAATGGTTAATATTATTTTTGCTATTGCTTCCTTAAAATAAGCCTCATTAATGGAAAGCTCATCTTTTTCAAGCATATCTTCAATTTGTTTTGCAAACTTCGGAAAGGCTTGGTTTGTCTTTGTAGATAAGTACGGGAAGTTGCTGAAAATCATTTCCGTCTTAGCCAACAAATGTTTATCTACCATTTGCTCTTTCGGATAACGCAACAGGAATTCTTTCTCTTTTCCGTCTCTGACATACTTAGCTTTCTCATTCAAATATTGACCGCGGGTACGCTCATAATACCATTTATTTTTAATTTGTTGACCGCCTGACATAGGAGCCCATATTCTTTCCGAAAGTTCTTTAAATGTCTTATGGAAAGGACTGTTAGAGAAGAAATCGGATTCTTTAACCGGATTCTGGCTGTTTGCATATCTTGCAACCTTACCGACGAAATCAGCATATTCATCCTCTTTGGAAACAACGGACAATTTCATTTGAACGAAGATATTGCTTATATCAACCTTATTTTTATAGCAGTTATAAATGACTGAAGTCGTTTGACCGCCGTTCACTATTTGCAATCCGTTTAACCGAACAATTTTTAAGACATTATCCTGCTTTTCTACTTCAATTGAAGATGCCGTACATGTCAGCCCGTTGTTATACGCAAAAAAGCGTTCTGGTTCTTCTTTTATCGTAATCTGCATCTTTTTATTGGTATTACCTTTGAATTGCAAAAACGTACGAACATTCTGCTCCAACAGCTTTTGTCCGTACTGATCATATATTTGTGCTAAAACATTCCCGGGCATAACAACCAGATAAGAAGCATAGTCTTGAGCTTCCAAAGATGCAGGTAAACATAACAGCCACTCATCCGTATAGTCACTGATTGAAACTTCAATTTCCTGCAGATTATTTTCCTGAGTTGATATTCGGTAAATATCCTTCAAATCAAACACCTGAAAATCAGCTCTCAAATTTTTAATTATTTCAGGAGCAATGACTTTAGTGTTTCTGGTCAGTGTGCCGTTTGTGATAATTAAAAACATAATTCGTTGAATTTTACCGGAGTTAAACAGTTCATAAATAAACTTTGCCGATTCAACTGCTTCATCGGTAGGAGACATTACGGAATATAACGGGGAACTTGTATTAACCGTTTCTTCAAAAAAGAGTTTCATCTTCTTAAATTTACGCTCATACATATCTTTTGTAAGTGTTTCAATTTGTTCACCCGGGAAAAATTGGCTTCCGATAATAGTCAGCAATTTTCGTTCTTCATCGTATGCATATCCCGCAAATTCAATGTCTGATTGAATGTATTCACTCCAGATAATATCAGCAACATCTCCGTCTTGTTCCAAATAGCTTCCTATTTTTTGCGTAAAAATTTGTGCTTTCGAAGCATCCTTGTCTACCTGAAAGTCAGTCAAAGCATCTTGGTAAAATCCCTGATAAAAATCTTCTAATTGGATGTCTGCCATTATTTTTTCCTTTCAATCAGTTCTTGTACGGCATACTTTGACATACCCGTAAAATTAATATCGTATTTTACATTCGAAATACATTCCGGAATATCAGCTACCGTGATACTCGGAAACTCATCGGTAACATTATAATAAGTTACCGACACGTCTTTAACGGACACAAGATTTTCATATGAAAGTGCCGGATTATAGCCGACCGACAAAAGCTTTTGTTCAAATACGGTAACCAGATTTTCTTTTTCGTTTTTTATTTGCTGTATTAATACGGATATAACATCTGCGAGATTGTCAGCTGAGGCATCTTGAGCAAACTTATAACACACAAGAAATAAATCTTTGCTTTCTCGTGCTAATTGTCGTTCATTTGAAATATGAACCCCGTTTTCATCATCAAAACAAGCCTTAATTTCAGCGAAAAAGTCATCAAACATGAAATCCTTATCGGCTCTTTCCGGACCTTGCCATGCCGCCAATAATTCTTCATATGTTCGAGAATGTTCAGAATGCATATATTGCAGAAATTTTAATTCCGCAATTAATCCTATTTGGGTTCTGATATCAATTTCTTTCTTTTTCAGTCTTTGTAAGAATTTCATCCATTGCTTCATCCTTACAAACAGAGCATCTGCATACTTTTGCTTATCATCGTATACGGTAACGGATACCAGGTCTTCACCAAAGCGGTTAAAAATTTCAATATCGGCATCTTCACGTAAAGAAAGAGCAAAAACTGATTTTCCATTAACCTCTGCTAAATTAGCATCGGCTCCGCTAAAACGAATTTGAGAAAGGTCTATATGCACAATACCATCAAAATTTATTGTAAGACCATACTTTCCGTTTTTCAGACGAACCCACCATATATCAGATTTAATATCTGGTGAAGCTTTAATCTTTTGTCCTTCAGATAAGGACTTCCAAGGAATTACGGTTGAACTGTCAGCTTTATTCATCTTCATCCTCCGTATCATCTGTGCTTTCTTCCTGTTCTCTTATCTCTTCTTGAAGCTTTTCCTGCAGTTTTTTATTGTATACAAAGCCGGTTAATGGTTCAAATCTCGGATTTTCAAAGCTTCCAGGAAAACTAAGCGAAAAGAATGGGAAATTCCTTGAAATAAGGGCTTTTTCTTTCTTTTCTTTATCTTTTTTATCTTCTTTGCTCATATGCTTATACACATCACAAATATTAATAATTAATAACGGGTCTTTTCTTTTTGCTCTCAATTCGAGACGCGTATCATCTTTAGAGTACTCACTGTCGAGTGATCCTAAACGTTCATGAGAAATATCCGAAACAGAAAAAGAATGAGAAAACATATCATTTTCTAATTTATCAAAACGTTCAAATTTATGAAATGATATATTACTTCCGGCAAATGTAACTTCATTTCCTGATTGTGCGTAAGGTAATACAATTCTCCATTTGAAATTTTTGTTCTCCCGCACATATCTTGCCAACAGTTCGGAATCAATCTTGTCATTAAATGATCTCGGACAACTTTTAATTAAACTAATTATATTATCTGCAGAAACATTCAGCCAACGGTAACATTTTCCCGTGTTTTCCGGATTTCCGAGTTGTGCAACAAATTTCTCTGCCGTATTGAAATAATCGGATATTTCAGCCATTTCGGTGTATTCATAAGTTCCTTTTTCACGAATTGTTCCGTCCAAGAAAACACCCTTATCATTTTCCGCATTGTACATTTTGTTTCTGGCTGTTAAGATCATTCTGGTTGCAGGATGTTGAGATACCGTAACCAAAAATTCCATCGGTGTTTTACCTGATTTTTCCATACTTTTAACACAATTTACAAGAGAATTTGTTGCAGTCAATGCATCATGAAAATTATTATAATACTTCTCCGTCGTATATATTTTACACAAATCTTCGTAATCACGTCTGTATCCGAACCACCGCCCCATTTGCAATAAAGTATCGCACATTTTTGTATTTCTTAAGAAATAACTGACACTCAAATTTTCGATTGTGAAACCTCTGGCCAAGCTGTTACCACCGATGGCAATCATATTGGTTTGATGTTCTGAAGAATATTTGATTGTGGCCTCTGATGTGTTTGACATACCGACAGTAATACCAGATATTATGTTTGGAAGTTCCGGAAGCATTCTATTAAATTCGGGAATAACAAATTTTGGCGATGAAGCCCAATCTCTCTCCAACATATCTTCAAAAATTCTTTCTAACGGAGCTATATATCTTAAGTATTCCGATGTTCCTTTCATTCCTGCATAATTTCTTATATTGTCTTCCAAATCCAAAAGATATCTGGTCACTTGTTCTTTTATTACACAATGCATGTCAACCAAACAACTGACATGAATAAGCATGGAATTATGTTTTTCGGCATAACCGCGGTGATTGCGAACGTATATATTAAATATAAATAAATTTATTGCTTCTTTCAGTGTGTCAGGCAATCCGTTAACATCGTGGCAGGTTAATCCTTTTTTCTGCTTTACCGGAAAATATTTTTGCCAATCTTCTTTCGCTTCACCTGTGTTTTCTTCTGCCAGCAATCTGATATATTTTGATTCTTCGGCATTTTCAGGTCCGAAAACTTTTTGCGGTCCGAAGTAATTTTCGGGAGAAACCAGCGAAATAATGAAATCACTCGGATACAAATCTTTATCTTCCGAATTTTCTTTAAACATCGGATCTATAAAAATATTGGCAAAGGGAGTAGCCGTAAAACCTACATATGCGCTCTTTTTGAAATTTTTCAGAACCAATCTTATTTTTTTGTTAATTGCGGTAACCTTATTATATTCTTTCTGAGTATTAACGGATGCATTATCTGCTTCATCATCAATTAATAATAATGATTTTTCAGATAAATCTTTGCCGTCAAGCCATCTTAAAAGCTGCTCCAATACATTGGTATTCTTTTTTATAACCAAAACAATGGGAGATGTTGTATTATTGAGATTGGTTTGATTAAGAGCCTTCCTTGAATCAGTCTTAAAATCTCCACTCATACGTTCCGTGGTCATCGAATAAGGCCTGAGTTTTTCCAATTCATCTTTTTTACGCCCTCTGTAAATCGTAACAGTTCCTTCTTCAGACATGTTTTCCGGTATTTTTATCGACTCGTCTTTATTCAGATCTGTTTGCCCGACAAAGCCGCAATTGATACGAAATTGAGTTTGTTTTCGTAAGAGTGAGGAAATTCCTGCAATTATAACTATAATTTTATAACCGGCATCTGCCGCTTTTGCCACGAGAGCAGAATAGTTCGCTGTTTTACCTGATTGAACCGAACCGATAACCATACCGCGACGTGTAGCATCTTTTATATCAGGGTTGGTCGGATCAAAAAGATAATTCATAACTTTATCACTTCTCTCGTCAATACGTTCTATAACGTCAGCAGGTAATTTATCTTTTTCCAAGAGATATTGCTTATAAGAATTCCAATAATAATCTCTGCCTTCTTTTTTCCGAGTTTCAGCGGAATCCGTCCACCATGTAGAGCGAATCATCGGTTTAAATAACTCAGCATCATCATCCGTCATAGTAACGGCATAAAAGTAAAGTAACTCTGATATCGCTTTTTGTATGTCATCGTCGGATATATCGTGTCTTTTTCTGCACATGGCAGATACCGTATTAACGGCCTCTCTGACATCATCTTCTGTAATTTGCTTAATGTCACTCAAATAAGACTTTGCCGTACTCAAAAGAACTTCGTAACCGCTACTCATATATTTCTCCAAGCTTTTTATCAATTAAATTTTCGGCATTAGCATAGTATTCATCAGCCAAAAGTATTTTTCTGACCGTTTCCTTATCTTTCCCCATATTTTTATATTCGGTAATTTCTTCCACCAAAATGTTTTCATCTACGGTTCTTTCTTTGACTGAATACGGATCTGTCGTCATTAGTGAGTGTAATTGTTCCTTCGGATAGCATTCCTCAAGACAAGCCAGATATCCTCTCAGACGCTGTCTTTGTTCAGTCGTCATATTTTCGATTAATGCCTGATACCTAGGATGCTCTTCATTAATTCTGAATTCGGAAGTATCATTAAATATAACTTCTTTCCAGTAGCAATCCTTTGTTTTCTTGGAAATTATACCGGAAGCTTTATGTACCTTTTTGGATTTATCAATAGGTACATTCACATAATGGGATAAAATTTTTCGGATTTCTAAATTCGGAAAGGCTGTAGACTTTTTAACATCTATTTTCCATTCCTGATCCTGATAAACATCAACATCTATCCTTATTCGGACAAGATTAGATGCATCCTTGATACAAGATAAACCAAACCATGTACCGTAAATCAGTAAACGTCCTTGTCTGTACAAATAAAATCCTTGTGATCGGGTAAAACCTTCAGTAGTAGCCAGTTCTTTATATTCACTTTGAGAAAGTTTATTCAGAGGCGGGAGAATGTAAGGAGTAACAGAGAGGCTTGTACCGTTAGACAATGTGTACTCATCGGTTTGTGCCTGCATTCCTGAGCGGGCTGTATTTTTATCTTTGGATGTAAAAGGGTCAAACGGATCAATTTTTGTATTATTAAAATACAATTTAACCATTTGACCGTTAAAGCCCGGAAAACCTAAATACCTATGAAAAGTCAAAGCCAAATGCTTCCGTGCATTTTTCAGTTCTTCATCAAATTCTTCTTCGGAATACCTGTCTATCTTTTCCCACAAAACTAATGAAGCATGCTTTGCGGAAGAAAATTCTTCAAATATTTGCGGATTCATTTCATCCAGTTTGGGTTTAAGATCATCAACGGATGCTTTCTGTAACAACCAATCATCTTTTTGAGCAAGGAAGTCCAAATCCCATGAATATCCAGAAATAGTTTGATCACATTTTGAAAATACCGTTAATCTTTTGCATTGTGAAAAAGAAGCTGTTTTTAATCCTAAACCGAAACGTCCCAAATCATTTTTAGCTCTGGTTTCTTTTTGTGTTCCCAAACGCATGGCTTCTTTAAGCATATCATCCGACATGCCGTTCCCGTCATCAATAATAACAAGTTTATCGGTGGAAGGTAACGCATATATTTTAATGTTTTCGGCGTTTGCGGAAATACTGTTATCAACCAAATCGGCCAAAGCAGTTTCAAAGGAATAGCCTATATCCCTTAAGGAAGAAAGAAATACCGAAAGTATCGGTCTGACAGTAACGCTGGTCTCCGTTGTCATGTTAGTCCTTAATCATTTTACAATAGCAACTGTAATATTATTCGATCCATATCAAAAATGCAAGAAATAATTAGGATTTTTCAATGAGTAGGAGGAAAATGTTTTTCAACCATCTGGAAATTCCGGACAATTAAGCCTGTTGCAACATCATGATATTTAGGTATGGTGTTTATTTTGCCAAATCGGGAGTATATTACCACTCTCTAAGTCCATTGTGTAACCATTGAAATCTTTCATATCATTGATTGCATGGACTGAAATTCCACCAATAGATTTTATGGTTATACCGTAGGTTTTGCTGAGCTTTGCTAAATCTTTGATGAAATTCTCATATCTGAAACTTTTTTTATCGGTTTTGTAAGCAGTAGGATCAATATAACAGTTATAATCCCTGTATAATCTGTCCTTTGTAATTTTGTGCATAAAAGCATTTTTAAAGCAGTCTGCAGATATTTCTTCTGCGAACTCTTCTGCTATGTGGCGTCCCCAACAGCTGTCAAACAGGGCCAATGTCTCCAAGGGAGTGAAGCCGGCTATTTTTCGGATAGATACAAAGGCAATTTCCCAAGCGGCTTTTGTTTGTTCTTTTTTGATAAAACCGGAGCATGTTCCCCAGAAACCGTGCTTTTTATTTTGTGTCGGCAAAATATGTGTCATATTGTCCTCCTTATTTAACCTCTATGCCTAGGTATCTGCAGTAGTTTGATCCGGACGGGTCAGCGTAAAGTGTCGGCTGGCCATCGGCTGTGATTTCAACCATCTGGCGGTATTCGTGCTCATCGCAGTAGCCGCCTTTGCCTTTTAAGAAGTCGTGATCGCGGAGTGGATTGCGGCATACTTTTTTATGTTCGGCCGGTGTCAGGTTAACGGTTTCAACCACCGCCACAGTTTCAAGTCTGTCACTGTTGGCGCGGGTTGTGCTCTTTACCTCGTCGAGGTCGCTTGGCTTGCGGACCATGTAAGTGTTAACTGTTTTCATGTTTGTATCCTTTCAAGAATTGTTAATATACAATTCAATGAATGCTTGGATTTCAAATTATATCCAGTAAATTCGACATTATTTCGCGATAATTCTGCATTATTTTGAGGCAAAACCATAGGTGACCAGCCCGATTTCAAAAGTGACCAGCCCCCAATTTTTGAAAATCGTATAACTATTTGATATTAAAAGATTTATTAAATATACCTGACCAGCCCGATTTTTTCTGTTTTACTAAAAAAATGGCGCGGCTTGCGGCCCCGCATATGAAAAATCGTCAGGAAGGACCCGTATCGATGGGTGACCAGCCAAGTGACCACCCAAAATCGCAAAGTGACCACCCAAAAATTTTTCAATTTACTATAACATATTGATTTTACTGTATTTTTAAGTGACCAGTGACCACCCAAAATTTTTGTGTTTTTCTAAAAAAATGCCGCGGCTTGCGGCCCCGCATATGACCTATCGCCAGGAAGGACCCGTTGGCACCTTTACCCCCTAAAAAGGATTGGCACCCAATATCCACACAGGAAACAACAAAAGTATCATTGTGCATTTATATTTGTTTCTTATTTATATAAAAATCTTGCATTTTTACAAGATTATCTTCTATAATTTTTTCAGTTAAAATATAGAAGAGGTTACTATGAAAAAATTTTTGATATTATCCACGCTTTTATTATCAGGTTGTGCTGAAATTTCTTCAATGAATATAGTACCATCAGAAGATGGTTATGAAGTTGAAAGAAATGAAAATTGTATGGATATGACCCGTTTCAAGGTTTTACAAGTTTTAGAAGATAATCATGCATTAGCTTATGAATGTAATTCAGGAGAATTTTGCTATTCTAATACTGTTGTATTGCTTACCCCACAAGACGGAGTAGATTATTATGATGATATGATGGTATCTCTTCCTAAACAAAAATGTGCTGTTCAAGATGGTGTATACAAATATAAAACAAAAAATGAATCATTAAAAACAGTTCCCATAATTCGTTATCAGTATGAATTTAGTCCTCGTTCTGAAGAAGAAGCCATGCAACGTTTTAATGAAAAAATGGAGGAGCTGAAAAATGATTGTAAAGTGTCATTAACTAAAAATAAAAAACATAATACGGATGCAAATAAGAAAAAGTGTGATTGCGGTGTAGATTTATTATCTAAAGAACTTCTAACTGTTAAAAATGGAGGAACCTCAACTTTTTCAGATGGTGATGCATTAAAGAAAAGTATAGAAAAACAATGCGGAAAATTACCAGTTGATTTTTGGTAGATATTATTTTTTATAATCAAAAGAGCCAAAACTAATGTCTGGCTCTCTTTTGATGCTCAAAATATTTTTATTATAAAAAAATTATACTTTAATAATATTCAAATGATGTATCTTTATCACCTCCTTTACAAGTATTCGCCGGTTTTGTGGGTGTGGCAGAGGGCAAAGTGCCAGCCGTCCAGTTTCTTACCATTTCTTTCGCACCAACCGGTGGATTCATAATAACTATAAAAGCCTTCCAAATTGATATGGATGCTCTTTTCGGCCACATATCGTTCCACTTCCTGCCAGTCGGGTGGAAATTGCGTGAAGTGATATTTGAACTTTGTGCCCCCTCCTAATCCTTGCCGAGCCAAAACATCACCAAGCCCAACCAAACCACCGCCGGTTCGTTTTTGTTCAAAAATCGCCGGCTCAGCTAATTTCTTTTCATTATTTACATTATTACCTTGTTTTCTTTCTTTAGTCGTTGGCGGATAAAAAGCGTTTAAATGGCACTCATCCGGCGGACAAGTGGCGGTGGTGTCTGGCGTAATATCCTCAAAGCCCTGATATTTATTATAGTTAATGAGCCTGACGAGTGTGGCGCACCCAATACGAGTTGTTGTAATATCATTGGTGCGTTTGAGTTTGTTAAGTAGTCGCCTAATTTGGTCCTTGGATTTATCCAAAGTTTCGGCAAGTCGCATGTGGCTGATGACGACTTCGCCCCGATGAACAATAATATCCTTAAAGGGCTTGTCTTTGAAGTTTGCCGTCAACATTAAGTGGATATAAAGTTGCAAAACATTTGCATCCGAATACCAATGCCAATCTTGAAAATCGCGGTAGAACTTAATAAATCCGCCTTTAACAACTTCCTTTTTGTGAGAAGACAAAGAGGTATTGTCAGACTTATGGTGTATCATATCTGTCATGAGAAAACTCCTGTCTTAAATTTCCGGAAAGTTATATTTTTTGCGTTGTTCAGCCCAAATTGGCGGAATTTCCTCACGTATCAGACGTTTTAAGATAAAGTCTGCCGGTTGAGTGCCTGCCAAAACGGATTTGATAATATCCGGTGCCAATGAAGTTAAACGAAGAATGCGTCCCAAATAACCGGCATCCAGTTCTTCATGTAACGAGAGTTCGGCAATAGTCATTCGACCGGAAGTTAATATCTTTTGATACTTAAACGCTTTGGAAAGGGCTTTGATAAGCTCTTTATTCGGACAAGAGGTTTGAGTTAACGCTTCCGGAACTGTTACTTGCAATACACCATGTGTTCTGGAAAGAGGGACATCTATCGTCATGATGCCGTCTTTTGTTTGAGAGGCATATTTATCAGGCAGAATATCCAGCGCCAAAGCAGTCCATTTGATTTCCAAATTATCACATTGAACGGTAATGTTTTCAATTAACTCTTTGACTAAAAGCGATTTATCAAGCTCGCTCATCTTTGCCAAGACCTTTTCGGGATGTTGCATAATCTTAAACAGCTCTTTGGTTTTATCCGGTGCAATTTGCTTGATAAGTCCGTTTAGAATATGGGCATCTTTTAACATTGGCGTGATGATTTGTATAATCGCTTCATCAAGAACAGCTACCGCCACCGAACCATTATGACAAGTATGATAGCCATAGTATTTTGCTTTTGTTGAAGTATAATAATAACGTCTGCGACCGTGCCCCATACTGACGGTTGGTGTCATTCGAGTATGGCAACAACCACAAGTTAAAATGCCACGCAAAATGCCGACTTCGTTTTTCTTGTATAGGCAAGAGCGCTTAGCAACATCTTTACTGGCTCTGATTTCGGCAACCTTATCAAATGTTTCTTGATCTATAATGGCAGGATGTTGTCCGTCATATAGTTCATTTTTGTGTTTGACTTTGCCAAGATAAACTGGATTTTTGAGTAAGCGTTTTATCATCTCTCGGCGATATTCAATGCCGTATCTATCTTTGACAAGCTTACAAACAGCGGTAATGGATTTATGCTTTAGATAACTTTCAAACATAAATTTTATCATTTCGCCTTCTTCCGGTTTAATCTTAAGCTTTTTATTGATGGCAACATAACCGGTCGGAACGGCGCCGCCCATCCACATGCCTTTCTTTTTAGAGGCAGCGACTTTATCACGAATACGCTCCCCGCTGACTTCTCGTTCAAATTGAGCAAAGGAAAGTAAGATATTAAGCATCAAACGGCCCATGCTGTCAGCGGTGTTGAAATTTTGCGTCACCGATACAAATGAGCAGTTGTTCTTTTCTAATATCTCAATCATTTTGGAAAAGTCGGTTAATGATCGGGTTAAGCGGTCTATTTTGTAAACGACGATCATATCAACCTTGCCGGCATTGATGTCTTCTAACAAGCGCTCTAAGGCCGGTCTGTTCATATTACCGCCGGAAAAGCCACCGTCATCATAATGTTCCGGAATGATTTTCCAACCTTGGTGTTTCTGACTTAATACATAATTTTCACCGGCTTCACGCTGAGCTTCTAATGTATTAAACTCTTTATCCAACCCTTCATCGGTTGATTTTCGGGTATAAATGGCACAACGAACTTCTTTCATGGCTACACTCCAAAAAATTCTTTGCCGGAGATTTTCCGACCGGTTATTTCCAAAGCGATAGCCGATAGAGATTTATAAACCTGACCATCAAACTCAAAACCATCTTTCAACACACGCAGACGATAAACCTCACCCTTGAACCGTTTGATAAGCTCTGTGCCAACGGGCAAATACGTTGCATTGTCCGGTTCATCATCCATTGTTTCAAGCAGGTGTTTGGTTGCACTGTCTAATCCGCCAAAGCGCAGTTCTTGCAATCTGTTTGTGACACGCCAGATAAAAAAGGATTTACGAGTAGCCTTTGTCGGAAGAGAGAAAAGCTCAATATAGAGTTTGTACAACTCATCAAAGTCTAATTGAGGTATGTCTTCCAAAGGAATATCTAAGTTAATATTTTTGGCCATTTGTGCCTCCTTTTGTTTGACAATGAATGCTTGGATTTTCTTTTTTATCAAGTCTAATCTGCTGATTTTTCGATAAATCTTTGGGCTCTGTTTCGTTTAAGATTTCAGCCACCGCTGTTTTTAACAGTTCTATGATTTCATTCATGGTTTTATCCTTTCAGAAAGTTCCTTACATACAGAACAAGTGAAAAAATCGAAAAATCGTACTCACTTTTTTCAATTTTTTTTGTTTGCCTGACATGGGGTAAAAATCCACGAGAGGGGCAAAAAGTACCAAAGGAGTTCCACATTTTTTAATATTTTTTATAACATTTTGTTTTTCAAAGAATATTTTTTGCATAATTTTACCTTTCACTTAAAAATTATTTTTTGTTGCATAAGGTAAAAATCCCAGAGAGGTCGAAATCTCCCCAAAAAAATGAAAAATTTTTCAACTTTTTTATAATGTATTGATTTTGAATAAATATTTTCATCCGAGTTTTTACCTTTCTTTGATGTGAAAGGTTTGTTTTTCCCTTCCACCAAAAGGTAAATTCCCGGAGAAGGCGAAATATTCCTCCTGAGTGAAAATTTTTTTAAAATTTGTTTTTACCTTTTGGTGAAAAGGACTTTTGCGCCTTTCACGTAAGGTAAATTCCCGAGAAAATGGAAATGTGCCGAAAAAAATAAATTATTTTATAAGTGATTGAATTTACAGATAAATAAGTATCGGTGTTTTTTTATTTTATGATTTTGCAAGTTTTCATTTAATGATTTTGCAGAAATTCATTTCATTGTTTTGTAATTTTTACTTCGGCAGTTTGTGGATTTTTCGTTCGGCTGTTTGAGGATTTTATATTCGGTAATTTAAATCTTTTTAATTGTTCTGATTATTTTTGGTAAACTTAATTTCCCATTTATTAAAAATATATAGATTTAATCCGAGAGCTTTTAGAACAAGTAATAACTTACCTGTTTGAGTGGTGTTTTTTCCGTTTTCAACATCACTGATAAATCTACGCCCCGTTTCTGATATTCCAGCAAGTTCTTCTTGGGTTACTCCTTGTTGTTTACGAATATCTCGTATTAATTTTCCTATATCTTTCATTGTTGTTAAATCTTGGCTATTCATAATAAACCTCTTTTTTTGTTACCATTCGGTATCAATAGTGTGTAAATTTGTGCAGATATCAAGTTTTTGTTACCGAATAGTATCATAATTATTATATGGTAAAATAAAGTTTTATGTATCAAAGCAAAATAATTTTTACAAAAAAAGAGTATCCTTGCAGGAATGCTCTTTTTCAAATTTTAATAACAAATTATATTTAATTTTTAGACTTATTTGCTTTTTTTTGTTTTCTTAATTGCATTATTTTTTAATTCAGATGCGGAGCAAGAATTACAAAATGCGGGTTTTGAAAAGTAAAATTTTATAAATTTTATTTTAAATTTCATCCATCTTTTTATAAAACACAAATGGCATTTAAAATGTGGAAGATGAATCCAGGTTTTAGAAAATTCATTTTCCCATATTGAAAAAGGAAATCGTTCTTTGTAATTTTTTATATCTTTTTCTAAATTGTATCCTTGTTCAAATGTTTCTTTTATGTTGCCTAAATAGTTTAAATTAAAATATCCATCATAAAATTTATTCATTTGAGATAGTATGAAATATGTATATACACATACTTCCTCATATTTATTATACAAATTATAGAACAGATTTTTTATGGCTTCATAATCTGGAGTAGATAGATTATTTTTGTTTATCTGTTGAATAATGCTAAAATAATCATCAATTGAATGTGAAAGATGATTCGTCATTCGTTCTAAATCTTTAAATGAAATCAAAAATTTAGAATTAGCAGCAGCTAAAAAAATATATTGAGAAATATCTATAGTAAAGAGGATATCAGGTTTCAAGGAAACTTGTAATGATTTTTTCACATCATTATCATCATAAGCTTTTTTTATTTTATCTAAATTATCGCTTTTATAAAAAATAAGATTGGAAAATAGAGTTGTTATATTTTCAGATAATATAAAATAGCGTTCATGAATTAATTTTTTTTGTTCTTTTAATTTTTCTCTTATACTAAAATAGTAAGCAAACCAAGAACCTATAAAAGCTGAAATAAATATAGTAAAAACTTTAATCATCTTTTATCTCTCCTTACTTAATCCTTTAGTGAACCAATAGGAACTATTAAAACACCATCTTTACGACGATAAGCATAATTACCTACACCGGTTAAAACCATTTTGAATGATGGAACTTTCATTTTTGTTGTATCAATATTGGCTTCTAGCTTATTTAATGTTGTCGCCCCTTCTTCAATAAGTCTGTCACCGCCGAGTTTGATTTCAATTAATCCATAAGAGCCATTACGTAAATGAACAACAGCATCACACTCTAAATCATTTCTATCTCTATAGTGATATACCTGTCCATCCAAAGCATCTGCATAAATACGTAAATCTCTGATACATAAGTTTTCAAACATCAATCCCATTGTTTGGAGGTCATTTATTAAATCTTTTGCCCCAAGACCTAATGCAGCAGTTCCGATAGAAGGGTCAGTAAAGTAACGAGTATCAGAAGCCCTGATTGCTGTTTTGGAACGTAAATTAGGATTCCAAGCTAAAGAATCCTCAATAACAAAAATCTTCTTTAATGCTGATATATATGAGCTGATAGTTACATTTTTGTTTGTTAAATCTTCAGTATCCTCATTAGCATAAACATCTTGTGTTATTGATGATATTTTTGCCTGCGAAGCAATAGAGCGTGCATATGAACGCAATATACGTTTAGTTTTTTCAGCATCCCTTTTAACGTTATCAATTCGTGAAATATCATCATTGACCACAGCATCAAAGTAGTTAATTGCCAATTGTAAAGCAACGTCAGTATTTGTTCCAATGGATTTAGGCCATCCACCGCGACAAATTAAAAAAGCAATTTGTTCTAAGTCTAAACTATTGCTTCCTGTAACTTTCTCATTGTCAGAGAATAAATCGGCCAAAGAAACGCTACCATTACTTTCCCCTGATTCATATAAACTCATTGGACGCATTAACATGCGAGAAATTCTTCCAGTACCACTATGTGATATTTCTGATAAATCAGCAGGTACAGCAGAACCTGTTAACACAAATTGACCAAATTCATCACGTTTATCAACTTCAAAACGTATGGCATCCCAAAGCTTTGGAGCTAATTGCCATTCGTCAATTAATCTTGGAGTTTCACCATTTAACAGAAATGATGGATCCATATCTGCCATTTCTATGTTTTGCTTTTTTTGTGCGGGATCTTGCATAAGTAATATACTTTTAGCAATCTGGCTTGCTGTTGTTGTTTTACCGCACCATTTAGCACCTTCAATTAGCACCGCGCCAGAACTGGCTAATTTTTTCTGTAAAATACTATCCGCTAATCTTGTTTTATATTCTTTCATGTTGAAACTCCTTGGTAATATCTATTAATATAAACTATATTTTATTATTTTGCAAGTTTTTATTTTATGTTTTTGCAATTTTTCATTTAATTGTTTTGCAGAAATTCATTTTATGTTTTTGCAATTTATTGTTCGGCAGTTTGAGAGCTTTTTATTTTATGATTTTGCAAAAAAGTATGGAATTCGGTAATTATTCGGTAATTATTCGGTAATATTTAGGTGAGATTGTTTTTTAATAACCCAGAGTAATTTTTAGATACCAGCTCAGATCAGTTTGAGCTTTATCTTTTTGTAAGTATCGGGAATATAAAGATATTCAAAAATCTTAAATCCAATGGGGGCTTATCCACCACCAAAACAAAAAAGAGGAAAACATTTTCCTCTTTTTTTGCATTTTAAGGGCGTTTTTAAAGCTTTTCGCAAAGCCGAATTTACCTCTCATATCCCGATTCTTGTCGGGTGGGTGTATCACCATTTTCTTTGTGTTCTTGCGCATTTGGTTTGATTGCGGAAATCAGATCGGGTTGTTGGTTTTTGTTTTCATTTCCCGACGAAGTGTTTGAAGAAGTGTTATCATTTCCCTGATATTCTTGCGCGGCATTTATTGTGGCAGTTAAATGAGGTTGTTGATTTTTATTTTCAACTGCGGCAACTCCTTTGTCTTTTCCAAATTTCCTTTTATATGCTCCCCGGTTTGTAACACGTATATAATTGATAACGGCAGTTCGATGTGATTGTTGATTTTTATTTTCAAATAATTCCTTTCTGGATGCTACCAATTCATTAAATGCGGCAACCTCTTTGTCTTTTGAGTTATATTGTAAAGTTTTTTCCTGTGTCT
>CANPXT010000004.1 GCA_947586835.1 uncultured Alphaproteobacteria bacterium
TGACATTAGGGTATCATTTCAACTTTGATATCACCTCATTTTTCTTGCAATAAAATATTATTTTTGGTATTTTATTCACTATAAGCAACAACAAAGGTGTGGAATGATGTTACCATAGAGGTGGATGATGAAAAACGAAATTAAACTTTTTGAACAAAACAAAATCCGTTCTGTTTATGATGAAGAAAAAGATTTGTGGTATTTTTCAATCGTAGATATTATTGCAATTTTAACTGAGAGTGAAAGACCAAGAAAATACTGGTCTGATTTAAAGAAAAAGCTGGTAAATGAAGGATATATTGAAGTGTCCGAAAAAATCGGACAGTTGAAAATGCTTGCCCCCGATGGCAAAATGCGTGAAACAGATGCCACAGATGCAGAAACGATGCTTCGTATTGTTCAATCTGTTCCAAGTCCGAAAGCAGAACCGATTAAACAATGGTTGGCTCGTGTCGGTTATGAACGCATAAAAGAAACGACAGATCCGGCATTAAGCTTGAACAGAGCAAGAGAAAACTGGCAAAAGCTTGGGCATTCCGATAAATGGATTCAGCAACGAATGATGGGACAAGAAACTCGCAACAAGTTGACTGATTATTGGAAAGATCATGAAATTACAAAGGATGAGGAATATGCTATACTCACAAACATTATCCATCAGGAATGGTCCGGTTTGTCGGTAAAAGAACATAAGCAACTTAAAGGCTTAAAATCCCAAAATCTGCGTGATCACATGAGCGAAGCAGAACTCATCTTTACGGCTTTGGCCGAACTTTCTACTCGGCAAGTGGCTGAAAATAATAATGCCCGCGGTATGAATGAAAATAAAAAAGCAGCCAAAATCGGAGGTAATATTTCTAAACGAGCAAAAGAGGATTTTGAACAACGCACGGGGCATAAAGTGGTTACCGGTGAGAATTATCTTCCTAAAAACACCCAAAAGAAACAAATTAAAGCAGAATAGCTTTCTCAAAATATTGCCTAATCGTATCATTAAAAAAGCATCCTAATAATGATTTTTGCTCATTTATAAAAATGAGAGAAATAGGCAATTATTTGAGAATATTGGGTCTTTAAGTTTAGGGTTAAGCACTGTAAATTATTTGTATAATGACAGAAAGGAGATTCTATGCGGAAAGATTTTGGAAATGAAACAGTCGTTACACCATTACCGGTGCTTATTATTGCAACATACGATGAAAACGGTATGCCTAATGCCATGAATGCGGCTTGGGGTTGTCAAAGTAATTATCACGAAGTTATTTTTCATCTAAGTTCACACAAAACAACCGACAATTTGCAGCTTAAAAAGGCGTTTACTCTCAGTTTTGCTGATAGAAAAAATTTACTGATTGCCGATTATTTTGGAGTAGAAAGTGGTTATAAGGTCAACAAAATCGAAAAAGCAGGTGTTCATACGGTCAAAAGCAAATTCGTTGACGCACCGATTATTGAAGAATTTCCGTTAACTTTGGAGTGTAAAGTTACAGAAATAAGCAAAACGGCAAGCGGTGAATTTCGGGTTATCGGCGATGTTGTCAATATGAGTGCCGATGAAACAATATTAGATTCACAAGGTAAGATTGATTTAAGCAAACTTGAACCAATATCCTATGATTCAGCAAAACATTGCTATCGCGTTTTAGGAGGAATTGTCGGACAGGCTTTCCATGACGGGCTTAAAATTAAAAATATGTAATTGGGAGATTTAAAAATGAAAGGAATGATTATGAGTGCAATATTAAGTGCGAGTTTAATGACCGGAGCAAATGCAAAGGCTGCAGAAAATGTCAATCCGTTCGGATTGGTTTATGACGGAGCTATAACTGAGAATATCGCCGGAAAAGTCAATATTCATCCGACAACCTATAAATTGCACGGTTTGGATATTGCTGCCAATGTTTATACACCGGCTGATTATGATGCCACGAAAAGCTATCCGGCGATTGTTGTTGCCCACCCGAACGGCGGTGTTAAGGAACAAGTTGCCGGTCTTTATGCCCAGCGTTTGGCTGAAAACGGTTATATTAGCATTGTGGCAGACGCTTCGTATCAAGGAGCAAGCGGCGGCGAACCCCGTCATATGGATAAACCGGCAAATCGTGAAGAGGATATTCACGGTATGGTTGATTTTATTTCGCAATATCCGGGCGTAGATAATAGCAGAATCGGCATTTTAGGAATTTGCGGCGGTGGTGGTTATACGATAAAAACGGCACAATCAGACAAACGCTTAAAAGCCGTTGCTACATTGAGTATGTTTAACTCAGGACGCGTTCGCCGCAACGGTTATCAGGACAGCCAGCTTGATACGGTTCAGGAGCGTTTGGCAAAAGCTGTTGAAGCTCGAGCGGAAGCGGTTAAAACTGGCAAAGAAAGACTAGTCGGTTCAATGGCCGGAATTAGTGATGAACAAGCAGAAAAATTGCCGTTTGACTTGTATCGTGAGGGCTTTAAATATTATCTCAGAACTTATGCTCACCCGAATTCGACTTTTGAATATACCGAAAGCAGTCTGATGGACTTGTTTGCTTGGGATGCCACCAACCAAATAGAACTTATTAACCAACCGCTATTGATGATTGCCGGCGAAAAGGCTGATTCTCTTTATATGACACAGGACGCATTTAACAAAGCAACCGGAACGTCCGATAAAGAATTATTCCTTGTTCCGAATGCAACCCACATTCAGACTTACTATGTTCCTGAATATGTCAATGCTATCAGCGATAAATTAGTTAAGTTTTACGGTGAAAAATTGTAATAAAGGGCAAAGATATGAATAAATTGACAGCTTCTTTACTGGCAGTTTTGATGACGGCGGCTTGTTCGGACAACGACATTAAAATTGCCAAACAGGGCAGCTTTGCTGTCGGCGGCACAACAATCCAGCGGGACGGAACATACGATAACTCAAAGTTTGTCGGTTGGGCTGAACAGATTGAAACCGGACAAAGCTATCACGGCGACCACGCTTTTATAAATTATCAAATTCCGGCCAAAGCCAATAAATATCCGTTGGTCTTCATTCACGGATACGGCGGTTCCGGCGTTTGTTGGGAAATGACACCGGATGGTCGGGACGGTTTTTCAACCTTAATGCTTCGCAAAAAATATCCGACTTATGTGATGGATTTGCCGGGACGTGGACGTGCCGGACGCACAACGGCCGAAAACCACACCAAGCCCGTGGCAGACGAAATGTTTTGGTTCGACATCTGGCGGATTGGCCTGTGGCCGAACTATAACGAGGGTGTGCAATTTTCCAAAGACAGTGAATATATGGCGCAGTTTTTCCGCGAAATGACACCTGATTTGAGTAATCATACTCAGGACATTCCGGCTATCAACGCTTTGGCTGATAAGATAGGCGGCAATGTTTTGGTTACTCATTCTGCCGCCGGTTATCCGGGGTGGGCTGTTGCAATGCAAAACAGCAATGTTAAAGGCGTGGCGGCTTATGAACCCGGAGGGTATGTTTTCCCTAAAGGCGAAGCTCCCGAACCAATGCCCAGTCTGACGGGAACATTAAGCGGCGTGGAAGTTTCTGCAGAAGAATTTAAGAAACTGACGGAAATTCCGATTGTTATTTATTTTGGCGATTATATTCCTGAAGAACCGAGCAAAAACTTGGGCGATGAGAACTGGCGTGTTCGTTTGGCGATGGCTCGGAAATTTGTTGAAACCATCAACAAACACGGCGGCAACGCCACGCTTGTCGAACTTCCCAAACTCGGCATTAAAGGCAATACACACTTCTTAATGCAGGATTTGAACAACGATGTTATTGCTAATTTGTTTGATAAATGGCTTAAAGAAAACAAGCTGAAATAGAAATTTCAAACTCTAAAACAGACGTCAATCAGGTATTTTTTATCTGGTTGACGTTTGTTTTTGGCGGAGTGCCAAACATTCTTTTATATTCGCGATTGAACTGGCTGGCACTTTCATAGCCGACTTTGTAAGCCGCGTTTGCAGCATCAAAATTTTCCGATAACATCAATCTTTGCGCTTCATAAAGGCGGAGTTGTTTTTGATATTGTAACGGGCTTAAACTGGTTACTTTGCTGAAATGACGGTAAAACGAAGATTCCGCCATATTGAATTTTTGTGCCAATTTATCAATTTTTAAAGGTTCGCGGTAATTTTCCTTGAGCCAAGCAATGGCATTGGCAATTTGATTGTTATGCGACCCTTTGGTATTGACGGAACGGAGAATATCTCCCAAAGGCGAAGTCAGCAACAGATAATGAATCTCTTTAATAATCATCGGTGCCATAATCTTCTGCCGCTCGGGCTGGTCTAAAAGGGAAATCAGGCGGTAAAACGCATCTAAAATTGCTTCGTCGGTATCGGCAATTCCCATGCCCCGACGAGCGGCATCTGCTTGCGGGTAGTTGCTCTCTCTTAAAAGTTCGCTGATAATATGGCTGTCCAAGTCCAAAATCAGGGTCATAAACGGCTTTTCAGAACTTGCTTCAATAATGCTGCCGATGGTCGGAATATCAATAGAAGTTACAACCAACTGGTTTTCATTATAAGTAAACTTTTCCGAACCTAAGATCGTTTGTTTCTTTCCTTGCAAAACTACAATCGCTATCGGTTTATAAAAACAATACTGGTTAAAAGTTGGGGCGGTTCTGAGAGAGGCACTAAAACCTTTAATGCCGGTTTGCAGGATTCCCGGCGTAGGGAAAAGCTCCTGTACTCTTGTTTTCAGCAAATTGCGTTTTTCTTCCAAACTATTCATAAGCCCTCTCTTTCTATAATGAGAATATAAAGGTAATTTTTTATTATTGCAAATAAAAAATGAGAGAAATAGGCAATTATTTGAAAGAATAAGGACTGTAAGTTTATAAAAAGATAATTAGACTATATCATAGGAAATAAAATTTATGGGGAGAGAACAAATGAAAGTTTTGTTGATTAACGGCTCACCGCACCACCACTTTCTGCCGAAAATAAAAGAAAAACCGAATATATCCCCGCTAAAAAACAAACATCGACCGAAAATAGGAAAATCCCCAAAGCTTCTGTCTTTTTACTGCGCCATGCCGCAAACATAAACGAATAAATAATAAAAAAACACACACCCAAAAAATAAAAAAACGCCTTCTTTAAAAGGCGTTTTTTTGGCGACCCCAGCGAGAGTCGAACTCGCGTTACCGCCGTGAAAGGGCGATGTCCTGGGCCACTAGACGATGGGGTCATTCACGTGTTTTTTCCTTATACTCTTTTTTGCTTAAAAAAGCAAGCATTTTTTTTATTTTTTATGTCTTTTTTTATTTCTCTTTGATTTTATTGATTTTTTATGTTTCTCTACCGTTCATTTTCACGCTGTTCCCCATGAATCATAAACAATAGTGACAATTCTGAAATAATTTCAGGATGATATAAACAATATTTTTCTTCCTCGGCAGACAATATCGGTATTGTTCCTCGGGTAAAACCCTGAATTTTTTGCTCGGCCTCATGAATGGTTTTTAATTCAAAATCAGGAACAGGACCGTTCACCGAAAGTAAATAAATATGCATGGCCTGATATATCGGCTGATGAATCAATAAAGCCAATCCCGTTTCCTTCGGCGAAACATTTTCGAGCTCATTGAGCGCTTGTTTGGCCATTTTTAAAATAACAGGCGGATTATATTCTTCGGGCGTGATAAACAAATGATGTTTTTTCGTCCATAAACCCACACTTTCCCTTGAAGAATAAACCGACAACGGAATCGATAAAATTAAACCGACGGTAATCGGCAAAATCCAATAAAAAAGCGCTGGAATACATAAGTACACAAGCGCCGTTACGGCAATTCCCAACGCCGTATGCCAAAAATGACGCCGAAAAGCAAGCTGCCACGGCGTGCCGGCCTCATCACGATTTTGCGCTTTCCAACCGGCATCGTTTCCGATTAAAATATCAAAAACAATTTTTGTTTGAAACAACATCATAATCGGCGCCGTTAAGGCACTGAAAATAAACTCGATAATTAAAGTGAACAATAAGCCGAAAAATCCACCGAATTCCCTTAACGGTCGATGTTGCACAAAAGCAATTAATCCGCCTAAAATTTTGGGAATAAATAACATACCCATTGATAAAATAAACAAAGCTAACGTGCCAATTAAATCAAACACCGGCCATGTCGGAAACAAAGTTTTGGTATCGGAAAAATATTCCGGCGGAAAAAATTCCCGCCATAATGCAAATGTTAATCCGCCCAGCAAAAACAAAAACCACAGCGGCGATGACAAATAAGACATAATACCCAACAAAAAATGTAACCGCGATACCGGATGAAGTTTTTGCGAAAACAAAATGCGCAAATGTTGTAAATTTCCTTGACACCAACGCCTGTCACGAATGGCAAAATCAAGCATGGACGGCGGACACTCCTCATAACTGCCTTTTAATTCCGGCAACATCCACGCTAACCAACCGGCACGACGAATCAAAGCAGCTTCCACAAAATCATGACTTAAAATATGACCGCCGAACGGCGCCTGTCCCGGGAAAACGGGGAGCCCGCAACATTCCGTAAAGGCATGTGTTCGAATAATAGCATTATGTCCCCAATAGTTGCTGTCCCACACCTGCCAATAAGCCAAACCGGCACTGACAATCGGACCGTACACCCGTCCGGCGAACTGTTGCACACGCGCAAAAAATGAATGTCGATTAATGATAATCGGCGGTGCTTGAATAATACCCGTTGTTTCGTTAACTTCCATTAATTGCGCCATAGTCACAACCGTTTCCGCCGCCATTAAACTATCAGCATCCAGCACAATCATATGATCATAATTGGCACCCCAACGCACGCAAAAATCTTCAATATTTCCGCTTTTTCGCGCCGTATTTTTCGGACGATGCCGATAATAAAGGCGCATATTTTCGGGGAACAGTTTCTGTGTTTCAAGCCAAAGTGCTTCTTCTTGAATCCATACGCGCGGATTGGTCGTATCACTCAACACAAAAAAGTCAAACGCTTTTTCCTGCCCCGTTTTGCTCACATCGCGCGCCATGGCTAATAAATTTGCAAAAACACTTGTCGGATCTTCATTATAAACCGGCATTAAAATTGCCGTTTTTGTTGAAAGTTTTGTTTCATACGGTACCCGTTTAAGTGCTGGCATTTTCCGATGCCGAATAATCTCCCAAAAACCGAATAAACTCGACCAAAAATAAAGAGAAATCCATGCAAATGTAATACAGAACAAAAATATCATACCGTATCGGGCTGCCGGTGACATATCCGTCGGCATAAAATCGGCCCACTTCACGGTTGCCAAAATCACACTTGCCAACACAAGTCCGAACAGCTTAATGCGTCGCCACACAATTTGTCGTTTATTGATTTGGGATATAACAATATAATTCTCTGCCATTTTATTTCTTCTTTACCGAATGAACCACCGCTTTTACGCCTTTGGCAAATGTTTTTTTCAAACGCCATAACGGATGATATGTCTTAATGCTTTGACGATGCATATCGGATAAAATTAAATCCGGCGCAGCCAAAAATTGATGAAAATAATGCGAAAGTTCTTCTTTTGAATTTTCTGAAAGATTTTCAAACAAAGAATACTTTAAAGAAAGGTGATGTGTTAAAAAAATCATTTTAAAATAATTGAGTTTTTGTAAATCATTGAGGCGATCACCTTGCAAATAATTGCCGATTTGATCCATAATTTTCTGATTTAAAATTTTCACGATTTCATCAGGTTGTAAAGATTTTTTTTGTTTGAGCAATTCATTGCTTAATCGCGCCGTTAAGGCAGAATCATGATAGCCCCATTCTTTTAAATAAGCATACACCCACTCTTCAATCGTATAAAACTTAATCGTACTCATACTTTTCCTATGGAATATATTGATAAGACCAAACTTCCGTGAGAATTTCCGTCTGTTTTGTTTTTTGATTTTTTTGTTTTAATGAAGCTCGTAATTCGGCCGTTTTACTTTCCGGCTGAAAATCGAAAAACAATCGCACCGATTGATCAATATCATTTCTTTGCACAATCACATTTCTGATTTGCCCGAAATCAACACTGACATCAGGAATTAAATCAGAAACATTTTTCACCTGCTTTAAAACCGAACCTTTAAAATCAATCACGAATTTAATCCATTTTTCATCAGGCTCGCCGGATACCCCCCCTACCCCACTGCGCGTGGCAATCACTTTGGCTTTCGGAAAAAGCGATTCATCTTCGGTTGAAATCCAGTGCATACGATATTTAAATGTGCGTTTTTGATTTTTTTTCAATGCCTCATCCGGCCACCAAAAAGCAACAATATTATCATGAATTTCTTTATCGGACGGAATTTCCACCAAATGCACCCGACCACTGCCGAAACCTTCCAGCGGTTCAATCCAAACACTCGGACGTTCTTGATAATGTGCTTCCAAATCTTGATAATGATCGGCATTTCGATCTCGTTGCATTAAACCGAATCCTTTAGCATCACCGTCAGAAAACGAACTTAACCGTAATTGCGATGCATTATCCAACGGACGCCATAGCCATTCACCGTTTTCATTGTGAACCAATAACCCGTCACTGTCGTGCACCTCAAGACGATAATCAAAAAATCTGTTTTTGGTGTTTTCTCCGAATAAAAACATACTTGTTAACGGAGCAATACCTAATTTTTGAATGGTATCACGCGCATACAAAACGGCAGTCACATCAATTTTTGTATCGGTTCCCGGTTGAATGAAAAATGCATAAGCACCCGTAACACGCGGGCTGTCCAACAAGGCATAAACGGTTATATTTCTTTGCCGTTTCATGGGTTTTTTAATCCAAAACTCACGAAAAATCGGAAACTCTTCTCCAATGGCTTCTCCCGTATCAATGGCAAGCCCGCGCGCCGACAATCCGTATTTTTGATTCTTGCCCAAAGCGCGAAAATAACTGGCACCCAAAAAAGAAATCAACTCATCATAGTAACTGTCGCGATTAAGCGGATAATGCAACCGAAAACCGGCATAATCAACAACATCGGGTATATCGGATAACGGCATATCGGCTTTGGTAAAAGCTTTGGAAACATAAGGAATGTAAACAGCTTCATTTCCGACAATCTGATGAACACGCACGGCATTTTTATAAATCGAACCGATATGAAAAAATTGCAATTCAAACGGAATGTTTTGATGATACCAAGGACCCTCTTTTCGATCATATCTCAAAGAACGAAACGTATCATAATCCATTTCGGTTAATTCTTTTGGCAGATTCAATTTTTCTTGCCGATAAGGTTCTTGTGCCAGAGCTTCTGCCGCTTTCTTCACTTCTTCAAACGTAAAGGGCGCACCGTAAGAAACAAAAGCCTTACCGATAAAAAAGAACAATCCGATGATGAATAATGTTTTTTTCATGTTTTACAAAACTCTTTTTGCCTTGTCAAAGAGAAATAAAGCCTGATAAGCAATCAGGCTTTACAAAAATTTTTTATTTTTTACTCTTTGTTAAATCTGCCGTACAATTCGGACATTTAATGGCAGCTACGTTAATTTCCGAACAACAAAAAGGACACGTTTTTGTTGTCGGCGCTGCATTTTTTTCGCTTCTGTCCAGCTTTTCTTGAACCGTATTCATGGCTTTAATAAGCATAAACACGGCAAAAGCAACAATAATAAAGCTGATCACCGTATTAATAAATAAACCGAAATTAACGGTTACCGCACCGGCTGCTTGAGCGGCAGCTAACGAATCATACGGAGCTGTGGCATTCGGTCCGTCTTTAATAACGACAAACAAATTGGAAAAATCAACATTACCGAGCAACCATCCGATCGGCGGCATAATCACATCTTTTACCAACGAATCGACAATTTTTCCGAAAGCGGCACCAATGATAATACCGACAGCCATGTCGAGCACATTGCCGCGCATGGCAAATTTTTTAAATTCCAATAAAAAGTTCATTTTTCTTTCCTTTCATAAATCAGTTAAACAAATGAAACAATTCTTTGTAAGCCAATGAAAGTCCGATCATAAAATTGCTGCCTTTCTTTTGAGCTTCCCGCGACTTTGCCTGCCGATAAGAGATATACGGACCAAACGTAAAGTTTTTCGTCATATCAACATCCATTCGCGCCGTTAAATTCAAATCATATTTTAAATCCGTACCGACATATTTACTGTACGCTAAATATTTTCTGAAATAACCGTCCGTGGACATTTTTACTCCTTCTCGAACATCATACTCCAAACGCCAACCGGTTTCAAGTGCGAATTTTGTGGTTCGGTCATCGGAATAAGTAATATCATATTCGCCGACCGCCGCCAAATATAATTCTTTGATAATATCACCGCTGAACAACTTCGGACCTGTTTTGCCTCGAATAACTTTCATCCGCGGTGCTCCGTCATTGCTGGTGAACTCGGTTTGATAGGCAATGCTGGCAAAAGGACCTAAATCCATATCCCGAACTTTCATCATTTTATACATATAATCACTGGTCAACAAAATTTCATCTTCATTTTCCGTTGTTTCACTCGGTTGATTATACGGCTTGATTTTCGTTTTACCATAATTTAAGAATACACTGTTATCCCACCGCATATTTTCGCGTTCGTGTTCCAACACAAAATCAAAAATACCATTAATTAATGTTTGACTGTCAGAGTTTAACGCTGACACGGGTGAATTTTGATATTCACCGGCATTATCAACTTCCGTTGAAGATATTTGTAATCCCAATCGGCGCATATTTGCTCGCCATTGCGGAGCCGTCACAACGGAAACAGCTTCCGATTCGTTTGTTGTCTCTTCAGCTGCAAAAGCTGATTGTGCAAATAACATACCTCCGACGAGAGTTATGGTGCTTAAAAGTTTTAAATTCATTTCATACCTCATTAACTGATTGATTAACACGTGCATATAAACATATATTGCCGTTAATTGCAAGTTTTTATTGCATTTCAAATTAATTTTTATAAAATAAAACAAGCTGAAAGGATAAAAGATGAAAAATCACATTTATTTTTTACAAAAAGCCGTTAAAGAAAGCGCACATTCCGTTCGTATCGGTTGTTCGCCTTTCGGAGCCGTGATTGTAAAAGACGGTATTATTGTTGCCAAAGCTCATAATCAAGTCATCTTTCATCAAGATCCCACGGCGCATGCAGAAGTATCTTGCATTCGCAAAGCTTGCCGTAAACTGAAAACACACGATTTAAGCGGTTGCATTTTATATTCATCCTGCGAGCCCTGCCCTATGTGTTTAAATGCTGCCAAATGGGCCAACATTACACAAATATTTTATGCGGCTTCCCGTGATGATGCCGATGCCATCGGTTTTCGTGACAGAGTGTTTTATGAGGAATCCGTGGTTTCTTTAAATCACATTGACTTGAAAGATGCCCGTAAAATTATGGATGAATGGTTTGCCAAAGCCGATAAAAAACCGTATTAAAGTTTAAAAAGTTTTTTCCATGCAAACGGCATCACAAAAACCGGTTTTTGTTTTATAATAATTTTTTCGTTGTCCGATTTGTCGAAATCCTTTTTTATCATATAAGTTTCGCGCCGCCGTATTCTGAACGGAAACCTCCAAAAATAAGCGATGAACACCTTGTTCGTCAGCATATCGAAACAAATAATCCAAAAACTTTTCGGCCAATCCCATTCTTCGAAAACACGGATCAACGCACAGTGTTAAAATTTCCATTTCATCGGCAACTTTCGAACAAACCAATAAAGCTTTTTCATCTATCCACCCGACTGTTGCAGGTAATGATACCAAAGCTTCAAATGATTCTTTCGACCACGGAAAATCAAAGCTTGTTTGATGCAAAAAAGCTGCTGTTTCACAAAAAGATAACGTTAATAAAACAGGCGTTAAAGAAAGCGGTATTTTATTTTTTTGAAGCAAGCGTCACCTCGGCATCTCGCATATAATAAGCAATGGGAGGTAACAAAACCTCTTTATGTGTTTGATAAATTGAAATCATTTGCTCGGCCGGCACGGCAGGAAACGGCAACAATGTTACCGATGTGTTTGAAAACACTTCCGGCTTATCCGTTACAATCGGTAAATTCATTTTGATAATTTCATCCGTCTTTAAAATTTGCGGTGTGCCTGACTTTGATGATTGAAACAATTGTGTATAAAAATCACCGCGTCGCGTGTCCAATGCGACAAGGCAAGGTGTTTGAACATTTTCTGACGCGATATGAAAGCAAGAAATGCCCGAAAGCTCAATATCAAGTGCCAACGCCAATCCTTTGGCTGCCGCAAGACCGATTCGAACACCCGTAAACGATCCGGGTCCTACCGCTGCCACCAGTGCGGATAATTCATGAATTTCACGATGACTTTTTTCAAATAATTCTTGAATACGCGACATTAAAACTTCACTTTGTCCGCGTAAAACAGGAGCGCCGTAAGAAGCTAAAATCCGTTGTTCTTCTGCCAAAGCCACAGATAAGCATTCGCCCGATGTATCTATTGCCAAAACTAAATTTTTATTCATAAAATTATTTCCTTAAACAAGATGAACAAAATTTACCACTTTTTTTGCGGGAAAGCAAGCCTGATTTTAAGGAAAATAAGCGAAAATAAAAACAAGAGAAGATATGGAACAATATCGAATAAAAAAAATGGTGCCGATTGTCTGACTCGAACAGACGACCTGATGATTACAAATCAACTGCTCTACCAACTGAGCTAAATCGGCACTGTTTGACTTTTATACACAACATTTAAAAAAAAAGCAAGTATTTTTTTTAAATTTACCGAATTTTTAAAAATATTTTTTATCTGTGCCCTCGTATGCTTCTTTCCAAAGCAATCTTTAAACCCGATCTTCATTTATTAAGGTGATTGTTCAATTAATCTATCCGTTGAATCGATACAATATAACATTTTCTTTAAATACGCTTTGAAAACCGATTAGAATCGCTAAAAGTCGCTTTGATTTAACGATGCTTCGGGCTTAAACGGCTCATCCGGCTCTGACTTAATAATTTTCTCTAACAGTTCTTTGTTATCTTGGGCGGACGTTTTATTTTTAGATTGATTTCCCTTCTCTTCTTTGGCGCTTTCTTTCTTTTCTTCTTTCGCTTCAGCGGAAACCTTCGCTTCTGCCGCATTTGCCGCCGCGGAAGCACCCATAATCAGCTTCTCCGTTACTTGATCGACCAACTCTGTATTTAACAAAACGGGATTTTGATTCAAATACCATAAAATGGTTTCACCGCGTGCATCGGTGGCCATAATATCAACACCGGAATTCAAAATTAACTGCATAATGCTAACACTCGGCGCATGATAGGCTGCAAAAAATGCCAACGGAATTTCTTTGGGCGCACCCGGAATCGGATAATCCGTATTCGACACAAACACATCTACCGGTAGTTTGGAATTTTCAATTAAGGCTTTAACAATGGAACTGTTTCCTCGCAAAATAGCCAGCTGATAAACATTTCCTCCGCATTTGGGACGAATATTTAAATTAACGTTATTGTTAATCAGCTTCATCACGTCTTCTTCTGTACGCGCCGTTCGAATCACTTGTTGAAGCGGTGAATAAGAACATTCTTTCACTGCACCGAAAGCAATCGTATTAACCAAACAAGCAGCTGTTGCTATAACTATTGATATTTTATTCATGGAATCACTCCTTATCTCTTTTTATACGGATTATGGAATAAAAATGTTTTTTTGTCAATAGGAACGTTAAATTGTGTATCAAAAAGTGAAACGGTTGACTTCACTCCTTCCATATCGACAACATCCCATTGTTTTAATTGCATACTGTCTTTATCAATAATAAGCGTTAAGCTGCCCAATTCCCGCGCATCTTTTTTAATGGCCGTCACATAATATTCATCTAACACCGTTCTGACATCGGTAACCAGAAATTCGGGATCGCTGAATTTGAGTTTTTCTTTTAAAATTAAGCTGACGGGCGTTTGCTGCAAACGAAAATAATTCACTTCTTTTAAATCTTTGTCATGATAAATCAAATAGCCGTTATGCGCATAAAATTCCAGCGGTGAACCTTTTTCATAAACCAGACGCATTTCCCCCGGACGCGATAAATAAAGCTCTCCGGTTTGCAAATCATCTTGCATTTTCGAGTTAAATTGCGCAAACTTGGCTTTTAAAGTTTTAATTTTATTATAAGCCGATTCGACTTTTTGCAAAATTTCGCGATTTTGCGGTGTATCAATTCGTTTATCAATATCTGCCCGTGCCGAAACAGACACACCGAAAACAAAACTTGAAATCAATAAGCCGTATAAAAAACTTTTTTTCATTTGTTCTCCTTTAACTTTATGCATTATCCGTCGGCACAATAATTTCCCGTTTACCGGAAATGTTCGGCTTGGATATAACCCCTTCCGCTTCCATTCTGTCAATTAAATCGGCCGCTTTATTATATCCGATTCGCAAAACGCGTTGTACATAACTGATGGTCGGTTTTTTGTCACGCAAAACAATGGCCACCGCCTTATCATATAAATCCCCCGATTCGGATTCGCCAGTCCCGCTAAAGCTGATATTTGTCGAATCGTTTGCGGCATCGGGATCAGCAGTCACGGCTTCCACATATTCAGGCTCTGCCTGCATTTCCCAATGATGCACCACGCGTTCCACATCGTTATCACTGACAAACGGTCCGTGAATGCGCTGCGGTGCGGAACCGGCCGGCATAAAGAGCATATCGCCCTTACCCAGTAACCGCTCGGCACCCGGCTCATCTAAAATGGTGCGCGAATCGATTTTACTGCGCACTTGGAAAGACATGCGTGACGGAAAATTCGATTTAATGGTGCCCGTAATCACATCAACCGACGGCCGTTGCGTTGCCAAAATTAAGTGAATACCGACCGCCCGCGCCATTTGCGCCAATCGTTGAATTAAAGGATCAACTTCTTTCCCGCATCTGCCCATTAAATCGGCCATTTCATCAACAATAATCACAATATACGGAATCGGCGTTAAATCAAACTGCTGTTCTTCAAAAATCGGCCGTCCCGTTTCGGGATCAAACCCGGTTTGAACCCTTCGTGTTAATTCTTTGCCTTCACGCGCCGCTTCCGCCAATTTTTGATTATAGCCGGAAATGTTACGCACCCCCAACTGACTCATGGAACGATATCTGTCTTCCATTTCGCGCACTGCCCACTTTAATGCCACAACGGCCTTTTCCGGCTCGACAACAACCGGCGTTAATAAATGCGGTATGCGATTATAAACCGATAATTCAACCATTTTCGGATCAACCATAATCATGCGACATTCTGCCGGCGTAAACCGATATAACAGCGACAGAACCATGGTATTAATGGCAACCGATTTACCCGAACCCGTGGTACCGGCAACCAGCAAATGCGGCATTTTTGCCAAATCGGCAAAAACGGGCGCCCCACCGATATTTTTCCCCAAGATAATGGGCAAAGCGCCGCTGTTTGTTTGAAAATTCACGT
Organism: uncultured Alphaproteobacteria bacterium; assembly: GCA_947586835.1. Lineage (GTDB taxonomy): Bacteria > Pseudomonadota > Alphaproteobacteria > CAAHEQ01 > UBA3637 > RGIG4140. The sequence continues at coordinate 15,455 of CANPXT010000004.1, forward strand.
TTTCGATCATTTCCCGAATATAAACCGTTTCCCGTTGTTTATTCGGCATTTCGATACCGATGTAACACGTTCCGGGAATAACGGCTATTCGCACCGATTCCACACTCATTTTCATGGCAATATCATCTGCCAGCGAAATCACGCGCGAGGCCTTAATCCCGTCAGCCGGCAAAAATTCGTAAAGCGTTACCACCGGCCCGGGATGCGCCTGAATCACATTTCCTCTCACGTTAAACTGCAGCAACACTTTTTCCAACGCACGAGAAACGGTGTCCATTGCCTCTTTGGAAAGCCCTTGAACATTACTGATCTTAACGGGATCTAACAAATCGGATGCCGGTAATTCCAACGTATTTTTTTCATTTGCTTCTTCATCAATTTCCGTTCTTTGCGAAGTTCGTTTCGAATCGGCACGCGTTTTCTGCAAACTGACGGGTTCCGTCGGCTTGATTTCCGATGTTTTTGATATCGGCGTTTCACGCTCACCGTTTAAAAAGGCGAACGAGGGCTCCACGCGTTCAACGGGCTCTGTTTTTTCTTTCTTTTTAAACAAGAAACGGCGTTTTTCTTCGGGTTGTGCTTTTGCTGTTTCCGCCTCATCCGATACTCTTTCGATAACGGCAGACGACACAGACGCCGCTACGGTCGCTTTTTGTTTTACATGAACATTTTTCACCATTTTCTTTAATTTATCCGTCGGAACGGCACGCACGGTTGCTGCCGCTTTTCGCGATAACAATATGACCGGCACTTTTAAAGAGAAAATCAGACATAACACCACAACACCGTAAGCAATAAAGCGATAAACACTTGATTGCAACACAAAAAAGCGATTAAAGAAATATCCGACATAACCGCCCTTGCCGGCTTTAAACCACGCGGAATCCAACGATGTTTGCAAATCACTTAACAACCAAACGGCCGTTAAAAAGGCGCATAAAAACATCAAAAACCGAAAAGCCACCCATTTTGTCCGACGCCACAAGAACAATCCGAACACAATGAAAGCAATCGGAACAACAAAAGCCATCACGCCGAAAAGTTGCAATAACAAATCGGCCGTTAAGGCGCCGAACGCCCCGCACCAATTTTTAATGCCGAACGTGCCGGCAGCATTGAACGATGAATCGGTTACCTGATATGTCACACACGCGACAAAAGCAAATAAGCCGAACAAAATTAACAATAAAGCAAATAATTTTCGTAAAAAGTTTTTCATGTGATCCTCTTGTACTCATCATAACGAAAAACAAATATAAATACAAGTTTTTTTAACGAAAAATAACCTCGAAAATCAGTTTTTTCCCTCTTCTGCGTCATTTTTTGTCGTAGAAGTTTCATTTGATTGTTTTTGTTATTTCGGGCAACAAAAAAGGCGGATGAATTATCTCCGCCTTTCTTTCGGTTCGGTTCATGCTAGAACTTGTACTTCAAGTTGGCAAGCCCTGTATGATTGGTGTAATCGCCTTTGAACAAACCTTCGTATTCGAGAGCGACTTCCGCTTTCCGATTGATATCCAACCCGATGCGGGCGCCGACTTCAATGCCGAAGCGATCCATATTCTCGGTTTTCACTTCATAGACACTGCCGTTCAGCAAATTGACACGCATTTTGGTATCGGGTTCCATGAAGTCATACGTTAAAGCAGCTCTCAATTCGGGATACCATGACAATGTCGGCGACAAGGTGTATCCGATGGTATATTGCGCACCCAAGATACCCGTTAAAGTGCTTCCGTCAGCTGAACCGACGTTTTGACCGACCGAATCGGTATAGGCATGTTGTTTCGTATAGATATACCGTGCGCCGATTTCAGGTTTAATCACGCCTGTTGCCCAGTCATCGTTAACATAGGGGCCCATTTTCTGACCGATCATGAACTGAGCACCGAAAGCATCGACATTATAATTAGCTTTCACGTTATGATTGAACACTTTTTTGTCTTCATCATATTTCGAGCGTGTATACATCGCCAACCAGTTCGCATAGAAGCGATTCGGATTATAATTTCCGTAAATCATACCGGTATGGGATTTAATATCCGTATCGCGTTGCACCGATTCGCCGCTTGAATTTGTGTAAGCATAGGCAATACCTAAGCGAACCGCCTCATTGACATGACCGTCAAACCCGACGGAAACGCCGCGATTATCCATATCCCAGCCCTTCCGGACATCATATTTTGATTTACCGTACAAGCCTTGAATCCACAAATTGGAGTGATGCCGCGGGAAACGATAGAAGCGTTTGCCCCGATGAATATAACCCGTGCGATCCATAGATTCGTAGAAACGATCGCTCACAATAGAGGCCAACCGTTGCGTAATTTCGGTTGCATGGGCTTGAATGAGCGGTGACACATCAGGCGCCAAGCCGTCCAAAGCATCTATTTGCTCCGAATCGGCTTCAAACAATCTTTGTTGAATATCGTAAGCATCGCTGTTTTGGGTGATATCATCGCCGTCAAGCCAGCCGTCATTGGTACTCACTTCATTTTCATCGCAACCCGGGCAAGCATTTTCGCCCTCACGCGAAATTTTATACCAACCGATGTCCTTCCCTTCAACGGCTTCGACCCGATAGTTTTTATGGTCGGGAATATTACTGAATTGAGTGGTCACATTGCCATCCAAGATTTGATATTCTTTACTTGTGCCTTTTTTCAAAGTACCCGAGCTCAAAACGACATCCAAGGTATTATTACCGTTAATATTAATATTATTTGCGGAAATTTTACCATGCGTACCGTCAACTTTTTTCTTCACGTGAGTTTTAATGGTGGAATTATCCGAAATGGTAACCGTATTGCCATACATCACACCGGCACCTTCCACATCACTGCCGCCCAAGTCAACCGTTGAGCCGGTAATATTCACCGCACCGACTTTACGATCTCCGGTTACACCGGCACCGGCGTTAATACCTTGATGCAATTGCAAATTACTGTTTTTAATATTCATTGTACCGGCATTATAAATATCTTGTTTTTGATCGAACAAGGTATGCAACTCACCGGACGGACGCGGTGTTGTGCTGTCGGGATAAGGTTTATAATTCAAGTCGACCTGATCATCGGCACTTTCAATATTTACAACACCGCCCACGTCGTTATAAAGGTTTTGACCGACCGTAGCGTTATTGCCTTTAATGGTGACGCCACTGCCTTTAATGGTTAAATCCTGCTCATTATAGATACCGCCGCCGTTACCGCTTGCCGTATTACCGGAAATGGTGGTATTTCCTTCAATGGTCACATTGCTTCGATTGCTATTCGACGTTGTGGCATTCACGTTTGCCAAACCGCCGCCCTTTGCAGCCGTATTGCCGGAAATTACAGTGTCGATAATATTGGTTTTTGCCGTACCGTTTGAGCTGCGAGCCATAATACCGCCGCCGCTGGCAGCAGCCGTATTGCCGGAAATGGTGGCACGGGTTAACGTGGTTGTACCGTTCGAGCCGATGGCACCGCCGTCTGTTGACGAAGAGTTGCCCGTAAAGGTATCGTCTGTAGAGTTCCATATACCGTTATCGTTATGAACGGCACCGCCGGCAACGGAATTTGCGCCCAAAACCTGATTGCCCGTAAATGTATTGCCTTCGGTGGTTAAGGTCGGATTTTCGCCGTCTCTGGCCGATATATCTTTATAGATAACAATTGCACCGCCGGCACCTGTGTTGCTCGTTGCGGAAGCTGTTGCCGTATTTTCCTTAAATTGAGAATTTTTAATGGTCGCCGAACCTTTTTTCCAAATAGAAACAGCGCCACCATTGACCGCCTTGTTTTGATAAAACGTTGTATTATTGTCAATAGACTTAATTGAACCGTTTTCGATATAAATGGCACCGCCGCTTCCTGTTTTTGCCTCGTTACCTTGGAATTGAACACCGGAAATGGCACCACCGATTGTACCGTAATTATAAATGGCACCGCCGGCAGTTTCGGCAACATTGTTTACAAATTTTAAGTTTTTAAGGTCAGAAATCGTACCGCTGTTATAAATGGCACCGCCACGTTTTGCCTGATTTTCCTCAAATTGATCAAAAACAGTGCCGTAACCATCAATTGAAGTGATTTTTCCCCCTGTTTCAACAGAAATGGCACCGCCGTCTTCTTTTGCCTTATTATTATAAAACACTGTTTCATTAATACTGTCAACCGTACCGCCGATAATCAACGCACCACCGTTTTTCTCGGTTGCTTCGTTTCTGACAAAGAAATCGTGATTAAACGTGTTACCGGTACTTCCGTTTCCGTCGCTAACTTTGCCGGCAATATTAATTGCACCACCACCACGCGCTTTGTTGTCAAAATATATATTACTCTTACTTTCTAATGTTCCTTTTGCGCCGACATAAATAGCCCCCGGTGCAATATTTGATGAATTATTATTAACGGAGCTTGCAAAAACACTTTCTTCAATAACCAATTTAGCATTTCCTGTACTACCTGCATAAAGTGCCGGATCATTAGAACCGTTCGGATGATCGCTTCCCTCATTGGTCCAGCCGGTTACTGCGTCATAGCTGCTACTGCTTCCGGCTTCTGTTGCATTTTTCCACTCTTTATAATTTTCATTTTGAAAATATCCGACATTTTTAACGGTTAACTGAGGCGTATCGCTATTTTCTCCTTGAACATGTAACGTACCTTTTAAATTTCTGAAATGATTGCTCGAATCAATTGTTAAAGAACCTTTTTTTAACGTTAATTTCGGATCATCTTTAATATCTGAATCTGCCGTGAGTGTAACGATTTTAGGTGTTTCACCATTATTGTTCAATGCATTAACGGCGCCTGCAATTGTTTTTTCATCATTCTCTTCAACGCCTTCGACTGCAGCTAAAGCAATACACGGCAGTATAAAAACCGTTGTACCTAACAAGAGAAAATTAAAAGTGTTTGAGCGCATATTATCCTCCATTCAAATAAATTGCCCGTTCATTATTTCTATGAGTATGCTTATATTAACACGTCTGAAAGCAAAAAGCAAGAAAAAAAATAACTTTCTGTCAGCACTTTTATTCATTTTTAATTTCGGCTCATTCTTTGGTTTTAATTCCGGCTCATTCTATGGCGTATTTTTAATTTTTATTTCTTTTGAATAACATCTGCACGCATTGCTTCAAAAACACCCGAACCGTTTCCGATTCGGGTGCTTTTGCATACACTCTTAATGATTATTCATAATCTTTCCCAACACCACCGATTGAGCCTCTGCTTCTTTCTTCCGGTTCTTCCGGCGGCTCAGGTGTTATGTTTGTTCCTGCTTTTTCCAAAATTCCCCCTGATTCTACCTGTGGTGCCGCCGGCACTGTCTTTACCGCCGGCGCTGTCTGTCCCCCCGTTGAACTTCCATCGGTGTAACCACCGCCACTGAGACCTTGGTCTACCCGTGGTGTCGCCGGCGCTGTATTCTGTACACCACCGCCACTGCGACCGGGTTCTAACCCTCCCCCTCCGGAACTGCCCACATGATCCCCGTAATCAGGATAATCATTCGGTGCAGGACTTACCTCTGTCACCGGCGGATCAACCGGTGCCGGTTCAACCGGTTCCGGTGTTTGCTCTGACTGGGGCGGGTTTATCCCTGTCTCCGGTGGAAGACCCTGTTCCGGTGTCGGTGCCGGTGCCGGTTCCGGCGCATTCTGCGTCGGGTTATCCGGATTTGAGGTATCTATATTCGGTATCGTCGGTTTCTGTTCCGGTGCCGGATCCGGTGCCGGTGCAGGGTTTATCTCTGTCTTCGGTGGCAGATCTTGTCCCGGTTTCTGTTCCGGTGCCGGTGCCGGCGCATTCTGCGTCGAGCTATCCGGCTTTGACGTATCTATATTCGGTATCGTCGGTTTCTGTTCCGGTGTCGGCGTTTGTTGCTCTGACTGGGGCGGGTTTATCTGTGTCCCCGGTGCCGGTGCCGTATCCGGCTTTTGCCCCGTGTTATCCTGCGTGTTATCCGGTGTTTTATCCGTGGTTTTATCCGTGGTTTTATCCGTGGTTTTATCCGTTGTTTTATCCGGAGTCTTCTGATCTTGAGTCGATTTATCGGCAACTTTTGTCTCGTTTGTTGTTTGTGCCGCCTTTTGAGCTGCCGCTTTTTTCTTCTTCTTATTATGCCGATGCACCAAATAAGCAATCAAACCGCCGGCTACCGCCAAACCGCCGATAACCGCCGTTAACCATTTCCAGTTTCTGCTCCACCAGCTGCCTTTCTCTTCATCTTTCTTTTTCTTTTCTTCTTCTTTCTTCTTTTGTTGAACAATTTGTGAGGGCGTTTTATCAAAATACATTTTATTACTGCCGTTCGGACCGATACCCTGACCTTGAATGTGGAACGGTTTTGCCTCTTCAACAACCTGCCCTTTATCATCAACCTTGGTGGCGTTTCGATATTGAATCTCGGAAATTAAAGCTTCGGCCGTATAAGGCTTTCCCGTGTTCGGATCAACCAATTTTTCACCGGTTTCAACATTAACAAACCCCTCGCACAATCCGCCATGCTTTGCGGCATATTTTCGAATGTTGTCAAATGCTTTGTTACGGTCAACCCCGGGCAAACTTTTTTTGACTTCAGTTTGCTTTTTATTATCATAACCGCTATATTTCTGGTGTTGAACACCCGTTGTTGAGACCTGAACAGGAGTGTTTTTCTTGGTAGCCGTCGTTTCGGCATTTTTCTGCGCTTTTGCCTCTTCAGCGTTTTTTTCTGTATCAGCCATATCATTCTCCTTGCGTAAGTGGGTTAATTTGTTTGTTTATAAGTTAATTATACACCAAAAAAGAGGGTGAATCAACTATTTTTTCACTATTTTTCAAAAAATGTATTTTTTATGGGTTTCTCTATCCTTAAAACCGACCGATGAAAACACTGCCCCGATAACGGTTCGTTTTTTTTTAAAAATTGAGACAAAATAATTTAAACAACACCGATACAGACAAAAAAAACACCCGAACCGTTTCCGATTCGGGTGCTTTTGCATACACTCTTAATGATTATTCATAATCTTTCCCAATACCACCGATTGACGGTCTATCTCTGGGAGGTTCCTCTGTGTCATGGCCTGAACCACCGGTAATATTATCCCCCGGTATCTTACCGCCGCCGGTGCCTTCATTACCGCCGCCGGTGCCTTCGTTACCACCGCCGGTGCCTTCATTACCGCCGCCGGTGCCTTCGTTACCACCGCCGGTGCCTTCGTTACCACCGCCGGTGCCTTCGTTACCGCCGCCGGTGCCTTCATTACCACCACCGGTGCCTTCATTACCGCCGCCGGTGCCTTCGTTACCACCGCCGGTGCCTTCGGAACCTGTGTTGCCACCGATACCCGGTTCTAACCCTCCCTGTCCGGAACTGCCACCATGATCCCCGTAATCAGGATAATCACCTCCCGGGTTATCCGGATCTTTGCCCGGGTCCGGATCTTTGCCCGGATCCGGATCTTTGCCCGGGTCCGGATCTTTGCCCGGGTCCGGATCTTTGCCCGGATTATCAGGATCTTTACCCGGGTTGTCCGGATCTTTATCGCCACCCGGCGTCGGCGTTACCTGCGTATCAGGCGTTTTATCAATTTGACGATTGCTCTTTTTCTTCTTATTCCGATGCACCAACCACAAAACTAAACCGGTAACGGCGCCTAATCCGGCAATAAGTGTCGGCACAAACCATCCCCAGTTCCTGCTCCACCAACTGGCTTTCTTTTCTTCTTCTTTCTTCTTCGCTTCCTCAGTCGCCGGCTGACCGATAGCCGTTAATTTCCGATCGCCCACTTGAAGCGTCGGCGTTTTCACTGCCGTTGCCATGTGAGACAGTGACAACTCGCCCAATTGTTGCAAAAATGCATCAGGCGTGGGAGCCTTCCCCGTTTTCGGATCAATCAACGGATTGCCGGTGCGTAAATCGGTAAACCCTTCCAAAACACCGTTGTGCTTGGCAGCATATTCATCTAACGCCGCTTTTAATTGGGCTTGATCAGACGGACTCCATGTGCGAATGGATTGTTCGGCTTGAGAACCATATACAAATCCGGTAAACATGCCGTTTTTCTTGACGTTTTCAGCATATTCCGTCATAATTACTTTAAATTTTTCCGGAACCTTCTTTAAAGATGGATCATTTTTTAAATCAGCCATTTTTTTCCTCCGTTGTTAATGTTGATTTCCAGCTTTTCTTCTAATATAACATAAAAACTTACATAAAGCAACAAAAAAATAAACATTATTACAAATATTTTGTCTAAAAATTAAATAAAAATCATATTTTTCTTTTTTTATCAGCGTATTATGAAAAATTTTACCTCAATTTCGTTTTCATCGCTTTTTTCCCTTGATTTTCATGCGCTTTGGGCTTATATTTGTGAGTGTTATTTGTTTAAACTTCATTTTCAGGAGGTTATCATGAAAAAATTATTAACTCTCACCGCCGTTTGCGCTTTATTCGCTACCGGCGCACAAGCACAGTTTGTCGGAGGAGCTCAAGCCCCCGCCGGCGGGTTTAAAGGCCCGGGTTTGAGCGTTTCTACCGTTGCTCAGGCGTTGGATATGCACGATGATTCGCCCGTCGTCTTGCAAGGAACCATCGAACAAAACTTGGGCGATGAAAAATATCTCTTTAAAGACGCAACCGGTTCCGTCATTGCCGATATTGATAATAAATATTGGGCAGGTCAAACCGTTACACCCGAAAATACCGTCGAAATTTCAGGGACCGTCGATAAAGAGTTTATGGAAAAAACAGAAATCGATGTGAAAAGTTTACGAATCGTTAAATAATAACAACTCGTTGACTTTTAATAAAAAAATGCCTTTTACATTCGCTGTGAAAGGCTTTTTTTCATGAACTTTATCCTTTTTTCCGAACAGAAATAAAACGAATCGCTTTAAAAAAAATAAACAAATAAATTCATACTCTTGTATGTAAAAAGCCTGCTTAAAATTTATTAAACAGGCTTTTTATAATGCGAAACTTCGGCTATAACGTTACCAATCCGCGTGCAAAGGCGTAGACGGCAATTAAGGCAACAATGATAATCACGCTGCACAAAATCTTTTCGCCCGTCGTAAACCATGCCCGTTGATATGCCATCGTGTTCCGATTGACCTCAACGCGATTCGCCACGCTTCGATTTCCGGTAATAATGTCGCGTTCTTCACACCGCGCCCAAATGTAAAACGGAATTCCTAACGCGATAAACACAACTGCCATCAATAAATATGTCAAGCCGGCAGCATAAAGTAACCAAATGGCATAAATTGTGCCCAACATGCCCGTCACTATCGCCGTAAACCGACTGACACCCGTGTTCATCGGAAATTCGTGATCTTCGCAGATTTTCCATAAATATAAACACGAAACCAAATAAGCCGGTAAAACCATTACACCCGTAATGGATAACATTGTGTTCCACGCGTTACCCGCAAAATAAACCAACAACATTGCCAGCTGCATTAATCCGCTTGTAATGAACAACGACACGCTCGGCGATCCGAACCGATTCTCTTTCGCGAAAAAGTTTGGAAAAGCGCCGTTCTTCGCCATGGCATACGGCATTTCTGCTACAATCATCGTCCAAGAAAGCCAGCTCGCCAAAATGGCAACGATAACGCCGATATTCATCAGCCATGAACCCCACGCACCGACAATGCTTTCCAATACACCCGCCGTTGACGGATTCGGAATTGCAGCCAGCTGTTCTTGTGTCATCACACCGAACGGCAAAACGGATAACAAAACATAAATGGCCAAACAACCCAAAAAGCCGATTAAAGTTGCCCGTCCGACATCGTTTTGATTCTCTGCCCGTCCCGATAACACCACCGCGCCTTCAATACCGATAAACGCCCACAATGTGACAAGCATCGTGTTTTTAATTTGCGTGGGCACATCGCCCAGCTTTGCCATATTCATCCGTCCCCAAATATCGGCATCAAACCGATCGAATCTGAAAACGGCGGCAACAATAATAATGAAGATAATCAACGGAACAATTTTCGCAATCGTTACGACAAGGTTAATCAATGTTGCCTGTTTCACGCCACGCAACACCAAAAAGTTGAAAAACCATATTAAAATCGATCCGCCGATAATGGAATACAAATTGTTTCCGCCCGTAAAAACACCGGGAAAGAAATAATTGAGCGCATCCATGGTTATAACGGCATAGCCCACGTTTCCGCAAATCTGACACAGCCAATAACTCCATCCGATGTTAAAGCCCATATAGTTACCGAAACCCGCCTTGGCATAAAGGTAAATGCCGGTTGTTAAATCCGGTCGGGCATTTGATAAAATGCGAAACGTGTTGGCAATAAAATACATACCGATGCCCGTAATAACCCACGCGAGTACAACTGCACCGATAGCAGCACTTTGCGCCATATTCTGCGGCAGTGAGAAAATGCCCCCGCCGACCATGGAACTGACAACAATACCTGCCAATCCGAACACACCCAACGTACCGCCGGAAACAAGTTTTCCCCGCCCTTGTTTTTGTTGCTGTAACATTTTTTAACTCCTTATATGTTCAAAAAGGTGACGCCCTATTAAAAAAAGCGTCAACCTTTCATTCATTTTTATTTTTTCAATTCAACGGCAGGGGCATATTCAAAGTTTAAGAATCCGAGAGCCGTTAACGAATAGCCGAATGCCTGTGTAATATTTACAAAATTGTGATAAAATTGGAAATCACTGTGCTGTTCCACATCCCGTAATTCCAATTCGTGAGTCAATGATTTTTTCAGCCACATTTGTGCATGGGCTTCGGCAATTTCATCATCAATGAACGTATCAAAATATTCAACATATTCTGCTGCCCATCCGCCGATGAATTTACCCGATTTATCCTTGCCCCAAACAATACCGACACCGGTTGCAATAGCTTTATGTTCTTCTCTGCGCGCACCGTTTCCCGCCATAATCACTTCCAGCACGGCACCATGTTTAAATGTATGTGCCACTTCGTCTACCGGCACAATATTATTAAATAATTCCGGCGGTAAAACCGATGTATAAGGAACAACATTAAAATCTTGAATTTTTGCTTGCGACAATGCCGAATCGTAACAAAATGTTTCAAACGGTTGCGGCGGAATACCGTCTTCTGCCAATCCGGCACCACCGGTGTGAAATGCGAGTGTGGGATATCTTGTTCCTACTGTCATAATAAATCCTCCTTCAAAAGTTAATTGATTAAAAATTAAAATTGCACCATGCAATTCATTTGTGATATAAGGGGTAACACGCCAAAATCAACTCAAAACAGCCGTGAGTCTAACATAGCGAGGTATTTATTTTATTAAAAACCGCCTTTTGAACAGATTGAAACACTTTGCTTTTCTGCCCATATCCGTTGAGAGCGGACAAAAGTCACCGTTCGGAATTTAATCAATATTTTTAAGGAGAAAATTATGAAAAAATTATTATTACCTGCTGTCGCGGCAACCATTGCTTTCACCACATTAAACGTACATGCTGAAACCATGAAAGGCAAAATCGTTTCTAAGCAAAACAATACCATTCAAGTTCAAGGCGAAGGGGACTCTTCCACGAAAACACTTAAAACAAACAGCAATACGCATTATTATGTGAAAAAAAGATTGAATAAAAACGGTATGCGCAGCGATGATATGCCGGAAGTCAATGAAATCGTTGAAATTATTTACACAATTGATCCGGCAACAAATGAAATGATTATTGATGAAATTATTATGATGGTTGATTAAAGATCAGTGTTATAACGCAAAAGCGAATCCGTTTTTTTTGAAACGGATTCGTTTTTTATATCAACACTTATTCATGTTTTCAACAAAATACTAAAAAAAACATAAATTAATCAGACAAAAAACTAAATATCCAAATTTTCAATAAACTTGGCATGTTCTTGAATGAATTGAAAACGCAATTCCGGCTTGTTTCCCATAAGTCTTTCAACCATTTGCGCCGTATATGCGACTTCTTCCGCCTCCTCTTCGGTTGTTTTGTGCGGAATCATCACGCGCAACAATGTACGTTTTTGCGGATCCATCGTTGTTTCTTTCAGTTGATGCGGCGGCATTTCACCTAACCCTTTAAAGCGGGAAATATCAACATTTTTCGCATTTTTAAACACTGTTTTCAACAATGTGTCTTTTTCATCATCATCGGCGGCATAAACCGATTTTCCGCCCTGCGTCAACCGATACAAAGGCGGTAACGCAATAAACAAATGACCGTTTTCAATCAACTGCGGCATTTCCTGGTAGAAAAACGACATTAAAAGCGAAGCAATATGTGCTCCGTCAACATCGGCATCGGTCATAATAATAATTTTTTCATAACGCAACGCTTCTTCGTTGTATTTATCACGCCGACCACATCCCAACGCTTCCGTCATATCCTTAATTTCTTCATTTGCCAATATTTTATCGTTTGATGCACTGATTACATTTAAAATTTTACCCCGTAACGGCAAAATAGCCTGATGAACTCTGTCGCGTGCCTGTTTCGCCGAACCGCCCGCCGAATCACCTTCCACCAAAAAAATTTCCGTACCGGCTGTTTCTTTATGCGAACAATCGGCCAATTTTCCGGGTAGACGCAATTTTTTCGTGGCACTGGCACGCGCTGTTTCCAACGTTTTTTTCCGACGCTTTCTCTCTTCCGCCCGCTCAATTATATAATCCAACAACGCATTAGCCGATTTAATATCGCGACTGAGCCAATGATCAAACGGATCTTTCACGGCATTTTCAACCAATCGGGCAGCCGCAGGTGTAACCAATCGTTCTTTCGTTTGCCCTTGAAACTGCGGATCTTTAATAAAAACAGACAACATAACACCTGCCGTATTTAAAATATCATCTGCCGTAATATCGGCTGCCTTTTTGTTACCGCTCATATCGGCAAAAGCACGTAACGATTTTGTTAATCCGGCACGCAGACCCGTTTCGTGTGTACCGCCCAGCGGTGTAACAATGGTATTGCAATAAGAATAAGAAAAACCGTCTTTATAATCGTCCGGCCAACAAATAGCCCACTCAACGGCACCCTCGTTATCGGGCAAATCAACTCGTCCCGAAAACGGACGCGGCGTGACGACCGATCTGTCTTTCATTAAATAATCCAAAAAGTCGGCAACACCGTTCGGATACTTCAAAATTTGCTCAACGGGCGTTTTATCATCTTCTCCGATTAAAGAGGCATCACACGACCAACGAATCTCCACCCCACGAAACAAAAAAGCTTTCGTTCGCGCCATACGAAACAAAGTTTGCGGTTTAAAACGCACCGATTCACCGAAAATTTCCGTATCGGGCAGAAAAGAAATACTTGTTCCGCGCCGATTGCTGACCGTACCGATCACCGTTAACGGCGTGACGGGTTTTCCCTGCCGATATTCTTGCCGATATAGTTTTTTATCGCGGGCAATTTCCACAATTAAGTGAGCCGACAACGCATTAACCGCCGATAATCCGACACCGTGCAATCCGCCGGAAATCACATAAGCATTGCCGCCGAATTTTCCGCCCGAATGCAATGTTGTCATAATCACTTCCAGCGCCGATTTATCGGGAAAGCGCGGATGCGGATCAATGGGAATTCCCCGCCCGTTATCTTTAACGCTGACATAACCGTCTGCGCTTAAATGCACTTCAATGTTGGAGGCATATCCCGCAACGGCTTCGTCCATGGCATTATCGATAATTTCAGCCACCAGATGATGGTAAGCGCGCTCGTCAATACCGCCGATATACATACCCGGTCTTTTTCGGACAGGATCCAATCCTTCCAAAACTTCAATATCTTTAGCGGAATAACCGTTTTGCACGGTTGGTGTAGAAAATAAATCAGACATGGGGAAACAATAAAAGATTTTCAAGCAAAAATCAAGTAAAAAAAAGTCTAAAGGCTTAAAAAAAACAAAGAAATGTTTGACAATCGACATATTTTTGTGTATAAAAAAGTCAAATCAAATCAGAAGATCAATCAAAAAACAAAGGAATGAATGATGACACCTGAAATTATTGCAAAAATCTTTCCGAATGAACTGCCGAGCATTGAAGAAATCGAGAAAAAATATCCGCCGCGCGCTTTACAACCCGGGCAAAAAGTCACACGGGTAGCACCCAGCCCCACGGGCTTTATGCATGTCGGTTCTTTATATGCGGCACTGGTTTCCGAACGCGCTGCACATCAAAGCGGCGGCGTATTCTATCTGCGCGTGGAAGATACCGATCAAAAACGCAAGGTGGAGGGTGCCGTTGAAGTCATTTGCAAATCGTTGGCGCGTTACGGCATTGTTGCCGATGAGGGCGTGAATGAAAATAATCAGGATTACGGTCCTTATGCGCCTTATACGCAAAGCGAACGCAAAGAAATTTATCAGGCTTATGCCAAAAAACTGTTAACGGAAGGCTTGGCTTATCCCTGCTTTTGCGGTGCCGAAGAGTTGGATTTAATGCGCAAAATTCAAGAAAAGCAAGGACAACGCCCGGGCTATTACGGCAAATACGCACACTGTCGCCATTTAACCGATGCGCAGATTTTGGAAAATTTAAATGCCGGCAAACCGTGGATTTTAAGATTTAAATCTATGGGTGATAACAATAAACGGATGCTCATTAAAGACCTTTTAAAAGGCGATGTCAATATGCCGGAAAACGATTTGGATATTGTTATTTTAAAAAGTGACGGCTTGCCCACTTATCACTTTGCGCACGCCGTTGATGATCATTTAATGGGTACAACGCATGTGTTGCGCGGCGATGAATGGCTTTCTTCCGTACCGTTACACATTCAACTGTTTGTGGCACTCGGTTGGAAAGCGCCGAAATACGGGCATATTGCGCCGCTTCAAAAATCGGATAACGGGAATAAGCGCAAATTATCCAAACGATATGATCCCGAAGCCAACATTACTTATTTTTGGGAAAAAGGGTATCCCGAAAAGGCTTTGATTGAATATTTGCTGAACTTAATTAACGCCTCGTTTGAAGATTGGCGACGCACCAATCCCGATAAAGATGCCTTTGATTTTCCGTTGAACTTTAATAAAGTTTCAAACTCGGCAGGCGCTTTGTTTGATTTTCAAAAATTGAACAGCATTTCCAAAGAAGTGATTGCCCGCATGACGGCCGATGAGGTTTATCAGGCGTTGTCAGCTTGGGCAAAAACGTATAACCCTGCGTTTGCCGACAGATTAAGCACCAACAAAGATTATTATTTGCATATTTTAAACATTGAGCGCAATATCGGTAAAAAATCACGCAAAGATTTTATTAAATGGTCGGATATTGAAGCCGATACCGCTTATTTCTTTGATGACACTTTCACGCGCGACTTGGACTCTTTTGCCAAAGAAATTAACTTGTCCATTGAAGAATTAAAATCCGTTGCCGCGGAATTTAAAGCCGTTTATCGGGCGGAAGATGATAAAAACACATGGTTTGAAAAAATTAAAGTTATTGCAGAAAAACACGGATTCGCTTCGGATATGAAATCTTATCGCGAAACACCCGAAAAATTCAAAGGCAGCATTTCCGATATTTCAAACGTGTTACGCATTTTCATCACGGGACGCACGCAAAGCCCCGACTTGCACGCCATTATGCAGGTGATGGGCACAAATCGGGTTTTAAGCCGATTAGAGGCATAAAAAAATTAATCACGATGATAGGGGTGATTATCCCAAATGGTTTTGGCGCGGTAAAGCTGTTCCGCCAAAACAACACGAGCTAAAAAATGCGGCAATGTCATCCGCCCGAATGACAATTTATAATCAGCTTTTTGCTTTAAAAAATCGGCGTGTCCGTCCGCACCGCCAATTAAAAACGCCACGCAAGAAACACCTTCCTCCCGCCAATTTTGAAGTAGCGCCGCAAAGGCACGTGACGTAGGTGTTTGTCCGCTTTCATCCATCACAACAATTTTAGCCCCCGGGGGTATAGCCTGATATAACAATTTTGATTCGGCCGTCTTTAAAGCCTCTCCCGATAAAGACTTTTTTTCTTCCAATTCTTTAACGACAATCGGCAGACGCGATTTTTTAATATACTCTTCAATCAACACCGCTTCGGGTGCGTTTTTTTTCAATTTTCCGATAGCGGCAATAATTATTTGCATTCACAGGCTCTTTTACGATACTTGTTCGGCAACAGTGAAGCAATATCAACAATTTCCCAATCGGTATCATCGGCATTCGGCACAATCACTTTGGCTTGTCCCTGACTGTAATCGGCAATATATTCCCGACACCGACCGCACGGAGAAATCACATAACCGTTTTCACCTCGAACAGCCACGATAGTGTCAATTTCCATATTTTTTTCTTGTGTCATGGCAATGCCGATGGTAATAATTTCCGCGCAAGTTGCTAAAGAAGGTTGTGTTAATCCGATGTGCAATCCGGCATATAAATGACCGCTTTTTGTTGTGAGTGCCGCCGCCACAACGATATGATGTCCTTCTTTTTCATATCTGTCTTTTAAAAGCGTTCGCGCCGCTTCAATAATTTCTTCCGGTGTATATTTTGTCATTATTCATTTCCTTTTTCCATAATTTGTTCAACCATATTATCTAAAGATTCTCTTTCCTTTAAGTTATATTGTGGCACAGGCGAAACAGTTGATACGGCGTTAACGTCGGAAGCGGCTTTTTCCGATTTTTCCGCCTCTTTTTTCAATTGATCCGTTGTTTTACTCGATGATGTTGACGGTTTTTCTTTAATTTCTTCCACAAGATTCTTTAAAGCTTTCTGATGTGATTTTTCAGGCAGTTTATGATCTCGTTTTAAATCGGTTCCGATCTTTTTATTTTCCTTATTTTCAGCTTCTTCTCCGATTCCCAAATCATTTTGAACATTTTGCGGAACAAACTTCTTTAAAAATTCTGCCGTATGACGAATATAAGCCATGGAAACATTTTCTTTTTCCATATCTCTCAAAGCCGGCTCGGATAAGGCCACAACCGCTCCCATATAAAGCAAAGCCATTAATAAAACGGCGCGCAAAACACCAAAAATCATTCCCAAAATTCTATCTAAACCGCTCAAAGAACTTTGCCTTAACTTTTGATTAATATGTGCGTTAATTAATGTCATAATCACCAAAATACCCAACGCCACCAAAATGGAACCGCACAATCCTGCCAATTTTTCATTTTCAATCACTTTTCCCATAATCGATTGCATGGGCGTATAGCTGTAAATTGCCCCGAAACACGCCAAAATCCAAGAAGAAATCCCCAGTAATTCGGTGACCAATCCCCGATATAAGGCAAACAAAATGGAAAAAATCATAATACATAAAGCAATGGTGTCTATTACGCCGATACTCATTTTCATACTCCTTTATGATCCGCAAAACGTTTCAATCAATGTTTTTAAGTGTCCGATATGAACCACACGCAATCCTGTTATTTTCATTTTTTTCTCTTGACGAAACGGCGGAATTAATGCGCGTTCAAACCCCAATTTTTCGGCTTCTTTTAACCGTAAATCCGGTTGCGAAACCGCTCGTACTTCGCCCGATAATCCGATTTCGCCGAAAATAATTGTATCAGCCGGCACGGCGTGTTGCGTTAAAGAAGAAACAATCGCCGTTGCCACTGCCATATCACACGCCGGTTCCGTTACACGCATCCCGCCTGCCACATTTAAATAAATATCTTTATTTGCCAACGAAATGCCGCATCGTGCCTCCAAAACCGCCAATACCATTGCCAATCGGTTGGAATCCCACCCGACAACGGCGCGTCGCGGTGCTGCCCCGCTTTGAGGCGCCACCAGTGCTTGTATTTCCACCAACATCGGTCGGGATCCTTCAATTCCCGCATATACACAACTGCCGGCAATATTTCCCCGTCGTTCCGCCAAAAACAACGCTGACGGATTCGGCACTTCCCGTAACCCTTCTTCGCCCATTTCGAAAACGCCGATTTCATCGGTGGCTCCGAAGCGGTTTTTAACCGACCGTAAAATGCGAAAATGATGTCCTCTGTCACCTTCAAAATATAAAACCGTATCAACCATGTGTTCCAAAACACGCGGACCGGCCAATGTGCCTTCTTTTGTGACGTGTCCTACCAAAAACAAAACAAAATTTCTCCGTTTTGCCAACCGAATTAATTCATGACCCGAGGCACGCACCTGTCCGACCGTACCGGGCGCCGAATCGATTGTATCGGTAAACATGGTTTGAATGGAATCTATCACGACAATATCGGCGGAATCGGATCTGTCCAAAGTAGCAACAATATCTCGCACATTTGCCGTTGCAGCTAAATCAACAGCTTCTTGCGCCAATCCTAAACGCATGGCACGCAAACGTACCTGATCAACCGATTCTTCACCAGAAATGTAAACACATTTTGTCGGTACGCCGGCTTTATTGACACCGCGCGATAATTTAGCAACGGCTTGTAAAAGCAAGGTTGATTTTCCGATTCCCGGATCACCGCCGACCAAAATGACAGAACCCGGCACCAATCCGCCGCCGCAAACTCTGTCAAGCTCCGCGATTTGCGATTTTAATCGAAACAACGTTTCGGGTGCCCCGCGTAAATCGGAAAATTGAATTTGTTTACCCCCTTGTCCCCCTGTTGCCGTGGGACTTGTTTTTTCCGGCAATTCTTCTTCAATAATGGTATTCCATTCACCGCAGGAATCACATTTTCCCGCCCAGCGCGGATAAATGCTGCCGCAATTTTGACACACGAACCGTGATGTTTTTTTTGCCATTATTTTTCGGCCCTTACTTCCACATTAATCGGACCATTCGCATTGCCCGCCACAAACTGACGCACATAAGGATTTGTTGTTTTATCCAATTCCTTCACGGTACCGACCCAAATAATTTTCCCTTCGTACAACATGGCAATTCGATCGGCAATTTTACGCGCGGAACTCATATCATGCGTGATGGTTAACGCTGTTGCACCTAAAGTTTTAACGGTTGAAACGATTAATTCGTTAATCACGTCCGACATAATCGGATCTAACCCCGTCGTCGGTTCATCAAAGAAAATAACCGCCGGATTTGTGGCAATGGCGCGCGCTAATCCGACACGCTTTTTCATTCCGCCCGATAAATCGGCAGGATATACCTCGGCAACCGATTTGTTTAAGCCGACCGCCGCTAATTTTTCAATAGCAATTTCTTTGGCTTTGTCTCGATTGAGTTTTTGATTTTGCAACAAGGAAAAAGCAACATTTTCCCAAACATTTAAGCTGTCAAACAACGCTCCGCTCTGAAACAACATACCGATTTGCGCCCGTAAAATTTCTTGCTCTTTTTGCGGCAATGTATTTATTTTTTGACCGTCAATTTCAATGTGTCCGCCATCCGGATTTAACAAGCCCAAAATACATTTTAACGTGACGGATTTACCGGTACCCGATCCGCCGATAATCACGACCGATTCACCTTCATAAATCTCTAAATCAACACCATCCAATACCTTCTTGTCCCCAAAACTTTTTTTCACGTTCACCAATTTGATTTTGGGTTTTTGAATCGTTTTTGTTTTTTTAAAAAAAGCCATTAAAGCCTCCTAAACGGAAAAGAACAATTCTGTTAAAATGTAGTTAAAAATTAAAATTAAAATACTGGAAGAAACAACGGCATTCGTGGTTGCCTGCCCGACTCCCTGTGCACCGCCCTGTGAATGAAAACCGTTATAACAACCGAGCAAAGTAATAATAAATCCGAAAACGGAAGCTTTCGTCAAGCCGGAAATAATATCCATCGGTTTTAAATATTGCCAAGTGCTGATTAAATAGGTTGACGCATTAAAATCAAGCTTGGAAACGCCAATCATATAACCGCCGCAAATACCGATAACGTCGCCGATTAATACCAACACCGGCAACATCACAATGCCGGCAATCACACGCGGCACAATTAAGTATTTAAACGGATTGGTGGAAAGCGTTGCCAACGCATCAATTTGTTCGGTAACACGCATTGTGCCGATTTCCGCCGCCATAGCTGCCCCGATTCGTCCGGCAACCATTAATCCGGCCATAACGGGAGCCAATTCGCGCGTAACGGCAACCAAAACCACCATGGCGACGGCTCCTTCGGCCGAAAATTGCGAAAAACCCGAATATGTTTGTAACGCAATAACCATACCGGCAAAAAGCGTTGTTAATGCAACGACCGGCAAAGAATAAAACCCGATCTCAATAAACTGTTTAAAAAACGCTTTTCCGTAAAAAGGCGGTGTAACACAGTGATGTATTGTTTCAAAGGCAAATAAACCTAACTCACCGGCCGATTTTAGAAACTTTAAAACGACGTGCCCCAACTTATTGATAAACTGTATTGTTTTTCTCACGAATCAATCCTTTCCTTTTTTCAAAACTATACCCTCACTTCTTAAAAAAAGCAAACAAAAAGTGAAAAAAGTATCAAAAAACACGCTTAAAAAATCTTTTTTTAAGCTTAAAAAACGCATGAAAAATCACTTTTCATTAAGTCATCACATCAGGATGTGTACGCCCCGTATATGTTTCCATGCGAACCAAGCGCGTAAAAAGTTCTTGCAACGGTTGCAAATAATTCACGGCATTTTCATGCATTTGCGCCGGATTTTTCTCATGTTTCATATAATAAACACGCAGGGTTGCACCCGAACTGCCCGTTCCGGACAAACGCCAGAAAATACGGCTGTTATCTTCAAACAAAATATAATTTCCCTGATTTTGTGCCGTTTCTTGCGTTATGGGATCCGTGTAATTAAAAACCCCGACTTCTTTAATTTGATGATTATTCACGCTCGTACCGACAAGATCGGTCGCACCGGCTTCATAAGCGGAAAACATTTCCTGCACGGTTGCTTTATCCAATCCTTCATAACTTTGCGTAGATGTATAAACCCGTCCGAATTGACGCCACAATTCCTCATTCAATTCCTGCACTGACTTACGGGTTACGGCCAAAATATTTAACCAAAACAAAACAGCCCAAATACCGTCTTTTTCACACAAGTGGAACGATCCCGAACCGAAACTTTCTTCACCGCAAAACGAAATTTTACGGGCATTCAAAAGAGAGGAAAAATACTTCCATCCCGTCGGCGTTGCATAGCAGGGCAGATTTTTTTGCGCTGCCACAAAATCAACAGCATTTGCCGTAGGCATTGAACGAGCCACACCGTAAATACGACCGGCATAAAACGGTATTTGATCGGCATATTGCATTAAAATGGCCAAACTATCCGAAGGCGCTACAAAAAACTTTTTGCCCAAAATCATATATCGATCACCATCCCCGTCGGAAGCCGCACCAAAATCCGGTGCATCATCGGCGTACATTGTTTCAACAAACGCGCGGGCATACGTTAAGTTCGGTTCGGGATGAAGTCCGCCGAAATCAGGCAACGGTTTTGCATGAACAACAGTTCCGGCCGGTGCACCGAGCAGTTTTTCGAAAATATGAACGGCATACGGTCCCGTGACGGCATTTAAAGCATCATAAGTCATTCGAAACCCGCGTTGAAACAAGTTTTGAATTGCTTGAAAATCAAAAATTTCTTGCATATAAAGGGCATAATCTTCAACTGAATCAACCACTTCAATCACGGTTGAGCCGATGAGTTGTTCGCCGATTTCAGATAAATTAACATCGGGTATATCGCAGGTCCAATAATGGTCAATCACTTTTGCTTTTTCCGATATTTTGTCCGTCACGGCTTGCGGAGCGGGTGCACCTTGCGCCGTATCAAACTTAATACCCACATCACCCTCCGATCCGCCCGGATTATGACTGGCCGATAAAATAATACCGCCGAAAGCTTTTCGTTTTACAATTAAATGTGAGGCCGCCGGTGTTGATAAAATACCGTTTTGACCGATAATCAATCGCCCGAATTGATTAGCCACGGCCAAACGAATAATTGACTGAACGGCAATATCGTTAAAATAACGTCCGTCACCGCCGATAACCAATGTTTTTCCTTCAATATCGTTTAAAGCATTAAAAATGGACTGCACAAAGTTTTCAAGATAATTCTTTTGTTTAAAAACACTTGTTTTTTTTCTTAAACCCGATGTTCCGCACACTTGATCGGCATAGGGAGTTGTTTGAATTGTTTTAATTTCCATTTTTTCCTCCTGTTTTTGATTTCTCTTTTTTATATTGCTGTTAAGCGATATTATCAACCTCGTTCAGAAAAATATTTTGCAAAAGAGCCGTAATTTCCTGCTTTGCCGTTAAAGCCGACGGCGATGCAGGCATATTCAATCCGTTTTCTTTTAAATCAAGCATTGTTAAACCTTTTAAGAATAATTCCCGATAAATCACCCGCTCGGATATGCCTTTGGCAACAGTATAATGAATTCGGCGTGACAACGCATTTAACAAAACAATCATCAATTGCGTGTTACGGCTTTTGATATGTGTTAATCGATTACGAACAATCACCCAATGCAAAGACGGCTTTCGCTCTAACATACGCTGCTGACGCAACGACCATACGACTTGTGAAAAATGACTGGGTCCTTTAATTTTTAAAGTGTTGGTATCCACTTGCGCCAATACGTCTAAATCAATTAAACTGTCATTTAAAGGCGTAACCAAAATATCGGCGAATTTAATAGCTTCCTGCGTTAAATCATTCACATTACCGGGCGTGTCGATTACAATAAAATCCACCGCATTTTTAACTTTTTCGATTTCCCCTTTTAAAGTATAAATTCGGGCAGTTTCCTCATTCCAAATCATATGTTGCGAAAGCGGCAACGACACTTGTTGCGTTTGCGCAAAAGCTTTGCGATTTTCCATATAATGCGAAAGCGATGCTTGCGGAAAATCCAAATCGAACGATGCGACTTTTTTACCAAGTCGCAAAAGCGCCACAATTACATGCATTGCGAGCGTTGATTTTCCCGTACCGCCTTTTTCATTTGCGAAAACAATAATGTGAGCTGACATTTTTTTACCTCTTTTGTTCATTTTTTTTTCATAGTATTTGATGATATTTAATTTTTCATTCTTTGTCAAGCATTCTGCTGAAAAAACATTTTTTTTATTGACTTTTAAGAGCTGACTGATATAATAAAACCGTTTAATAACACAAACGAAAGGATTTATTATGACAAAATTGATTTTATGGGATTGGGATAACACGCTTGTTGACACATTCGGGGCTATTTTTGCCGCGCAGAATGTAATGCGACAAACATTCGGTTTAGCGCCCTGGACAAAAGAAGAATCGGCGGCGGCCATGAATAAGTCGGGGCGGAATCTCATTAAAGATATTTTCGGTGAAGAAAAAGCGGCAGAAGCCCGTACCGTTTATTTAAATGCTTATGCCAAAAGTGCTTCTCAAATCAGTTTAAAGCCAAATGCTATTCCCGTATTGGAAAAAGCCAAGGCAAACGGTTATATCAATGTTTTGGCCAGCAATAAAGCCGGCAGCATTTTAAGAAATGAAGCGCACACTTTAAACGTCGATCATTATTTTGATCGCATTATCGGTGCGGAAGACACATCGAACGATAAGCCCTCCAAACCGTTTACCGATGCCGCCATTGAAGGATATAATCCGACGGAAATTATCAGCATCGGTGACGGTAAAGCCGATATTCAAATGGGGCATAATTATGCCAACGGAAAAGGCATATTGATTTCTCCGAACACCACATCGGAAACGGCGTTATCGGCCGAAGAAGTGTTTACCGATTTGTTTCAATTGGAAGCTTATTTATAGAAAATATTTTATTTAAACAAACATTCAACGAGGGGGCTTAAACCATGCGCTTCAAAGCAATAGTAACGGGTATTTGTTTTTTGGGATTTGGTTTAGCCCTCCTCGGCGGCGGATATGGCGGATATGTTTATTTAACACAACCGGCTTATGAAATGCATTTTGTTCACACCAACGATTTGCATGCGCATTTGCTTCCGTTTCGAGCGGAAAAGCCGGTATGCGCTTATGATGAAAAAGAGTGTCATGGCGGGTTTGCCCGTTTGTTTTCTTTTATTAAGTCATATCGGGAAAAATATCCCGATGCCGTTTTATTGGACGGCGGTGATCGATTTTCGGGCACATTTTTTTATACGCTGCATAAAGGGGCTGATATTATCCGTTTGATGAATCAAATGAATTACGACGCCGTTACACTCGGAAATCATGATTTTGATGACGGCTTGAAAGAAATTGAAAAAATGATGGCCACAATCAAGGCACCTGTTGTTTCCGCTAATGTTATTTTCCCGCAAACCTTTTCGTCGAAAAACTTGATTAAGTCTGCCATTGTTTTAAATAAAAATGGAGTTAAAATCGGTGTAATCGGCTTATTAACGCCTGATATTAAAACCGAAACGAAGGGGGGTGGGGGTATAGAATTACGCCCATTGATGCAAACGCTTCAAGCGCAAATCAGTGCATTAAGAAAAGAAGGCGTTCAAATTATTGTGTTGTTATCTCATACGGGTGATGAAACGGAAGAACGCCTTGCCAAAGAAGTGACAGATGTTGATGTTATCATCGGGGCTCATTCCCATACGAAAAAGTTTGAACACTTTGTTGGAAAAGACGGGCAAACGGTTTTGGTTTCATCTGCCGGTTACGGCGGTGAAAATATCGGTGCTTTTACGGCGGTATTTAATCGATTGGGAAAAATCGTCGCGTTTAAAAATGAAGCCAAAATCGTTGACTATACGCTTTCGCCCGATAAAAAAATGCAAACGGAAATTGATGTGTTGCGTACCGAATTAAATGAAATTACCCGAAAACCGGTCACGTTTTCCGAAACACCCGTATGGGCAAAAAAACCGCAAGATACACCCAGGATATCTGAATCAACCAATCAAAAATATGAACCGTGTTTGGAAGAATGCTATATCGGTGAAGTGTTGTCCGATGCGCTTTTAAGAACAATGCCGTCTGCCGATTTTGCGTTCATTAACAGCGGGGCCGTTCGCGCGGGATTACCGCAAGGCGATGTAACGGTCGGTGATTTAATTGAATCTTTTCCGTTTGATTCTTCTATTGTCTCCGTTCAAATGACGGGCACAGAAATTGAAAACTATATCAAGCACGGATTAAGCACCTTTCAAAAGGGACGCGCCAACGGTTTCATTCAAGCGGCAGGACTTTCTTACACGTTTGATCAGGATTACACAAAATCACCCGTCATTCACTTATCAACGGGAGCTTTGGATTCCTTAAAAACATATACCGTTTTAATTCCGAGTTTTTTAGCGGAAGGCGGTGACGGTTTTCCGGTTTTTCAAGACCCAAAAGAAATAGCACCGAGTTTCAGAAACGCCGTTATTGAAGTGATGCGTCAAGAAAATTATAAAATACCGTCTTTTGAAAAACGAATTCAAAAAACAAAGACAGAATAACCTTTCATTTATAAAAAAAACCGCCTGTCAACCACAGACGGTTTTTTTAATATTCTTCCCTTACCTGCTGCCTTCATTATTTACTGTATCATATACTTTTATAGAGGTTAGGGATTGCGTGTCGTCCTCCTTCAACACAAGTTTCCCATTTTCTCCAAGAGTAAGCGTTGTTCCGTATCGTACATTGTCTACCGATTGTTGTGCCGAAGAAAGTTCCTGCTTTCCACCTGCATTTCCCAACGTCTTTTTCCCCGTCTCCGAAGAAATTTCTTTATGAGACGGAACTGTAGGCACTCCTATAAGATGATTTTCTTCTCGTTCCCGATCAACCGCAGGTATTTGTGACGCACTTACAGGCGGTTCCACAGCAAGCTTCCCATCGACTAACCGGCTCTGACTTGCTGCATGCGCAGGATTTTCTTTTTTTGCCTCTTTCTGATCAACCGCAGGTATTTGTGACGCACCTATAGACGGATCCACAACAAGCTTCCCATCGACTAACCGACTCTGACCTGCTGCATACACAGGATTTACTTCTTGTTCCTCTCTCGAAGCAACCTCTTGTTCCTTTCTCAAATCAACTTTTTGTTCTTCTCTCGAAGCAACTTCGAGTTTTTCCAGCTTTCCTATACCATTAATCGGTTCCAAAACAATCTGTCCATCTTTTAACGCAAGCTGGTATGATACATTCTCGGAACCCGCTTCTTCTTCCTTTCTCGAATTAACCGCGGATTGTGGCACTGCCCTTGCCGTCGTCGGTGGTTGTACCCCTCTGCGATCCCGTGACGATGCTGCCCGCGTCGAAGCTTTCCGTGTTGCCCGTGTCGAAGCTTTCCGCGCCGGTGCGGCGGTTCGTTGTGCCGATACTTGTTTTGCCATCGTTTGCGGCGTATTTTCTGCTGCCGCAACCTGTGCAGCCGCTTGAGCCTGCTGCATCTGTTTTAATTGGGCATTTGTATTTGCTTCTTCTTTATCTGCCAAGCCGAACCAACGACCTATCATCGAGTTTTTAAAGAACCCCCAAAACCAGCCCACAAAACCGGGTTCATTATTTCCTTCATCTTGTAAACCGAACGTACGACCCAGCATGGAATTTCTTAACCAGCTGAACCAACTTTCCGATTTTTCTTCATTCTCAGCCATATTTATCTCCTTTTTTATTGTTTATCGTATCCTTATGAGTAGATTATATCACAAAATAATGCTTCATGCAATAAAAAACGATATTCATATATAATGTTTTTTTTAAAAATCTGTTTTCATTCCACAGATATAATAAAAAAACGGGATCGTTCTTTTTAAATCTTTTTTAAACACCAAAAAAATGCCTATAAGAAACGACCCGTTAATATTTTTTCTTGCAATTTGAAAAAAAAAAGATTATTCTACTTCCGTTTCGTTCATTTTAAGGAGTTTTTATGGCAAAAGAAGAAGTCTTGCAATTTACGGGAACAGTTACCGAAGCATTGCCGAACGCCATGTTTCGGGTAACGCTTGAAAACGGCCATGAAATCATTGCTCATACATCCGGAAAAATGCGTAAGTTTCGCATTCGCGTCATGGTCGGTGATAAGGTTGAAATTGAAATGACCCCGTATGATTTGTCAAAAGGGCGCATTGCCTTTCGACATAAAGCATAATTTTTAAAATCATTTCGGCGCGCCGTTTAAACTTCATTCAAAAGGAGAAGAACCATGGCAACATTTATCAGCGTTTTGCTTTTCATCGGAGGACTTTTATATTTAGGGACTCGATTGATATTGTTCCCGTCATTGACGAAGGATTCTTCTCATACCGTTACGCCAATCGTTTATTCATGGCTCATTGCCTGTCTTTCGTTCAGTGCTTTATTCGGCGTTTATTGCATTTATTATATTTGCGGATATTTTCTTCCCGGCATGGATGATCCCTGTCTTTTTTCGGGCGAGTGCGTCATTTATTTAATAATCGGTGCCGTTGCCTTATTGTTAATGCCTTTTTTTCGAAATAAATCATTGCCGATTCAGTTAATTGCTTTATTCGCTTTCTTTTTGATCGGCAGCACATGCATTCCGGCACCCGCTTATATGAATCCGTGGCTTTTTTATATCTTGTCAGCACTTGTTTGGACAGGCATTTGTCTGATACAAACAATCATTGACAGAATTCCCTTAATTTCATATATTTGCAACAGCGCCATCACAATTATACTTGCCTTGGCTTCCAGCAGTTTGTTTAATATGTTGCCCCCTGTTCTATTTTTTCTGTTTTTAAGCGCATTATTTATTCATATGCTTATTTTCGGATTTATGAAAAAGGCAAATATGTTATTTGAATTTTTTCCGATTATCTTTTTAATGAATTGGATAATCGGTTACGGATTTATAACCTTTGCCGCACAAGGACATTTGATTTATTTACCCATTTTCTTCGGATATTCGCTTATGGAAACAGGCCTGATTTTAATAACGCGGTTGCTTTTTAAAAACAAATTACCGCTTTTTACCGTTGAAAAAGCATTTTCGAACGGAGCACCCGTAAAAGCCGTCACACAAAAAGTGTTTTATGCCATTTTATTATTGGGTTTAATCTCTTTGGCGGGAATGAAATCAGAAATAACAACAAAATATTGTTTGGTTGTTTACGGTATGGCACTTATCGTTCTTTACAATCTGTATTTGACATTAATTCATAATATGACGAAAGTTACCTTGCGTTCTTCTTTGCAAGATATTATGATGGGATTCAAAACATTATTAAACGTTGGACAATCGTGGGTTAAAGAAACAAAAAAAGAAATCGATGATAAAAACTTTATTCCGACAAACACAAACGGCACACAATCGACATCTTCAAAAACCATGCCGAAAGCAAGTGCTTCAAAAACTTTTGCTCATTCAAAAAAACCAACAACCGAACGTGTCCGAAAACCTAAAAAAAGATAATCGAAAACAACAATGATTCCTTTGTATGAACGACCGAATTTAACCGGCGATGCCGATTTTCATTTACACTCCCCGTTTTTACCTGCCGGCGATCAACCGCAGGCAATTGCCGAGCTTGTGAAAGGCTTAAAAGAAAATAAAAAAAATCAGGTTTTGCTTGGCATTACGGGATCGGGTAAAACATTTACCATGGCGCACATTATTTATGAATTAAAGCGTCCGACACTTATTTTGGCACACAATAAAACATTAGCTGCACAGCTTTATTCGGAAATGAAAACGTTTTTTCCCGAAAATGCCGTGGAATATTTTGTTTCGTATTATGATTATTATCAACCGGAAGCTTATATTCCCCGAACCGATACTTATATTGAAAAAGATTCGGCAATCAATGAGCAGATTGATCGGTTACGTCATGCGGCGACACGGCATATTTTGGAACGACGCGATGTGATTATTGTTTCGTCCGTATCGTGTATTTACGGTATCGGCGATGCGGAATCTTATTCTTCCATGGCGTTTTCTTTAAGAAAAAACGAAACAATCGATGCGGATGAAATTAAAAAACGCTTGGTTGACTTGCAATATAAACGGAACGATTTATCATTCGAGCGTGGTTGTTTTCGCGCAACGGGCGATACATTGGATATTTTTCCGTCGCATTATGAAGATTTGGCATGGCGCATTGCCTTGTTCGGCGATGAAATTGAAAGCATTTATGAGTTTGATCCTTTAACGGGTAAAAAAAAGTTAGAGTTAAATGAAATCAGCGTTTTTCCTGCCAGTCATTATGTAACACCGCGACCGGCTTTATCACAAGCTATTAAAACCATTAAAGAAGAATTAAAAGAACGCTTGGCATTTTTTGAATCGAACGGACAATTATTGGAAGCGGAAAGATTATCTCAACGCACAAAATATGACTTGGAAATGTTGGAGGCAACCGGTTCTTGTAAAGGTATTGAAAATTATTCGCGCCATTTAACCGGTCGTAAAGCAGGTGAAGCACCGCCGACGTTATTTGAATACTTACCGCCCGATGCATTGGTTTTTGTAGATGAAAGCCATGTGACCGTTCCTCAATTAGGAGCTATGTATCGCGGTGATTTATCGCGTAAATCAACTTTGTCGGAATATGGTTTTCGTTTGCCAAGTTGCAAAGATAATCGTCCGTTAAAGTTCGAAGAATGGAATGTTATGCGTCCGCGAACTATTTTTGTATCGGCCACACCCGGGCCTTTTGAATTGAATGAAACAAAAGGCGTTTTTACCGAGCAAATTATTCGTCCGACCGGCTTATTGGATCCCGAGTGTATTATTCGACCCGTGAAAAATCAAGTGGAAGATTTGATGGCTGAGTGCTTGGAAACGGCAAAACAAGGCGGTCGCGTTTTGGTAACAACGCTGACAAAAAAAATGGCGGAGGATTTAACCGAATATTTGCGTGAAAACGGTATTAAAGTGCGTTATTTACATTCGGATATCGATACCTTGGAGCGCATTCAAATTATCCGCGATTTACGAATCGGCACGTTTGATGTACTGGTGGGTATTAATCTGCTGCGTGAAGGATTGGATATTCCCGAAGTGGCATTGGTCGCCATATTAGATGCCGATAAAGAGGGTTTTTTGCGCTCAACGACTTCACTGATTCAAACCATCGGACGGGCGGCACGAAATGTCAACGGTCGCGTTATTTTATATGCCGACAAAATGACCAACTCCATTGAAACGGCAGTATCGGAAACAAACCGACGGCGTACGAAGCAACAAGCCTTTAACGCAGAGCATCATATCACACCGAAAGGCATTCAAAAAGCTGTTCCGGATTTAATTAAAAACTTTAATGATCTGGTCGGCGGTTCGGATAATAAGACCGATGAAATGACGGGTGATTTTGATGAAAACATTGCCGAAGTTATTCAGGCAACACGTAAACAAATGTTGCAAGCGGCGGAAAACTTGAATTTTGAAGAAGCGGCCCTGCTTAGAGATAAAATTCACAAACTGGAATCTTTGTTGACTTAATTCTTGTTTTTTGATATGTTCGGCATGACAGGAGTTTTCTATGCCAAAAGTTTGTAAAAAGTGCGGTTCTGTTCTTGGCTTTTTCATTTTACTTTACGGACTTTTTTTGTTCGGATTGTATCAATATCAGGATCACCTGCTTTTTCATCCGGCACCGCGTCAGGTTGCGGGTCTTTTAACCGAAATGCCGGAACTGAAAGAGGTTCATTATTCTTTTCCGAACGGTGACAGAGTTTATGCGTGGTATAAAAAACCTCAAAACAACAAACCGACATTGATTTATTTTCACGGAAACGTTTTGTTTGCCGAATATCATGCCGTTCGATTAAAACCGCTTTATGAGGCAGGCTTCGGTTTACTCATTCCCGAATATCGCGGTTTCGGCGATTTAAAAGGAACTCCGTCACAAAGCAGTATGGAAGAAGATGCTTTAACGGCCGTCAAATATTTGTTAAGTACGGGAACAAAAGCCGATAAAATTATTGTTTACGGTCATTCGCTCGGCACATACGCTGCCGTTTTTGCAGCAGTCAATCAGGAAAAACCTTTGGGCGGTGTTGTGTTGGAAGCCCCGTTTTTATCGATTGAAAAACTGGCGGAAGAACGCTATCAACCGTTTGTACCCGTATCATTATTATTAAAAAATAAATATCCGACGGAAAAGTATATCGACAAAATCAAAACACGTCTTTTTTTGGCACACGGAAAACTTGATGCAACCATTCCTTATCATCACGGATGGACATTATACGAAAAAGCTGAAAATCCGAAACTATTTTATGCTTCCGATAAGGCAAATCATTCCGATTTACCTGATTTCGGCTTTATGAAAGCCTTAATTGATTGGCTGAACGAATAGATTATGCTTTTACAGCGTGCACGAAAAATAATCAATATACTCAAATCAAAAATACTTGCCAATCGGAATAAAAAATGATATTCTTTAAAAGCAAAGGGGATAAAAATGGCTCTTTTTTATATTTTGCTTCTTTGGTTACTGATTATGTATATCAACAAGAAAAATCATGCCGAACAAACGGATTCTGGAAAAACCGCTCAACGTTCTTTTACTTCGAATACGACAAAATCGGATGATTCGGAAGATGATTTATATTTCAATGATATGTTTTAGCCGGCAAATTAAATTATTCCACAAGTTTTCGCCGCAATTTCAACACCGTAATTTCCGACGGTGCTAAAAAGCGCATTTGCGGACCCCATTGCCCCGACCCGCGCGAAACATATACATTTTTACCGATTTTCAGCCGATATAATCCCGCCAACAATCTTGAATTATAATACCAACTGAAAATATGAAACGGAAAAATCTGCCCGCCGTGCGTATGTCCCGAGATAATTAAATCGGCGCTGTTGGTTTCATTCGGAAAAATCGGTTTATGTGATAACAAAATACGATATTGATCTTCATTTTGACACACCGTTGACCAATTAACAGGCACCTTGAAACGCGCTGCCGACGGAATATCGGGAATGCCGGCCAGGCAAATGGAACCAAATGAAAGTTTGACATTATCCAAATTAATAAAACCTATCGATTCCAATTGTTTCATACTTTGCTGATAGCCCACATAAAATTCATGATTACCGCTTGTAAAATAAACGCCTTCTTTGGCTTTCAAGCGACTTAACAATTGCAAAAGCGGTTGTGTATAAACTTTATCATCATCAACGGTATCACCCGGCAGAACAATAATATCGGGATTTAAAGCATTCACCCTTTCCACAAGGCCTTTAATTTTGTCGGGAAGAATACTGCGCGACAAATGAATGTCACTTAACACGACCACGGTTTTATCTTGCTCAATTTTATAGGATTCAATGACCTGCTCTTTCACACGCGGCACTTTCATTCCTTCATATAAAGCACTCACGGCACACAAAAAAGCCACACCGATTGTGATAAGATTCAACACATTCAACCAATGTACGTTAAACGGCGACGGAATTGCTTTCACAAATAAAGCACCTATCGTCCAAAGTGCATCTCGAAACAGGGTCAAAACAAGTAAAATAACAGCCGTAACATAAATAAAATAAAGCACATATTGTACCACGCGCGTATATTTACCGAAATTACCTGCCATTTCCGGCATGGCAAAAACAGGTAATGCCGCCACGATCAGGCTGAAAAAGAATAAAAGCACTTTGACGAAAAAATTCACGTTTAACGCATAACCGTATCGAAAAAACAACGGTAACGTTACACAACATCCCATTAAGGACACGGTCGTTGCTATAGCAAAATTCATCTTTAAATCCCCTTCAATCAATGTTTATCACAAAAAAGAGTGTGAAAGTCAAGCGTTTTTATCATCGATTTAATGATTCTTTTCTTGAACTTCTTCCGATTGTTTATTTAATAATTGTTTTAAATGCTCCGCAACCGATTTATCCGCAGGGCTTAACAGCTGCGCGCGCTCTAAATATTCTTTGGCTTTTTGATATTCTTTTTTCTCTAAATAATACACGCCCAAGTTATCTAAATTCATTACATTATCGGGATAATAAGATAAAATTAATTCGGCATTTTTTTGAAACGCCTCATCTTCCCTTGCTTGCCATAAGTTTTTTTGAAACGCTTGAAAGCGCGACAACATAAACCGTTTACCGCGTCGTTCATCGGTACCCCATTGCCAATGATGATCATTTTTTTGTGCTTGCGCCAACGTTTCGGCAATCCCTTTTGTCATACAATCGACATCACCGATGATTTGACAAAAATGAATTTCGCCCAAACGCAACTCCAACCGATCGGGAAACAAAGAAATGCCTTTGCGCACAATGCGCAACGTTTTTTGCGTTTGCTTTTGCGCGGTTGATTGATGAAAACGTTGCATTTCAATAAAAACCCGCCGGGCAGAAAGCATAAAATCGTTTAAAACGGTATCAGCCGTCACGGGCGGACGCGTCAACGCGCCATAAGTCAACAAAAAAAGACCGACTATTAAAAAAACACTTAAAATTTGCTGTAATTTTGTCATTAAATCCTCATACTTTTATAAATCAATCGGTAAATAAACCTTAAATGTTGTTCCTTTTTCCATAGAACTTTCAACATCAATTAAGCCATCGTGATCATATACGATTTGTTGCGCAATGCCCAATCCCAAGCCGGTTCCTTCCACCGATTTTGAACGCAATGAATCGATGCGATAAAAGCGCTCAAACAATCGATTGATATTTTTCGGCATAATCGGATTACCGATATTATGAACACTGACCAAAACAACTTGTCGAATATCAGACAAATATTTATCCGATTTCTGGGGAAATCCGTTACAAAGCTGAACTCCGACCGTTATTTTGGAATGTGTACTGCCATATTTGACGGCATTATCAATTAAATTTTGAAACACCTGCACCAACAATGTTTTATTCCCCTTGATACGCGGAATATCATGCGAGAGTTTTAAATCAATCGTTTGATGATTATTTTGTGCCTTTACATAAAGACTGTCTATCACGCTTTTTAACAAATCAGGCAATAAAATCACATCGGTCTGCAAATTTTTCTGCATCATTCTTTCTTTAGAAAGCGCCAATAAATCTTTGACCAGATGAGTCATCCGCTGTGTTTGTTCCGCAATGAGATTCAAAAACTTATCACGTGCTACTTCATCATCGCGTGCGGGACCCTGCAACGTTTCAATACTGCCGGAAATAATGGTTAAAGGGGTTTTAAGTTCATGACTGGCATTGGCAAAAAAATCCGCCTGTTGCTCTTTAAATAATTTCAGTTGCGTAATGTCATGTAACATTAACATAATCACGGCTTCATTTCTGGCAGGTGCCGGTAAACTTTCGATGCGCAATTGAAATGTATGCGGTTGCTCGTCGTGATACGACCATTCCAACCATTCTCTCTTAGATTGTTTTTGACTGACCCTGTTCATGGCCTGTCGAAACGCAGGATCGTTAAAAAAATCATCGGCTGACTGATGCAACACCGTATTTCCGAAAAAATTAAGTGCCGTTTTATTGGCAAATACAATTTTTAAATCGGCATTTGTCATTAAAAGCAAATCGGGTAAATTTTCCAAAATGGCCGCATCGGATAATGTTTGATTCGACCATAAATTTTTAACGGATAAAAACGCATCGGCCAATCGAAACGAACCGAATATGCCTTTATGAAAGCGCGGTACTTCAATTTCCTGTCCCTGCGCCAAGGTGCGTAAATAAGCAATAAACTTCTCCAATTCGTGAAACACGCAAAACATAATAACGGCGGTAATAATAAACACGCCGATAAAAATGCCCCCCGCCACCGACCAATCAATGCGATGTAACGCTAACATAATTCCCAAAACAAATATAATGGGAATATTTAAAACAACCGTTCGCGCCAAAAAGCGAAAGAAGCGAAAAAATGTTTTTTGTGCTTTATTTTTTTTCATAAATCGATTATACTTTAAAAAAATAAAAAAAGGAACAGAAAAATGACAGCTAAAAAAACACCGATGCTCGAACAATATTTTCGTATCAAAGAACAATATCCCGATTGTCTGCTTTTTTTTCGATTGGGTGACTTTTACGAATTGTTTTTTGAAGATGCTCGCATTGCCTCTCAAAACTTAAATTTAGTCTTAACCTTTCGCGGCTATTATAACGAGAAAGAAGTTCCCATGTGCGGCGTACCGTTTCACGCTTATGAAAATTATTTGGTACGCTTAATTAAGTGCGGATATAAAGTGGCAATCTGCGAACAGATTGAATCACCTCAAGAAGCCAAAAAACGCGGCAGTGCTTCCATTGTGAAAAGAGATGTTATTCGCATTGTCACTTCCGGAACGCTGACGGAAGAGGCCATGCTTGATAAAAAACAAAATAATTTTTTAATGGCAATCGTGTCTGCCGGTCCGGAATTCGGTTTTGCTTGGGCTGATATTTCTACGGGTGAATTTTTAACACAAACGGCTTCCAAAGAAATATTTCAAAGCGTGATTGAACGCGTTAATCCGGTAGAAATTTTAATTGCCGATAATTTTTCGACTGTTCATCCCGATTTATTGAAAAATGCATCGTGCCGAATTGAACAATTACCGACCTCAAAGTTCGATCTGAGCGAAAATCAACAAGAATTATGCACGTTTTTTAATACCGACAATCACTCTTTTAACTATTTAACCAAAAGCGAAATGATTGCCTCCGGCGTAATTTTATCTTATTTACTCAATACGCAAAAAGGCGAATGTCCGGCCGTTTCAAAGCCGCAAAAAATTCAAACGGACGCCTATATGTCCATTGATGCGGCAACACGGCGCAATTTAGAGTTAATGACATCTCAAAACGTAACGGGCAAAAGCACTTCTTTATTCAAGTGTATCGATAAAACTTTAACGGGATCGGGCGGCAGAACATTAGCCGCATGGCTCGGTACACCGTTATTGGACGTAAAAGCCATTAATGCGCGATTGGATAAAGTTGATTATTTTGTTCAAAATGCATCCGTATGCAATTCCGTTCGAAGCACTTTAAAATTGTTTCCCGATATTGAACGATCCTTATCTCGACTGGTTGTGGGACGCGGCGGTCCGCGTGATATGAAAGATATTGCCTTAGGTTTAAGAAACATTCCTTCAATTCGCAATCAAATAACCGGCCTTGTTCCCGATTCACTTCAAAATGACTTACGTCTGCTCGGTGACCATTCTGATTTGGTCGCACAAATCTGTGCCGCTATTGATTTTGAGAAAGCACCGCTTTTGGCTCGTGACGGCGGCTTTATTAAGCAGGGCTATTATGCTCCGCTTGATGAACAATATCATGCCCGTGAAAACGCACGTCGCATGGCGTTACAATTACAATTAAAATATAGTCAAGAGACAAAAATTAACGGCTTAAAAATTACTTTCAACAACTTATCCGGTTACAGCATTGAAGTGCCGACACGTTTTGCCGAGCCGTTGCTGATTAACAAAGAATTGGGCTTTATTCATAAACAAACGCTCACAAATGTCGTACGATTCACAACTGCCGAGCTGTCCGATTTAGAGCAAAAAGTTTTACATTCCGATGAACTGGCTTTGGCAATAGAACTTGATTTATTTGAACAACTGCGTCAAAAAATATTAGCACACAACGAATCTGTTTGCACGACCTGCGCCGCCGTCGGGCGCATTGACATTGCTGCCGCTTTTGCCGTTAATGCCGTACAAAATAATTGGATTCGTCCGATTTTGACAAATGATACGACGTTTGACGTCAAAAACGCGCGTCACCCCGTTGTCGAAGCAGCATTAACGGAAAGTCATCAAAAGTTTATTCCCAATAATTGCTTTATGGACGAAGATAATGATCGTCTTTGGATTTTAACCGGTCCGAACATGGCAGGAAAAAGCACTTTTATGCGTCAAAATGCGCTGCTTGTCATTATGGCACAAACGGGCTGCTTCGTTCCGGCGGATTATGCTAAAATCGGCATTGTTGATAAATTATTTTCCCGCGTCGGCGCCAGTGATGATTTAGCCAAAGGACAATCAACTTTTATGGTGGAAATGACGGAAGTGGCTTATATTTTACAAAATGCAACCAATCGTTCGTTTGTGATTTTTGATGAAGTCGGTCGCGGCACGGCAACGTATGACGGCCTTTCCATTGCTTGGGCAGTTGTGGAATATTTGCATGATAAAATTAATTGTCGTACTTTATTTGCAACGCATTATCACGAATTAACGGCACTGGCCAATCGGTTATCCCGTGTCTCACTGCACACACTGCGGGTTCGCCAGTGGCAGGGAGAAATTGTATTTATGCACGAAGTCGATACGGGCGCAACCGATCGATCGTACGGCATTCATGTAGCAAAATTGGCCGGCATTCCGACACCGGTTTTGTTACGATCCGAAGAAATTTTAAACTCATTGGAAGAAAAACGACAAAATCAAGAGCCTTTATTTGACGACCTGCCCTTGTTTTCACAACTTTCACATCCTACATCTATCCAAAAGGCATCGCCGATTGAAAATGAATTAAAATCTGTGGATATTGATTCGCTTTCGCCGCGCGAGGCATTAGATATGTTATATCGATTAAAATCTATGACGGAGGCTTAAAGATGACTTTATTTCAAAGTATTATCGGTGTTATTTTTTCAATGGGCTTTTTAATTTTACTCTCTGTGCTCATCGGCTATATTGCCTTACCGGTTTTTTTAATTATCATTGCTTTCGGCTTGTTTAATTACTTTCGACACGGAAAATTATTTGCCCGCGTTAATCAAGAACAAATCACACCGTTTCGTAAAACGGGCAATCGAAGAAAAAACGATAAAATCATCGATGTAGACTATACGGAATTGCCTTAAAAAAACATTATAACCATTTAATCAATACAAAGCCGCCGACCAACAACAGAAAAAACAAGACCGAGAGCCATCCTAAATTTTTTTCAATATAGTTTTTCATCGGTTCTCCGAATTTTTGAAGTAACCCGGCAATTAAATAAAAGCGAATGCCGCGTGCAATGATCGACGCCACAATAAACACCGTTAAGTTTAAATGCGTAACCCCGCTGGCAATGGTAATAATTTTATACGGAAACGGTGTAATACCTGCCCCGAACACAATCCACGCACCCCAATCATTATACAAGTGTCGAAACTCCTCAAACTTTTGAGTATAATGAAAAAAGTTTAATATGGCAATACCAACCGTATCGTACAAAAAATAACCGATAAAATAACCGAACAAACCACCGACAACACTCGATAAAGTTGTCCAAAAGGCAATTTTCAAAGCAGCTTTCCTTTGCGCCAAAACGAGCGGGATTAATAAAATATCAGGCGGAATCGGAAAAAAAGAACTTTCAACAAAAGAAACAACGCAAAGCGCCGGCAAAGCATATTTGCCCGATACTAAACGCATGCACCAATCATAAATATTTTTAACAAATTTATTCCATAATTTAATCATTATTTGACTTTCATTTTTTTTAGCGTTATTATTTAGAGTGTTAGAATAACTTTTTTTGAAAGGAAAAGCAATGAAAAAATTTTTAACGGTTATTTTTAGCGCTTTTTTGTTAACGGCATGTGGCGTAGGAAATACCAACACAACATATCAAAGCTATCAATTAGGCTCTCAAGGCGTGATTGAAAAAGGACGCATTTTGGAAATGAATCCCGTTCAAATTAAAGGCGATAATGCCATCGGCACATTAGCCGGCGCGGGCATCGGCGGTGCAGCAGGGTCCATGATTGGCGGAAATACGGCCGTGAACATTATCGGCGGTATTGCCGGTGCGGTTGTCGGCGGCATGGTCGGCAGTGCGGCCGAACAAGCCATTACCAAAGACACAGCCT
This sequence comes from uncultured Alphaproteobacteria bacterium, assembly GCA_947586835.1. Lineage (GTDB taxonomy): Bacteria > Pseudomonadota > Alphaproteobacteria > CAAHEQ01 > UBA3637 > RGIG4140. Next base: position 54,052 of record CANPXT010000004.1, read on the forward strand.
ATGAGTTTGTTGTGGAAAAAAGCAACGGACAGCTTGTTTCCGTTGTTCAAACAAATGAGTTGAATTTACGACCGGGTGATTATGTTTTATTAAATCGCATTGACGGCTCAACCCGCATTCGCTCACGTTTGCAAACAAGCAATTATTATCGATAACACGATTTTAAAAAAGAAAAATCCTCTGTTTTAAAGGCAGGGGATTTTTTTACATAAAATTTTATTGACAATTTTTGAAGGTGTAGTATTTTAAATACCGTCGGGAAAATTATTTCCCTAACTGATGTCAAACTTAAAAAAAAGGAATAAAAAAAATGTCTACACCGGAATTAAAAGGAACAAAAACAGAAGCGAATTTGCAAACGGCTTTTGCCGGCGAATCGCAAGCGCGAAACAAATATACATATTATGCCTCAAAAGCCAAAAAAGACGGATACGTTCAAATTTCAAAAATCTTTGAAGAAACGGCAGGTAATGAAAAAGAGCATGCGGAAATTTGGTTTAAACTGTTGCACGGCGGAAAAATTCCCTCAACGGAAGAAAACTTGTTGGATGCTGCCAACGGTGAAAATTATGAATGGACGGATATGTATGCCGGTTTTGCCAAAACCGCTCGTGAAGAAGGCTTTGAAAAAATTGCCGTTTTATTTGAAATGGTCGGAAAAATCGAAAAAGAACATGAAGAAAGATATCGTAAACTGTTATCCAACGTTGAAAACGGTCTTGTTTTCTCGCGCGACGGGGACATGATTTGGCAATGTTCCAACTGCGGTCATATCGTTATCGGCAAAAAAGCACCGGAAATATGTCCCGTTTGCGAACACGCCCGCTCTTATTTTCAATTAAAAGCTGAAAATTATTAAGTTGAAACAGAATCGATTCGGAAAAAAAATATCCGTTTGAAAAAAGCGGATATTTTTTTGTATTGAAATTATGACTGATTTATGACTGCTTTTCGGCTTTTTTTTCCAAAAAACGGGGGCAGATTCACATTCCTAATCAAAAAATGTTTTTTTTCTTCTTTTTTTTAAAAAAACCTTTGCCTTTTTAAGATTATTTCAATAGAGTAATCATAAAGGAGTATTGAATGCTTTATTGTGATTTAGACGGTGTTTTGGCCGACTTTAACAATAAAATTTATGAGCTGACGGGAAAATATCCGCCGGAACTGACGCGTAAAGAAATGTGGACAACGGTTGAAAATACGCCCGATTACTGGGCATCGCTTCAAAAAATGCCCGATGCCGATGTGTTGCTCGATTATTTAAAAAATATTCCTTATCAAATTTTAACGGGTTTACCCAAACAAGGCTATCAAAAAGCGAAAATTGAAAAAAGGCAATGGGTTAACCGCTATATTTCACCCGAAATGAAAATGATTTGTTGTTTGGGCAAAGAAAAAACACGCTATTGTCAAAAAGGTGATGTGCTGATTGATGATTATGCTCCCAACATTGAGCGGTGGAATGAGGCCGGCGGTATCGGCATTTTGCATACCACTGCCCAATCAACCATTTTGCAATTAAAAAAAGCGGGCTTTTAAAAATTTAAAAACAAGCTCGACATAACTTATCGGTATAAACAAGGCGCGTTTCATCGGAAACGGCTTCAATACCGCACACGCTCGGAAAGCGACAACCCGTTAATTGCGGTGTTGTCCACGGCTTTTTTAAATCAAAATAAGCACCCATCAAAGCCATCAACAAACTTTCGGTTGCTTGCGCCTGTTCATCAAGTTGAATGAGAGGCTTCCCCGTTAAGCGATTGCGAATTTCTTGAAAAACGGCCGCATGTTCTTTTAAAACAACCCCTTTTCCGAACAACAACCGTTCGAATGTTTCTTTTAAAACGGGATTTTTCCACCCGCCGCCGAATAACAGAAACCGATGCGGAATCGCTCCTTGAATAAACCGCAAGCCGTAAACCATTAAATATGCGGCAAAATAAACGGCCGTATGCACTTTATCCGCCAGATTTTCCGATGAGCAAAATGCCGGAATGCTTTGTGTGTTATAAATGGCCGGATCACCGGATCTCGGTGGCATTGTTTCATAAAAAGACTGCCCTTGACAAAACAATGTGTGCAATAAAGGAACATCAAGATTGCCCTGCTTGGCAAATAATCCGTTTTCATCAAACGGAAATGCCGTATACGTTCGCATTAAATAATCGACATATTCATTACACGGACCCAAATCAAACCCGCTGACAGCTTCTCCGTTTTGAATTAAGCTTAAATTTGAAGTATTCCCGGCATTAATATCCACGCGATTTTGCACATCACTCATCCGCGCTTGAAAAGCGTTTAGAACGGGTGCTAACGGTGCCCCTTCACCACCGTTTAGCATATCATCGGAACGAAAATCATAAATAACGCGAATCGGAACCGTTTTTTCGCTTATTTCCCGCTTTAAATGCCGATAAAGACAATCGGCTAACATTTGTCCCGATCCCATTTGAACGGTATACGGCGTTTTACGATTCGTTTTATCTTTTCGAGAAGGCGGATAATGATCCAGCGTTTTACCGTGAAAACAAACGGCGGCTATTTTCGCGGGTGTTATTTTAAAGCGCTTGATAAAATCAATAAGGCAAGCAACAATTTGATCGATATATGCCTGGTGTACTTTTTCAAACAACGGCAAGCGCTCAATATCCGCTCGTGTTTGACATGTCGTTAATTGTATGCGTAACGCAGCGGTATCTTTTTGCATTTTATCTGAAAAAGCATAAGAATGAAAGCCATGTTCTTTCAGAAAAGTGACTCCGTCGGTTTCTGCAAAAACCACATCAATGGCATCCATTGAATTTCCGGTCATAATCCCGATATAAAAAGGCATTTTTTTCTCCGAATTTTTACTTAATTACTTTATCCGATATTTAACAAAATGTCAATTTCTTCGATTTGTTTTTTAAAGATTAAAATAATAGTTGATTTTTTTAAAAAATTGTTTAGAATACTTTTGTCTTGATTTTTTATGAAAGGGTATTTTATGATTAAAATTTTACTTAAATTAGTTTTGGCTGTTATTGTTCTTGTCTTAATTGCGGCAGGCGGCATTTATTACTATGCTGGTACCATTATTAAAACAGCGGTTGAAAAATATGCTCCGCAAGTAACACAAACAGCCGTAAACCTGAACAGCATTGACTTATCGTTATTGAAAGGAAAAATTTCTTTAAACGGATTAAGCGTTGCAAACCCCAAAGATTACGGTTCTGCCAAAGCTTTCGGATTAGGCGGCATTACCGTTTCGTTTGATCCCAAAAGCTTATTGTCAAACAAAATCGTCATCAATCAAATTATTATTGATAAAACGGCTGTTGATGTTGAAGCCACATATAAAGACGGACAAATCACTTCCAATTTAACGGAAATTCAAAAAAACGTTGAAACGTTTATTGCTAAAAATACGTCTGCTTCCTCACAAAAAGAAAAAAATCAATCGGCACAATCGCCAGCCGAAGAATCGGCTCCTGCCAAACAGGTTGTCATTCGTGATTTACAAATTAACAACACTCAATTAACCGTCGGGGTGTTGAAAAAAACAATCACAATTCCGTTGCCGGATATCCATCAAAAAAATATCGGTGAACAAGGCAGTCAAATGAGTTGGCAAGACAGCATTGCTTATATCTTTAATCTCATTTCTACCGAATCGGTAAAAGAAACGGCAAATGCGGTTCAAAAAGCCGTTCAAGATGCCGCATTGGAAGCCGTTAATATTTCCGGTGCCACAATTGAGGGTGTAAAAGAATCGGCTGACGGTATTTTAAGTAATGTCAAAGGTCTTTTTGATAATTAAATACCTTTTCTGATAAAAAAGGGCGCTTTTTTAAGGCGCCCTTTTAAAAACGGTTGATTTTCAACGCGCTTTGTGCTAATGTTTTTTTATCATCAACAACAAAATGAGGAACAAATGAGTTATACAGAAATAAAAACCGATATGCAAACACGATTGGGAAAAACCGTTGAAGCATTAAAAAAAGATTTTTCGGGTCTTCGAACCGGTCGAGCAACAACCGCTTTATTAGACGGCATTATGGTTGAATCATACGGCACCGTCGTACCTTTAAATCAGGTTGGAAACGTAGCGGTTTCCGATGCACGAATGTTAAGTGTAACAGTATGGGATAAATCGCTATTAAAAAAGGTGGAAAAAGCCATTATTGAATCGGGCTTGGGATTAAATCCCATGAATGACGGCGTTGTGATTCGCATTCCCATTCCACCCTTATCGGAAGAAAGACGCATTGAACTTACAAAAATTGCCGGTCGTTATACCGAAACGGCGCGCGTGTCCGTTCGTAATTTACGGCGCGATGCGTTGGATGGTATTAAAAAGCTTAAAAATGCCAATGAAATTTCCGAAGATGACCAAAAACGCTATGAAACGGAAATTCAAAAATTAACCGATGAAGGTATTAAGGAACTTGACGAATTATTGAAAACAAAAGAAACGGAAATTCATCAAGTTTAATCGAAAAAAAGTCAAAAAAACACCGTTTAAAAAAGCGGTGTTTTTTATTATTAAATTCTGCCGAAACCCGATTGAGCCCTCAAAAATCTTTCAAACGGTTTTTGGGATTTTTCTTCGTTTTTCTGAAAATAAAGTTGAGCGGCATATCCTTTAATTCGGGTATCATAACTGTCAGCAGTGGCAACAAATGAACCGGATACGTTTCGTTCTTTTAATTTTTTGTTATATTGCGTACACAGGCTGCCTAAAGCATGCATAAAGTTTAAAAAACGATAGGAATGACAGGAAAAAGATTCGTAACTTTTTTCCGCTTTCACCGGAACCACAAAATAATCTTTTTCCGTCGGCTTTTTTTGAACCAGTAAGAAATTTTCATTTTGCATCACCACGTTTGACTGCGGATAAATTGTACGAATAGAGTCAACCGTATCATTCTGAATTGTTTTTTCCATCTTTTATTCCTTTCATTATACCTTAATTATACATGAAAAATCAGTTTTGTCAATATTTTTTTAACATTTTCTCATAAAAAAGTGTTTCTTTTTTGTAAATTTCACTTATAATGAAATGGTTTCAACATAACAATTTATGAAAAGGAGTTAAAATGAAAAAATTACTTGTTCTATCCACAGCCCTTTTTCTTTCAACTACAGCTGTTGCCGGTTTAACCGATGTGTATAATGCCGTTAATTCCAATCCGGGCACTTCGGCAACAAAAGTCGATCAAAAAGCAGCGGAAATTAAAAATAAACTAGATGCAAAACTCGGCGGTATTCAAGATAAAATTGCCGCTCAAAAAGATGAAAGCAATACCAAACAAGAAGCCTTAAAAGCTCAACTGGAAGAGAAGTTGGCGGAATTAAAGAAAAACGGTGAAGGCGACAGCTCGAAAGCTGCCGACATTAAAGCAGAAATCGAATCCATTCAAAAATTGATTGATGCGGCTAAAAAATAAAAAAAACAGCATTTTTCCATGAAAAAAAACAGGTAAAACAATTTACCTGTTTTTTTATATTTAATAAAAATCGTTATTTTTCGGCAGATTTCTTATGCGTTTCAACCCGCACTTCTACCGGCTGACTTTCCGTATGCAAATAGACCACACGTTGCGGAAAAGGAATGTTAATATTTTCTTCCCGAAAACGTTTGATAATGTTTTCCCGAATTGAATTAGAAATATTCACTTTGTTAAACACATCTTGCGTATAGCATCTTAATTGAAAGTTCAAGCTGCTGTCCGCCATTTCCACAAACGCTACAACCGGTTCGGGTGATGAAAGAATATTTTTTGTATGCGTTGCGATATCCATCAAAACTTTTTTGACCAAATCAATATCGCTTTCATAGCCGACACCGACATCAATATCAATTCGGGCGCTTTTGTTCTTATATGTCATATTGACTAAATTATTTGATAAAATACTGGCGTTAGGAATAATCACATCGGCCTTGTTAAAGGTTTCAATGACCGTTGAGCGAATGTTAATTTGCTTCACCGTTCCTTCAAAATCGTTAATAATAACCCAATCACCGATTTTAATAGGACGTTCAAACAATAAAATAAAGCCCGAAACAAAATTGTTCACAATATTTTGCAAACCCAAACCGGCACCGATGGATAGAGCACCTGCCATGATGGCTAAACCTTTTAAACTGCCGCCCATAACGGTAATACCGATAAGACAGGAAATAATAATGCCGACAAAACCGATACCGGCCGCTAACGAATTACGAACACCGATATCCATATCAATTTTACTGAGTTTTCCGTTCAAAAGGCTGTTTTTAATCATTTTCACGATAAATAATGAAATGAAGAAAAAGATAATACCCAAGAAAATGGAAACAATGGAAACATGCATACCGCCAATATCAAAACCCATTAAAAACTTTTTCACGTTATGTAATAAAATATCAACGGAAATACCCCATACCGCCAACAAAATAATGGCACATAAGCAGTATAAAATCGGCGTAATGATTAATCCGAACCAAAAAACTGCTTTATCCGATTGTTTCTTGGTAATATGAAAATCTTTCAGCCATATTTTAAAAGAAACAAACTGACGGAATAAAACCATTAAGGCTTTTTGAATAATATAAAATACACCGATGATTAAAATCGATGAAATAAATCGATTATAAACATATTCGGAAAATAAAATATAACCGAATAACGAAAAACCTAACACAATCAACGTTAATCCGGAAATAAGCAAACTGATTTTTGATGATACAGATAATCCTTGAATATCGGTATCTTCCGAATCTTCTTCAAGCGATTTTTTCAGCTCTTCTTCCGTTAAAGCACGATTGTTATACAACGCCCGATTGGCAATCAAAATAATACAAAAAGCTTTCACGCAATTCGACAACAGCTTTAAGGAAAACACAATATCATCAGAATATTCCAGCCGAATTGCCAACACTTGGAAATAGGAAAAAACACAAATAATCGTAATTGAAAAAATAAGGGCAAAACATAATGATGTGGCTTTGTCATCATTCACTTCAATCAATCGCCATTTCGGATGTTGCGGGGCAAATAAAACTAATACAACGGCACTCGATAAAAACAAATATAACAAATAAAGCAGCCCAACCCTTAACGTCAATCCGAACGCACCGGAAAAAACGGCTTGATGCACATGCAGCCAAAACCACAAAGCACCGGCTAAAACCGAAGGCATAATACCACGCGCAAAAAGCGTAACAAAGGCAGCATATATTTTTTGCATATAGTTCGGTTTTTCATCTTCCCGATACCCCCATTTACGCCGAATGATTCCGCTGGCAAAACCGGCCAAAACAATACCGATAAGAGCCACAAAACCTAAAATAAACAATTGATGTAAAATATCCAATCTTTGATCAGGCGAAAACTTTTGATACCATGCGTACGGTGAGGCGCAAACTTCATATAAAAATGATGTAAAACTCACAATCGATTTCCAAAAATTTTGTACGTTCAAAATCGATTCGCGTTTAACCATAATTTGTTCAACCAATTGTTGATTGCGCATTTTAATAATAGATGAATTGATTTCATCAATTTGCTCCAAAGCCAAATCGGCAGAAGCAATACGCGCTTTAATTTCATCGGACCGCTTGGTGAATTCTTGCCGTTGTTTTGTTATTTCTTCGGGTTCGGTTTCACCTTCGGCGGTTAACGCCGCCAACGCTGATATTTTTTTGGAAAGACCGTTTAATTCTTCCGTATCTTTTATTTTTAAGGACGTAAGTTGCGTATGATAAGCATTTAATTCTTTAATATGTTCCTGCGTTTTGTTTTGAGAGAGTGAATAAGATTGTAAATCTTCACTGATTTTCTTTAAATCTTTATCAATTTGCGTAACATCAACCGTTTCTTCTTTTACTTCAACGGCAACATTTGTATCCGACGCTTCTTTTTGCGCCCATCCGAATGCGGATTGAACACAAAGAACAAACAAAATACCCAAAAACAGAATAATTCGACGCATATGTACTCCTTTATAAAAGTTTGTACATTTTATAGCGTTTCACACCTCTTTTTGTCAAGGAAAAACTCAAAAAAACAAAATAAAAATAACAAAATACCCGTTTAAAATTATAGAGGTCTAGCCGTTTTGACGCCGTCTGACACGACTGATTATCGATTTTTTATATTGTGCTTTTTTCTGACTGATTTTTTGTGCCTTAAGCTCACCGGCGATTTTCTTTTTGTTTTTCTCCCGTTTTTCCGTCGGCGTTAAAGCATCTCGCCTGATTTGAGATAATTCTTTCTTTTTCTGGCTTTTCAAATAATGAACTGCTCGGTTATGCTCAATGCGCAATAACTTTTGCTGACGTCGTTCTTCCAATTCCACAACCGATAAATTTTCCTCAATCGAAATTGATGTTAAATGTTGCTGTTCGGCAGCTTCTTTTTTACGCGCATCAATAACCTCTTTTTGAGCTTGCGCTTCCTGCTCAACCGCAAGACGATTTTTCTTTTCTTGTCTTTTTTGCGCGCTTTCCCGATGTCTTTTTTCTTCATTTGTTATCGCACGATCTTCCAACATTTTATATATTGTTTTTAACACGCGTTTCATTTTGGGCATAGCCATTCTTGAATCAAATAATGCCGATTCGATTTTGGCAACAAAACTGCGAATCACATCAATCCCGACACCTTGCCGATGACGCGGCATTTTTCTGATTTTCTCAGAAACTTCTATCAAATGCGTGGCACCGTCATAAATTTCCTGCGAAGTTATATTTTTTGTAATCATATTATAACTCAGTGACAAAGATATTTCCTTTGCCTGATTAATTACCCTGTTATCTTCATTTTCTCTTTTTTTATTTTCCGAAACGCTTGATTCTTCCGAATAAACATTTACATCTTTGTTATGAAGCCGCATTAATAAATGTTGATAAAAAATTCGATGTATCTTTAAATTATCCTGTTGATTTAATTTTTCAATCAATTCATTTTTAACAATATTCAATCGTTTTTGAGATAATTCGGCAAATGAACAAGGTGAATCGGTTTTAATTTTTTTACTAAGATTTTCAGCCACCGCCATAAAAGCTTTTTCGGTTTCTGCTCTTAACACAATCTTATCATATAAAGGCGTATTTTTAAATTTTGTTAAATCCGTGAAAGATTGCGTTTCAACATCCGTCATGGAAAAACAACATACGTCAATGTCATTTTGCATTAAAAATTGTTCAATCATTTCCGTCGGTATGGTTTCCGCATTAACGGGAGCCGGATAACAGATTACTTGGGGTTTCCACGCCGGATATGCCTTTAAACACGCATTCACTTTTGCCAAATTTTTCGACTCTTCCACCAAAATCGTCGGTAAATTTTTTCCTTTTTTCAAAGCACGAAACAACTGCGTATCTTCCAATCGATCGGGTAATCCGAATTGGCAAATGCGATTTGGTTTTAATATTTTCATGGCAATCTCCCTCGACAAAATGATTTTTTTTTATTTATACGAAGTATATCTGAAAAAATATTTTTTGTCAAGAATATTTTTTAAAAAACAAAACAAAATTTTAACTCTTTGAATTAAAATCGAAAATCACGTTTTCCGTTTTGAATGTCAAGCAATCTTTCTTGTACGATTTTTCTGACTTTTTCATTCGGAATATTCATAATTTCCTTTTGAATCAACGACTCACCGACCGTGGCCGTTCGTCCCGAGGCATAATCAATTAAATATTCTTTCAACGTCATCAATGCATTGGGCAAACAACAATTATGAATTTGCCGATTTTTGCACAATGCCATAAATCGATCACCGGTTCGGCCTTCACGATAACAAGCCGTGCAAAAGCTGGGAATATAGCCCATTTCCATCAACCAACACACCACTTCATCCAATGAACGGGTATCAATCACATCAAACTGCTCGGAACGATCATCTTCCGCTTCCGGATGAACATAACCGCCGACACTGGTTTTGGATCCGCCGCTGATTTGTGAAATACCGTAATGAATTACGCGCTCGCGACATTCTTTACTTTCTCGCGTGGACATAATCAAACCCGTATACGGAACGGCAATGCGAATCACGGCAACAATTTTAGCAAAAATATCATCATTGATACTGTTATCAAAAACCGACGGATCAATATCATCGGCATGGCGAATTCGCGGCACACTGATGGTATGCGGACCAACGCCGTGAACAGCTTCCAAATGTTCGGCATGCATTAAAAGACCCGTCAATTCGTAGCGATAACCTTCCAATCCGAACAAAACCCCTAATCCGACATCATCAATGCCGCCTTCCATAGCTCTGTCCATGGCTTCGGTATGCCAAGCATAATCGTGTTTCGGTCCGCTCGGATGCAATTCTTCATAACTTTTCTTATTATACGTTTCCTGAAACAAAATATAAGTGCCGATTCCAGCCTCTTTGAGCTTGCGATAATTTTCCACCGTCGTGGCGGCAATATTTACGTTTACGCGCCGAATCGAACCGTTTTTATGTTTAATGGAATAAATGGTATGAATGCAATCCAAAATATATTCGATCGGATTGTTTATCGGATCTTCGCCCGATTCGATTGCCAATCGTTTATGCCCCATATCTTGTAAGGCCGTTACTTCTTTAATTAAATCATCTTTGGTAAGTTTTTTGCGGGCAATATGCTTATTTCTGCCGTGAAACGGACAATAAACACATTCGTTGATACAATAGTTTGATAAATATAGCGGTGCAAACAAAACAATGCGATTCCCGTAAAATTCTTTTTTAATTTGTTCGGCCAACGCAAAAATTTCCGCGTTTTTTTGTTCATCGGTGCAATCCAGCAAAAGCAAGGCTTCCCGATGAGACAAACCTTTATATTTTCGAGCCTTGTTTAAAATTTCATCAATTAAATTTAAATTATTTTTATGCGAATCGGCGTAAGAAAGCGATTCTAAAATTTCCGTATGATTGATAAATTCTTCTGCTTTTAACGACGCAGGATTATACATTTTTGAACTCCTTTTTTAACTGTTTTTTAATCTGAACGCCATTTTATGTCCAAAAAACACATTCTTCAATCTTTTTTTTTCAAAAAATGTAATTTTTTTCTTGCACTTTATTGTTAACTGTATAAAATAACTTTTGTAACCAAGATGAAGGTGCAAAAATGAAAAAAATTATTTCTACAATATTTCTGGTTGTTACGTTGTTTTTCGGAATAACGGCTTGTTCTTTACCCGGGGAAGATTCTGATGTCGTTATTTTCACGCAAACGGGTTGTCCGCATTGCGAAGTCGCCCTGGCATATATCAACACGGTCGTAAAAAAAGATTTTCCGGCATTAACCGTTACCGAATATAACATTCGGGAAAGTGAGCAGAATCATCAACTGTTTGTCAAATATGTTCAAAAATACCTGCCCAAAGCAACACAACTCGGAACACCGCTTATTATCAGCAAAGGAAAAGTATTTATGGGATGGGATCCGGATACTCAACAAAACTTTTCTAATCATTTAAATCAACTTAACCAGACTAAATAAGGAGGAAAATATGAAAACAAAAAAACCAACCAAATCATTTAAAGCGACGTCTGCTCGTGAAGAAATCACGTCAGCGGAAACACATGCGTGCTGTTGCAATTGTCGTTCGTCTTACGGCGCATTAAAAACAGTATGCTTATGCGCTTCCGTTTTAGGCGCCGGTTTGATTATCGCATCCAGCATTTTATTGCGTCCGATTCCGCAAATTATTCGCCCGACGGTACCGGCAACCGCCCCGCGTGCGCAACAAGTGCCCGCACCGCGGTTAAATGATGCAGCTATTCAAAAATATATTGAAGCCAATCCGAAAATTATTATTGATGCGGTTGAAAAATATGTTAAAGAAGAAGAGAGAAAAGCCAACGAAAAAGCTCAAGCCGAACAAGCTAAAATCAATTATGTTGAAATTGTAAATGAAATTGCTGCCGACAAGAGCAATTATCCTATGGGTAATCCCAACGGGAAATTCATTATCGTTGAATTCTTCGATCATCAATGCGGATGGTGCAAAAGAACAAATGCGGGGTTACATGAAGCCATTACAAAACCGGAAGGCAAAAACATTCGCTGGATTGCCATTGATACCCCGATTTTCGGTGCCAAATCGGAAGAAATCGCTCGCTATGTGTTAGCAGCCGGCAAACAGGGAAAATATGCCCAAATGCATGAAGCCGTCGGCAAAGAATCTTCTTTGGATAAAGAAAAATTAATTGCTATCGGCACAAAGCTCGGGTTGGATACCAAAAAACTGGAAGCCGATGCCAACAGCGATGAATTGAAAAATAAATTAACGGCCAACAGAAAATATGCCGAACAATTGAATATTAACGGCGTTCCGTTCTTAATTATTAACGGGCAACCCAATCCGGGTGCTTTGTTAGGGGACAAACTGACTGAAACAATTAAAGCATCACAAAACGTGAAATAAGCCGTAAAAAAACGCTCGTCTTAAAAAACGGGCGTTTTTCTTTAATAAAAAAGCGACGTTGATTAATCAAGGTCGCTTTTTTGATGATCGGCAGTAATCTGTTGACAAGTTTCTTTTTCTTGATTAATTTGACAAAATTTAACAACTTTTGAATGTTCATCCATCTGTTGATACACTTTCTTTTCGCCTTTATCATAAAAAGCACGTTCCGTAATGCGACCGTTTGAATCAAAAGCTTGCATAAGTCCATGCGGCTTTCCGTTTAAATACTGAATTTCCCGAATGACAAAACCTTGATCGTTGACTTCAAAATAAATGCCGGAAATTGGTTTTTTCGTTGATGAATCCAACCGCAATCCTTCTTTTTCAATGGTGTTTTCTTGCGTATGAATTACTGTTTTGGAATTAAGCTCATCTATTTGTTCCGGCGTTAATTTTTTTTCTTTTTGATCTTGATAAATCACACCGCTTTCAACCAAACCGTTTTTGTAAATTCGTTTTTGATCCGGTGTTCCGTCATTTTTATAATTTTTATTTTCGCCGTTTAATTTACCATGTAAGTAATTCATTTCAAACTGTACTTTTCCGTCAGGATAATATATTTTCCCGACCCCTTCACGCAGATTATTTTTAAAATCATATGTCGATTGAAGCGTTCCGGATTCATAATAAGTTTGAGCAAGACCTTCATGTTGATTATTCACATAATGAACCGATGATTTTAACGAACCTGTTTCGTAATAGGTTGTTTTTTCTCCGTTTAACAGATCATTTTTATATATTTCTTTCATCATCAGCTTTCCATTCGGATAATATGTAATGAAGTCACCGTTAAGTTTATTGTTCTGATAAAAAGCCTGAATCAATAAACGTCCGTTTTCGTCAAACAGCTTAAAAACACCGTCTTTTAAGTTATTTTTAAACGAAATAATGTGATGTGTCTGACCGTTTTCATAAAATCCGCGCGACTCACCGTTTAAAGCACCTTTTTCAAAAATACTTTGAATTTTTTTACCGTCAAAAAAACGAACCAACATTCCTGTTAACGGTTCGCCCGTTTCCTTTAAATAAAACAGATCGCCTTTGCGCTCAACCGCTTCCGGCCGATATTCCGTTGCCGAAACTGAACAGATCCATCCGAAAAAAAGAATGCCGAACCCTATGAATGCATATTGATTGATCATATTCATCTCCTTTTTACAAATAAAGCGATTTAAAATATTCGTACTTCTTTTTTTGACATATTTCAAGACTAAACTATTAAATTATTCTTTTTCGTTTGGTATAACCGTTAAAATCAAGCGATTAAGAACCGGCAGCCCCTCTTCGCTCGGATAAAACAAGTCGTCTTTAACATTACCCCATCCGTAACGAACGGCAGTTTCAACTCCTTGCGGATTAAGCAATGAAACGGGAAAACCCTCTTGTATCAACCTGAGTCCCATTAAAATTTTTTCTTCCATTTTTTCTTGTCGAGTTAATAGTGTACACACCGGCAACGCATTCAACCACGCGGGAACCGAACGCGGATTTTCCGTTGCCGTCAAACCGAGCCGACCATGCGATGCCGGACCAATTCCCAAATAATCATATCCGCGCCAATAAGTTAAATTATGCACACATTGAAAACCTTCTTGCGCATAGTTGGATATTTCATACGGCGGACAAGCGGCTTTTCGCATCATGTCATTTGTCATTAAATAAAAAGTGCGCGCGGTTTCTTCATCGGGCACTTCGATTTGTTGTCGATAAAACGGCGTATTTTCTTCAATCGTCAATTGGTATAACGAATAATGTGTTAAATTTAAATTTAAAATCTGTGTTAATTCTTTATGCCACATATCCGGTGTTTGTCCGGGACGAGCATAAATAAAATCGGCATTGACTTTCGAAAAAATTTGCTTTGCCTCTTTTAAACGCATCAGCGCCGTTTCCACCGTATGACGGCGTCCCAAAAAACGTAAATCAGCTTCATTCAATGCCTGTATTCCCATTGACAATCGATTAACTCCAACAGATTGAAACACTTGCATTTTTTCAAAATTAACAGCATCAGGATTAGCTTCAATCGTTATTTCGGGCGCCGAATCAAAATCAAACCAATCTTGTAACATTGTTAAAATTTTCGCCACCGATTCGGGCGACATTAAAGAGGGTGTTCCGCCACCGAAAAAAACACTCGTTATCGGTAAATAAGATTTTTTCAAGCGCGCAAAAAATAAAATATCTCTTTGATAACCATTTAAAATTTCATTTTCATCAATTGCATTGTCCACCTGACTGAAAAAATCACAATACGGACATTTTGACAAGCAATACGGCCAATGGATATAAACGCCGAATAACGGTTTTGATAAACGATACATAAACGCCTCTTGACAATTTTAAAAAAAGAGTTTAGAGTTTTGAATGATGTTCAATTTTATAACAGGAAAGAAAAAACAATGCAAATATTAATTTCCGGACAACAAATTAATCTGGGTGACAATTTCCGCGTCTATGCGGAAGGCGCACTGGATACTGCCGTTTCAAAATATTTTGATGAAGCAGTCAGTGCTGATATTAAAGTAACAAAAGAAGGAACGGAGATCAAAACCGAAGTAACGGTACATCCGAAAACAGGAGCTCTTATTCGTTCTTCTGCCATTTCCGCCGATGCTTATGCTTCTTTGGACGGCGCGGTATCACGCATTTCCCGTCAATTACGGAAGTATAAAAATCGAATCGTTGATCATAAAGCGCCGGTTGTTGAAATGGTGGATATGTCGGTTATTGAAACACCGGCGGAACCGGACGAAGTGGATTCGCCGATTATTATTGCCGAAATGCAAACACAATTACCGGTTTGCACCGTCAGCGAAGCCGTTATGAAAATGGATTTGGAAGGATTGCCCGCCTTGTTGTTCAAAAATACGGCTCACGGCGGTTTAAATATGGTTTATCGTCGCACGGACGGCAATATCGGTTGGGTTGATCCGAAACATAAAGGATAAACTATGCAAATTCGTGATATTTTATCACAAAGCGATATTGTGATTAATTCGGTATCAGAAAGCAAAAAGTTTGTTTTAGAACAACTTTCGGCTTTAGCGGCACCCAAAACGGGTATTGAAAAAAGCACCATTTTAGATGCTTTAATCGAAAGAGAACGCTTGGGCACAACCGGTGTCGGTCATGGTGTCGCTTTACCGCATACACGCCTCATCGGACTTGATAAAATTTTCTGTGCTTTTATGAAAACGGCACCGATTGATTTCGAATCCGTTGACGGAAAAGCCGTTGATTTAATTTTTCTGCTGTTGGTTCCGGAAGAAGCCGGCGCCGATCACCTCAAAGCACTCAGCCATTTATCAACCTTGTTGCGTGATGAAACAAGTGCCGAACAGCTTCGTCAAGCCAAAACGGCAGAAGAATTATATCATATTATTGTGAAAAACGATTTTGAAGAAGAATAAATAAAAACGGCACTTTTCTTTTTGAATGAAGGTGCCGTTTTTTATATCCGAAATGAAAAAAGTTGAATTATTTACGGACGGCGCCTGCTCAAAAAATCCCGGAAACGGCGGATGGGCTTATTTGTTAAAATATAAAACTTTCCAAAAAGAAAACTTTGGCGGGGAATTAAAAACAACAAACAATAAAATGGAATTAACGGCCGTTATTGAAGGTTTAAAAGCCCTTAAAGAACCGTGTATTGTCGATTTATATACCGATAGTCGTTATGTGTTGGACGGTGCAACCGTTTGGTTGGAACGTTGGAAAAGTAAAAATTGGCTGAAAAGCGATAAAAAACCGGTATTAAACGTGCCTCTTTGGCAAGAATTGGAAAAACTAATGGAACCGCACCAAATTACTTGGCATTGGGTCAAAGGACATGCGGGTCATCCGGAAAACGAACGTGTAGATTTTTTAGCGTGTCAGGGACGCGATCTATATCAAGAAAAATAATTTATTCGATAATTGAATATTTCCGTTGCGGCATATGTAATCCGACCTGTTCAAAAAATTCTTTCCATTCATTTGTTTGCAAATATTTATTTTGAATAAAAAGACCATATTTATTATCAGGACCGAATAAAAGTCCGAAAGAAGCCATGGGCTTAAATCCATGATTTTTTAACAATTCTTTTCCTGCCGATGATTGTTGAGAAACTCGCATTAACATAAAATCTCCTCGTTGATAAAAATAGCCGGGTAACTCAAAATATCGTGCATAAAAATGATTGAGACGACACGTTAAACAGGCATTATTTTCAACCGTCACATAAACAGCTTTATTTTCATCAAGTGCCGCTTGCAGTGATTCTTTTGAATAAGGAACGGCAACATCGGGCAACAAAAATATCAAACCCATACCGATAAGAGTTATCAGAAGCGGTAAACGAATAATCAAACGAATCGGGCGTTGTGCCGTTGCAAACGATTGAAATAACATCGGCAATCGACGCGTTAAATAAAAAGGTATGCTACACCAAAAACTCCAACTCAGTGCTACCATAAAAACGGTAAAATGAAAAGGCGGAACCGATAAAAAATAATCCGTTAAAAACAAATACGGCATGAAAGGCAATAAAATCGGTACCCATCGCTCATGAATATACGGTTTTATCAACAATAAAATTAAAAGAATCGTTTGTAAAAACAGAACAATCGGATGACTGAAAATCATACCGATCGGAACACCGAAAAATAAAAGAAAGGCTGTTAAGAAGGGAAAGAAAAATGCATATAAGTAAACTTTTCTTCCTATTTTGTTTAATGTTGCCTGATTCTTGGGACGAATTGACCAAAACAATAAATAAAAGGCAGAAAAAAATAAAAATAACAATCCGCTTGACCAAAAAGAGGGATATTCAATCAATCGTTTGACGGAAAGAAACGGTAAAAATCGAGGATAAAGTTTTGTTTCAAATGTTCCTTGCGAGGAAACAACGGTAAACGGCAAAAACGAGCCTTCTTTTATTTGTTGTGCGGGCAAAAGAACAATTTCTGCTCGCGAATCATAGATTGACGTTTTTTGTAAGGTATATTCAAAATCTTTCGGGAAAAATCCTTCAACCAATGTCGGCTTTTTGGGAAAATCAATCACAATCTGCATTCGATTATCCGGTGCCACACGAGCCGAAACAATCATATTTTCAGGCAGCGCATGCGGTGAAGAAGCCAAAGCATCCATCATGGCGGGACAAACATCGGTCGGATACCCTTTGCCCGCTTGCAAACTTAAATTAAAAACAACAGACTGTGTGTGACAGTTTTCATCTTGACAAACCGTCAGCGGTATTTCTTTATGAACAAAAAACGGTTGAGAAGTATCTTTTAAAGAATAGATAATCGGAAAAAAAATCGTCCCTTGATAAGAATCGGTTGTTGAAAAAGGATAAAAAATCCGTTCATGAGTCCATAAAGGCGAATCGCCAGACGGAATAATCGGTTTTTTTAAAATCCAATTCGGATTAAGCGAAACTTGTAACGCCGTTAAAATTTTTATTTGATTATTTATTTTTTGTCGACACGAAACGGATCGAACGGTTCCGAAATCAAAGGTTTGAGGAGGATCAAACAGTTTTTCCTGATTAAAAATATCATTAAAAGTCAAATTATTAGATAATATTTCATTCAAACCTTCCTGTTGTGCGGAAACAGAAATCGCCTGCATGAATCCTATGATAAATATGATCAAAAAACAATAAAATCTTTTCATAAGAACAGATTATAGCAAAAAAAAACTTGATTGTCTCTAAAAAAATGTGTAAATTGCATTTGTCGTGTTTAACTTTTAATGGAGGATCATATTAAACCGAATCATTCAACTGCCTTTGGCAACGAGCAAACAGCCGACAAATCGGCTTTTCGCATGAACGAACAAATTACGAATTCACAAGTCCGATTGATTTTAGAAAACGGCGAAAATGTCGGCATTATTCCTTTAAGGGAAGCCTTAATTAAAGCAGAAGAAGCCGGATTGGATTTAATTGAAATTGCACCCAACGGCAATATTCCCGTTTGTAAACTTTTAGACGCCGGCAAATATCGTTATGAAATGCAAAAACGAAAGGCCGAAGCGAAAAAGAAACAAAAAACCATCGAAACAAAAGAAATTAAATTTACACCCAATATCGGCGACAATGACTATGCCGTTAAAATGCGAGCCGCTAAACGCTTTTTGGAAAGCGGAAACAAAGTCAAGTTTACACTTCGCTTTCGCGGACGCGAAATGTCATATATCGACTCGGGTTCGGAAGTTTTAAAACGTGCCAAAAACGACTTGGCCGATTTGGCAAAAATTGAACAAGAAGCAAAATTAGAAGGGCGTCAAATGAGTATGTTGGCTTCACCGATTAAATAAAAAAACGGGGTATAACATAAATATTATGAAAGGAAATCATATGGTATCTCAAAAGAAACAACGAAATGAAAAACGCTTTTTTCTTTCTCTTTTTATCATTGTTCTGATTCTTTTTGCTGTCAGCAGTTTGTATAATAATCAAAAATTTAACTCTAAATCAGCGGATAACACAACGGGAGAAACCGTTAAAATTCAACCGACAAAAGCACCGACATTGACAGAAAATCAACAATCGGCTTCTTCCGAATCGGAACAAGTTGATCCGTTAAGTGTTCTTTCCGGTATTATCTACCGTCATTTGATTGCTTATAATCTCGTATGTACCGAAGCCAATATGCCGCTTAAAAAATATCCGGAATATTTCAGTAAAAAGTATTCATCGGAAATTCAAACCATTAATATAGCCTGGGCACGACGCGGCAAGTCACTTGAATCTGTTTTAACGGATTATGATTCTCTAATCTATCCCAAAACGCAGGAAGATATTAAAAAAGAGCTGTTGAGTTTGGAACGCGACTATATTAAAGCCACAAAAGCCAAAGATGCGGGAACAACACCCGATAAAATTGAGTGGACGGAAGAAAAGGAAAACAAACTCAATTTAACCGATGCCTGCATGGTGTTTGATGAAGCCGCGGAAGGAATGGTCGAAAAAACCGGGTTTGAAAATATGTTCCGTGAATTGATGAACGGATTATAAGTTTTGTTCGTGTCCTTTCAGAAAGCCTTTCTCAAGCAGAAGGGCTTTTTTTAAAGCCATTTTTGTTGCAAAGAAAAAAAATCCGTGGTAAATTAAAATAAACAGAAAGGATTTCAATGAAAAAGAAAACCGCTTTACCGTCCATGAAAGAACTCACGGATTTTTTAAATGCCCAATCTAACGGCGTTTCCAAAAAAGATATTGCCCGTCGGTTCCATATTAAAGGTGATGAGCGTATTGAACTAAAACAAATGCTTCGAAATTTAAAAGAAGAAGGACTGATTGAAAAAAACAAAAGCAATCGTTCTTATCGGCTGATGATTAACGGGCGTTTACCCGAATATTGTCAAGTGGAAATAACGGGACAAGACTCTATGGGTGATTTGTTGGCACGCCCGCTTGAATGGAAATCTAATGACACACTGCCCCGAATTATGATTGTCAAAGACAGAATAAAGCCCCCCGCCGGTATCGGTGACATTGTACAAGCAAAGCTAAAATTCATCGGAAAAAATATGTATGAGGGAACAGCATTAAAACGAATCAGTCGACAAGATAACCAAATTGTTGCCTTATATGAAAACGGAAAAATCAAAGCCGTTGATCGACGGTTAACACAAACGTTTTTATTGCCGGATATACCGCGAACACTTCAAAATCGTGATTTGATTTTAGCAAATATTCCTCCGATTCGCACACGTGAACCGACAGCGACATTCGTGGAAAAAATCGGTTCGATTGATGATCCGCATTTTGCGACAATCTGCGCCGTTTATATGCATCGATTGCCGGTAATGTTTGCCGAGAAAAGCGAAAAAGAAGCCGCGCATTTAGCGGTACCTCCTCTTGATAAAAATCGGGAAGATTTAAGAGATATTCCGTTTGTTACCATTGACGGTGCTGATGCGCGAGATTTTGACGATGCCGTTTGGGCAGAGCCGGATTCGGATCCTAAAAATCTGAACGGATTTCATTTAATGGTTGCAATTGCCGACGTTTGTTGGTATGTACGTCCCGGATCAGCCTTGGATACTGACGCTTGGACGCGCGGCAATTCCGTTTATTTTCCAGACAGAGTTTTACCGATGTTGCCTTTTGAGCTTTCCAACGGTGTTTGTTCTTTAAACCCGAATGAAACACGAGCGGCACTTGTTTGCGAAGTATGGATTGATCAAAACGGATGCAAACAACGTCATCGGTTTCGGCGCGCACTTATCCGCTCCGTCCGTCGATTAACTTATGATGAAGTACAAACCGCATTGGACGGCATTCAACAAATTACGAATCTTGAAAAAGAAATCAATGCGTTAAATCAAGCTTATCTGGCACTCAAAAAGCAAAGGGAAAACCGTGGTGTGATGGAAATTAACATTCCCGAACAAGAAGTGCATCTCGATAACAAAGGAAAGGTCGTTCGCATTACAGCCCGACAACAAACAGCTGCCATGCAGTTGATTGAAGAGTTTATGATTCTGGCAAATGTTTCAGCTGCCGAAACATTAGAAGAAAAAGGAAAGCCGGTCATGTATCGGATTCACGATCATCCGAGTCTTGAAAAAATTGCTGCCCTCAATCGCTTTTTAACAAACATCGGCATCAAGCAAAAACACCCTTTAACCGAACATTCTCAAACAAAAGCCTTTAATGATATTTTAAAACAGGTAGTCGGATCGGATAAGGCGTTTACAATCAATGAGTTTATGTTGCGTTCACAATCACAGGCGCAATACGCTGATGAAAATATCGGACATTTTGGTTTAGCGTTGGAAAGATATGCGCATTTTACATCGCCCATTCGTCGATATGCCGATTTAATGGTTCATCGGGCTTTAATCAGTGCATTAAAATTAGGCGAAGGCGGATTAACACCCGATGAAGAAGCTGCTTTTGCACAAACGGCCAAGCATATTTCTTATACCGAACGACAAGCAGCCTCCGCCGAACAAGATGCAAAAGACAGATACATTGCCGGATTTTTACAAAGCAAATTAAATAAGCGTTTTGACGGTAAAATCTCATCCGTCACAAGTTTTGGTTTATTTGTGCGTTTATTACCGTTCGGAACGGACGGATTTATTCCGCTCAATGCTTTATCCGATGACTTTTATGAGTTTGATGAAGAAAAGCAACTGCTTATCGGGCGCGGAAAAGGCAAAACATATCGTTTAGGCGATTCCGTGAAAGTGATTTTACGGGAATGTGATATTTTAACCGGTCGATTAACCTTACAACCGACAAAATAAAAGCACTGCTTTTTTAAAAACAGTGCTTTTTGAATTATAACCTTTTTGCTTACTTTTTGACAAGTTCAAATGAAACGGTTGAATCACCTAACTCTTCCGTTATCGGTGCCGTTAAGGATTTTTCTGCGCTCAACCGTATTGCCAAAACCTGCTCGCAAATATATTTTTGATGTTCGGCAACGGCTTCTTTGATTAAAGCCGAATCTGTTTGATAGGAAAGACAAATGCGATCGGAAATATCAAAGCCCTGCTCTTTTCGTGCTGCCTGAATCATCCGTACGAAATCACGTGCGATACCTTCTCTTTCCAATTCCGGCAACACTTGCGTATCCAACTGAATAACCGCCGTGTTATCGGGTAATGCCTGCCCGTTTAAACCTTCTTTCAAAACCAACCGTAATTCATATTCTTCCGGCAGCAATATTTGCCCACCGATACTTAATGTACCATCGGCGTTTTTCTGCCACTTGTTTTGCTTGGAATCGGCAATAATATCTTTCATATACTGCCCGAGGCGTTTTCCGATCAAAGGCGTTTTCAAATATAAAAACGTATCAGCTACCGAGTGAATATTTGTATTTAATTCAACTTCTTTCACATTGACTTCATCTTTTAACACTTCGACAAAATCATATAAATCGGTTGCATTTTCACCGGCAATCATCATTTTCTTTAACGGTAATCGATTGCGCAACTTATGTTCTTCCCGAATAGATTTGACGGTTGACGAAACCGTGCGAATTAAATCCATTTGGCTCATCAGCTTTTCATTGACCGTTAATGCCGAAACATTCGGAAAATCGGTTAAATGAACCGACTCATGTCCCGTTAATCCGCGATAAATAAACTCGGTTGTCATAGGCATCAACGGCGCCATAACGCGACACAGCGTTTCTAAAACGGTATAAAGCACATTAAAGGCATTCAAATCTTCTCCGTCCCAGAAACGTGCTCGTGACCGACGAATATACCAATTGTTTAAAATATCCAAAAACTCGGCACAATCGGCACAAGCTCTGTTCATGTCGTATTCCTGCATGGAAGTATATACATTCTGTGTTAAAATGCGCAATTTCGATAAAATATATTTATCCAGCACATCGGGTGAATCAACCGTTTTTGTGGCCTTAATACCCTCGGCATTGGCATACAGACAGAAGAAATAATAGGCATTCCAAAGCGGCAACAAAGCCTTGCGCGCACTTTTGGCAACTTCTTTGCCTTCCTGATCTAATGCTACGTTTCCGCCTTTAATGACAGGCGATGAAATTAAAAACCAACGAAGCGCATCTGATCCCATTGTGTTTAAAATAATATTCGGATCAGGATAATTTTTCAGCTTTTTCGACAGCTTGACACCGCCTTCCGCCATAATTAACCCCGTACACAAACAGCTTCTAAACGCCGGCTTATGATGCAACGCCGTTCCCAACACATGCAGGGTATAAAACCAACC
Organism: uncultured Alphaproteobacteria bacterium; assembly: GCA_947586835.1. Taxonomy (GTDB): domain Bacteria; phylum Pseudomonadota; class Alphaproteobacteria; order CAAHEQ01; family UBA3637; genus RGIG4140. Next base: position 77,201 of record CANPXT010000004.1, read on the forward strand.
GCGTGTTTGATCAATGGCTTCCACGATAAAATCGGCCGGAAAATGATTTTCAAACCACTCTTTTTTCTCAAACGGATAATGAATTTGCCCTTCCGGCATGGAGCCTGATTCAAACCAGCAGTCAAACACATCACTCACACGCCGCATCATGGTTTTACCGCTCGGATCGTCCGGATTAGGATAAACCACCGAATCAATCATCGGCCGATGCAAATCGGTAACGGTAATGCCCGTTTTTTCCTTAATTTCCTTCACGGATCCGAACACATCAATACGCTCAAACGCCGGATTATCCGATTTCCAAACCGGAATCGGCGTTCCCCAAAAACGATTGCGCGAAATGGACCAATCTCGTGCGCCTTCCAACCATTTTCCGAAACGACCGTGCTTAATATGTTCGGGTGTCCACGTTATTTGCTCATTCAAAGCAACCATTTCATCACGGAAAGCCGATACCTTGACGAACCAACCGCTCATCGCTTTATAAATGAGCGGCTGATCCGTACGCCAGCAATACGGATAACTGTGCGTGATTTGCTCTTTTTTTACCAACAAATGATGATTTTTAAGCCACGCCATAATATCCTCATTCGTGTCAAAAACCTGACGCCCTTGATAGTCCGGCACTTCTGCCGTAAAGCAACCGCCTTCGTCCACCGGACACACAACCGGAAAATCTTTATTTTGTGCCCGACACACATCAAAGTCATCTTGTCCGAAACCCGGTGCAATATGCACAATGCCCGTTCCGTCTTCCGTTGAAACAAATGTCCCCGCCAAAATTTTAAAACATCCTTTTTCTTTTAAGTTTTTAAAATACGGAAACATCGGTTCATAAGATAACCCGACCAGCTCCGATCCCTTGATCGTTCCAATCTGCTCGGCATGTTGCAACTGCTGTTTATATCGTCCCAACAAGGCTTTTGCCAACACATACTTTTCATTTCCTTCCTGCATAACGGCATAATCAATATCGGCACCGACGGCAATCATTAAATTAGAAGGCAACGTCCACGGTGTGGTTGTCCATACAAGCAGATTTAAGTTGTTTTCCAATTTAAACAATACGGTAATGGCCATATCGGTTTTATCGCGATACCCCAAATTCACTTCAAAATTGGAAACAGGTGTTTGGGCACTCCATGAATACGGTTGAACTCTGTAATCTTCATAAACAAGCCCTTTTTCATACAACGCCTTAAAGTTGGCAATAATGGATTCCATAAATGATAAATCCATGGTTTTATAATCATTATTAAAATCAACCCAGCGCCCGATTCGACGAAACATATCCGTCCAAATGGTAGAATATTTTAACACATTTTGCCGACAAAAAGCATTGAATTTATCAATACCGTAAGCTTCAATTTCTTTATGACCCGAAACGCCCAGCTCTTTTTCAGCCGCCATTTCCGCCGGCAACCCGTGACAATCCCATCCGAGCCGACGTTCAACTTTCTTGCCACACATGGTTTGAAAACGCGCCACCGAATCTTTTACATAAGAAATCATCATATGCCCGTAGTGCGGTAATCCGTTTGCAAACGGCGGACCGTCATAAAAAACAAACTCTTCTGCCGTTTCTCTGATTTTAATTGATTTTTCAAATGTCTTTTCTTTTTCCCATGAAGCAATAATCTCTTTTTCCATTTCGGGAAAACTGATTTTTGACGGTAAATCCGGATAATATTTTTGTTGAACCATTCTTTACTTTCCTTTTGTTAATTTTGCGAATAGATTGAGTATGACAAATTACGAAAAAAAAATCAAGGTTAAATCAGCATATTTTGTTTTTTTCCGTTTTTATTCATTTGCCGAAAAAGAAAACATGATTTGTGTTGCCGTTTTATTAAGAGTCAATACCCTGTTATTGGCCTTCATCCAGTTACTGATCCATAAAGCGGCCATATATTGCGGATTTAAAACCTGCTCCTTTGCGCATAAAATATTTTCTTTTATCGAGTCCAATACAACCGTTTCACCGGAAAACGTAACCGCATCCGGCAAAAAGGTAATCGTTCCGCCACGCAATAAACACTCCGTTGCCAACAAAACAAACGCTAAAGATAAGCGATTTTCAACAACACCGTTTATGTGAAACATGGCCGTGATTGTGCTTAAATATTGAACGGCAACAGCAGAATCAATTTTTGTATCTGATCCGAGCAATGCCCGAAAAAACTTTAAGCGCGCGGCTAAAACATCTGCCGAATTTTTTAAAAGAAGCAATCCTTCCGCCACGAACTCCGAATCCATTTCCGCCAATTCCGCCGTATTATGAAGCGTACCGATAATACCGGACAAATCATGACTCATTTTTGTAACGTAAACTTCATTTAATGTCATTTGTTTTCCTTAGTATTTGTTTGATTTGTTTCTGATAAATAATTTTTAATTTCTTCACCGATTTTATCAAACCGTTGAATAACAATCATTCCGGCAGAGGCACAGATTTTTCTTTTACAGGAAGCAACGTCCTTCGTTTCGGATTCATACCCTAACAAAGGCAAGGCGCTCACTTGTTTTTTTGATCGACCCGATAAATAAACAAAAATGGGTTTTTTAAGTTTTTTCTTCTTTAAAAACTCAGCCAATTCCATTTCAAAATGACTGTTAATTTTACCGATAACCAAGATGGCTTTTGTTTTGGAATCAGACAACAATGCTTCTACCACCGGCACAAACGATGTGCCCAATAATGTGCCCGATCCGATACCGATACAAGTTGATACCCCTAAATCGTTTGCTGACAATTGTTGCACCGATTCATACGTTAATGAACTGGATCGCGACACAATGCCGACAGACCCTTTCGGAAACAAGTTCGCCGGCATATTACCCGCCAACACTTGTTCGGGCACGACAATGCCGGATGAGGCCGGTCCGATGAGGTATACATGATGTTTTTGTGCTAATTCGCGCATGCGTAAAATATCATGATACGGTACATGCGTTGTCGTACAAATAATAAGTGGAATATGTGCCTTAACGGCTTCTTCGGCATCGGCCAGCACACGCGACGGACCGGAAAAAATAACACTGATAAGCGGTTTTGTTTTACGAACCGCATTTTTTACATTAGAAAAAACGGGAATATCCATAAAACGCGTTACGCTGGGATCTCGACTGATTCCGCTCACAATGTTTGAACCGTAGGCTAACGCTCTTTCAATATGAACAGCACCCGTTGAGCTGGTAATGCCTTGGCACAGAATCGGCGTCGATTTTGTCGGTATTTCTATTTTCATTGCAACTCTCCCACAGCACTGATAATGGCTTTTACCGCATCTTCAGGCTTTTTAATGACCACAAAAGGCAATCGACTTTCAAATAAAAGTCGTTCACCGATATGAGCATTTGTGCCGTCCATTCGAACCACCAACGGAATATCGCCCGAAATTTCCCGTGAAGCATCAATCAATCCTTGTGCGATGGTATCACATCGTGTTAAACCGCCGAAAATGTTAATAAACACACCGTCAACATTCGGCTCGGACAATGCCAATTTAAAAGCACGCGCTACCGAATCACCCGTCGGCTCCGTTCCCACATCCAGTAAACAGGCCGGACGCCCGTTATGCGCCTCCAACAATTCAACGGTTGCACCGCCCAAACCGGAACCGTTCACCAAACAGGCAATGTTACCGTCAAACGGCGTATATCGGAAATTATACTTTTGTGCCAAAGCTTGTCGCTCATGTCCTTCCGGCGTTTCTTTTAAAACAAGCACATCCGAAAACCGACTGACGGCTTCATTATCAAACACAATACGTCCGTCTTCGATTACCCAATTATTTTTATTCGTCAAAACCAACGGACGAAACTCCACACAAATAGCATTATATTCTTCAAACAAAACAAACATTTGACGCAAAATCACCATCAATTTTGCTTCGATTAATCCGCTCACGTTGATATATCGCAAAACCTTGTACCAAAAAAGAAAACTCGGCTTTAAATGCGGTATTTCAAACTCTTTTAATTTACCTTTTTTTTCCACGGCAATCACATAAGCATGCCGCGCAAAATCAATGCGAACGGAGACACTTAATTTTTCTTTTGCCTCGCACACTTCTTCCACATAAATTCGTCGCACAATTTGCGCCTTATGCATAGACGGCGTTAAAAAAGGATGACCCAACATTTCTTCCGCACATTTGACAACTTCTTCAACGCTGAACGCCGTTTGCACACCGCTTTTTTCGTCTCTGTCGGTATCAGTAAAGTAACCCGACGAACGATTGGCATCGTGAATTTGTACTTTAATGCGCCATGCTTTTCCGCCGATTTGTTCGGCAATATTTCCGGCTTCTTTGGGAGTATAAGCAACATTTCCGTTTAAAATCGGCAATTTGTGATCTTTAAAAAATCGTTTATTTTGATATTCGTGAATGTCCATAAAGCCTCTTTTAACGAAAAGAATCCTCTTTTTTTCCTACTTTGACATAAAAGGAACGGAAAGTCCAGTTTTTTTTGATTGACAAACCGGAAAAAAATTGTTAAAGTGCGTTTGTTCGACAATACTGTCCGACTTGAAAGCATTGATGATTATTATTTTAGCTTTCTGTAATTTCCCGTATTTTATGATTTAAGAGGCTTTTATGCAACTGAAAGATTTAAAGAAAAAAACGCCGTCAGAATTGTTAATTTATGCTGAAGAACTCGGTGTTGAAAATGCGCCGTCTTTGCGCACACAAGATTTAATGTATGCCATTTTAAAACGTTTGGCCGAATCGGAAACCACGTTATACGGCGAAGGTGTGTTAGAGGTTATGCAAGACGGATTCGGCTTTTTACGCTATTCGGAAGCCAATTATCTGGCCGGTCCCGATGATATTTACGTCGCCCCCGCGCACATTAAAAAATGGGGATTAAGAACCGGTGATACCATTGAAGGGGAAATCAATGCGCCGAAAAACGGTGAAAAATATTTCTCATTGGCAAAAATCAACACCGTTAATTTCGGAAATCCCGAAGATTTACGCTATCGTGTCAACTTTGACGACTTAACGCCGCTTTATCCCGAAACACCGATCGTGATGGAATACGAAAACGGTGATCCTGTCGCCAATAAAGATTTAACGCCACGCATTATCGATTTGGTTTGTCCGCAAGGCAAAGGGCAACGCTGTTTAATTGTGGCACCACCGCGCACCGGTAAAACGGTGATGCTGAAAAACATTGCGCATTCCATTGAAAAAAATCATCCCGAAGCGCATTTGATTATGTTGCTGATTGATGAACGCCCCGAAGAAGTAACGGATATGATTCGCTCCATTAACGGCGAAGTGATCAGCTCCACATTTGATGAACCGGCGGCACGTCATGTACAAGTGGCGGAAATGGTTATCGAAAAGGCAAAACGCTTGGTGGAACATAAAAAAGACGTAATTATTCTGTTAGATTCCATCACACGGTTATCCCGTGCCTATAATACGGTCATTCCGTCATCGGGCAAAGTGTTGACCGGCGGTGTTGATGCCAACGCACTGCAACGTCCGAAACGGTTTTTCGGCGCGGCGCGGAACGTGGAAGAAGGCGGCTCTCTCACCATATTCGGCACGGCACTCATTGAAACGGGTTCGCGAATGGATGAAGTGATTTTCGAAGAGTTTAAGGGAACGGGTAATTCGGAAATTATTTTAGACAGGAAAGTATCGGATAAACGTATTTTCCCCGCCATTGACATTATAAAATCAGGCACACGGAACGAAGAATTGCTTGTTGACAAAACAAAATTACCGAAAATGTGGATATTACGCCGTATTTTAATGCCGATGGGCGTCACGGATTCCATGGAATTTTTAATGGATAAATTACGGCAAACAAAAACAAATGCCGAATTTTTTGAGAGCATGAATCAATAAAAAATTCAAAAAAATACGAAAAAGCAAAAAAATAACTTGCTTTTTTTAAAAAAAGGCAGTATAAGGAAAAGAACTTTTTATGCGAGGCTTGCGCTTGTAGCTCAGCTGGATAGAGTATTGCCCTCCGAAGGCAAGGGTCGTGAGTTCGAATCTCGCCAAGCGCGCCATAAAAAGAGGCGATTGGGCTGTCGCCAAGTGGTAAGGCAACGGTTTTTGATACCGTCATTCGTTGGTTCGAATCCAGCCAGCCCAGCCATCAAAAAAACCGCTCGTTTCAAAGAGCGGTTTTTTTTATATTTAAACGGCGTTTACGTTACGAACGCATATTTTGTTTCAACTGATTGATATGCCTTTGCAAAAGGCCCTTTCACAACCGTTTGCGCATTTAAAGAAACGTTTTCAACCATTTTGAAAGATATTCTTTTGTCTTGTTTGCAACTCTTGCAACATTTTTACATCAACATGCAAAGCTTCAATGTTCAACATACGCCAAGAATCAGAAAAAATATCATAACTGTCTCAATTAAACGTACGATTAATGCAACACTTTTTTTGTGCTTTTCATAAAAAAAATTATTTTTCTTGCAATTGATTGATTTTTAATGAGTTTTAAAATGGTTCGTTTTAAAAATATACCCCCTTTCGACCCTGCGAAAAAGTGCACCAACTAGACCTACGTTTATGCTACACTTCTATTGTAATTTTTTAATTAACCATGATAAGGAGTTATAAATGGTAAATGAAAACGATATGAAGTTGATCAAAGCTGCCGGTGAGGGCAATACCGAACAAGTAAAAGCTTTAATCGAAGAAGGCTATAACGTAAATACCGAAGACAGAAACGGCAATACGCTTGTTCATTGGGCGGCTTATACCGACAATGTTGATTTGTTAAAATTTTTAAAAGAAAAAGGGGCTGATTTAAAAACCGTCAATCATTTCGGTGAACAAGCCATACATGCGGCAGCCAAAGCTAATAAAGTTCAGGCAGCGGCTTATTTAAAAGAACAGGGAGCTGATGTAAATGTCCAAGATAAGAGTCGCGAACGTCCCATTCATGAAGCCGCAATGAAAGGACATGTTGAAATGATTCAATGGCTATGCGAAAACGGGGCTGAAGTAAATGTTAAAGATTCTGAGAGGCGTATGCCGGTTCATTTAGTTGCAGAAAACGGTAATATTGCTGCTATGGATGTCTTAGTTAAACATGGTGCAGACGTTAATATATCCTCAAGCGATCATTATAATCTTCCGCCTGCCTATTACGCTGCTCAAGAGGGACATTTGGATATGCTCAAATGGTTAAAGAACAACGGTGCTGATATGAAAGCCGTTGTTGGATATGATCAAGGATCACTTTTGCATGTTGCCGCCAGAGATGGAAAAGGTGATTGGAAAATGATTGACTTTTTAGTTAATGAATGTGGTTTGCCGGTAAATGGCAGAGACGAGTATGGACGAACCCCCCTGATGAATGCAGCAGCTAATGGACATTACGACATGGCTAAAAAACTGATAGGATTAGGAGCTGATGTGCATACAGGAAATCATGGTGGAGTATCTGCTTTGTCTTATGCTGCAGGAAGCGGAAATGATAAGCTTGTAGAATTATTGCTTAAGAATGGTTGTGATCCGAATGTCGGTGATAAAGACGGCTGGACACCGGCGCATCGTGCAGCCCAACACGGTCATGAAAGCACATTAAAACTTTTATGGAACTACTATGCTGATTTAGAACAACGATCTGATTGGGAAGGGTTTTTAAATCCCGGTCCTACTGCCAAAGAGCTATACGAAAAACGTTCCAGGGGCAGGAAACTGCCTATAGATGAATGGAGAGAAGAAGCGAGAAAAGAGAATGAAGCAGCAGCAGAAGAACCCGAAATAACAGCCAACACACCATCGAACGGAAATGCGACCAATGTTTTAAAAGGAATCGGACAAGACATTTCCAAGGAAGTTGCCGAAGTTGCTCCATTAGACACTTCCCGTTCGGTTTAACGGCTGACGGCAAGTAACTGATTGGATTTTATTATTTATTCAATCATCGTGCGAGCGGATAAATTTCCCCTTAAACCGACAAAAAAACCGCTTGATTTTTATCAGGCGGTTTTTTTATCGTATTTCCGGCATCGGTCGTAAAATTTGAAGTTGGAACAAATACCCTTTTGCCGCAGCTTTCAAAACCGGTCATATAAAATATTCATAATCGGGTATAGACATTTAAAACCGCCTGAAATATTATGAGCATAAAATAATAAATATTTCAAGAAAAATATCTGTATGAAGAAGTGATGGCAAGAACAGAGATATAGATGAAAGCACACCACATTTACATATTCTAATAGACCTACCTAAAGACAAGGTTCAAGACTTTTATGAGTTTATGCTCAATCATTTAACGCTATATTACTATTACATATCCGATGTAAGAGATAAAACTTTAATAGATATAACCGGACAGCCATTAGATATGAAGCAACTCTGGTGTTATGGTGATAAAGAGTTTGTGAAATCAGAAAAAGACAGACGTTTCAGACCCAGCAGAATATTTACGACCAAAGATTTTCAGAAACCTATCCGTCATTTTAACCAGTATAATAAACATGAATGCATACGTGAATGGTTTTTATCTGCACCATAAATTTTTATTTACTATATGAGAGAAAGAGTAATCAGTCCATTTTTTGAAGAAAACTGACGAAAAAGCATTTTATCTGTAAATGATGAGCGAATAATTCTAAGCCTTTTGCATAACACAAGCATAAAGCTATCCCAAATCTCCATATGTGAGCAAAACAGCTCTTTAGCTCACTTGCCTATACCAAAATAAAAACGCTGGCGTATGGCGATTTATGTGAGTTTGGGATTTTAAAATAAAAAACAACCTCTGTCAAAAAAGCAGAGGTTAAAACTATTTTTATATCAATATATGAGATGCTTTTTACTTTTTTAATATTTTAGCGTGTGAACCAACTCTATATAATGTTAAGTTATTACCTTCAATTTTATATATTAAAAGCAAATCCGGTCTTGCATGGCATTCTAAACAATGAATATAATTGCCTCGTAAAGGATGTTCTTTATATTCTGCAGGTAAAGGAACACCATCAACCAGATATCCAAGAACCAACTTTAACGCATCTATATCTTGTTTTTGAGTAATATTTTTACGATCGGTTTTAAATTGCCGTGTAATAAAAATCTCTCTCATAGGTCTAATTCCTTGAATAATTCTTCTTTATTTTTAACGTGAATGATATTTTTACCTGCATCGGCTTCATCAATAACAACTTGAGTTTCAAGGTTGAGATAATCATCTGCAGCAGATGGAGTAAAGGGCATTGCACGATTTCTTAAAGATTGAGCAATAAACATTCTAATTGCATCATTCAAAGATGTGCCCATACTTTGAAACAACTGTTCTGCAGCGGCTTTTTGCTTAGCATCTATTCGTGTTTGAATCATTGTATTCATACTATATCTCCTTTCTTGCATAATTCTATTATAATACATAATTATTGCATTGTCAATAGTATTGAAATATATTTTTTAGTATTCATCAGCACACATGATTGTCATAACTCTATTGGTAATATCAGGATTACTTGGATCATCAGATATGCTGTCATAAGTTTTATTGTAATAGTCTATTTTAAACATGATATTTTCGCCATTGTGCGTAAATCTTCCATAATCATGCTCACCATATGGATCATTTGCTTTTGTAAATTCATTAAATAAGCGAACTTTGTGCAATATTTCAGCTTGCTCTTCTTCTGATTTGGCTCTAGTGCCTGTTGTTAGCATAACTTGTCCACCAACAAATGTTTTGCGAAACATCTCATTTAATAGTTTTATTTTTTCTGTATTCATTGACGTATTTTACTCCACATTAAACCAATCCATACAAGTTGCTAATAAATCATCATAAGAACCGGAAGTTGCCTCTTGCATAAAGGTATCTATTTCGGACTGTGTTAAATGGGCTTTTCTCATGGCTTTTGTACAAGCACCTAAAATAGAAAAGGCATTGCTATCTATACCAATCAACTCAACTGTTATATCCGGATATTTAGGCATTGGCGCCTCCAAAACGTTGAACTAATGCAAACTTTCTAAATTGTTTTAAGGCATTGATATAGCTTTCATGACTACGACGACCAACACACTATTTTTCACCAGTACGACCATATAAATTGATATAGTGTTCAATCGATCTAGATAATGATTCTAATGTAATACCTTCTTTTTCAATAATCTTAGAAATACGCCAACAATAATCAAACACAGAGCTAGGGTTTGCATTAGCACTATATTCTTTATACCCTTTACTTATGAGGAATTGTCTAAAAGATTCTAAGTTTAACATATTTTTTCCTTTCTGTTTATTTATTGTTCAACTGATATGATATCTGTCATAACTGCACAACCACGTTCGGCTTCACGTTGACAGGCTTCTATTGCTTCTCTTAAAGACCAATAAATTGTCGGCATTAAAATTCCATTTACTTTTATTTGATACATAATAAAATCCTTTCTTTTCCGTTGGTTATAGGTATATTATATCGCGTTTTTAGCCTTTCGCGAGCCCCCAAAACGCAAAAAAATTAGAAAAATTCTACTTTTTTTAGCCTTTTTCTACAAAAAATTAGAGTTTTGTTAGTAAAAAGTAGAAAATTTAACCTCTACCTACGCATATACAGAGGTTGGAAATACAAAATTTCATCAATAACTATGATATTTTCAAAACATGCCCCAAGGGCAAGAAGTGAATAGTGCATAACCTCGATTCATTAAAAATCGAGGTTGTTTTTTATTCCATTATGTGACGTTGATGTCACTTATTCGAAAGAAATTAAAAATCAAGGTTTAATTTAACAATTGCATCAATGTTTTTGTATATCTTGTTTCCGGCGACTCTAATACTTCTGGATCAATATCATTAAAATCAATTTCATCATCATTAACTTCGGTTGTGCCATAGGTTGCAAGTGTGCACAACATTAATGGAAGTGAGCATTTAAATCTTGTTGCAATATCCAAAAGTAAAATAGCCTGATTCATCTTATCTTTTATGTTATCACTTTCGGAAAGAGGTTGAGCGACCGTACCAAGTGTTACCCATACTAACGGATTATAAAAACAATTCGTCATTTTATCCATGTTTCTTGTATATGATGTTAATCTCTCTTTGCAGTCAAATTGTTTGTCTAAATTTTGAGTTGCCTGCTCACAATATGGTATAATTCCTTCTTCAAGGAATTTTCTGCTAGCAAGTCGTTCTTTCATCTCAGCCATACATTCCTTTTGTCTCTGGTATTGCCATATTTTTATCTTGTCTTCTTTTGAAAAGGGTCGTGTTTCTGCTTTCACATTGGGAGCAATTATGAATACCATAATACATAACAACACAATTATTTTTTTCATAATTCCCCCCTTTTTAATGTATCCAATAACCTAATCCTTAAGAAATTCTAAAACCGGACATGTCGTTTGTGGAGTTTTTAGAGACCGCGCAGCCACATCCGATAGCTTAATCGTTGCTTTGCTATAGGGCATTATATCAATTGATGAATCCAAGACTGGTTTCCCATCTACAAAAACGTATTTAGTTTGTATTTTCTGCTTTTGATCTGTATCATTAACTAGATCAAAAACAATTTCTTTAATATCAAGCTGTTCGCCTCTGGCACTTTGGAACACACGTCTAACAGACTCTAAAGAATGAATATACAGGGTATTATTAGCAACAGACAGATAAATATCACTATTATCTTGAGGAATATGTCCCTGTTTAACCAATGGAACAGGGAGTGAAAACACAGCAAAACTACTTAAATCTTCACTCTGACATGAATTATATTTTGCTGCAATTTTTCTGTTTTTTACTTCATTAATAACTTCCTGTAAACTTTCTCCATCACAACTGGGAACTTCTAACTTTAAATCCATCAATACAATTTTATTAGAACCAGATAATAAGTCCGAAATATTGATTATAGAATGTATTTTTAAATCACATGCTACACATACCAATAATAAAAAAATTAGGGTCAATATTTTTTTGAGCTTCATTTTTCCTCCTAGATGATTATATGTTTTTAGTTTAATTTTATTCATTTTGGAATAATCCTTATTCTATTACATTTATAATTCGAATACCAATCTTATAATCTTTGCGATTATCGGAAATAAAGGCAAATTCAATCAGAGCTTTTTCTCCATCTGAAAAATCTGCTATTGCATGGCAAGTACGAGAACCATTTTGATGATCGTATTTTACCTCTTTTATATTATAAATAGATAAAGCATGAATACCGAAAGAAGCAACCGATTGATTTAAAAGAGGGATGACTTCTTTTTGTTGTATTTGCACATTTTCACATTTATAAAATTGTTCTTCCTCAATCCGTTTTTTTGCTAAGTCATATCCAGATTTTGCGCCAACAAAGAGAGCGACTATCATACCTAGGGCGGCCATTATTCCTAATATCCCAAAGATGGTCCTTATGACTGATTTTTTCCCTTTTTGTTCTTTATTATTTATTTTATCGCTTATTAAACTACGTAATCCATCTTTTATTTGTAAAATATGATATGTAAACACCCAAGCGGCTAGCGGTCCAAGAAGAACAACACCAATCATTGACCCAATAACTCCACTACCATTTTTGTATTTTTCCGTTTCAAACTTATATGCGAGACCTGCGAATATAGTTACCGGAATAGCTACCAATAATCCTTTTACCAAAGCAGTGTTTTTCTCTATTAAAAGTCCAGCCACTCCAATTAAAACGAAATAGAGCATCAGGACATATATGAAGGACAATCCAATATTTTTCCAATTTATTTTTTCTTTTACCTCTTTTGGCAAGGATTCTTTCTGTCCACTAAGTAAAATTTTCTTTTCTTCCTCATACTCTTCTTGTGTTAGGATACCTGTCTTTTTTAATTCAGCTAATTTTTCTAATTTTTCAATGTTCATCGTAAGTTCCTTCATTAATTATTCATAAAAATTTTCATGTTTAACAAGTTTACCTCGTTGGGTGGTAAATATATCTGTTTGATATTTATGCCATCCCCAACCATTTGTTGATTTTTTGAATACATATTTTGTGTATTCACCAAACTCACGAATATCATCAGGAGTACCAAAGCGCGCAATAACTTCTTCAATACTCCTGTAACGATGTAAATCTTTGACATTTTTTGACTGCCTTTGATACTCTTTAAGCACAAGACCTAAAAATGCCGATATCCCAAATAAAATAATCCATTGACCGCCATTCATTTTTTCAGAACTTACCACAGTATAGCCAATTACAATTATGAGCACAACCAAAATCTGTATTTTCAATCTATGCTCATGCCACAAATCATAAATTTTATTTGATACACTGATTTTTATTTCATCTTTATCATCGGAAGTCGTAAAAGAGTCATTTCTATTACTAGTATTACCTTCTTCCGCGTTAAATAGTTTTTTCTTTTCTGCATCAAATTCTTCTTGTGTTAAGATGCCTTTCTTTTGTAATTCAGCTAATTTTTCTAACTTCTCAATATCCATTAATGCATTACCTCATGTTATTTTTCATCATCTTCCATAAGAAGGCAGGGAAGGGAATCGCCTGATATATATGATCCAAATTCTCCTTCTTCTGATCCAATAAAAATAAACCGAATTTTATCAAAGAATGGAACGTTTTTTGACAATGTTGATTTAAGGCAATTACAGGCTGCGTTAGAAACACCATCTTGACAGGTGATAGAATACGGAAACACAAAAACAACAAAAAAATAAAAGAAAACTCCAACACCACACCATTTCAGTAATCTTTTTAACAGCAGGGCATTATCAGAATTTAAATTTTGATCTTTTTGTTTATTTTCGTTATGTTTAGGTGGTTTATCTGGAGTATTGAGTGAATTTAGATATGATTGTTTTTGGCTTTTAAACTCTTCATCAGTTATAAGTCCTTCTTCTTTTAGTTTCTTTAAATTTTTTAAATCATTAATATCCATTGATTGCTCCTAATACTTCTCTAACGAAAGTATTATTACACAAATCAACCTTTGTGTAATACCTGGAAAAATACATAAAATTAAATGAGTAAAAATATTATTTTATGTAGCTGTATCAAGCCCCATCACATCATTTCCAAAAAATAATTCAAATCATAAAAAAATATGTTGATTTAATTGTTCTATTAAAATGACAGAAAAAAGAGGGGGAACACATTGATAAATAACCACAACCAAAGGATTTAAAATGACGATTTATGCCTATATCAGAGTGAGTTCAAATATTCAAATACTGGAACACCAAGAATTTGAAATTAAAAAATTTGTAAAAACTCAAAATATAAAAATTGACAAGTGGATTGAAGAAAAAATATCCTCCCGAAAACCACTTAATAAAAGAAAACTGGGAACATTATTGAATAGATTAAAAGCGGGGGATATCCTGATTACTTCGGAAATATCGCGCCTCGGTCGATCGCTGTTGGAAGTAATGCACATTTTGGAGTCTTGCCTGAATAAAAACTGTCAGGTCTGGACTATCAAGGAACATTACAGACTGGGCGATGATATTCAAAGTAAGGTTATGGCATTTGCTTTTGGAATCAGTGCAGAAATAGAACGACAACTGATCTCAGGGCGAACAAAGGCAGCTCTTGAAAACGTTAAAGCGAGTGGTAAAAAACTCGGCCGTCCCTTTTCTGCCCAATCTAAAAAACTTAAATTATCCAAAAACACAAAGCGGATTAAAGATTTACTGGATAAAGGTGTTTCAAGATACAAAATATCTCGCATTATGGACGTTCAACCGATTACTGTTAACAGGTTCATCCAAAGAATGGGATGGGACCTGTAAAAAAATCCTGTTCTAGTCTCTATGATCAAAGGTGCAATAGTTGATTTTAATGTTCGTTAAAACAACAAAACATTTTGCTCTCAATTCTTTGATTCTCCTAATAAATATATCAAAAGGAGAATGTTATGATTTACGGATACATCCGCAAAAGCAGCGAAAAGCAATCGTTTGAACACATGGAGTATGAAATCAGCGATTATGCCGCCAAACACAATATGAAAATGGATGTTTGGGTAGAAGAAACTATTTCATCCAGAAAATCTTTAGATAAAAGAAAATTAGGAAAATTACTCCAAAGTATGAACGCTGGAGATATCCTGATTTCTTGTGAAATATCTCGTTTGGGGCGTTCAATGTTAGAGGTTATGCGCATATTAGAAACTTGTTTAAACAAAGAATGTCAGGTCTGGACGATAAAAGAAAATTTTAGACTAGGCGCAGATATTCAATCAAAAGTAATGGCGTTTGCTTTTGGTATATCAGCTGAAATTGAACGCAGTTTAATATCACAACGGACAAAATCATCTTTGGCAAACATAAAAGCCAGTGGTAAAAAACTGGGACGTCCATTCGCTGCAACAAGTAAGAAATTAAAACCGTCAAAGAATTCAAAGCGTGTAAAAGATTTATTAGACAAAGGCGTTTCAAAAGCTCAAATTGCTAAAGTTATGGGTGTTGGACGCACGACGCTTCGGCGTTTTATCTCTCGTCAAGGATGGGCTTAAGATGTATCCATTCTTTTAAACTTCTTGCCCCAAGGGCAGGAGGTTGTTTTTGGCAGATATTTAACCTTTACCTACACACATACAAAGGTTCAATGGATAAAACACTCTTTACGATTAACTGACATTGATGTCACTTAATGAAACACAACTTCGGTTTTGATAAAATCGAGGTTCATTTTCTTAGCCTTTCAAAATAATAATAAAAAAATGTTATCAATTTAAAAACGGTTTTACATATCAAAAGAAGTGCGACAAAATTCTTTCATAACAAAAAGAAAGGATAAAATTGATGCAAAACATTAAAGAAGAAATATTAAGTTTGTATCCCGATATATCAGAGCAAGAAGCAGGTGATTATGCATTAAATTTGATTAACTTTTTCAAATTGGGAATAGAAATTATGACACAAACTGAGGATACCAATGAAGAACATTATACAGAAGATGAAAGCCAATAAAACCAAGGCTTTTCCAACCCAATCCCGATGTTTTTTAGCGTACATTAAGTCCGTGTGGCGTTATAATATATCTATAAAATAGAGGAGTTAAATTATGCGTAAAAAATATTTAAAACCAACACAAGAAGTTTGCAATAAAGCAATTCTTTTTGCCCGAGTATCTAGCAAACGCCAAAAAGAAGAAGGTGTTTCATTAGATGTACAAATGGAAGCTATTACCAAATACTGTAAAGATAAGAATTTAAAAATCATCAAAGATTTTTCTATTGATGAAAGCAGTATGAAAGGAGATCGCAAACAGTATCATGAAATGCTGGATTTAGCTCAAAAAACTTCTGGTCCTGTGGCTATTGTTGTCAACTATGTGGATCGCTTGCAACGGAATTATGACGATAGCTATTTGCTGAATAAGCTACGCCGTGAAGGTAAAATAGAAGTGCATTTTTTAAAAGAAAATCTCATCATTCACAAAAATTCAAATAGTATGGAATTAAACTTTTGGAATATGCATGTCTTAATGGCAAATGCTCAAGTAAATAATATGATTGATAAAGTGAAAGGGAGTCAAAGATTAAACCGGTCTCAAGGGAAATGGCAAGGATCAGCACCCCTTGGTTATTTAAACAGAAGAGATGAGGATAATAAAGCGACTTTGATTTTAGATCCTGTTCGAGCCCCAATTATCCAACATTTATTTGAAGCGTTTTCAAAAGGAGGACATACAACGAAAACAATTTGGTTGTTAGCTAAACAGCTGGGTTTATGTTCTAAAATGAAGAAACGCAAAGGAATTCCTGTGAGTAAAAATACTGTTTATGACATCTTAACAAATCCTTTTTATTATGGATTAATGTATTATGATGGCAAGTGGATTAAACATCAATATGAACCACTTATCAATAAAGAACTATTTGAAAGAGTGCAAAGCATATTAACTCAAAATGGGACTCATAATCGCAATAATGTAGATGAAAATGCAGGCAAACTTTATATTTTTAGAGGGTTAATACATTGTAAAGAATGTGGTTGCCTTATTTCACCGGAAACAAAAAAGAAAAATGGTAAAGAATATGTATATCTGAGATGTGGACATTCAAAATGTAATTATAATTACTGTCATCAAAGTACCGTAAATGAAACAATTATTCTTAATCAGCTTAAAGAAGAAGTTTTTAATAAAATTACTTTACCAATAGGTATTCAAGAAGCATTAAAGAACAAATTGTTAAAGGATTTAAAAGAAACGGCAACTTTTAATGCAGGCGTTAAATCTAATACAACAAATTTACTAACAGCATTAAAACAAAAAGAAGATAGATTGCTTGATTTTTATCTTGAAGGCAAGTTAGAGCAATCAACATATGACAGCAAAAAGGCAGAAATAGAATCTGAACGCAAACGTTTATTGGATAACATTGAAAAGTACAAAGAAATAGATAGCAAAATGCGAGACAAGATTATCAACATCGTTTCAATCGCAAGTGATTTAAAACATGTTTTTGATATGGCGACGACTTCTCAAAAAAGTGCATTGTTAAAATTACTGTTAAAAGATTGCAAATTAAACGGCAAAACATTGGAGTACGAACTAAATAAACCCTTTGACAAACTGCTTTCTTGCCCAGATTACAAACAATGGCCAGAAATTACTATCAATCATCTTGATGCGATTGAAAGGTTAGATGTATGAGAAAAATTTCTTGTGATTAGCTGTGTTTTCATGTATAATAATATCTGATTTTATAACAGAGATATTGTATGCAGGAATTTATAACCAATATATTAGATATAAATAGGAATATAGATAAAAATATAAAAAAATGTTCGTCTGACAGAGGTTTTTTGTCTCAGAATATATTATCCGAATTAAGAAATTTTGTTGAAGCTATTAGTTTGTATTTCTATGCTAAGAATACAGAACTTACAGATAATAACTATAAGAATATAAAAAAAGCCAATGAATATGTAAAAACAAAGGGAAATCTAAATGTATTATCAAAATTTCATAAACTTTTACAAATTTCTACATCTCATTATACATTAGATGAAGAAAATTCAGAACGGTTGATGTTAAAATACTATGAATATCTTCTTAGAATAAAAAAATTAATGAAAACAGAAGATATTGATATTTTAGAGAATATTGAAGATTTTCCACTTAATATTGATCGAACATTGCAAGAATATTACAGTAAAATTGCTGAGAAATTAGAACAATCTTTTCCATTGCCAACGGAAAGTGAATATAATGATCGATACTATATACAAAAGATAAAGCCTTTTTTTATAAAACAGGAAATATATTATGAAGTCACATTTATTATTGCAAATGATTATGAAAATAAATTTGACAGAATCATAGCTTTTACCCAAAAAAATATCTTGCAGAATTATGCTCTCAAACTCTTTATTCATAAGGACTATGTTAATATTTTAGGAAAAGATATGCCCATTTTAATTATTGATAATTGGGAAATCGCAATTCGAGAATGTGAACTGAATCATCTTTCTGATATACTTGGTGAGAATAGTATAATCTCTACTAATCATAGAGCATATAAGATAGTCATGAAAATATTAAAATCCGACAATTTAAATCTTTTAGAACTCGTAGAACTTGATGATGATTATTTCCAAAATTTGAGTACCTTTATTCAAGCTAATTCTGAAAATTTTTCCTTTCTTCGCATTCTTGAAAAATGTAGAGCAATTATTAAAAGTAATTCTAACGGTTCTAATGTTTTGAGATACTTATTATATAATTTAAATAATCGGATTATAAAATTACAAAAGGATAGAATTAGTTGTTTTGCTTTATCTAATTTATTTTTATCTAAGAAATCTATACCTTTTGAAAAAATGCCATTTATGATGTCATTGAAAGGACATAATCCAAGTATAAATGATTTACTAAACTGTATAAAAATTGAAGGTAGAGAACACGAATTGCTTGCCCGTCATATCAAAAATAATACGGAGCAAAAAGGGAATTTATATACTAACATTGATGAGCTTAGGGATTTTGGGGATGTGGATTCTCTTATACAAAAATACAATAATTGTTTGTATTACAAGCATAAACCACAAGGAAATATAGAAAAATATAAGAACTATGTCTATATAAATGAATATGAGTCCAATGTCTGTGATATTATTTTAAAACTCAAAGATTTAGCCAAATACTCTATTAAAGGTTATTCTATTTCAACAGAAAGATGGTTGCGTGAGCATAACAATCCGATAGATTGTGAAGAAAAAAGGAGATATATCACTCAATTATTCGAAAATTCTGCGGTATCTTTTATATATGGTCCTGCTGGAACAGGTAAATCAACATTAATTAAATATATTTCAAAAAGATTTACTGAGACCACAAAACTTTATTTAGCTAATACTAATTCCGCAATTGATAATTTAAAAAGAAAAGTGAATGCCCTAAATGCGACATTTATGACTATAGCTCGTTTTTTGAGTGAGCATACTAATAAGGTAGATTATAGTATATTATTTATTGATGAATGTAGTACGGTAAGTAATTCAGATATGCTTAAAATTCTAAATAAAGCACAATTTGAATTAATTGTTTTGGTGGGAGATGTGTACCAGATTGAGGCTATTCTATTCGGAAACTGGTTTAAAGAAGCACCATATTTTCTTAACAAAAATGCAATATGTGAGTTAACAAAGCCATACCGTACCAATGATCCTAAACTTCTTAGATTTTGGAATCAAGTTAGAAATTGTGAAGATAATATTGTGGAAATAATGACAAAAAATAATTACTCACATTCACTTGATGAATCAATTTTTACCCAAAGTAATGACGATGAAATAATTTTATGTTTAAATTATGACGGACTCTATGGAATTAACAATATAAATAGATTTTTACAAGCGGCAAATCCCAATAAAGCTGTTAGTTGGGCAGGACAGACATACAAGATTGGAGATCCGATTCTATTTAATGAAACAAAAAGATTTGATTCTGTAATTTATAATAATATGAAAGGTAAAATAAATAACATACAAAAAAAAGAAGAAAAAATTTATTTTGATATTGAACTTAATAAATCTATTAATGAAATGGAGGCTAAATTCAGCAATCTTGAGTTTGTCAAAAATTTAGATAATGGAAATTCTATAGTTAGATTTTTTGTAAATAAATATAAAAATCAAGATGAGGATAATGAAGGTTCATCTGAAAACGTTGTTCCATTTCAAATTGCTTATGCAATTTCTATTCATCGCGCACAAGGTTTGGAATATAATTCTGTGAAAATCGTTATTACTGAAGAAGTGGATGAAATGATAACTCACAGCATATTTTACACTGCAATTACTCGTACTAGAGAAAAACTGAAAATCTTTTGGTCTCCAGAAACAGAAAACAAAATTATAGCATCTTTTAAAGCTAAAAACTCAAATAAAGATTGTTCTATACTATCTCAAAAGTATAAAGATTTAAAACAAGCGTAGTCCGTGTATTACCAGACCTCTCCAACCAATAAAAAAGTCCCGTTTATAGGGACTTTTTTTGTTGTATTGAGAGTGTTGGGTTTGGCTCTACGAATGGTTGGTTCGGTCATGAAGCGTTAGCGAAATAGACGCCGGAGGCGGTCCCGAGTTCACAAGGGATAAATTGCCCTGCAATTTACAATCCAGCCACAGATTTGATAAGAATAAAAAAAAATGGTCATTTTTTTTTATTGACAAGTTCTAAAAAAGTTATTACATTGAAAATTATTAAAAAGGAGGTTTTTAATGATTGATTTATCATATTTAAAGGGGTTATCTTATCCAGATTTTGTTGGTTTTATTAATCAATGGAATGTGTTGCCGGGGGCATACACAACTTTATCAAAATGGATTGCTTTTTCTAGGATTACAGAAAAATCACATATTTTACAGTTTGCATGTACAACAGGATTTCAGTCGAGAGAAATTTCTGCATTAACAGGTTGTACAGGTGATGCTTTTGATTTGTCTGAACAGGCGGTTAAAATGGCACGGTATAATCAGGAAAAGTATGCTCCGAATTCAAAAATAAATTATTTTCAGGCAGATGGCTTAACTTTGAAGGCTGAGCCTAAGTATACACATGTTTTAATTGGTGCAGGTTTTCAGTTCTTTAGTAATCCATCTATGGCAATTAATAGAACTTTAGAGTTCTTAAAAGATGATGGATTTCTTTTAACATCGCCTTTTTATATTGAGGGAAAAATTCCTGAAGCCTTAATTTCGGAATTTAGATCTGTGTTCGGAATTACGCCTACAACACAAGATTATAAAACTGTTATGCGATATTTTAAAGGGCTTGAAATCATTTATGAAGATAGAAATATTTTGATTCCTGAAACGCAAGAAGAACTTGAACACTATTGTACAAGTATTACCAATAGGGCTTGTCAATTTTATAATATTACTGATGAGGCTGTTCGTCATTATATATATGAGCGTCTTTATAAAATTAAAGAAATGTCTAATAAATTACGTCCATATCAACGATATAGTGTTCTTGTTTTGAGAAAAAGAAAAGAGATATATCCTGATAGATTAATAGAGTTGTTTTAATGATTTTAACTGGATCTGAAATACAAAAAGCTATTCAGATAGGGGATATTATTATCTCAGAATTTGATGTTGCTCAAATTAATCCGAATAGTTATAATTATCATCTGGGTTCAACATTAAAAGTTTTTGATCGTTTTGATGGTGAAAAAGCGATATTTAATCAGGAGGCCATCCCAGAGAGTGGATATCTATTAAAGCCAGGTCAAATGTATTTGGGAAATACAAAAGAGGTTATAGGTAGTCGCAAATATGCAATGTCATTAATTGGTCGTAGTTCTGTTGGCCGTTTAGGGTTGTTTCTTCAAGTGTCCGCAAATTTAGGACATACGACATCAGCGCATCAATGGACATTAGAGCTTGTTGCGGTTAAACCCATCCTTTTATATCCTGGGATGCGTATAGGACAAGTTAGTTTTTGGACTAATTTAGGTCAGATTAAACCTTTTTCATCAACATATGCTCATTTTAATGAAGCTCATGAGGCAGTGATATGATTTTAACAGGTCAAGAAATTTTTAATCAAGTGGAGAAGGGCAGAATAAAAATCTCCCCTTTTTATGAAGAACAGATTACAACTAATTCTTATGATTTACATTTAGGTGATCAACTTTTACGATATAAATCAAATGTATTAGATCCTAAAGTTAAACAAGAATATGAAATATTTTCTATTCCAAAAGATGGTCTTGTTTTGCCACAAGGATCTTTTCAT
This sequence comes from uncultured Alphaproteobacteria bacterium, assembly GCA_947586835.1. GTDB lineage: Bacteria > Pseudomonadota > Alphaproteobacteria > CAAHEQ01 > UBA3637 > RGIG4140. The sequence continues at coordinate 99,411 of CANPXT010000004.1, forward strand.
CTAGGGGCAACTCTTGAAAAGGTTGGGAGTGACCATTTTGTTCCTATTTTACATGCAAAGTCAGGAACAGCACGAAGAGGTTTGTTTGTTCATGTGACTGCGGATTTAATTGATATTGGTTCTTATGGAAATCTTACATTACAATTATATGCAACGCTTCCGGTTAAGGTTTATCCTGGTATGTGTCTCGCCCAAGTAACGTTTTGGGAACCAGTGGGAGATATAAAATTATATTCAGGAAAATATCAGGGTAGTGAAGGCCCTCGTGCATCTGAAATATACCGTGATTTTAAATAGGTAATACATGGATACACGGCACAGAAATATTAAAAATACTTTTGAGGATGTTTTTCGTCATAATGGATTAGTTTCTTTTCCAAGTTCTTCTTTATTTTCAGATGATGAAACGGTTTATTTTGCCTGTGCAACAATAACACCATTAAAGAAAATTATTGAAAGCAATAAAATAAATCAAGGGTTGTATATTCATCAACCATGTTTGCGTTTGCAGACATTAAATAATCCATTTGCAAAGTCTGAATCGTATCAATTTCCAGGATATTTTAATATGTTGGGAACCTTAATTAGTAAAGAACAAGTAATTCCTTTTCAAAATGCTATTGTAGAATTATTTGATTGTTTGGGGGTTCCGAAAAATGAATTAAAAATTTTTTCTCCCACAACAAGTATTCCTATAGCATCGGAACTTCAAAAACAGTATTTTACTGAATTTGATACAAAATCTAATCAATACTATCAATGGACTTATGGGTTTAAGCAAAATATTTATGGTCTTGGGTTAACTTTTTCAATTCGACAGTCGGATAATTCATATCGAGATATCGGCCAATATGTTGCTATATTAAAAGATGGAGAGGTTATCGGTGCAGAGTTTGGATTTGGTATAGAAACATTCTTAGCGGCAACTCAAAAGTTAAGTAATCCTTATCTTGCATATTCTATAGCTACAGCTTTACAAAGCAGTGGGATAGAGCAAAATTTTGTAAGTACCAATGTTATTTCCATGGTTGGAGCTTTGTATTCTACGGGGCTTTCGTTGAATCAAGCACCATCGAAAGGATATAAAAGAATACTTAATAGATCATTGAATAATTTGTGTTTTTTTAGTGATCAGTATGCGGTTAATGCACATCAAATTAAAGATGCACTATATCATTTTATGAAAATAGAGTTTAAATCTTTTTCTGGATTTGATGCATTTTGTGTTGATTATGACGAAAAACACAAAATATATATCGAAAATATCAAAAAACGTGATGATTATATAAAAAATCAGCGATCATTAGGTCAATCACCACAGTATATTTCAAAACGGATTCAACAACTTTATCCAACATTACACCATTATGAAAAGATAAGAGAGTAGTATGAAACAACTTATAAAACCAAAAGCATTACAAAAAGGTGATACAATTGCGGTAGTTTCATTATCGTGGGGTGGCGCAGGCCAGTTTTTAGATTATTACCATTGTGCAAAAAAACAGTTTGAAACAGCATTTGATGTTAAACTTATAGAAATGTCGCATACATTATCAGATCCACGAGTTTTATCTGAACACCCAGAATATAGACTTGATGATTTAATGCAAGCTTTTTTAGATCCTAATGTTAAAGCAATTTTAACAACTATTGGGGGTGATGATACTATTCGGTTGTTATCTTTTATGACTGATGATCACTTTCAAGTTATTCAGTCACATCCTAAAATTTTTATGGGAATGTCTGATACAACAGTCAATCATTTTATGTGTTATAAAGCAGGTATTTCCTCGTTTTATAGTCCTAGTTTGATGTTTGGGTATGCTGAGTTTGGAGGGATCCCTGATTTTATTATTCAGAATACAAAAAAAACACTATTCACGACACAAAATATTGGAAATTTACCGGAAAGTTCTCAATATATTATAGAAAGTTTTGATTGGGGCATGACAGATTTTTCTCCTCGTCAAAGAATGTTATCTCCTAAATGGAAATATATTCAAGGAACACATCCTGTTCAGGGAAGATTATTGGGCGGTTGTATGGAAGTATTGAGTATGATGAATGGCAGTAATATTTGGCCTATTGGGTCTGATTGGGATAATGCAATTTTATTCTTGGAAACAAGTGAAGAAAGACAACCTCCTTCACAGTTAAAATACTTTTTAAGAAATTTAGGTTCACAAGGGATTTTAAATCGCATTAAGGGAATTTTATTTGCACGACCCGGTGGTGAATTTTCGGAAAAAGAGGTTTTAGAACAAGAAAAATGGTTAAATCAATATTCTCAATTTGATGAAGTGCTTTTGCAAGTAGCTAAAGAATATAATCGAATGGATTTATGTATAGTAACTCATATGGATTTCGGACATACGGTTCCCCAGTTAATTTTGCCGATGGGAATGTTAACAAAAATAGACCCCATTAGACAAAGGATTTCATTTTTAGAAAGAGCTGTTGAATAGTTGATTATCTTTGTCGATAGAGAGGGTCTGTTTTATCTAACAACCGTTTCATAAACTCTTTTTTCTTAGAATAGAGAAAAGATTGAATTTTGCAATCTCCATAATTTTCATCCATTCTATTTAGTATTTCTAAACGCCTTTTATTTCTCATTAAAACAGATAATGGGGTTTCTAATAATGATCCTAGATTAAATTCAGGCGCAAGTGGGGTATTGCATGCTCCAAATCCATAAGGAGACATTAAAAGATCTCCTGTTGGTGTTAACCCCATTACATTGCGAGATATTTGGCAAGGATTAATTTCACCTTCTTTGGGGTATAAATTCTTTAATGAACAAATCAAATTAATTTTTGGGTACTTGTATTTTTCTTCTAAATTTTTTAAAAGATTTATGCCTGCTTTATATTCTGAAGCTGTTGGAATATTTGTTTGTATTTGATTTCGACCAACAAAAGGAACGATGCGCATTAATAAATGATTTTGTATGCCTGCTTCGTGTAATGCAAAAAACATATCTCTCAGAAGCTTTGGATTTAAATTATCTTTTGTTAGAGTACATTCTGTTTGAACAGAAACATTGTTTTTTATAAATTCTTGAGCAATTCTTAGATTATCTGTAACATAATTTTCGCTTCTGTATTCTAGTGCGCGTGTTTTATATGGATTATCAAAAGCACAATTATATTGAGAAATATATTTAGAAACATAGGGTATATCGTCTATTTTTATTCCTTTAGATGTTGTAACAAGGCTTAAATTATCACGGCCAAATTTTTGAGATGCAGCAACTAAAAATTGCAAATTTTCAGGATTCAATAAGGCATCTCCACCAGAAATTTGAAGTTCTAAATCCGGAACATCTAGTTGGGTTAATATTTTCATTTTATCAGAATAGGATAACTCCAAGCCTTTTTTTGCCAATTCATGAGATGCCTGGGTATACATATTTTGTTGATTTCTTTTAATAGATAATGTTTCTTTTAAAGCATTATATTGAATTTCTAACAGACCATTTTTTTCCATTGGTTTAATTGAATCTACACAACAAATGGAACATGCATGTGGACAAAGATATGTTATATTGTAAATTATTCCAACCATGAAGTATTTCCTTTGAATGGTATTATATTGAATATTTTTTATTTTGTCAATTTTTGATTGTATAGAAACATTTATTTATATTTAACAAAATTTGTTGAAAAAAGTTTAAAGGAATCTTTTAAAACTCGCCAAGATGAATAGCTAATAAAGTCCGTGTATTGCCAGACTTCTCCAGCCATCAAAAAAACCGCTCGTTTCAAAGAGCGGTTTTTTTTATATTTAAACGGCGTTTACGTTACGAACGCATATTTTGTTTCAACTGATTGATATGCCTTTGCAAAAGGCCCTTTCACAACCGTTTGCGCATTTAAAGAAACGTTTTCAACCATTTTGAAAGATATTCTTTTGTCTTGTTTGCAACTCTTGCAACATTTTTACATCAACATGCAAAGCTTCAATGTTCAACATACGCCAAGAATCAGAAAAAATATCATAACTGTCTCAATTAAACGTA
>CANPXT010000005.1 GCA_947586835.1 uncultured Alphaproteobacteria bacterium
TTATCCCTGCCGACTTTCGCATAAAAAAAATCTCCGTTTCTCTCGGAGATTTTTCTTATGGCGATCCCGGCAGGATTCGAACTTGCGACCCACAGCTTAGAAGGCTGTTGCTCTATCCGACTGAGCTACGGGACCGTTTCCTTAAACTTATATCTTGTTTTGCTCGCCTTGTCAACAATTTTATTCGTTTTTCCTCAAATATTTGCTTTTCCTCACGCAATTTCAACGCCGTTTCGCAAAATATCTTCCGCCGTTTGCGTTCGTCCGCCCGTTTGCGTGTGCATAATCAGCGGACTTTGCAGCGTTAAACCCTTTTTTGACCCCATTTTGCCTCGAATAATTACCCGTTTCGCACATTCCCCCGCTTTACCGCATATCGGAATCACTTCCAACGCCCCCACTGCCGTTTTGCTTAAAAACGCCAAAATCGTCGGTAACATTTCCGTTCGCTGAATCACCGTTAACGTTCCTTTGGCGCGAATATGCCGCACACAAAATGCCAGCCACTTTTCCATATCGATTTGCTGATGATAAGCCAGCGCCGTTTGCCTTTCTTTTCGTACCCGTCCTTCCGTGTAAAACGGCGGATTCGTCACAACATGATGAAATTGAAGCCCGTGTATTTCCGACACTTTCTTTGATATATCCGCTTCAATGATTTTCACGTTCGCCTGATTTAAACAAGCGTTTTCTCGCGCCAAAGCGCATAAATCTGCCTGCATTTCCACGCCCGTTAACGCCAACCGCGCCACACGGGCATTTAAACACAGCAAAATAATACCGCTTCCCGTGCCGACATCAAGCACATTTTCCCCCGCCCGCACCGGTACCGCTGCCGCCGTCAAAACGGAATCGGACGTTGCCCGATACCCCGTTTTACTCTGCTTTAAACGCACTTTTCCGCCTAAAAAATCATCAATTGTCATGTCCATGTTTTTATTATACAAAAAATCAGTCGATAATCAATAAAAAATAATACTTGACCAAAAAATTTTTTAATGATATACTTATAACATCATTCATAAAAAAGGAGGTCAGTTTATGAAATCTTTTTTAAAAAAAGCAGGATTGTTGACTTCTGCCGTTGTGGCAACGGGGTGTCAATCCGACAACTTGGCGATACCCTCGTTGGATTCGTCTGAATTTTCCCCTGATGAAACAGGTGTCGTTTCAGATGCTTATATGCTTCAATCTTGTGACGGCGCCGAAAAATTTTATTCGGTTGAAATTGATACCGACGGCAAATTAAATTGTCCGGAATATGTCGGTACAACTGATGCTTTCAAAACGAAAGAACTTCAAAAAACAATAAAAAATTATCCGATCGGCAAACGTGTATCTCTGCAAAAAGCTGCCGATCATTTTCAATGGTTTGTGAGAGAAAGAGAATAAAAAATGCAATTTAATGTTTCCCCCCGTTTGTTTGAAGAAAATTTAAACGGTCAACTCGTTGATGCCTCATTGGATTATAAAGCCGAAGAGTTGCCCGATAATGCCAAAACGGTGCAAAAAGCCCGCTCATTTTACACCTTTTTAAAACATAATATTCAACAGGTACGATTACTTAAAGACTTTTTAGGCATTAAAAATGTTGTGCAAATGCACGACACACTGCTGAAATGGCGCGAATCGGCAGAAAATAAAAATATGGCGGTTTATTTTCTCTATCCCAAAGGCGAAAAAAATTGTGTCGGCTGTATGACCGTTAAACAAACGGCGTCATATATTGAACTCGGCGGTTGGTTAACGGAAAACGCCACAGGTAAAGGCTATATGCAGGAAGCCATGCGTCTGGCGGAAAAATCAATGTTTGAAAAAAACGCCTCCGAAATCGTGCGTAAGTTTTATATCAAAAATCCCAACAAGGAAGCCGTGCGACACAGTTTGTTAAAGGCAGGTTATGAGCCGTGTGCCGGCAAAGGAGAAGAAAAAGAAAACAAAGTGTTTCAAACGTTTCATTTAACAAAAGAAATGTATCAAAAAAATGAACGATAAAAAAAATTTTTAAATAAAAACAGCAGCCCTTTCAATAAAACGGGCTGTTTTTTTATAAAATCGCACAAAAAGTGCTTGACAAGTACAAAAATATTCTATAAAATGCCTTCTATGATCTTTTGGGGGTATAGCTCAGCTGGGAGAGCGCTTGAATGGCATTCAAGAGGTCAGCGGTTCGATTCCGCTTACCTCCACCATTTATAAAAAGAGGATGTTTCTATCCTCTTTTTTTTTGTGCCTGAAATGAGGCGATGAGAAGCCCGTTATAAAGGCTCTTGTGATGAATTTTAGGCTCAATTTGAAAATGCCCTTTTACCACAATTCATCTGTGTTTTTTGTGAGATGAAAGCAAAAGTGCTATTTGAGCAGATGAACCAACCCGAATTTAGCTTTGCTTTCTTAAGAATTGAGGCCAGCTATTACAACACCCTCATTCAAACATGGCTCATCAATATTGTGCGTTTTGTCAAACAAGTGTCAGGCATGATCGGTTTTGCAATATCACCCCTCTTCAAACGTTTTGGAAGCATTAAGTGTTTTTTTAGTACTTTGACTTTAAACGAATTTCTCAGAATGTTTGCCTTGGTCCTCAACAATACCTTTTCTCCCTTTATTATGGCGCTTCGTAATATGTGTTGGGGTGTTTCAGATACAGCAAAAACAGACATTTTACAACAGGAATTTTCGGACAATCAACGGGCCACAATGCAATCCATCATATCCCTTATAAAAGGAATTTTAGGTGCCATTGTCATGTATTTGTTTGGTGTTATCGCTGATATTTCAGACCCTAAAATGGCCGTTGTAACAGCCATGACTGTTAAGATAATGGTTTTAATTGTTTCGTTTATTATTTTAAGGAAAGGAAAGAAAACTAATCCTTTAAAAATGAAATAATCGTACTCAATAACTCTTTTTCTTGATTTTTGGAACACATTATGTTAAGATATTTTCCAGTGTAGGAGGTGGATTATTTAATGTTTTACCCAAAAAAATTAAATAACGGTGCTAATATTCGTGTTATTGCTCCTTCAAGAAGCCTTTCAATGATTTCTCAAGATTGTATAAATCGTTCCATTAAACGTTTGGAAGAAGAGTTCAAATTTAACGTCACATTTTCTAAACATTGTTATGAAAAAAACGAGTTTGTTTCTTCTAGTATAGAACACAGAATAGAAGATTTACATGAATCTTTTGAAGACAAAAAAATAGATGGTATTTTAACTGCAATTGGCGGTTATAATACAAATCAACTTTTGGAATATATTGATTTTGATCTAATAAAAAAGAACCCCAAGGTTTTTTGTGGTTTTTCAGACATTACCTGCTTAGCTCATGCAATTACTGCACGAACAGGCATAGTTACATATTCTGGTCCACATTTTTCGACTTTTGGAATGGAAAAAGGATTGGAATATACAGTTGATTATTTTAGACGTTGTCTTCTTTTAAAGGAAAAATATGAGATTATTTCTTCCGATACTTTTAGTGATGATCCATGGTACTTAAATCAAAAGAATAGGAAATTTATTCGTAATTTAGGTTGGAATGTTATTCATGATATTCCTCCAGAGGGGATTCAAGGACAATTATATGGAGGCAATCTAACAGCCTTGACTTCTCTTCAAGGAACGGCATATTATCCTAAAATAAATCGTTCTATTCTATTTATTGAAGATACAGAGGCTATCAATCCATGCAATTTTGACAGATTATTACAAACACTTCTTATTCAAAGTAACTTCAAGTCTATCAAAGCGTTATTAATTGGTAGATTTCAACTGAGATCTGGAATGAATGAGAATCTGCTTAAAGAAATAATTCACACAAAAAAGAAGTTGCAAGGAATTCCTGTTATTTCTAATGTTGATTTTGGTCATACAACTCCAATTTGTACTTATCCCATTGGGGGAAAAGTTTCATTAAGTAAAAAAATGGGGAAAATATGTCTAACTATAAAGGAAAGAGAATAAGTCATTCCATGAAATCTTTTGCGGAAAATAAATTTGAAGAAATATTGTTGGAAAAATGCCGATCAGCTTTGTCGCTAAAAAATGATATTTCGCACGATATGGCGCATGCTTTACGAGTTATGAAATTGGCAAAATATATTTCCTTTTTTGAAGGGGGTAATTTAAAAATTATCCTTCCTGCTGCTTTGTTTCATGATATCATCTGTTATCCAAAAGATTCGTTACAGACGAAAAATAGTACTACAGAAAGTGCCATTCTCGCTGAACATATCTTAACTCAAGATAATTTACTTTTACCAACAGAAATTCTCGAGGTCAAAAGAATTATAAGTAATTGTTCGTTCTCTAAAAAAATTCCTTCCACATGTATAGAGGAGGAGATCGTAAGAGACGCAGATTTATTAGAGGCAAGTGGCGCAGTTTCTATTATGAGAACTTTTGCTTCTGCTGGTATAATGAATCACCCTTTTTATAACCTAACAGATCCTTTTGCAAGACACAGAGAACCAAACGATAAAAAATTATGCGTTAGATCTATTTTTTACACGTTTATTACAAGTTCGAAAACACTTAAAAACAATAACCGCCAAACAAATTCTAGATGAACGTGAAGCTTTTTTGAATTCTTTTTTAAAACAGCTTGAAAAAGAAATTGAACCTGAAAATGATCTGTTAGAACAAATCAAAGAAGAGGAAAAAAATTGGAGTAAAATTTTTGAAAAAGAAAAAAACAAGCCCTTTAAAAAATTTTCTTCATTTTGGTGGAAAAAATATTATTCACAAATAACTAAAACTTTGGGGAAATATATCCATCCGGACGACATTATCTTAGAAGCCGGTTCTGGTTCTGGAAAAGCGAGTTTTCTTCTCGCACCAAACAACAAAAAAATACTTTTGGACATATCTAAAAATGCCCTAAATTATGCAAAATTTTTAGAAAAACAATTAAATTCAAATAATACAGAGTACATTATCGGGAATATTTTTAATATGAAAATAGCAGATGAATCTGTTAATTTTTGTTGGAATGTGGGAGTAATAGAGCACTACTCTCTAGAACAAGTGAAACTCATTGTGAAGGAGATGTTACGTGTCACAAAAAATGGTGGCTATGTTGCAATTGGCTATCCTAATTTTTGGTCAGGACCTATTTTAAAAGCATGGCTTCTAAGTTTTCCTTTGTTTAGTAAGTTTCAGGGTTATAGATTGTCTTCTGAACATTTTTATCAAGACAAGAAATTGAAAAAGATTTGCAAAATTGTTGATGACGGGAACAGAATTGAATGGGTTAAGACTATTAAAATAGGCAACCCTTTACCAATGGAAACTCCAAAATTAATATTAAAAATAATTGGCCCGATTTTAAATTTACTATATTACAACAGATTCTTGACATTTATTTTAATCAAAACCAATAAAAAAGGTTGACGTTTTCTTCAAATTTTGATATAAACTAGGTGTTCTTGTAATTCTCAACGTGGAGGATGCTTATGACAACACAGATTCCCGCACCACAGTCTTGGAAAAATCCTGAAAAACATTTAGATATTTTATTACAAAATCCTTGGTATACAATATTAAATTCATTGTATTCAAGTGTTTTTAAGGCGACCCATCATTTTTATGAAAAAGAAGAAATTGAACCATCCCTGTTCCCAATTACAACAGGTTCAATCAGTAGCCCTATAGGTTTGGGGAGTGATTCGTTGCCTATAAAAATACAATTGAATGGCCATGAAATCTATTTAGCTGATTCTATGCAATTTTGTTTGGAAATTGGCGATCGTTTAAATAAAAAGGGGGCATACTATATTATGCCAACATTTAGGGGAGAAAAAACGGATGCGCGACATTTAAATGAATTCGTTCATTCTGAGGTAGAAATAAAAGGAACTATCGACGACATTATGAACTTGGCTGAACGTTACATTAAATCATTAATTCAGTATCTCTTAGACCATAATGCAAATGAAATTGTTGCTGTCGCAGGAACGATAGAGCATCTAAAAAAAGCGTTAATAACCAGCTTTAAAAGGATTTCTTATACAAATGCCCTCATTGAATTACAAAATATTCCCAATGCCATAAAAATATTAGATGGTGGTTTGAAAGACATTACTCCTATTGGTGAAAAATATTTGCTAGAAAAATATGGAGATTTTACTTGGCTGACGGGAATTCCATGGAAGTTAGTTCCTTTTTATCAAGCTCGTCAACCGGAAAATAACGATATTGCTTTTGCTTCTGATTTGTTAGCGGGTATTGGTGAAATTTTAGGTTCTGGGCAACGCGTGCTAACCGTTGATGATTTGGATATTTCATTAGCTGAGCATAACGTTGGGCAACAGGAATACTTATGGTATAGAAGGATGCGTGAACTAAATACTGTCCAAACGAGTGGGTTCGGTTTAGGAATTGAACGTTTTCTCCTTTGGGTTTTGAAACATAATGACATAAGGGATTGTACTATTTTATTGAGAGATCATAATCAGATAAGCAGTCCCTAAAGTTTGTGAGGTGTATCATGAAATTGAGTGATATTTCAACTTTTAAAAGGGAAGAAAGTCATGCATACATGGTTTGTATGATAAACGATTATCTTTCATTTTTTCAGGCCAAGGGATATCAATTACATGAGCCTGTTAAAATTGCTTCCAGAATAGATCCCACAGTTCAGTTTATTGGCTCTCACATAAGTGTACTAAAACCTTACTTCATGTCTCAGACTCTTCCTGAACCAGGATATGTGATGACACAACCATGCGTTCGGACAAGAAATTTAAAAAATTACAACGATGATTCTTTTCTTCCTAACTGGGGATCAATGTTTCATAGCTTGGGGACATTAGCAAAATCTGCACATTTACAGGATGTAACTGCACAAACTTACAGTCTTTTAACCAATGTTTGGGGCTTAAAACCAGATGATATAAAGGTTCGTATTCAATCAATCGACGGTGATTTATATGAAATATCGAGTAAAGTTTTCTCTCCTTCTTCATTTGAAATAGATACCAAACCAGGACAGTATTATAGACATAAAGTTGGAATAGATGGTGTTTGGGGGCGCAATTATAATATTGCCATTAGAGAGGGAAAAACTGAAAATTTCAGTGATATAGGTAATGTTATCATTTTAGAAAATAAAGATACAAAATTGGGTATTGAAATTGCTTTGGGTACCTCCACTATTCTTAAAATTAACAAAGGGTTATCTCATGTATTAGATTGCCATCCGCTTTTAGGGTTAGAAAAAATTGAGAATCCCGCTCTTAAAATTAAAATGGAAGACTGTATTATAACGTCTATGGCCTTGTACCATGATGGATTGTTGCCTTCAAATGCGCATATTACAAATCGTTTAATGAAAAAATACATGGATACATTAGCAAGGTTGTTACCCAAAACAGAGATGTCTATTGATACACTAGCGTGCATTTTGAATCGTTATGAGCATAGAGAATATGGTCACGCAAAACCTGTTTATGCACAACAAATGGTCTCATATTTAAATAAAACTTCCAAAGGAGCTCCTACTCCAACAATCCCAACAATGGTCGCGGGAAAAAGTAGAGAGAGATGTTAGTGTTTAAGAACTATTATTATTGGCTCATCTTTTGATACGTCCACCTTAATTTCACCACCTATTGGATAGGTAATAATAGGAGTCGTATGGCCTATGTCTAAGTTACCAATGATAGGAAGATGTGACAACTCTTTTTTTGCCACAATTTTTTCCAGCAATTTTCTTGTCATTTTCGTCTTATCTTGAAAACGTCCAATTAAAATTGCCTTTACGCTAGAAAAATCTTTTTGATGAATCAGTGATTGTAGCATGCGATCAAAAACTTCTGGAGAAACCTCCTCATCTTCCTCTAAGAACAAAACACTGTTTTCTAATCCAGGCCAAAACTTTGTCCCCTGAAGTGAAGCTATACAACGTACATGCCCTCCAATTAATTTCCCACTTACAATATCCTCTGATCCATGATTCAAAACCCAAAATGGATCATTTTTTCTGAAATCCCGCTTTTCTTGATCTAAAAACCAAGGATCATCACTGAAGGTTGAAGAAGGGGATATTTGATAGGGTGCATCACTTAATAAACATTTTTTAAAATAATCAAAGGTATAATCAAACCCTTTCAGCATACCAAAACTTGAAAAATGAGGTCCAGAATACGTTACCATTCCTGTTTGTGAAGTGATAGCATGGGCTAAACAAGTTATATCCGAAAAACCACATAAAATTTTGGGATTACTTTTAATTAATTCATAATCCAACTTATCAATCAACTGATTGGTATTGAAACCACCAATTGCTGTTAAAATAGCATCTACGCTCGGATCCCTGAAGGCTTCATGTATATCATCCAAACGTTGTTGAATAGAAGAGGAACAAAAATCATCCATAACATTCACATTTTTAGAATAAGAAACCGAAATTCCCATTTCTTCGAATCTATCTTTGGCTATCTTACGACAATCCTCAGAAATGATAGCAAAACTTCTAGCTGGGGCTATAACTCGAATATGAGAACCTTTTGTTAATTTTTTAGGGTAAATCATTTTCTCTCCTTAGGTTATTTTATCATGATTGTAGTATACACATTGTTTTTAAAAAGTCAACCATAAAACCACTTGACTTTTGTCAAGTTTTATGGTAATATAACAACATTTCAATCAACGAAGGAGGTATCATGGCTGTTCGTACTATGGAAGAATTGGTTTCTTTATGCAAGAAACGTGGTTTTGTTTTTCAATCATCTGAAATCTATGGTGGTTTAAGAGGGGTATATGATTTAGGTCCTCTTGGAGTAGAATTAAAGAAAAATATCCGAAATGCTTGGTGGCGAAGTTTGGTATATGAACGGGATGATATTGAAGGGGTGGAATGTTCACACTTATCACACAGATTAGTATGGAAACATTCTGGTCACGAGGATACTTTTTCTGATCCTTTGATTGAATGTAAAACATGTCACTCTCGTATGAGACAAGACAAAATGAAAGATGAAACGAAATGTGATACTTGTGGTTCATCCGATTTAACAGATCCTAAAAAATTCTTATTAATGATGAAAACTAATATTGGGCCTGTGGATGATGGAAGTAGTTTTGCTTACTTACGTCCAGAAACAGCTCAAGGGAGTTATTTAAATTTTGAAAATGTTTTGCTTTCTATGGGGAGAAAACTTCCTTTTGGAATAGCTCAACATGGTAAATCTTTTCGCAATGAAATTACCCCGAAAAACTTTTTATTTCGACTAAGGGAATTTGAACAAGCAGAAATGCAATTTTTCGTTCCTCCTGAAACCGATATTGAATGGTGGGAAAAATGGAAAAATATTCGCCATCAATGGTGGCTTGAGCAGGGAATTCCTGCAGGAAAACTACGCTTTAAGGATCACGAACAACTTGCTCATTACGCGAAGTGTGCGACAGATATTGAATACGAATTTCCGTGGGGGTTTGATGAAATTGAAGGAATTCATGATCGACAGGACTTTGACCTCGGTTCTCATACAAAATCTCAAGAAGATTTTAAAATCAACGCAAAAGTTCTGCCTAATAAAGATTCTACCACACGAATGTCTTATAGAGATCCGTTTACAGGGAAAGAATTCATTCCTTTTGTCATTGAAACTGCAGCAGGTTTGGATAGAGCCATGATTGCCTTGATCAATGAGGCTTATACAGAAGAAAAATTACCAAACGGAAAAACTCGTACAGTTTTGAAATTAAAGAAGCATCTCGCTCCTATCAAAGTTGCAGTTGTACCTCTGGCAAAAAATAATCCAGATATTATGATGACAGGTATGAAAGTTCGCCGTGTTTTAAGTGAACTTGGCATAGGTCGGGTTGTTTTTGAAAATAGTAATAACATAGGGAAAGCTTACAGAAGACATGATGAGATAGGCACTCCTATTTGTGTCACTGTCGATTTTGATACGTTGGAAAAAGAAAACCACCCAGTAACGGTTAGAGATCGGGATACAATGGAACAGGTTAGTGTTAATATTGCAGATATCGGAAAATATGTTAAAAAATTCTATTCTAGAGAAACACCTCAACAAGATGTTGAACGTTTATACCAATTTTCAAAAATGAAAGAAAAAGGAAGAGAATAATTTCGTTTCAATATACTCAATCCTTTAAGCAATTAAAAAGTGTAAAACGCTATCCGCGACCTCTCAGGAGATTTTGGCTTTGTTTGCAGAGAATTCACAGCTAGACATTGCGACCATTGTTCAAAAAACTGGAAAGAATCGAGAAACTGTCCGCAAAGCGGTTCAGAGCCTTGTTAAAAAAGGATACCTAAACAAAATCGGCTCTACCAGAGGTGTGGTATATTTACTATCTTAAATTTTTTCAAAAAGAAAGTTCAACTTGGGGGGGGGCGGTTTTTACCTTTTTTCTTATTTTTCAATACGGTTAAGAGTGTTGGCAAGATGATTTGTGCTAAGAGTTTAAGTTGTTTTTCCATGTGTTCTCCTTTCAGTTGAGGGCATCACCATATATGCTCTTATTGACAGATTTATCAACTTATATTTTGAAAAGGCGCATTTTTGACGATAACCAACACTATTTTTACATACAAGTCATTTGCAAAATACCCCAAAAGCAAAGGACAAATGCCTACTTTTCGTTCAAAAATCAAGTAACACCACCAATAAAAAGAGAGTTTTAAAAGCTCTCTTTTTTTGATATTCGACACTTTTTCCGTTTTCTTATTTCTTAAAGCATTTTTTTTCAAAATTTATGAAAAAATCAAAAATATGCACCGTTTAATATATTTTATCACTTTATGAAGTTCTCAATCTTCAAAAGCTGAAATATTGAGTACCTTGAACAGCTGAAAAAAAATAACAAATATACCCCCGGGAGTCTTATTTTTCAGATAAAGCAAAATCAATGGCGCGTGCCAACTGATCAGCGCAGGAAGTGCCTTTTCCGCGGCAATCATTATGCCTTAAAATATCGGCAATTTCACGTGCATTTTTTCCTTCCGCCAGTTTGGAAAGAGCTTGTAAATTACCCGGACATCCGCCGATAAAACAAATATTGTGAATCATATTATCTTCAATATCAAAACTAATTTGTTTTGAGCAAACACCTTGGGGTTCATATGTAAAATGCGCCATTAAAATCTCCTTTTCAATTATAGAATAATCGTAAGATAAATTTTTAAAAAAATCAAGAAAGTTTTTTTCTTTGCTTGCAATTTTAAAACAAATAATATACTTTAAATGTATGCTAATAAAAAAAGTGTGTTTTCAAATACTCGTTATATTACTTTTTTTGTCATCACCGCCGTTATCAGCCCAAGAAACGAAAGGAAATTCCATGCCGTACGTTACTCTTAACAATTCAAAACAAATGCCCGTTCTGGGATTAGGTACATGGACTTTTGATGATGATTTAGCCGCCCGAAGTGTTTATACGGCTTTAAAAAACGGCTATCGCCTTATTGATACCGCCCGTTATTACGGCAATGAAACAGGTGTGGGAATCGGTGTTCGAAAAGCTATCGACGAAGGCATTTGCAAACGGGAAGATGTGTTTATTACCACCAAAATCACACCGTTTTCTTTTGAAAACTATGATGCGCTTATTTCAGAAGCCGACAAAAAGCTGGGGTTGGGCTATATTGACTTAATGCTGATTCATCAACAAGGACAGGGAGATAAAGAACTTTATCGCGCCATTGAACGCGCCGTTCAAAAAGGGATTGTTAAAACGCTCGGCATTTCAAATTTTTATACTTTGACCGATTATGAACGCATTACAAAAGAAGCTGATATTTTGCCGGCAGTTATTCAAAACGAAAATCATTTATATTATCAAAACACGGCACTGCAACAAGCGCTTCAAAAAGACGGCGTAATTATTGAATCTTATTATCCCTTGGGCGGCAGAGAACACAATAAAGCATTGCTACAAAATGAAGTTGTTGAAAGGTTGGCAAAAAAATATCAAAAATCAGCGGCACAAATTATTTTAAGATGGCACATTCAAGCCGGTTATATTGCAATTCCGGGCGCCTCAAACCCCGATTATATTGCAGAAAACATCAACATTTTCGATTTTCGTTTAACCGATGATGAAATGAAACAATTAGCTGATTTAAACACGGGGAAAAGATATGAAAACTGGTAATAAAGAAATGCAATGTTCCGTCGCTGCTCCCGTCAAAGTGTTGTTTGTCTGTTTGGGAAACATTTGCCGTTCGCCCATGGCGGAAATGGTGTTTCGACATATGGTGAACGAAAAAAATCTGTCCGATTCTTTTGAAATCAATTCTGCCGGCACGGAAGAATATAATGCTTTAATCGGTGCAGGCATACACCCCGGCACTAAAACTGTTTTACGGCAAAATCACATTCCTTTTACAGAACACACTGCCCGCCTTTTTACACTTGATGACTATCATTATTATGATTATATTTTGGTGATGGATCATCAAAACAAACGCGATATTTTCAATATCGTCGGCAAAGAGGCAAGTGATAAGGTTTTTTGTTTAATGGATTTTACGTCTCGCCCGAGTGATGTGCAAGATCCGTGGTACACCGGCCGTTTTGAAGAAACGTATAACGATGTTTTTGAAGGCTGTACCTGTTTTTTAAAATGGATTAAACAACAGAATCTTTTAAAGTTTTAATTTTTAAAATATATACTATGCTTTTTCTATCAATACTTAAATTAAGGAGAAAAATATGAAAAAATCAGTATCCGTTACAGAAAGAAATAAAGCCGTTATGCGCCGCTTTGAAATCATGATTAACACAAACGATAAAGTCTTGGCCGATAAATTGATCAGCCCCGATGCTTTGTTTCAAACACCTGTTTCTCCCACGCCGTTAAAAGGGGGTACGGGGTATTTATCCGTTGTTGATTTTATGCGTTCCGGCTTTTCCGATGTTCAATGGAAAGCACAACAAATGATTGCCGAAAAAAACATTGTTGCCGTTCTTTGGCAATTGACCGGCACGCATAACGGCACGTTTCTGGGGGTGAAACCGACCCATCAAAAAATATCAACAACGGTTATGAATTTTTATTATTTTAATGAAAACGGGCAAATTATTAATGATATTGCCGCTGAGGGTATGATCGGTATTTTGCGCCCGCTGGGATTATGTCAATAAAATAAAACAGCCCTTTGCAAACGCTTTTTTTAAATCTCATATAAAAAAAGTCTGGTAATTTTAATTCATTTTTGTTATAGTAAAAGAAAGGGCAGAAAAATGACTGAAAATCAATATATTCCCGATATTTTCAAAAAAGCAACGCTGGGAACGGAAATCCAAACGGAAAATTTGGAAAAAAAAGCCGATCAAGTGATTCACGATTTAACAGGCACTTTTCTTTTAAGCGCAAAAGAAAATATTTCCCGTTTAAAAGAATTGCTTGTCCTCTTGCAACCGAAAAACAATTCGACAAACGACATAAAAGAAGAATTTTATCAAACGGCGCACAATTTAAAAGGACAAGGAGCAGTTTTCGGCTATCCTTTAATAACGGCACTCGGCGCCGATATATGCACTGTTTTGCAAAAAAACAAAGTTTTAACACATGAGGCGCTTCAAATTTTGGAACAAGATATTGCTGATATGGCGCTTGTATTGACTTTTCCGCCACATACGCAAAACAAAACATTACTTCATATTCAAAAACGACTGGATAAAAACTCATGACGGATGTTAATAATAAACCGCACTTGCTTGTTATTGATGATGATACACGTTTGAGAAAGCTTCTCAACAAATATTTAAGCGAAAACGGTTTTCAAATATCACAAGCGGCCAATGCACTTGAAACAAAAGAACTTTTAACACTCTTCACTTTTGATTTACTGATTATGGATGTGATGATGCCCGGACAAAACGGGCAAGATCTCACGAAAGAACTGCGTGCCTCGGGTTTTGATACGCCCATTTTAATGTTAACGGCCATGGGAGATATAGACAATCGCATTTCGGGACTTGAAGCCGGCGCCGATGATTATTTAACGAAACCTTTTGAGCCGAAAGAACTCTTGTTGCGCATTAATAACATTTTAAAACGACAAATACCGTTTAAAACAACCGATATTTATTTCGGCGCCTGTCGCTATAACACCCAAACGGGGCAATTATATAAAAATGACGAAGCACTTTTGCTGACAAATACCGAGCATGATTTATTGAAAATCCTCATTCGTCATATCGGAAATCCCGTCACACGCGAAGCCATTGCCAAACAAATTCAAACAGAAAACGAACGTGCCGCAGATGTGCAAATAACGCGTTTGCGTAAAAAAATTGAAACGGACATTAAAAAACCGTTGTGTATTCAAACCGTGCGCGGTCAAGGTTATGTGTTGGTGCCAAAATGACAAAACAAAAATCTCACAAACGTAAAAAATCTTTTCGGCAAAAATTGCTGACTCGTTGGCAACAAAGTTTTTATCGATATGTTTTTCAAAACATATCGGCATATGTGCGTTACGGCATTCGCCAGCTGAAACTGCATTTTATGCCACGCAGTTTATTTTATCGGTTTGTGCTGATTATTTTATTGCCTCTCATTATTTTACAAACCATTTTGTTTATTTTCTTTTATGATCGTCATTGGGATACCGTCAGCCGTCGCTTGGCTGCCGACATTGCCGGTGAAATTCAAACCGTGGCCGATTATATACATTATCAAAATCCGACACCCGATGAATTAAGTATGGCACTGAAACGTATGCAAAAAAATTTAGGAATAAATATTTCTTTTTCGTATGATGCCAAACTGGAACAGCAAAATCTTTATTACCATGGTACGGCGTTTCACTTGGCCAGTGCCGTTTTGGCTCTTAAATATCCCGTGGATATGCACGAGCTTTCAAATCGATATCAACAAATATCTTTGCAACTGCCGAACGGCGTTTTAACAACCGTTGTACCGCGAAAACGCTTTTTCAGCTCAACCGTTCATGTGTTTTTAATCTGGATGGTCGGCTCATCCGTCTTGTTATTTTGGATTGCCTTTTTGTTTATGAAAAATCAGGTACGATCGATTGAACGACTTTCCAAAGCTTCCGAATTATTCGGTATGGGACATGATGTTCCCTTTAAACCGGGCGGTGCAACGGAAGTCAGACAAGCCGGTTATTCGTTTATATTGATGAAAAATCGTATTCAAAAATATTTAAGCGAACGAACAGCCATGCTGGCAGGTGTATCGCATGATTTACGAACGCCGCTCACACGAATGAAACTGCAACTTTCCATGATGAAAGATGATGAAACGGCGACTGATTTACAAACCGATGTTGCCGAAATGGAACAAATGCTTAACGGTTATTTGGCATTTGCCCGCGGAGACGGACAGGAAGAACCGCAAAACATTAAGTTAGATGCGCTTTTGGAAGATTTAATAGAAAAGCAGCGAAAAATCGGGCAGAAAATTGATTTTCATACCGAAGAAAGTATTTGTATTTCAGCCCGTTTAAATGATATTTCACGCGCTATTACCAACATTTTAAGTAATGCCGATCGCTATGCTTCCAAAACAAGTGTATCGTTAGGGGTACGGGCACAAACGGCACGTATTATTATTGATGATAACGGTCCGGGTATTCCGGAAAACAAACGCAAAGCCGTGTTTAAAGCATTTTATCGGCTGGATGCTTCTCGGAACAAAGCAACGGGCGGCGTGGGTCTTGGTATGACCATCACACGCGATATTTTATTCTCTCACGGCGGAGATATTACGCTTTCAAAAAGTCCGCTCGGCGGATTACGCGTGATTATCACCATTCCGACATTGGTTGAGAATAAAAAATAACACATCTTAACACTTTTTTAAAAAATGATTCAAAATTTTCTTTTTATCGACATTGTTTTTTTTATTTATTATTTTTGTCAATTTTTATTTTTATCTCTTGACATTTCTTTTGAAATCAGTTATAATGATACTTCATGAAATTTAGGAGAAAATAATGGAAAAATTAATTTGGGAAGCCCTTCGTAAAAACCCTTTTACGGATGATTCGATGCAAAGAGTACAACTATTAAAACAAGCGCTTAATAACGGTGCAAATCCGAACGTTATTCATCCGAAAAAAGGCTTCACACCTCTTCTTTGTGCCATTTTCGGACATCAACCGCAAATGGTAAAAGTTCTCATTCAACACGGAGCCGACATTAACCTTGCCTGTCAGAAAATAACGCCTTTGGAAGCAGCCATTCAATCTCATTCGCATGATTGTTTGAGTTTATTGCTGCAAAATAATGTTCAGCTTTATCCGGATAATATGAATCCCATTACTTATGCAATCGCTCACCATAATTTAACGGCTGTCTGGCGCTTGGAAGATGCCGGTGTTGATATTAATAAACCGTCGGGTCTTGACCAAAACACACCATTAATGTGTGCCGTTTTATTTGAAGATGATGCCCGATATACTTATAACATATTACAACTGAAACCCAACCCGAACATTGCGGATCGTGAGGGGAACACACCCCTTTTTGCGGCTATTTGCAAACAATCGATTGAAAAAATCGATTTACTGCTTGAAGCAAAAGCCAATGTTAATCACAGCAGCAATTTAGGCTTTACACCGCTTTTCTTTGCCGCATGTATCGGAAACGAACGTATTGTTTCAATGCTCCTTCATGCCGGTGCTGATGTGCATCATCGCGATCATAACGGTGAAACGGCTTTACATGTTACTGCCAATATGCAAATTGCCAATTTATTGATAAAAGCCGGTGCTGATATAAAAGCCCAAAACAAACGCGGATTCACGCCGTTCATAACAGCCGTTCAAAACGGTGCTGACGATGTTGTTCAATACTATATACAACAGGGGCAAAATGTCAATATAAGAGATAACTTCGGAAATTCCCTTCTGATGACTGCCATTTCCCATCAACAACCCTCAGTTACGAAAACTTTAATTCGCGCACATATTAATCTTGATACGCAAAATCGAGACGGATATTCTCCGCTGATTTATTCCGTTATATCCAATCAACCGAAAATAACTTATCAATTAACAAAAGCGGGGGCAAATATTCATTTAACCGATCGAAAAGGAAACAATGCCTTAATTTATGCGATTCAACAAAAAAGTTTGGCATCGGCAAAAGTTTTGCTGGAACACGGTTCCGATCCGAACAGCTATGATTTTAAAGGCAGTTCCGCTTTAATGTTAGCTCTTGTCAACACGCCGGAAATTGTGCCGCTCTTAATTCAAAAAGGAGCCGATATAAATTGCAAAGATGATAACGGTTTTACACCGCTTATGATAGCGGCTTGCATGAAAGACAAACAAAACGTTAAGAATCTTTTAAATGCGGGCGCAGATGTTTCCGCTGTCAATCCGGCCGGACAAACTTTCCGAAACATCAGCAATTTCGGCGTTAAACTAACCTATTGTCAGCACATTCTGCCCCAAAAACTTAAATCTGTTTTTTCAAAGCAACAAAATCAACGATAATCTTGAATTTATTTGATAAAAAAAGGCTCTTACAAACAGTAAAAGCCTTTTTTATGTTTTTTATCGCACAACAAAATTAACCAATCGTTTCGGAACATATATTTCTTTGACAATTGTTTTGCCTTCTAAAAAGTTTTGAACGCTGCTCTGTTCTTTTGCCATTCGAATAACATCTTCCGCCAAAGCATCGGCAGAAACCGTTATCAACGCACGCTTTTTACCCATGACCTGCACAACAATATTCATCGTATCACAAAGCGTCATGGCTTCATCAAACACGGGCCATGATTCATAAGCCAGCGAAGCGGTATGACCTAACCGTTCCCACAATTCTTCCGCAACGTGAGGTGCCTGCGGTGAAATCAGCAACACAAAAGTTTCCATATCGGCTTTTGAAACAGGTTCCGGCGACTTATAAACGGCATTTACAAACTCCATGAGCTTGGCAATAGCGGTATTATAGCTCATCCGTTCCATATCTTCGGTAACGCCTTTAATTGTTTTGTGCATAAGTTTTGATAATTCACTGCTGCCCTGATCGGCAATTTTATCAGGCGTTTCAAAAATATTCCATATCCGACGAATAAAGCGATTAACACCGTTAATACCGTCATCAGACCACGGTTTTTCAGCTTCAATCGGTCCCATAAACATTTCGTATAATCGCATGGAATCGGCTCCGTAATCACGCACCACATCATCGGGATTAACAACGTTATAGCGTGATTTACTCATTTTTTCAACCTGTGTACTTACTTTTGTTTGTGTATTTTTGACAAACCACTCATTACCCTTGCGTTCCACTTCGGACGGATAATAATATTTTCCGTTTTCATCTCGATACGAATAAGCCAAAATCATTCCCTGATTGACTAATTTTTTAAACGGTTCATCACAGGAAACCAAACCGGCATCAAACAACACTTTCTGCCAAAAACGCGCATAAAGCAAATGCAAAACGGCATGTTCCACTCCGCCGACATAAATATCAACCGGCATCCAGTAAGATTCGGACTCTCGACTCCACGCCTCATGATGATTATGCGGATCACAATACCGTAAAAAATACCACGAAGACCCTGCCCATTGCGGCATAATGTTTGTTTCGCGTTTTGCCGGCAACCCCGTTTCTTCATCTATGGTATTCACCCAATTTGTTACCCGTGCCAAAGGCGGCTCACCGTCAGCCGTCGGTTTAAATTCGGCCAATGGCGGCAATAAAACAGGTAAGTCTTTCATGGGTAAAGACTTGATGGTACCGTCCGCACAGTGAATAATCGGAAACGGTTCACCCCAATAGCGTTGACGAGCAAACAACCAATCACGCAATTTATAGTTAACGGTTCCTTTTCCGCACTGATGCGCTTCCAGCCATTCAATCATTTTGGCTTTCGATTCTTTCACATGCAATCCGTTTAAAAAATGCGAATTAACAAGGGCACCGTCACCTTCCCAAGCTTCTTTTTCAATATCGCCGCCTTCAATAACACGAATAATGGGAATATTAAATTTTTTGGCAAAATCATAGTCGCGCTGGTCATGTGCCGGCACAGCCATAATGGCACCGTAACCGTAATCACCCAACACATAATCGGCAATATAAATCGGCAGTTTATTACCATTTACCGGATTAATTGCATAAGCACCCGTAAAAGCACCCGTTTTGTCTTTTACATCTGCCATACGCGCTTGCGCCGATTTATGCGCCGTCGCTTCGACATACGCCTCAACGGCTGCTTTTTGTTCGGGCGCGGTAATTTCTTTCACCAATGCATGCTCGGGCGCCAAAACACAATAAGTTGCACCGAACAATGTATCGGGACGCGTTGTATAGACCGTAAACTCAGCTTTTGTATCGGCAACTTTAAAACGCACATCGGCACCTGTTGATTTTCCGATCCATTCTCGTTGCATGGTTTTAATACTTTCCGGCCAATCAACTTTATCCAATCCTTCCAACAACTTTTCGGCATATGCGGTAATTTTAAGCATCCATTGACGCATGGGTTTTCGAATCACTTCATCACCCGTTTCAACATATTTACCGTCTTTTACTTCTTCATTTGCCAAAACGGTACCAAGCTTCGGACACCAATTAACGGGCGTTTGCACTTCATAAGCTAACCCTCTGTCAAAAAGAATTTTAAAAATCCATTGTGTCCATTTATAATATTCCGGATCGGTTGTATCAATTTCACGATTCCAATCATATGAAAAACCGACAGATTTTAATTGTTCCCGAAACTTTTTCGTATTCATTTTGACCACATCTGCCGGATGCATACCCGTTCGCTCGGCATAACGCTCTGAAGGCAGACCAAACGCATCCCATCCCATCGGATGCAACACGTTAAATCCCTGCATTCGTTTGTAACGCGCTACAATATCGGATATGGTATAATTTTCCACATGCCCCACATGCAAACCCGCTCCCGACGGATAAGGAAACATATCCAAAACATAATATTTCGGTTTATGATTTATTTCCGACCGAAAAGTTTGATTTTCTTCCCAATATTTTTGCCATTTTTTTTCAATTTCCAAATGATTATATTCGCTCATTTTTTCCTCTTCTTATATTTATAAAAAAAACTTTTTTTCTTATATCATATCTTTTTTTAAAATAAAAGAGGATTTTATGATTTTTATTGATTTTTTCCGAAAATTAAACATACCGCTCAACAACAGAGTAAAATGTTTAATTTATCTGACAAAATGTTGTTCAGCTTACGTTAAAAGCAGAAAAAATGAAATTTTTGAAAGCAACAAAAATGTTATCACGCTGCTTTACAACAAAAGAGATCAATGATTCATAGCGCACCCATCACCTTGCCAAAGGGCTTTGATAACGGTATCTGAGTGAACGACAAAGGTTGTTTGACAAAAAAGTTTACCTTGCGGTGCGGCTTGCGGATATCCGTCAATGAGTGTCATCGGTCCGACACCGACATCGCCCTCTTCATCTCCGAAAGTAAGATTTTCAGCATTCATATAAATGAGATATTGAAAGCCGTCGTTATTAATCACTTGTGTCGGCGATCCCCACGCATTCATTAAAGCCATCGGTGATTCACCGACCCAATTCGACGGATTTTCATTGGCATTAAATGTTTCCGTTATACCGTTCGAGTTGCATGCGGTTAAAGCAAGTGTCAAACATAAAAGGCAATTTGATTTTTTCATACGTTTATTCTTTTTGTAAATCGGGAAATAAAGCGCGTTTCAAAACACTGCCGATTAAGCAAAATGCCAAGCGTGTGGGTGTTGTATGTGCCAACGGCTGCAGCATTAAAAAGTCGTGAATGGTGCCGTTCATTCGAACGGAAACGGCATTAACACCGGCATCGGAAAGCTTACGGGCATAAGTTTCGCCATCATCTCTTGTCGGATCATTTTCGGCAGTAATAATCAGGGTTTCGGGCAATCCTTTCAACTCATTTTCGGGAATAAGCAACGGACTGACCATTGCCTGATTGCGTAAAGAAATATCCGGTAAATAATTTTCCCAAAACCAACTCATAGTCGCTTTTGTCATCCACGGACCGCGACAAAAAGTTTCATAAGAGTCCATATTCACATTTGCATCTAACGAGGGATATAACAGAAGCTGATAATTGACAAAAACCCCTTGTTTTCGGGCATAGTTTGTCAAGACGGCAGCCATGGCGGCACCGGTTCCGTCTCCGGCAATCACAATCTTATAGGGATCAACCCGATAAATACCGGGATTGTTTAAAATATGATTTAACGCTGTCCACAATTCTTCCAACTGTGTAGGAAAACGTGCCGTCGGAACGGGTGTATATTCGGGAAAAATAACGGCAGCTCCAGTTTCTTTTGCTAATTTTCTCAACAAGCGATCATATGTCATGGCATCACCCGTTACCCAACCGCCGCCGTGAACGTAAAAAATAATCGGCAACCGATCGGTTTCTTCGGTTTTACGAACAATGCGCACGGGAATATATCCTTTAGCAGAAACAGGCACATCAAAATCGCTGCGTGAAACATCGTCTTTAAATGTTTGAGCAGATTGAATTTTTGAAATAAAGGCCCGCGCGGCTTCAAAGGTATCATCCTGCATGGGGCGTTTATCTTTCACGGAGTTGACAAACTCTTGAACGCCGTGTGCTAAATTCGGGTTTTCAAACGTTGCTTGCATAAAAAATCCTTTCAGTGATGAAATAACTTTCCGAAAAAGAGGTATGAATTTATCAGCTGCAATGCAAGAAAAACACGACTTTTGAACAAAAAAAAGCATAGATTGATATTTTAATTAAATTTTTTCTTGCCAAAACGAAAAAAAGAGAGTATAAAAGCGTTTATCAGGATGGGTGGCCGAGTGGTTGAAGGCGCACGCCTGGAAAGTGTGTTTAGGTCTAAAGCCTAACGCGAGTTCGAATCTCGCCCCATCCGCCATTATAAAAGCCTCTGTAAAAGAGGCTTTTTTTATGACGGATAAGAAAGTGAGTTCGAGCTCGCGTTATCAAGCGAGTTCGGAAGTTAAAAAAAGGCGGACAGAGACGCCGTTTTTGCTCTTGCAAAATTTTTTAACTTAATGGCGATTATCGCCAGCCCCTTGCGGGTGAGCCGATTTATCGGCGAATAATCTCGCCCCATCCGCCATTATAAAAGCCTCTGTAAAAGAGGCTTTTTTTATGACGGATAAGAAAGTGAGTTCGAGCTCGCGTTATCAAGCGAGTTCGGAAGTTAAAAAAAAGGCGGATATAAGACGCCGTTTTTGCTCCTTGCAAAATTTTTTAACTTTCTTTCATATTTTCATAAGATTTTTTTACTTTAAAAATATTGTTTTCAATCGTAAATTCAAAGATACAAATATTTAAATCATGATAAATCAAAAAAAGCGCCCTAAAAATAAGAGCGCTTTTCCTTTTAAAAAAAATACCTTCTATTTTGCAGGTTTGTCATCTGACTTTTCCACTGCGGGTTCTGCTTGTTGAGAAACAGCTTCCGGCTTTAAAGCTTTATCAGCGGCTTGCGTAGCGGCATCTTGCGCTGCCAAATCTTCCATAGCTTCATTTTGCAATTGATCTACAGCTTCTGCCGAAGCTGCTTGCCGCGGCGCCGTTAATGAAGGCACCAACACCTTTACATCATGCTTGACTTCTTCTTGCTTTAAAATAACTTGCAAATTGCGTTCGACAAACATTTGTCGCAGTTGTTCTTGAACTGCTTCAAACGACGGCAACGGAGCTACTCTTCTGTCTTCAACCAAAACAATATGCCACCCGAACGGTGTTTTAATCGGTTTGGATAACTGTCCTTTCTTTAAAGCAAAAACAGCTTCACCGAATTCCGGTATCATCATATTTTTTTGGAAATAGCCTAAATCACCGCCATTACCGTTTTCAGCATCAAGCGATTTTGTATTAGCTAACATTTGAAAATCAGCACCGGCTTCCAATTGCACCAAAATATCATTGGCTTCTTTTTCCGTTTGCACCAAAATATGACGGGCATGAACTTCATCGGAACGTTCCATGGTTTTGGTTTCGGCATCATATAATTCTTTTAATTTTTCAGGTGTTGCCAATTCATTAATTTTCTTTTCAAGATAAGCTTTGCTGATAATGGTATCATGCGCTTCTTTCAAAGCCAATTGAACAGTCGGATCTTTTTGCACATCGGACTCTTGTGCCGATTTATAAATAATTTCTTTCGTTAAATATTTTTGCAACAACTGCGGATAAATCATATCAAACGGTAAATCGGACAATTGCGGAATTTGATCAGCAACGGCCTTAATTTGCGATAAATAAACATTTTTACCGTCAATCGTGGCAACAACCACATCATTTTTTTCATCGTGAAAATATTTTCCGAACAGCGATGCACCGCTATCGGGCGACATAGCCTTATAACCTAAAATACCCCACACGGCAGCTGCACCCAATAACAACACACCCGTTATAATGGTGCTTTTCTTTAATTTACCTGTTTTTGTTTCCTCTTCGACTTCAACAGTTTTTTGTGCTGTTTTCTTGACTTGTTTTTTTTGATTGACCATGTTTATTCTCCTTCGGTTAATTGTATGGCTAAATGCATAATAGTTTCTTTTTTTTAAAAAAGCAATCACTTTTTTACATTCCGACGGAAGAAAATGAAAAAATATCATCTATTTCAAAAAATTTCAATGATGAAACTTAAAAAAAACCGTTAAATACTTTCATCACGCCGCCGCCGTAATCGACGGGATAATTCGCCGATAAATCCTTTTGCCAAAGAGGGATGAAGCGCCATAATCTGATATAACTTATTGCCGCTGATTCGTAACACGGTTGTTTGCTCAACGGCCTTCAACCCATACGGAATAACGGCAGGACATAACACCGTCGTTTCACCGAAAAATTGTCTGGGACCAAACTCCGTCATGGCACCTTTATCATCTTCGCAGTGAATCAAACCGCTTAAAACAATAAACAAATAATGGTTTTCAAGTGTGCGATTAATAATTTCTTCACCCGATTTATATGTTTTTTCTTCAGCAGCCATAATTAAATCGGATAACGCTGATTCCGAAACATTTTCAAATAATGCAACGTTTTTTAAAATTAAAACTTTTTCAAATGTTCCCGACAATTTCTCCTCCTAAAATTTTAAAAGTTTATCCAACGGCAGTTTAATAATTTTCGTCGGTGGCAGTGATAATAAAATTCGCCGCGTCTCAACCGAATCGCCATTTAATCTGTCCAATGCCTGAACGGCCGTTTCCAACACCAACAAATCCGTACTGTTCAGAGCTGCTTTCACGGCAGGCAATGCCTCTTTATCATTCATTTTTTGCAAACAATAAAGTGCACTGGCAGTTATCCACGCCGGAAAAGCAAACTTGGGAATTAAAATCAAGTTTGATACGTCTTGCAAAGCCTCTTTTTTTGCAACCGCCGGTAAAACAACTTCTTTTTTATGCAAAAACGGATACTTTG
Source organism: uncultured Alphaproteobacteria bacterium (assembly GCA_947586835.1). GTDB lineage: Bacteria > Pseudomonadota > Alphaproteobacteria > CAAHEQ01 > UBA3637 > RGIG4140. The sequence continues at coordinate 24,396 of CANPXT010000005.1, forward strand.
CCGTTTCTTCAATTATTTGATATAAATCACGCGGTAAAATATCTTGTATCACACCTAATGCCGGCGGATAAGATTCATATTCATCCGATAACAATACGCGTACGGCTTTCTGAAAAAGCGGTGATTTTTTTAAAAGCAACAGTTCATAAAAAATAAGCTTTCTTGCCGCCGATGCTTCTTCACTCATGGCGCGCGTTAAAAACAAAAAGGCATCTTGCGCCGATAATGCCGGTGCCTGCTTATATTTTTCAACAAAATGATTTAAAAAACGAATCCGCTCCACATCTTGCAAAATACAGGTTTTCAAAAAAGCATATTTGTCTTTACCGTGCCAAAAAAGACCGCTGTCAATCATACTGCGAAGAACACTGTTTCTTAATTTACGATGACCGCTTTTTAACACGCGCAGTAGAATTTGCTGACTTTCATTATCGTTCCTCTGCGCCAAAAACAAAATAAGCAATCGCTTTCGAACCAACGACGCAGAATCATCAAAAATACTCTTTTCTATGGCAGGATAGGCACGAATTCCATAACGATCAAGCGCCGTTAAAGCGTTTTCTTGAAAATCAACTTCATCAAGACTATGCAAAATAATCGGCAATGATTCGGGATGTTTAATCAATCCGGCCACCGATAAAGCCTCATTGGCTATTACGACATTCACACTTTTCAACAATGGCATCAATAAGCGAATTAAACCGACGGACGGCGCCTGTGCCATTACCTGTAATGCCGCTAATTTATCGCTGATCATTCTACTGTTTGCCAATTTTTGTAAGCCGTCCATTGCCAACAAAGCTTCATGCGAGCCAATGTTTAAAAAACCAATCATAGCGCCTGTTTTTAAGCGTCTGTCATCTAAATAAAGCGCATATTTATTCAAAAGTGCCGTATCGTCTTCAGCCGCCGCAATTTGTATTAAAACGGCCAATGCCTGTGCTTGTACCGAGGCTGATTTATCGGTATTAAACACAAATTGAACCGATGAACGATACCTTAAAAAATTTTGCGATTGAAAAATACGTTTTAAGGCAAATAACCGAACGGCTTCCGAGGGATGTTTCAATGATTTCAATACCGATTTATAATATTCTTTTGTCGGCGCATTTTCCAAAATACGCAAAAAATAAATAATTTCATCGGTAGAAGCGTGCTGCATTTCTTGCCGAATATAATCAATAACCCGACGAGACGTTAACATTAATTGACTGTCCGGCCATTCGCGTAATTTTAATAATTTTAAAACAACATCTCCATAAAAAAAGGTAATAAACACCAATAAAATCATTAAAAGAGCACTTAATCCCGACAATAAATAAATCAAAAAAGACGAACCTGACAAATGTGCCATTAAAATACCGCCCAACATAAACCCGATCGGTTCTGTCAATATCATTCGCTTTTGATGAATACTTTGATTATCTCGTCTTAAAATAAGCGGTTTTAATAAAATAGTCATATATTCGTGATAACACAGATAATAAATCAGCGCAAAAGTTAAAAATGATAAAAACGACAGAACATAACTGGTCGATAATAAAGCCATACCTTGTCCCGCCACGGAAAGAATCATAATAAACAATGTACCCGATAATACATAAAACGAACGAGCACGAGCTAATAAAAGGACCAAAAGAACTTCCGTCAATCCAAAATATGTCCACCATAATGACATCTGCTTTAAAATACCGAAACCGTTGTGCGTTTCAACCAAATATGCATAAAAAACGGCATTCTGCAAACAAAAAGCCGTTAAAGTAAAAAAAGAAAAAACAAGTACGCTTCGGGTTAAACGCTTCGCCGTAAAATCTTGCGCTTCACCGCTGGAACGAGAAAATCGTTCCGGCAAAACAGGCATCATTTGCGTCAACAAATAAATACCCGTATACAAAACCATTAAAAGCGCCATGGCATAATATAATAAACTGTATGCACCTACGGGAGCCACATATACAAACAATCCGCCACAAAAATAACCGCCGGCTTCCGCCGAAATTAAAAACAGATTTTTAAGCGAACGTCTGTCCAAGGGTACAAACCGAGTTGTTAAACTCCAAAAAACGGCATTGATTAAATAAAAATAGGCGTATTTCACGACAAACAAACAATCATAAACGCCGGGCCATTGATATGCCGTTGCCATCACAAGGCCGGTTAATAATGCAATAAACAATGTGATGAGACAAAAACCGCCATAACCCTGATATTTAAAAAGATTTCTTGTTTTCCAACCGATAAAGGAAAGCAAGACGGATACAAAAATAAAATCAATACCAATACTCAAATGTCCCGTTTTGGTTAAATAAAGTTGCACGGATCCGATATCGGCAAAAACAAGCATAACGGATTTTAAAAACGCAAAAAATGTCAGACACATTAATAAGCCGATATTAAATGCCGGCAATTGTGAAACGCGTATAAAAAATTTTTTATAAAATCCCATTAAACATTAATCCGCTCATTATTCCCCAACAATGCATCAACATAGTCTGATGCCGTAAAGGTATTTAAATCATCAATTTGCTCTCCCACACCGATGGCATGTATCGGCAAATGAAATTGTTCCGTCAATGCTAACAAAATTCCGCCTTTGGCCGTACCGTCTAATTTTGTCATAATCAATCCCGTTACTTTTGTCATTTCCGAAAAAGTTTTCACTTGCGACAAAGCGTTTTGTCCGACAGTGGCATCTAAAACCAATAAAGCGGCATGCGGCGCCGTTTCATCCGTTTTTTGAAGCACACGAACAATTTTTTTCAACTCGTCCATTAAATCCGTGCGATTTTGAAGCCGTCCTGCCGTATCCACAAACAAAATATCATCGCAGGCCTTATGCGATGCCTGTACGGCATCAAAAATCAATCCGGCAGCATCACCATTCGGTTTTGTATAAACGGGACAGCCGAGTTTTTGCCCCCATGCCTGCAACTGTTCGGTTGCCCCGGCACGAAACGTATCACCCGCCACAAAAGAAACCTGATACCCCTGCCGTTGAAACAAAGCACCGAGTTTACCGATGGTTGTTGTTTTTCCGACCCCGTTCACCCCCGTCATTAACACGATAAACGGCTTTTTATTCGTATCAATTTGAAGTGGTACGGCAACCGGTGTTAAAATTTCAATTAATTTTTCCCGAATGAGCGCACGCGTTTCCGCTTCGTCTTTCGGATGACGCTCTTTGAGTAAATTCAACAAACTTTCCGTAACCGGTAAGCCGACATCGGCCATAATGAGCGATTCTTCCAATGCTTCCATTGAAGAAACATCCATTTTCACACCGCTTAAAATGCGAGCGGTTTTTTTAAGCCCGAACTTTAACTTCTCCAACCAACTCATTTTCAATCCTTTTTGTTATAAGCACCTGTTCAATTTTTCCCTCTGATGTTGATGACGTATGCACTTTTAAATAATTATCCGTATAACCGCTGCCGTTTTTTTCAATCAATACCGGATGAACGGTTCCGACGGTTTTATCCAAAAGCTTTTGCTCTAACTTTAATCCCGTCTGACGCAACCGTGCGGCTCGTTCTTTGCGAACACCGATTTCCACTGCCGGCATTTTGGCTGCCGGTGTGCCGGGACGTGCCGAATAGGGAAATACATGCAATTGTGTAATATTCGCCTCTGTAACAAAAGTCTCCGTTTGCAACGCCTGCTCTTCCGTTTCGGTCGGAAAGCCCGTAATAAAGTCGGCGCCGAATACAATATCCGGTCGCACTGCTCTTAATGCCTGACACGCTTTTAAAACCTGCTCTGCCGTATGACGCCGACCCATACGTTTTAATATTAAATCATCACCCGATTGCACCGATAAATGCAAATGCGGTTGAAGAACGGCATAAGTTCCCATCAAATCAATAAATTCTTTATCAAGTGCCGTCGGATCAAGCGATCCGAATCGCAATCGTTTTAAACCAGATACCTTTTCGGCAATCAAGCGCACCAGCCGATTAAAACCTTGCGGATAAGAAGCAATATCAACGCCGGTCAACACAATTTCCGAAAAGCCGTTTTCAACAAAAAGTCGCGCCTGCTCCAACACTTTTTCGGGCGGTAATCCTTTATTGCGCCCGCGCGCCTGATGAACAATACAAAATGTGCAGGCATGATTGCATCCTTGTTGAATTTGTAAAAAAGCACGTGTGTGTCCTTCAAAATCCGTCACGGGTTTCAGCACTTCAAAATCAAACAAATCTACATCACCGACACAAACTTTTTCCGTTGTTTCATAAGCAGTACGCGTTAATTTTTCGCGATTGCCCAACACCCGAAAAACCTCGGGCATAGCAGCATAAACTTCCGGATTTAATTGCGCAGCACAACCTGTCACGATAATTTTTGCTGTCGGATTCTCCCGATAAGCCTTGCGAATTGCCTGACGACACTGTCGCTCGGCTTCTCCCGTCACGGCACAGGTATTTACGACAATCACATCATTTAAATCGGCACCGATTTTTTCAATCAGACGTGTTTCAAAAGCATTTAATCGACAACCGAAGGTAATGACTTTCATGTGCGTTTCTTTTTTTCACCCGAATGATTTTTTTTGTGAAAAGAGAAGCGTTTTGTCGAACTGATTTGTTTTTTCACTTCTTTTAATTGTTTAAATTGTGTAATTTTCACTTTTTTCACATGACGCGAATCGGCATCAATCACTTCAAAAATCAATCCGCTCGCGTGCGAAACCGTATCACCGATTTTCGGTAATTTTCCAGCCAAATGGGAAACAAGCCCCCCAATGGTTTCAAGCTCTTCTTCTTTTTCATCAGACGTTAAAAACGCTCCGATTCTATTTTCCAAATCAACCAATCGAATCCGCGCATCGGCTTGAATCACACTATTACCGATTCGATGTAACACAGGCGGTGTATCAAGCGCATCATGTTCATCTTCAATTTCGCCGACAATTTCTTCCAATAAATCTTCCAAGGTAATTAACCCGTCCGTGCCACCGTATTCATCAACCACTACAGCCATCTGCGTTTTTTTTGCTTGCATATCGCGTAACAAATCAAGCGCGCGCATGGATGACGGAACAAACAGAACATTGTTTGTCATAACTTCCCGAACCGTTACCTCTTCACGCTCCAAAACGGCACATAACAAATCTTTCACATGAATAACCCCGATAATATCGTCCAGTGATTTTTCATAAACGGGTAACCGCGTAAATTTATCGGAAATTACAATTTTTTTTAGCTCTTCCAACGGTGCATCTACCTGAATACCGACAATATCAATGCCGGGAATACAGACCTGACCGGCTCGAATATCTTTAAGCTTAAATAAATTTTTAAGCAAGCCCAATTCATCGGGATCTATCAGTACTTTATCCCCTCTTTCTTCCCGCTCATCCATAATTTCTTCAATCGTTTCAATAACCTGATCTTCTTCCGGATGCTTGGTAAAAGCCGATTTAATTCTATAAAATAAATTCATTCCGTCATATCCTTATAGGGATTCTCATATCCTAATTGCTTTAACATTTTAATTTCAAGAGCTTCCATTTTTTCCGCCTCTTCCGATGTTTGATGATCATATCCCTGCAAATGCAAAGCACCGTGCGTTAATAAATGCGCCAAATGGGCATCAAACGTAATGTTTTGCTCTTTCGATTCCGATACCAGCACCTGATAAGCGGTAATAATATCACCGGCAGCCCATATATCTTTTTTTCCCGTGGGACAAAAACCCGATTCAAATGATAAAACATTTGTCGGACGATTGATATTGCGATATTTTGAATTAAGCTCTTGCACGGTTTTATTATCGGCCAACAAAATCGAAACTTCGGCAGGCTCGCGACTAATCCAAGCATTTTGAATCACTTGTTTGCAAAATCGTGTGATACCGCTCAGCCGATAATAACGCTTGTCTTTTATACTCACATAAACATTAATCATTTTTCTTCTTTTGCCTGTTCGTATGCTTTAACAATTTTTGAAACGAGCCCATGTCGAACGACATCTTTTTCCGTAAAAGTAACAAAGGCAATATCCGAAACGTTTTTTAACACTCGAACGGCATCGGCTAACCCCGATTGAACACCGCGCGGCAAATCGGTTTGCGTCAAATCTCCGTTGATAATCATACGCGAGCCGACACCCAAACGCGTTAAAAACATTTTCATTTGCATGGCGGTCGTATTTTGAGCTTCATCCAAAATTACCACGCAATGACTTAACGTTCGCCCGCGCATATAGGCAAGCGGAGCAATTTCAATTTCACCGCTTTCCAGTTTTTTATCAACAATATCAGCCGGTAACATATCATATAACGCATCATATAACGGCCGCAAATACGGATCGATTTTCTCTTTTAAATCTCCCGGCAAAAAGCCTAAATTTTCTCCCGCTTCCACGGCAGGACGCGTTAAAATAATTCGATCAACCTTTCCCTCCAACATTTCACTCACGGCTTTTGCAACCGCCAAAAACGTTTTACCCGTACCAGCAGGACCTAATCCGAAAACCATTTCATGCGTATTCATGGCTTCAATGAATGCTCCCTGTGTTTGGGTACGCGGATTAATTTGCCGTTTTTTTGTTTTCAGTGTCAATGCCGATGCGGCGTAAGTTTCTTCTTGTTCAGTTGTTACCATTTTGTTTTCCTTTCAATAACAATCTATTTTTTATTTATATCATAAATTAATTCGCCTGACAAGGAGGTGGCGCTTGCTTTTTTAATTTTTAACGGAACGATTTGATTAAGACAGGCATTATCTGCTTCAACGTGAACCGTTTGCAGATAAGGCGTATAGCCGATCAACTGTCCTTTCTTCTTGCCTTTTTCCGTTAACAATACATCCATTGTTTTTCCGACGGTTTTTTCATATGCTTTTTTTTGTTGATCCAATAATAAAGCCTGCAAACGCATTAACCGTTCCGTTTTAACCTCTTCCGGCACTTGATTTTTCATTAATGCCGCCGGCGTTCCCGGGCGCGGACTGTATTTAAACGAATAGGAAGACGCATATTCCACTTGACGCACCACTTCCAGCGTTTGTTCAAAATCTGCCTCCGTTTCCCCGGGAAAGCCGACAATAAAATCAGAGGAAACGGCAATATCGGGACGCGCTTTTCGAAATTGCTCGACAATATCGATATATTGTTCCGCCGTATACTGCCGATTCATTGCCTTTAATATAGCATTACTGCCTGATTGAATCGGCAAATGAATATAGGGCATTAAATTTTCGATTTCGGCATGCGCTCTGATCACGCTTGAGGTAATTTTGGAGGGGTAAGATGTGGTATACCGCAATCTTTTTAATCCTTCCACCTGTGCGACCAAATAAAGTAATTCGCCAAAATTCGCCGCACCGTTGCCGTGCCAACAATTTACGTTTTGCCCCAAAAGCATAATTTCTTTGGCACCGGTGTCAACCAATTGACGTGCTTCATCAATAATCTCGGCAGCGGAACGGGAATATTCGCATCCGCGCGTATAAGGCACAACGCAATAAGTGCAAAAATTGTCACATCCTTCCTGAATGGCCAAAAAGCTGGAAGCCGAAGTTGCCTTTGTTTTCGGCAGATAATCAAATTTAGATTCGGCAGGAAAATCAGCTTTTAACACTCGCCCGTTTTTTCGATGAAACCGCGCAACCATTTCCGGTAATAAATGATAATTTTGCGGACCCACGGCAATGTCCACCGCATGTGATCGCTTTAAAATTTCGCTTCCTTCCGCCTGAACAACACAACCGCAAACAATAATTAACGTTTCTTTTCCCTGCCGAGACCGTTCTTGCTTAAAAGCATTTAATCGTCCGATTTCAGAAAATAACTTTTCCGATGCTTTTTCCCGAATATGACATGTATTCAACAATAAAATATCTGCCTCTTCAGGCGCGGTTGTTTCTTCATATCCCAGTGTCCCCAACGCATCACGAATACGCGCGGAATCATAAATATTCATTTGACAACCGAATGTTTTAATAAAAATTTTACCCAATCAAAATCTCCGTTATTTTAAATATTCTTCCACACGCTCTTTCAATTGCGTTATGGCTTGCTGACGCGCAAATGCATCGGCATTACCCTTTTTCGGATAAACCGTATCCATAAAGGTATTATACGCATCAACCGTTAAGACTTCACGCGCCGTTTCTTGCATTTTGCGCTGTTTCCAAAGGCTGCCCGTTTTCATCAAAGATGCTTTCTTTTCGGGGGGAACTTGATACGTTTGTAAAATAACACGCGCTTCATTATCTGTTTTATGAACGGTCGGATAATACCATTTTTGAGCAGCATCTTCCTGTGCTAAAGTTAATAACACATACGGATGCAACATTTCACCTTTAAACGGCATGTTTTTTTCTTTCATCACAGCTTGTATTTGATCCATGTATGATGCCAACGTTTCACGTTCGGATTCTTCGGAATCCATTTTCAACAAAACTTTTGCCAATGCTACCTGAGCGGTGGCATTTCCGTTTTCTGCCGCCAAATGATAAAACAACAACATCTTCATAACATCTTGATGGCTTTGATTTTGCTTATTTTGATAAAAACGCGCCAACCAAAATTGCGATTCTTCATCATTTTCATTTACGGCACATTGAGAAAAATCGGCAATTGCCTGTTTCTGATTTCCCTGACTTAATGCCTTTTGAGCTGCAACACATTGAGCATAAGCAGGAAAAGCAAATACGCTTGAAAAAATAATTCCAATCGATAAAAGACGGCAGAACGTAAAAATATATTTTATTTTATTCATCAAAAACAACCTCCACATGACTTACTTGTTCCGGTGCCGGAACAACACTTGAAAAAAAGGCTTGAACGGAATTACCGTCAATTTCCGGTTGAGATAAAATAATGCGTTTTCGTGCAACCGGCATATCATTTTGATCATAAACAACAGCTTTTAGTTGCGGAATCACAACTTTTGTCAATTCCGTATTGACAACAACGCCTTTAATCATCAGACGCAAAACACCTGCTTCATTTTGCGAGATTTCATAAGCAATATCTTGTATTTTTAAAATACGATTTGCTTCGGTTGTGTTGAGTTGTTTAGCTTTTATCGGCTCACCGACCGTAAAGACAGGATTATTTTCCGTTTCAGTCGTCAATGCTTGCTGTTGCATCGGTGCTTGTATGGATTGTTGCAAAGCTTGCTGCGGTGTCGGAGCCGACTGCTGCGCCTGTTCTGACTGAGGCACCGCTGCTTGCGGCTGTGCTTCTTGCGACGGCTGTAGCGTCGGCTGTGGCGTCGGCTGTTGTTGAGGTTGTTGTGCCGAAGATGACGGTTGCAACGACTGTGGCATCGGTTGTTCCGAAACTTTCACCGGTTCCGATGTTGCCTGATCTTTCGAAGGTGATTCTTCCGCTGTTTGAGCATTATTTTCCGATGAAGTCGGCTCAGATTCCGATGTTGCTGAGGCTTCACTTAATATGGCTCGCGACAAATGATGTTCGGCTGCCAATGCAGCTACTTCATTTTCCAAGTTTTCTTCCGCTGCCCCTTGTTCCAATTGTTCATCCAACAATTTCGCTGCTGTTTTTGCTTGTTCGGATGAATTTTCCGAATTTAAAGATGTCGGCTGTTGCACCTGTTCCGAAACCGGCTGTTGCGCCTGTTCCGATTGTGACGTCGCTGCTTGCGGTTGTTCTGCTGCTTGCGACTGTTCTTCTTGCGCCGATTGTTGCGCTTTGGCTTGTTGAGCCATTAATCGGGTTGGCTTCGGTGCTTGTGCCATTTGTTGATTCATGGCCACTTGCGGAACTGGCTGAACTGCCGATTCCGACTTTGATACCGATTTTGTATCCGCCGGTTGCGTTTCTTGGGCAGACTCTTTGGCACTTGATTGCACTTTTTCTTCACCGGCTGTCGGTTTTTCCGACTTTATCGGCGGAAGCGACTGAGACTGATCACCCGAATTATTTTGAATCTGTTGAGATGTTTTCGACGTCGGTTGCAAATCTTCGGCTTGATTAATTTTGTTATTTTTTTTGACCGAAACAGTTTTTTTCTCTTTCGAAACATAATTTTTATCTAATTTCGAAACGATAAAATCTTCCGTTTTTTCCATAAACGGATATTGTGTCAACAAATAAAGGGAACCGTAACAAATACCGCCTGCCACACATAACCAGAAAAGCGCACTGATAACGGAAGTTTTTTTCTTTTTTGTTTCCACCGGTTTAAAAGCTTCCGGCAATGCATCTAACCGATCGGAATCCTGTGGTGTTTCATTGGCCAACAAAGCAAGCGAATCGGCATCGGAAAAAATCGGATCCGCTCTTTTGACATTTTGATTTGACTCCGAAAGAGGCGGATTTATATTTTCATTTACTTTATTCGATTCGTTTTTCTCATCAATTTTTTCATCGGATTCGGTTGATGATGAATTTATTTCAGGCACCGAAACCATTTCTTCATACTGCCCGCCTGCTTCATTCATCACGGCCGAAACGGTGGGAATTTCCTCATCTTCCGAGGAAGCATCATCGCCGTAAAACCCAGTCTGACGCTCACTTCTTAAGGTAAAATAGTTTCCACAGGCAGAGCAATGAAACTTTTGTCCTTCGGGTACTTTAATCTCATCTGAAATGACATATTGTGTAAAACATTTTGGACATATAACTAACATTTATCTTTTCCTTTTCAAAAAAATGGTGTAAGTATTATATATACAATTTTTAAAAAAGTTACAACTTATTTTTAAAAAAGGATGAAAACGTGTTTGAAAAAAATAAACTTTCCACACCCATTGCCGAATTTAACGGCGTTTCTTTTCGATACGGAAGCGGCAGTGATGTTTTAAAAGACATTCAAGTAACTTTACAACCGGGGTCGTTTCATTTTATGACGGGGGAAAGCGGTGCGGGCAAAACTTCATTACTCGGATTGCTGTATATGAATCATTTACCAACACGCGGACGTGTTCGTTTGTTCGGCAAGGCGGTTGATACGCTCTCTCGTGCCGAAAAATCACAAATTCGGCGACAAATCGGTGTTGTGTTTCAAGATTACCGCTTGCTCAATCATTTAAACGCTTTCGACAATGTTGCGTTACCGTTACGCATTGCCAATGTGAAAGAAACCGAAATTAAACGACATGTGAGCGAACTGTTAGCTTGGGTCGGATTGGAAAAACAGCTTCGCGCTTTTCCGCCCGAACTGTCCGGCGGCGAAAAGCAACGGATTGCCATCGCACGCGCCGTGATTAATCGACCGCAGCTGCTTTTGGCAGACGAACCGACCGGTAATGTTGATGATGCCATGGCTAAACGTTTGCTTTATTTATTTTTAGAACTCAATAAACTGGGGACCACCATTGTCATTGCCACGCACAATCAAAGTTTAATCAAGCACTTTAAATTTCCGCAACTTCATTTATCACACGGACGTTTAGAACATATTGCAACCCCTGCTGCGCGCAGCAATAATTTTACGGAGAACAAAGAATGACAAAAGCTGCCGATATTCCTTTTGCTCAAGATTCATCCACTTTTTTTATTTGTTGGATTAGTATGTTAATGGTTTTTTTATCCGTTCTGACATTGGCTTTTTCTCTGGTAACGCATACATCCGTACAAAGCTGGTATAAAAATATTGCCGGCTCAATGACAGTTCAAATTCCAACTTTTACTGCCGATGGAAAAGAACGCAGTGAATTGGTACAAACGGATATTGATGCCGCTTTGGGGATTTTGCTTTCCACCGACGGCGTGATTGATGCACAAGTTTTAAGCGAATCGCAAATGGATTCGTTAATGGCACCATGGATGGGCGACAATGCCTCAACGGCAGAATTACCGCTTCCGAAACTGATTGATGTGAAAGTTGATACCAATCATTTGCCCGATTTAGATCAAATCAAAGCCGATTTTGCCGAACAAGTGCCGTTGGCCGTGTTAGACAGTCATCGTATTTCTTTGGCAGAGTTGGTAAAACTGGCGCAAAATTTAACGCGTCTGACCGGTTTAATTTTGCTTTTAATGCTGACAAGTATGGCATTTTCCATTATTTTTGTGACAAAATCGGGGCTAAAAGTACATCGACAAGTGATTGCTTTGATTCATATGATGGGAGCCGGTGATTTTTACATTACGCGTCAGTTTGCCAATCGCAGCGGCGGATTAGCTTTCAGCGGCGGATTAATCGGATTTATGCTGTCATTACCCGTTATGGCATTTATTGCTTATTATTTAAGCGACTTAACGGGCGGATTTATTATTCAGGCCTCATTAAGCACAATGCAGTGGCTGCTTTTGTTATCCGTTCCATTAATTGCATCATTATTAGCCTATTTAACGGCAGCTTACACGGTCTTTTCGGAATTAAAAAGAAGTTTGTAGTATGAAACAAAAGCATATTTCGCATTTAATTTTATATTGTCTGGCATTAACCTTTTCCGTCTGGTTAATCGGGTTTGCCATATTTTGCGTTTATGCTTTATCTTTGCAATCGGAGAGCAACAAACCAAAAGATGCGGTCGTTGTGTTAACAGGTGGCAACAATCGAATCGGCACCGCGTTAGATGTTTTTAAAAAACATCATGCAAAATACATGCTTATATCGGGCGTTAATAAAAAAGTTACAAAAGAAAAACTTTTAAGCAGTATTTCCGTATCCGAACAGGAAAAAATCACACTCGGATATGAAGCCGAAGACACCGTCGGAAATGCGCGAGAAATTAACAATTGGATTCAAGATAAAGATATTTCTTCCATTTTACTGATTACCAGTTTTTATCATATGCCGCGCAGCATTTTTGAAATCGGACGAAAAAATCCCACCCTTAAAATTGCGCCGTGGCCTGTGTTTCCGACAGAGTTTGATCAATCAGTCGAATGGATTAAAACACGCTATGCATGGCAATTGTTGTTAGAATATCACAAATTTATTTTTGTTCAAGTTAAATCACTCATACAATCCGGAGGTTTTTAAGATGTATCAGATTGGTTTATGGATTCGTTCTGTTTTATTTCTCATAATATTATATGTCGGCACCTTTATTTTATTCTTCGTTTTTATACCGACACTGTTTTTTACCCGAAAAATGTCGGGTTGTTTTCCGCGTTTTTGGGCAACGGTTATGCCCAAAGCGTTACGTTTTGTTTGCGGAGTCAAACTCAATATTGAAGGTTTGGAAAATTTACCGAAACTAAACGGCTATATTATTGCGTCCAAGCATCAATCTGCTTTTGAAACAATGGTATTTCACGCCATTGTACCGAACGTGTTTTATGTGTTAAAAAAAGAATTGATGTATTTGCCCATTGCCGGCATTTATTTTTTAAAAACAGGGTGTATTCCCATTGACCGTAAAGGCGGCGCTAAAACAATGCGTCATATGTTAGCGGGTGTTAAAACTCGCTTACAAGAAGGAATGAACTTAATTATTTTTCCCGAAGGCACACGCACAAAACCGGGAACAAAAAAACCTTATACGCCGGGTGTTGCGTTTTTGTATGAGCAATGCAACGTGCCGGTGGTACCGGTGGCTCTCAATACGGGTTATTGCTGGCCCAAAAACAAAGTGAAGAAATATCCCGGTCAACTGACCATTCGTTTTTTACCGCCTGTTGCTCCGGGATTGGATAAACGTGTTTTTCTGAATACGCTTTATGAACAAATTGAATCGGCACAAGATTTACTGCCCGATCCCTTTCGAAAAGAGGTAAAATGATTATTGAGCAAAAAACCGCCGTCGGAATTTATTCGGATTCCGGTTTAAACTGCGTTGAAGTGGCACTTTTACAAACGGACGGGCTTGATCTGTTCGGAGAAAATGAGCAACTCATTCGCCCCTATCCTGCCGATTTACGGGAAAAAGTATTCAACTTTATTTTAAAAGGCGATTATACCCGCACGCAAGAAATGATTGATATTGATACGGCTTTGACAGACTTTCACTTATCCGTTTATCAAGAATTTCGCACGCAAACCAAACGAACCTATCCCAAAATTGATGTAATCGGTTATTCGGGGCATGTGGTCTACCATAAACCGAAAGAAAAAATCTCCATTGCACTCGGAAATCCGCAAACGTTAGCAAATCAGACCAAAACAACGGTTGTTTCCCGCTTTATTCAATCTGATTTAAAGCAAGGCGGTCAAGGCGGACCGTTATTCGCCTCGTATTACGGAGCTTTAACGCAATCCATTGAAAAGCCGCTGGGGATTTTATCAATCGGCGGCATTATCACGTTAACGGTTATCGGTCCGCTCGGAGAATTACAAGCATTTGACGTGGGAATCGGAACGGCTTTATTGGATTATTGGATGATGCGCCGAACCGGTGCGGAAATGGATTTTGACGGCACGACAGCCGCTAAAGGAACCGTTGATGAGCGATTGGCAACGCGGTTATTAAAACAAAAATATTATGCCGTTCATCCGCCGAAAACGGTGAATAAAAATGATTTTATTCCGCTGTATTCGCAGGTGGAAGGATGTTCTGTCGCCGACGGAGCAGCAACATTAACGGCAGTCATTGCCCGCAGTATTCAAGAAGCGCGCGCTTATTTAACCATGCAACCCGTTCAATGGATAATAATCGGCGGTGGAACGTATAATCCCGAAATTGTGCGACAGATTAAAAATATCTTACCTGAAAAAACCGTTTTGGGTAAAGATGTCGGTTGGAAAAATGACACTTTAAATGCACAAAGTTATGCTTTTTTAAGCGTGCGTTCTCTGGCCGGTCTTCCGATCAGCTTTGAGCAAACAACGGGCGTAAATATCCCCACAACGGGCGGTCGCCTGTTTTTACCCGAATAAATATTTTGTTTAATAAGGCTTCGCAAAAGCTTTAAGTGCTCATCTATTTCAACGGACGCACCAAATCGGTAATAACGCCGTGCAGCGTTTTTATTTCCGAATGCGTCAGCGGCAAACGCGTAAAAATATTCCGTAAATTATTTTTCATCCGCTCTTCTTTATCCGGAAAACGAAAATATCCTCTCAACCGTAATTCTTGTTCCAAGTGCGTCAGAAAAGAGTCCACTTCTCCCTTGTTTGCCAAAGCGGAACCACCGGTGTTATAATGCGAACAATCACTGAAATGTCGTTTTTGAAACAACTCATACCCGATCAGTAATACCGCTTGTGATAAATTTAATGAACAATGCGCCGGATTTAAAGGAATTTCAATTATTTTGTTTGCACAAACAATTTCTTCATTTTCAAGCCCTGTTCGCTCGGCTCCGAATAATACTGCCGTTTTCTGCTCTTGATTTTCTGCCTGCCACAGCTCCTCAACGGCTTTCACGGGTGATAAAACAGGTTTTGTCATATCCCGCGGACGAGCCGTTGTGGCAAAAATAAGCTGACAATCGGCTACGGCATCCGACAAAGAGTCATAAACAACTGCTTTTTCCAAAATTTCCTGCGCACCCGATGACGCTGCCAATGCTTTTTCCGACAAATGATTATCTCGCGGCATCACAAGCCGTAAATTCGACAATGCACAGTTCATCATGGCACGCGCGACCATTCCCATATTTTCAGCTAACTGCGGTCGTACCAAAATAATACTCGGTGCCTTTTCAAAAAACGCACATTTGACTTTTTTCATTTTTTAATTGAATGTATCCGGATTCAATGCATAAGACTTCACACCCAACCGCTTTTTCGGCTTTGCCGTCAGTGCACCGCTTGTCGGACGCAAAGAAATACTTCCCACCGATTGAACAGATCGGCGATTATTATTGGCTACCCCTGTCGGCAATGATTGTTGTGCTTGTTGCGCCTGCGGTTTTGCATTCGGATGCGATGCAGCAGCTTGCGTTTCTTCTTCGGGGGCTTTCTTTTTCAATTGTTGCGGTAAAAAGGCTTTATTAATCGAGACCGACGAAGTCAAATCGCTTAATGCTTGCACCGGATTGCCATCAATGGATGGAACAAAAGTATTGACTTGATTTTCCGATATTTGATAATTTATCGGCACTTGCTTATTGTCATACAAATCCGCTGCCTGTTGCAATTGACTGTCATCATATTTAAACGTGTCGGCCATTTGCTTTAAAGTTCCTGTTTTATTGTTTTGGTTATGCTTACTTTTTAACATTTGCCGATAAATTAATTTTGTTTCGTACGGACCGAAATTCGGATTTTTTTCAAATACTTTTTGAAGTGATTCCGTTAAGCGCGGATCACTTTCCGCCTCAGTATTTGCCGAAGCCGCTGACGCCGAAGCACCTGCCTGTTGAGCCGAAGTTGCCGCTTGTTGTGCCAAAGCCGGAAAACATACGGAACCGACAATCAAACCGACTAAAAGTTTTTTAAGCATTTTTTTCTCTCCCCTCTGTTTTTCTTAATTTTAAAAACCATCCGATTCCGATTGGAATGGAAATTAAATAACAAATACCCAATAAACTGAGTGTAATCCATGGCATTGAAACCAATCCCGCCAAAACAAAAATGGTAATAATCAATAACAATGACGAATATTCTGCCGAAATATGCACATGTTTTAAACAAAACGTCGGGATTTTGCTGGCCATCATCACGCCGCTTAAAATTAAAAATGCACCGGCAAATAAGGGATGCCGAAAAAATTCAATATTCGTTGCCAACCAAAAAATAAGCGGCAAAATTGTTAAATAGGCACCCGCCGGTGCGGGAACCCCCATAAAAAAATGTTTCCAATACGGCGGTTGTTCCGTATCAATCAACGAATTAAACCGCGCCAATCGAGTCGCACAACACATGGACACAAACAACACCAATGCCCAATAAATACCAATGGCTTCACTGCGTCCGGCCTGATGTTGCAAAACACTGATTCGCGTCTCGGCATCCATGGTCCATAAATACATTAAAAATGCCGGCGCTACACCAAAACTGACAAAATCCGATAACGAATCCAATTCGGCGCCGAAACGAGAGGAAACATTCAACATACGTGCAATTTTTCCGTCCAGAAAATCAAAAACACCGGATAAAGCAATAAAAACGACAGCAAATGTCCAATGTCCCCAAAAGGCCATATTAACCGAGGAAACACCGAATGCCAACGCCGTCATGGTCACGGCATTCGGAAACAACGGACGAATGTTAATTTCTTTTTCTGACATTTTTCATCCCGCTATTCACTCATATCTGCCAAAACGGTTTCACCCGCCACGCAAACTTGCCCGAGCAACACTTTCGGCTCAACTCCTTTCGGCAAAAATACATCTAATCGACTGCCAAATCGAATCATACCGAAAATTTGACCGGCTTTCAACTGATCACCGATTTGCAACGGACAGTATATCCGTCGTGCGATTAAACCTGCAATCTGCACAAACCCGATACGTTTTTTATTTTCGGCAATCATACAAATTTCTTGGCATTCATTATCTTCACTGTCTTTATCTGCCACACTGACGAACTTGCCCGGGCGATAAAACAACGCATCAACCGTTCCGCTCACGGGTGCACGGTTGACATGAACACTGAATACGCTCATAAAAATGCTGATGCGTAACAACGGTTCTTCGCCGAGTGATAATTCTTTGGGCGGAACAACATATTTAATATTGCTGACAAGCCCGTCGGCCGGTGCAATGATAAAATTCGGATTTTGCGGCGTTTCACGCGTGGGATTCCGAAAGAAATAATAGGAAAACACAAGCGTCGGCAAACCGATAATCCAACTCCATTCATCGGTCAACATCCCCAACAGGCAAAAAATAATCAGCATACCGCCTAAAATAGGCCATCCTTGCGGATGAATAGCCGGCAACAAATATCGCTGCCATGAAGTATCAACATGATTTTCGGTCGGCACTTGATATGTTGACTTTTTCGATGAGCGCGCTGTTTGTGATAAAGTTTCTTTTTTTGTTTTCATAAAAAACTCCTTTTTTTGTTATCATAAACCATCTTTCAAAAAAATTCAAAGATTTTTTTAAATATCGGTTCAAAAAAACATTTTTAAAAGGCGTTTCAAAAAATTTACTTGACAGAAACAATTTGTTTTTATATGATAATGTCGCTTGCCCGAATGGCGAAATTGGTAGACGCGCCAGCTTCAGGTGCTGGTACCGTAACAGGTATGGAGGTTCGAGTCCTCTTTCGGGCACCAACTTTGTCGAACGCCTTTTTTCGGCGTTTTTTTTATGCCGTCAAAAATGTTTTTCGTTGCTTTTTAAAAACAAATGTTGTATAAGGATATATTATTTATAAAAAGGGATAATAAATGAATCAAATTTCTGTTTATCAAGGCGATTTGCCTGCCGATATTGAATTTTCCGATGCGGTAGCCGTTGATACCGAAACAATGGGCTTAAATTTACATCGTGACAGATTATGTCTTGTCCAACTTTCGGCCGGTGACGGAACAGCTGTTTTGGTGCAAATTTTGCCGCAAACGGATTGCCCGAATTTAAAAAAATTGCTGACAAATAAAAATATTTTAAAAATTTTTCATTTTGCGCGATTCGACATTGCCAAAATTAAGCACGATTTAGGTGTGATTACCACGCCCGTTTATTGTACGAAAATTGCCTCAAAACTTGCTCGAACTTCATCACCTTCGCATAGTTTAAAATCGCTTTGCCACGATTTATTAAATATTGATTTGCAAAAAGAGCAACAAACATCCGATTGGGGTGCTGCAAGCTTAAATGAAGAACAAAAAAAATATGCGGCAAACGATGTTCTTTATTTACATCAACTAAAAGAAATAACAGAAAATCTGCTCAAACGCGAAGGACGCTATGAGTTGGCTCAAGCCTGTTTTCACTTTCTGCCGATTCGCGCCGAACTTGATTTGCAAGATTTTAACGATCCTGATATTTTTGCACACTAAACAAGGAGTTATTTTATGCAAGCAACCGAAATTATCAACAGTGCCGTTCGGGCAATCGATGCGGAAATTAAAGGCTTGGAGGCCATGAAATCTACCTTCGGAGACTCATTTGTAAGTGCCGTTCAAAAAATTGCCGGCATCAAAGGTCGCGTTATCATTTCCGGCATGGGTAAAAGCGGGCATATCGGTCAAAAAATTGCGGCGACCATGTCTTCTACCGGCACACCGGCATTTTTTGTTCATCCGGGAGAAGCCAGTCACGGTGATTTAGGTATTTTAACGGAAGATGATATTTTAATTACCATCTCGAATTCCGGCGAAAGTAAAGAAATGGGCGATATTATTTCTTATTCTCGTCGTTTCGGTATTCCCATGATTGCCATAACCAGCAATCCCGATAGTTCCATGGCAAAAGCTGCCGACTTAACGTTACTTATTCCCGATAAAAAAACGGCACCGGAAGCTTGCCCGCTGGGATTAGCGCCCACAACTTCCACAACAACGACATTAGCTATGGGAGATGCTTTAGCCGTGGCACTTATTGAACAAAAAGGTTTTTCCGCCGATGATTTCAGACAACGGCACCCGGGCGGAAAACTCGGCAACAGCTTACTGCGCGCCAAAGATATTATGGCAACGGGCGATGAATTACCGCTTGTCACGGAAGACACACCCATGTCGGAAGCATTAATTGTCATGACGCAAAAAAGCTGGGGTTGCTTGGGTGTAACAAATCAAAAAGGCGAACTTATCGGCATTATTACCGATGGGGATTTACGTCGTCATATTGTTGATATTATGTCCAAAACGGCACGCGATATTATGTCAAAAAACCCGAAAACCATTATTCCCGATATGCTGTGCGCCGAAGCACTTCACATTATGAATACAAAAAAGATTACGTCTTTGTTTGTCATTAACGGTGAAAACAAACCTTTAGGGTTGTTGCATATGCACCCGCTTTTAATGGCCAAAATTGCATAAAGGAAACAAATGTTTACACCCCGGCTGCTGAAACTTAAAATACATTCTCAACGCGTTTCCGTTTTCAAGCGCCTTTTGCCGATTTGCGCTTTTTTATTAACGAGTGTTATGATTGCATGGCCGGCATTAAAAGAACAAAAAGATACTTTTACTGTAGCGGTTCCTTCCAAAAATACTTTAAAAGATGCTCAAAATGATATGGAGCAAGTGCGCTTCTTTTCAAAAGACAACAATCAAAATCCGTTCACCGTTGTAGCCGAAAGTGTGCGTGAAACAGATCCGGCTCGACAAATTGTTTTAATGGAAAAACCAACAGCCACATATCGCATGAAAAATAATACGATTCTAACGGGAATGACACCTTTCGGGATGGCTTTCCAACAAGAACATTATTTGTATTTCGAAGAACCGGTTGATATTACTTCAACCGATGGTTATCAAGGTCTTTCATCGAAAGTAATTTGCGAATATGAAAAAGGTCGACTGGGCAGCGATTCAGATATTTTTGTGAAAGGACCCGCCGGAATGCTGACGGCACAAGGATTTTTTGTCAAAGATAACGGTGATTACATTCATTTTAAAAATCATACGGAAAGTTTATTATTTCATATTCCGAAAAATATTTCTGAAATCGATTCGCTTCAATATACAGCCATGCGCGATTATTTAAAGCAAAACGAACAAAATATTTTTATAACATCCGATAACGGTTTAATCATTAATCAGGCACAACAAACGATTACCGCTTTAAAAAATGTAAACATCACCCAAGGAAACGGCTTGTTAACCGCTCCCGAAGTTATTCTGACCTATCAAAAACGCAAAAACGGTGAAACGGTGATAACAAAACTTCAAGCCGAAAATAAAGTGCACATCACGAAACCAAATCAAAAAGCAACGGCTCAAAAACTCACTGTTTATAAAGATTCAAATGAAATTAACATCTATCTTCAAGAACAAACATCATTTCCGGAGCTGAAAACAACGCAAAATATCGGTCAAATAATTGTTTTGTCGGGACAAGCCGTCTTACAAGATAAAGAAAACTCTTTGAAAGCCGAGTATATTACGGCCATTTATGAAAGCACCGGTAACAAAATCGAAAAAGTAATTGCCGATCAAAATGTGATTGCCGTACAACAAGACAAAATGCTTTCGGGCAACCGATTGACCATTTATCAAAATCCGGAAGAAATTCAAACCGTTTTAAAAACTTTACCTGCTATAAAAGAATTAAATACGGCTCAGGCACCGGGACAAATCATTGTGATTGACGGAAATGCTGAAGCTTACGAAAAACCTAACAAACTATCAGCCGATAAATTATATGTATTCTATGATTCAAAAGGAGAAAAAATTGAAAAAAGTGTTGCCGTCGGAAATATGGTTGCGCAAAACGAAACACAAAAAATTCAAGGCGAATATGGTGTTTACACAACGGCAACCGAAGTGGCAAGCGTTTATAAAAATGTTATTTTATCCGAAAAAGACAGTGTGTTAAAGGGCAGTTATGCCTCATTAAATATGAAAACGGGTATCAGTTCTTTAACAACACCGAAACAGAAAAACGGACAAAAGGGACGTGTCAAAGGAAGCATTGTTCCGAACAATTTTAAAGGAGAGTGAGGATAAATGATTATTTCCGAACAAGGATTGGCAGTTAAAAACTTAAATAAAAGTTATAAAAAACGATCTGTTTTACAAGATGTTTCGTTGGTTGTCCGTCAAGGAGAAGCCGTCGGGTTATTAGGTCCGAACGGCGCCGGAAAAACAACCTGTTTTTATTGCGTAACGGGATTAATTTCACCCAACTCGGGAAAAATTCTCTTAAACGGCATTGATATTACGCAATTTCCCGTTTATCGGCGGGCACGATTAGGTATCGGTTACCTGCCGCAGGAAGCTTCTATTTTTCGGGGATTAAATGTTGAAGACAATATTCGCGCCGTCTTAGAAATTGTTGAAAAGAATAAAGATAAAAGAGAACAGGAATTAGATTCACTTTTAAAAGAATTTTCCATTGAACATTTGCGTTATTCGCCATCACGGGCATTATCGGGCGGTGAGCGACGTCGATTGGAAATTGCAAGAGCCTTGGCATCAAAACCGTCCTACATTTTGTTAGATGAGCCTCTTGCCGGAATTGATCCGATTGCGGTCGGAGAAATTAAAGAGCTTGTCGGACAACTCAAACACAGAGGACTGGGTGTTTTAATAACGGATCACAACGTGCGTGAAACGTTAAGCATTATCGATCGGGCTTATATTTTACATGACGGGGTTGTTTTAAAACACGGCACACCCAAAGAAATTATTTCTGATGAAAATGTGCGAAAAACGTATCTCGGCAAAGATTTTACATTATAATACGAAATAACGGAGGAGTAAAATGAAAGAAACAAAAAAAATAGGAATATTAACCAGCGGCGGTGATTGCGCCGGTTTAAACACTGCCATTCGAGGGGTTGTATTTGCAGCTACATTTAAAGGCTGGGAAGTCATTGGCATCAACGAGTCAACGGACGGACTTTTTTCACGTCCGATGCGTTATAAAGCACTGAATATTGCTGATTTTGACTTTCCCTATGCGGCACTGGGCGGAACCATGCTCGGCAGTAACAACACGGGAAATCCGCATATGCAACGTAAGGCCGACGGTTCCATGGAAGAATTAACCGATGACGAATTGGATCAACGTTTTCAAGACGGCATTAAAGAATTGGGTATTTCGGCATTAGTTGTTGTCGGGGGAGACGGCTCTATGGCCATTGTCAGCAAATACTGCAAACGCGCGGGCATTTCCATGATCGGCATTCCGAAAACCATTGATAACGATGCGCCGGGTACCGACTTGGCTATCGGATTCGAAACAGCCGTAAGTGTGGTAACCGATGCCTTGGACAAACTCACGACAACCGCCACGTCGCACAATCGAATTATGATTGCGGAAGTGATGGGACGCGGTGCCGGTCATTTGGCATTAACGGCCGGTATCGCCGGTTTTGCCGATGTGATTTTAATTCCGGAAATTCCTTATACATATGAAGGTGTCGTAAAAAAGTTACACGAAGTCCAAGCCAAAGGAAAGCGGTTTGGGTTAATCGTCATTGCGGAAGGAACACGCAAACCTGACGGGCATCATTCTTTTGCCGGCAACGGAAAAACATTCCGCGGTATATCCGATTATTTCACGCAACGCCTGTTAACTGACGGATTTAACGTGCGCGGTAATGTATTGGGGCATATTCAACGTGCGGGTAATCCTGTTCCGGAAGATCGCTTGTTAGCCACACAGTTTGCCGTCCGTGCCGTTGATTTAATTGCTGCCGGCAAATCGAATCGGGTTGTTGTTTGGGACAAAGGCACTCTTCGGGATGTAGCATTAGACGACGTTTTAAAAATTGCCAACACACCGGTTAATCCGGAAGGCGAATTGGTAAAAACCGCTCGTCAACTCGGCATTTACATCGGCGATTAAAAATAATTGCTTTTTCAAATAAAATGAATTATAATAAAATTGTTAAAAAGGAGAATACCATGGAAAAATTAGAAAAACACTTAACCGCATTAAAAGCGAAACATGCAGAATTAGATGTCAAACTTCTGGAAGAAGAAGCCAGACCTTTGCCTGATACACTGAAAATTCAAGAATTGAAAAAACAAAAACTGGCCGTTAAACAAGAAATTGAAAAAATTGAAAAAAAATAAACGGCAATTAAAAATTTAAAAACTCCCCGTAAATACGCGGGGAGTTTTTATTCAATAAATACGTATTCAAGCATTTTATACCTTGACTTCATACACAAAAAACCTTACAATGGCGACATAGCGTATAATAAGGGGATAGGGACATATGATTAAAATTGCTCCGAAAAAAATTTTTTGTAAATCTGATGATCATTCATTAGGAATTTTTAATTTTTCCACTTTTTTACAAACACAAATATTAATGTTGCCGGTTTTGTTACTTTTTTATCAGGAAAACGGGCTGACTGCCGGCGATTTATTTTTATTTCAAGGCATTTTTAACATTACGGCCTTATTATTTGAAGTACCGGCAGGGTATATCGGTGATATTTTTCCGCGACGAAACGTTCTTATTTTCTCTTATCTTTTATTTTTGGCACGTTTATGTTTATGGTCGCTTTTCAAGGGCTATTGGATTGTTTTGGCGGGCGAAATTTTATATTCGCTTTCAAAAGCCTTTTATTCGGGTGTTGCCGACGGTTATGTTTATGATTACTTAAAATCAAAGCATAACACATCGAAAATGTTGCACGGATACGGTAAGCTCAATTTTTTCATGAGTATCGGAACGGCGCTGGCTTCGTTGGTCGGCCCTGTTTTATATGAGCATTTTAACAGTTTTATGGTTTTAATCGTGATTGAAATGATTTTAAACACATCTGCCATTTTATTATTGTTATTATTGCCGAAAGTGCCGTCGGTTCATCATAAAACGAAAGGGATTAAAGAAAAATATATCGAATCATCACAAATCATTAAAGACACGCTTTCGAACCCTCTTTTAAAACCCTATATCATTTATTCGGGCATATTGGTGACAGCCACTTTAATTTTCGTGTGGAGTTTTCAGCCTTTAATGGTATTGATGAGTATTCCGACAGCCATGTTCGGCATTGTTTATTTTTTCAATCATGCCTTTCGGGCAGCAGCAGGGCTTTTGTTACCGCATACCATTCATTTTGTACCGCTTGAAAAATTAGGAAAATTAACTTTTATTCTGTTTATTTGCGCTTTTTTATCGGTTATTTTCATAACGCATTTTCATTCTGCCGTTATCGGTATGGGCTTATTGATTTTCATTTGTTTTGTTATCGGCTGTCAGCTTTCGTTTACCATGGCAAGCGTTTCCCGATTACATGCCTTAACGCCGTCGGCCATTCGCTCGACAACTTCATCGGTAAACAATATGGTTTCACGAGCTCTTGCGGGTTTTATGCAAATTATGTTTAAGTTTGTGCTTGACGGGTTTGATTTATCGCAATCATTCATCATTTATTTAATTGCTTTTTGCTTGAGTATCATTCCGTTATATCAAATACTCAAACTGCCGAAAGCGAAAGAAGAAACACAGCGTTTAAAGCAATTGCAAGCGGCTTAATCAATTCGTTTTAAGTTTTTAAATGCATTTGTGATTGGCAAAAACAAAATGAATGTAAGGAAAAACAAACCGTACCAATTTCCGTTCGGCACGGAAAACATTTGCGATATTTTTGCAGCAATTGTCATAAAGCTACCGCCCGCAACCGAACCGATCGCACCGCAAAAAGCAATAACGGAAGAATTAACCGCCAAATAAACTACGGCCGAGCGTTTGGGAATAAACAACAACGACAGATTATTCGAACCGAGCGCAACGGCCGCCTGCCCCACGCCTAAACAGATATGCGCCGCAATTAAAAGGGTCCAAAAAAGAACAACCGGCATTTTTACGGTAAAAAGAAACACAAAACATGCCAACACAACCGGATAACTCGGCAATAAAATCGTCATCATGCGCGGCAATCCTTTGGAATCGGAAAGTGCACCGATTTTTTTAATGGCAATCACATAAACCACTTGCGGAAAAAGAGTTAAAAACACAACGGTCGGCATGGAAAGATTGAGTTTTTGCAACAAAAAGACGGTTAAAAACGGTGTGACAAAATTAACAACAAAGTTTAAACACCCCAGCACCGTCATTAAATGCACAAACTCTTTTTTTTTCATACACATTTTTATTTTTTGAACAAAACTCATTTTTGAGGGCGTGGAAACTTTCACATCGGCAACTTGTGTAGTGGTATAAACACCGAAAACGGAAATAAGAAACGAAAGCAACAACAAATAAAAATAAGCATGCAATTCCTGCGCGGGAAAATAGCGACGATAATATTCCAAAATGAGCCAACAAAAAGCAAAACACACGATTTTGGCAATCATCATTCCTTTAAAACGACTGCTGAAAAATGATCCCATTAAACGATTCGGCACCAAATTTTTCATCCACGGACGCCATGCACCGCCGGCAATATTTCCGATGGAATAAACCATTAACAAACAGCAAATTAAAGTGGGCACAACCCAATCGGAACGGGGAAAAAATGCCAAAACGGCAGCCACCAAAAAAAACGGACGGGAAACGGCGGACGTAACAATCGATAATTTTTTAACCGAAAAGCCTTTTTCCAACAAAAACGCTGCGAAAATATGCATTAAATTCCCGATAAACGGCACGGCGCCCAATAAACCGATGGCAAAATCCCCCGCACCCAATAACAAGGCATAAGCGGTAATGAGCGTACCAGTTGCAAACGTATCTGTCGCCGATTGTGCAATACCGCCCCAATAAACCCAATTCAGAGATTTTCTTAAAACATCGGTCATTTATTATTCCCTTGTTCAAACGAAAAAGAGTTTATCAAAAAAACGAAAAAAAGGCAATGGAAAATTAAATCGAAAAGACAAGAGGCATCAGTGTTAAAAAAATGCACTTAAAAAAATACGCCGGGGGTATCAAAATGATGAATAACAAAAAATCACCCGTCAATTAACGGGTGATTTTTTTACAACCGAGTGATTTTGCCCGAAAAGTCGTTATTAATAACACATCGTAGTTGACTGTCTCACCTCTTTTTTCGCGCAACACCAGCTGCCTTTCCATTCGCCATTGGCATTCTCACAACATTCTTGTCTTCTCTTCTTGGTTAAAAAATCCTTGGATGAGTCCTTTTCACAACAAATGTTTGATTTTGAGTTCCATGAGGCAGTTATATTTGCTTCACAACATTCTTTATCTGGCTTGCCATCATAACTCTTCCCGTTGTTGCAACAGTTTTCTGTATCTATTGCTCCGGTGGAAACATTTATCGACCCAGAGCAACAAGTATAGTTGCGACCTATCGAACCAACACCTTTAGTGCAACATTGTGTAGTATACTCTTGAGTTTGCATATTGCGACCCTTATTATCGCAACAAGTACTTTCAACCCACGTACCGTCTTCAGCGTTACAGCATTTCTCATCAACCATACCAGTTGCTACATTTTTGATACCTTCACAACAAACACCATCATGCCAATTGCCTTTAGGACAACATGTTTCAGCAGGTTCATCCGTTGCTTGATCAATGATTCCCTGACAACAAATCTGCTCTTGTGCATGCCATTCACCATCACAACAATTCTGATCTAGTTGACCGGTCTCTACATTAACACCATCCTTACAACAAGTCTCATTAATCACCGTAGCCTCTTGATCCACTTTCTGACAACATACCGGATCAACAGTATCTGTTCTCAAATTTTTTATGCCTATACAACAACTCAGAGAGTCCTCCAGCCACGTGCCACCACCAGGATACTTTTCGCAACACTCTTTAGTAGGCTCTAAAGTAGACGCATCCTTACCTTCACTGTTACAGCATGTAGTACCACCCCAATAATTTGTTGATGTCTCATCTTGCTCACAACACCATACACTCTGCTGATTTGTATACAAATTAATAGCTGAGTTTTCTTGACAACAAACCCCCGCGTCCTCAATATAAGTCCCACCGTTTTCTTTACAACAAGTACCGTCATCCTCCAAATCATGATGGGAAACACTTCTTTTCGGTTTATAACCATCACAGCAACCGGCCTTATCAATCTGACCTGTATACACATTCATTGCATTATTGCAACAATGCCAACCGGTCCACACGCCACCATAATCTCGACATTTCTTAATATTGTACGGCTCATCATCGGGATCCGAATCATCGGGGTCCGAATCATCGGGACCGCCCGGGTCGTCCGGATTATCAGGGTCGCCCGGGTCGTCCGGATCATCCGGGTCATCAGGATCACCCGGGGTATGGCTTTCAAGAGGCACACGTTCATATCCCGGTCCCGTTCCGTCATCATCAGCCACACCAAAAGCTTCAGCATAATATAACACCAAAGCATTATGCCCTGCATCTTTAAAATTCACCGTTGATGTTTTTTCGTTCTTGCCGATTTCTTCTTGCAAAGCTGACCGGCGCACAAACCCGCTGTGAGCATTTTCAAATTTCATACAGTCTAAGTTTTGTAATGCAACACAATCCGGCGTCGGATATAAAGTTGTTCCGTTTTTGTCAATACCGGCACAGGTTTCACCCCAATCGCCGCTCTTAATGCTCTCGCAAACTTCTCTCGAAATACCGCGAATTCGAACCGTATATCCCCTATCGTCTTCAATTCGCACCTGAACCGGCGAGCCGATTGCCGTTGTAAAATCATCTTCACGCGTATCATATTTTGTGGAAACAACCGAGTTCGGCTTGACAACACAGGGGGTTTGAGGAAAACCGTCACACTTATAAACATAATTTTGCATTAACTCAGCCGTTCGGGCACCGGCCGTTGCCACGCTGAATGCGTGAACCGTTTCATTTTCTTTATAAATTTGCATGGCATACTGTATGCCGACAACACCAATAACGGATAACACGCCGATAATCGCCAAAACGCACAGCATTTCAACCATTGAGCGCCCTCTTTCAATTAAATAGATACCGCTCTTCTTTTCGCGTTGATATTCCGACTTTTTCATAGACCGTCCCTTTCGTCTGTTCCTTTTAAACGGGAATTTACAATTTTCCCCATATACCTGATTTGTATAATAACAAATTCTGAAAGAAACGTCAATGCTTTTTTTCAAAAAAAATAAATGTTTTTTTCTTTTTTTACTCAAACTTTTTGTTTATTTTCTAAACCGCCATAGCGCCGTTGGCGTTTTTGATACGATTCCAACGCTTCATCAAATGCCGTTTCATTAAAATCCGGCCATAAAACAGGCGTGAAATATAATTCCGCATATGCCATTTCCCACAGTAAAAAATTACTGATTCGCTCTTCACCGCTCGTACGAATCACCAAATCAGGCGCGGGCATACGAGTCGTTGACAAATGCGCCGCGAAAGTTGTTTCGTCAATATCATCGGGCGTCATCTGCCCGCTCGCTGCTTTTACCGCCAGTTGACGCGCGGCATTGATTATATCGTCTCGCGCTCCGTAACTGATTGCCAAAACAACGTGAAAACCTTGAAAATCAGCCGTTTGACTTTCTAATCGATTCATTTGTTCTCTTAAATCAGGCGCCAACTTTTCGCGCGCACCGATAAATGAAACCCGAATGCCCTTTTTTACCAATTCTTTCACGTCTTCTTTCAAATAAGCGCGAAATAAATCCATTAACGTTTGCACTTCTTCTTTCGGACGTTTCCAATTTTCCGATGAAAATGCAAAAAGCGTTACAACTTCAATGCCTTTCTTTTGCGCATATGTTAAAACTTTTTTTAAAGTTTCGGCGCCCGCTTTATGTCCTGCCGTTCTTGGTAATCCGCGCTTTTTCGCCCAACGCCCGTTTCCATCCATAATAATCGCTATGTGCTTTGGTAAATTCATGTGAAAAAAACCTATTTCATCATAAACGGTACCGAAGAAACAACATCAGATAACCGAATGCCGATCATTAATAACGCAATCATAATAAAAAAAACGGAAAAACGACAATTTTGCCGAAAATATTTCATGACAGCCTCAATTCATTTAATGCGTTCAATAAATCGCGCTCCGTTTCCGATAAATCTAAATCATTCACGTTCGGAATCTGCTCCGGCGCCAAGGACGAGCGCTTAGTCTTGGCATAATCCATTAAGTGCGTTTTTTGATCAATTTTTTCCAATAAACGCGTTAACTCTTCCTTCATCACGGTGGCTTTATCTATTTGATTCATTAACTCCTGATGCATTTCACGCTCGGCATTTTGTACCGTCGTTAATTCTTCCTGCACGTTTTGCGAAACTTGATAAAATTGTTCAATTAAATGCGCTAACTGACGATAATTTTCTTTCGTTGCCGATAAATGCGAATCCAAAATAACGGCATAAATAATCGCCGCAACCAACAGCGTTATGATAACAACATCGAAAATGACGGTTATCGACATTTCTTCCTCCTTGTTTTGATACTATACCCGACAATTCTTAACAAGAAGTTATCAAATGATAAAAAGAATTAAAATATTTGCAAAATATTAAATTTCTCCCGCCGAAATAAAATTTTTTTGTCTTTTTTCAAAAATAATGCTTTTCATTATCGTTATTTTGTGATAAAATATTATCAGAACAAGAACGAAATACAACAAAAAGGAATAAAAAATGGGAACATATAAACAACCTGTCGGCATCAGAAACAATAACCCCGGTTGTATTCGCGGAAAAGGCGGCAAAGGTTATGCCAATTACCCCACAGTTGAAGAGGGTTACAACCATTTAATCAATTTATTAATTAAGCGATACAATGATAAAACGGCATACCAAATTTTAAAAGTCTATGCCCCTTACAGCGATGGGAATAATTCTAAAGCTTATGCCAATTTTCTTGTCGGGCGATTGCAAAAAATCGACCCGAGTATCAATGCTTCTACCAAGTTGAATATGAGGGATCCCCAAATTCTAAAGGCTGTATGCATGTCCATCAGTCAAATGGAATGCGGTAAAATTTTGGATCCGACTGCACTGGAAGCAGCTTTGGCAACCAATTACAGCAAACTGACACCTCAACCGACTTTGGTCGCTCAACCACAAAAACAAGCAAAACCCTCTTTTTGGAAAAGATTGTTTTCACGCAAAAAAAAGGCCGTTGCTGCTGCTTCTCCTCAAAAAGTCATATCTTCCGTTAGAGCCAAAACAACAGCCAATTCAAAGCCTTATCCGGCTCTTGTTAAATTGTATTATGAAAAATTACGTTCCATGAATGCCATCAATCGGAAAAAAACACCGTTGCGTTGGCGACAAGCTCAACAAGGTATCATTTCCAATGTCAATATACCGCGTCTGAAAGATTCGTTTGAAAATAACGCTGTTCACACAATGGCAACAATAGAAGACTTTATTTCGTCAAATTCACATCTCGCTCTTCAACAGCAAATACCAACAATTTTTGCCATCCAGGCACAATTGATGAAAAATGATATTTTGGCAAAAGATCCGCGCTGTCAAGAGACTTTAATCTCAATGACAGGCGCTGCCATGGTAGAAATTTATCAACGTCAAGGAAAAAATTTAACACAGGAGGAAGTAAATAAATTATATAACACCGCGCATGATTTGGTTTCCAGTTCCTGTTTGCAGAAAGATCCGTCTCGCTTTTTGGCACAATGCAATAATATCCTTACTCCTACCAATATTAGTCCCGCCGGTAATACACCACGTTTGAAAAATCGGTTGGCTCATGCAGAAACATCCCTCATAGCGGAGCAGTTGGCTCAAGCAGAAACCGTCCATAAGGAGATGTCCTACTCAGAGTCTGAGGCGATGTGGAAACGAGTTGTTAACAGAGCTAATAAAAACAGAATCAGTTAATACAATTTCAGTCAATAAAAAACCGGAAGATTGTTCCTTCCGGTTTTTTTATAAGCCTTGTTCTTATTTGATGGCTCCGTGACAATGCTTATATTTTTTGCCCGATCCGCAAGGACACGGTGCATTTCGGGGAATTCGTTCGTCAATCCCGTCAAACGAATTGCCGGAAGTTGCTTGCGCCCACATGGAATCGCTTTGCGGATTCGACCGAAACGGCGTTTCCTGTTGCGCTGCCACTGCCGATTGCGGCAACGGGTGACTTTCTTGTGTTTGAACCGGCGCACGTTCTTGAATTTGAAATTGCATGTGGCAAATCACCTGCGTAACTCTCTCGCGCACGCGCGATAACAGATTCTCAAACAAAATAAATGCTTCCCGTTTATATTCATTCAACGGATTTTTTTGCCCGTATGCCCGTAAATTAATGGCTGTTTTCATAAAATCAAGCGTTTGCAAATGTTCTTTCCATGATTGGTCAATCACCTGAATTAAAATGCTTTTTTCCAAATGATGGCGCACATCTTCGGGCAAAATTTTCATCTTTTCCGCAACCGACTTATCTGCTTCGCTTTGTAACCGTTCCACCATGGTTTCGGGAATCATGCCCGGTTCTTTAATCCAAGCGGCAAACGGAACATCAATGCCCAACAAACGTCGTGTTTGATTCTCTAAATCTGTCGCGTTCCAATTTTCGGGAACGGATCGACTCGGCGCCAATGCATAAACCATATTCTCAATGCAATCATCGCGCATTTCTTTTAACGTTTCCGTTACCGATTCAGCCACCATCAATTCTTTGCGCTGTTCATAAATTACTTTACGCTGATCATTCATCACATCATCGTATTTCAACAAATTTTTACGCACGTCAAAGTGATATGATTCCACCTTGCGTTGTGCAACGGCAATGCCTTTGCTTAAAAACGAATGCGCCAACGCTTCCCCTTTTTTCATACCCATGGTTTTTAGCATTTGTTGAATGCGTTCGGAACCGAATATGCGCATCAAATCATCTTCCAGAGAAATATAAAATCGCGATAAACCCGGATCACCCTGACGACCTGATCTTCCGCGCAACTGATTATCGATTCGCCGACTTTCATGCCGTTCGGATCCCAACACATACAATCCGCCGGCAGCCAAGGCAATTTCTTTTCCTTTGGCAATTTCCGCCTTAATTTTGGCAGATAATTTTTCTTTATTTGCCGTCGGATTTTTTTCCAATTCTTCCGCCAAACGCATTTCAAAGTTACCGCCCAACTGAATATCCGTTCCGCGTCCCGCCATATTCGTTGCAATGGTCACGGCACCCGGTACGCCGGCTTGCGCTACGATTTTTGCTTCCTGCTCATGATGACGAGCATTCAACACGTTAAATTGAATATCGGAGCGTTTGCGTAGCAAATCTGCTAAAATCTCCGATTTTTCAATCGACGTCGTACCGACTAAGATCGGCTGTTTTCTTTCATGCGCGGCTTTAATTTCTTCAATAATGGCATCATATTTTTCTTCTGCCGTGCGATAAATCACATCGTTTTCATCTTTTCGAGCTGATGGCTTATTGGTTGGAATTTCAATCACTTCCAAATGATAAATACTGTCAAACTCACCGGCTTCCGTCATAGCCGTACCCGTCATACCTGCCAATTTCGGATACATTCGGAAGTAATTTTGGAACGTAATGGAGGCCAATGTTTGATTTTCAGCCTGAATGGTCACACCCTCCTTGGCTTCAATGGCTTGATGCAAACCGTCGGAATAGCGCCGACCTTCCATCATACGCCCCGTAAATTCATCAATAATAATAACCTGGTCATTTTTCACGATATAATCTTTATCCCGCGTGAATAAAACATGCGCTTTTAAAGCCTGATCCACATGATGTACAAAGGCAATATTTTGCGTATCATATAATGAACCTTGGATTAATCCCGCTTCCTGCAATAAACCCTCAACAAACTCCGTACCGGCTTCCGTCAACGTTGCAGTACGGTGTTTTTCATCTTTTTCATAATGCTCGGGACGTATGGAGCGCATCAGCCTGTCCACTGCAATATACCGTTCGGACGAATCTTCCGCCGGACCGGAAATTATCAAAGGCGTTCGGGCTTCATCAATTAAAATCGAATCGACTTCATCGACAATGGCATAATAAAACGGCCGTTGCACCATATCTTTTAATTCAAAGCGCATATTATCCCGCAAATAATCAAATCCCAACTCATTGTTGGTGGCATAAGTTATATCTGAATTATATGCGGCACGTCGTTCTTCAACAGTTAAATCATGAACGATACAACCGACACTTAATCCCAAAAAGCGATAAATCTGCCCCATCCATTCACTGTCACGTTTAGCCAGATAATCGTTTACCGTCACCACATGAACGCCTTTTCCCGTTAAAGCATTTAAATAAACCGGTAACGTAGCAACCAATGTTTTACCCTCACCGGTACGCATTTCGGCAATTTGCCCGTTATTCAAAATAATACCGCCCAACAGCTGCACATCAAACGGACGCAGACCCAATGTTCTTTTCGCTCCTTCCCGAACGCTGGCGAAGGCTTCCGGCAACAGGCTTTCCAACGATTCGCCGTTTTGAATGCGCGTTTTATATTCTTGCGTTTTATCACGCAATTGATCATCGGTTAATTTTTCATAAGAGGCTTCCAATTCATTAATTTTGGCGATTGTTTTTTTAAATTTGCGCAAATATCTGTCATTTGCCGACCCAAACAGTGATTTTAATATCATTTCCATCCTTTCATATTTCAATTGATTTATATGAAATAATCTATTTTTAGCCGAAAGTCAACCCTTGAACGATATATTTTGCATATTATTCAATGCAGCCGCTGTTAAATTAATGTTACCGATTTTTCAAATAAGAAACCAAAGCTTCAATATCTTGAACTGCCGGTGAATCGGGATAAGTCGTTAAAAACGGCACCTGTTGACGCACACATTCTTTAATATGCGATTCCTGATGAATAATTCCTCCCAAAGACAATTCGGTATTTAAAAAATTTTGACAAGCTTTTAAAAGCGTTTGATATGTTCGTTCCCCCTCTTTTTGCGTGTTGGCCATATTGACCACCACACTAAACCGCGGCGGTTTCGGTCGTTCAGACAAATATTTCACCAGCGTATAAGCATCGGCCAACGAAGTCGGATCCTCCGTACACACAATAAGAACCGTCCCCGCCGAACTGCCTAAAAGTGTAATTGTTTTTTCAATCCCCGTTCCTAAATCAATAAAAACATAATCATAATGTTGCGCCAAAATATATAAATCATCTCGCAATAATTGTAACTGACCATCGCCTAAAAATGTTGTCGCCGACAGACCTAAATGACCGGATAATACATCACATCCGATGGCAGGGACAAAAGAAACGGCTTGATTCATCGGTGTTTTGCCCGTTAGCACCTGACCTAAATCATAAGTTGTGTTTAAACCGAGTTGAATATCAATATTGGGTAAACCCAAATCACCGTCGACCAACAAAACTTTTTCTCCGCTTGTTGCAAAAGCATGGGCCAACGTGACGGATAAAAACGTTTTACCGACTCCTCCTTTACCGGAAGCTACAGCAATAATGTTTTGTCCGTCCAAACGCTCATAAATATTTGAAATATTTTCTTGTGCCATTTAATCATCCTCTCGTTTGTAAAGCATTCCTCGAATAATGTTATTTAATGTACCACTGCCGGCCTCCAAAAGATAATCCGTTAATTTATTGCTTTTACTCCATCCGCCCCATTGATACGATCCGAAAAGCGCCGTCTGTAATAAGCCGCCGACAGAGTGTGCCAAATCTAATTTCGTTCCCAGCAAAACCGTACACCCCGCTTTCGCAAACAATGCACCTTGTGTTTCGGCTTCCTTGCAATCAAGACCCGCCTGTTGCGTATAAATCATTTCCGCATCCGAAAGCTGTGTTTTAATTTCGTTAATTTGCGCCAAATCTGCCGGATTATAGGGATTATAAGCCGGCGTATCAATTAAAATCACATCATGTGATAATCTTAAAACGGTTACGGTTTCATTAAGTCTTGCCAAATCATTCAAACATGTGCAAACAATATTCATCCAACCGGCCGATCGTTCCAATTCGGCCGCACCGCATACCTTTTGCCGATCCAGTGTGATACATGCCACTTTTAAGCGGTTGGATTTTGCTTGAAAAGCCGCTTTGATAAGGGCGGTTGTTTTTCCGCTGCCGGCCGATCCCAAAAAAACATAAACATCATTTTTTTTAAGAGGTGCAATTGATTTATAAACATACATTTCTTCCAAAGCGGTTACCAACCACTTTTCTTCCGTTAATTTAACGCTTTTACGCGAAAGAGCATTTAAAAGTCGTTCATAATATGAATCAAAAACACCGTGGGATGCCAACAAATTTTGAAAATAAGCCGCTCGCTTTTGTCGAATTTCTTGATCAAGCGAATTTTGTTCCGGATTATTTTCTTCAATGGCAACAACTAACCGAACTTGATGATTGGGCAAACGTCCCGATGAGATAATGACGGCATTTTCGCCGAATGTTTGTTTAACGGCCATCATGGCTTCGGGAATGTTGTCGGCAAAAAATGTTTTCAGTTTCATAACATCTTTCCTTTACATTTTCGGGTATCAATTAACAATTGCGCCCGTTGAATTATTTTGGCTTGAGCTTCTTCGGTTTTTTGTATGTTTTCAATACCGAAAGCCGTTGTTTTTTGTAAGATTTCAACCCATTTTTTCGGCTCAATCACGCGAACAAAAGCTTCTTTAACGTTATCTCCTGCCTGACTTAACGCAGCGACCAGCGTTTCTTCATCAATGTGTTTTAAAAGAGTTTTTAAATCTGTTTCGCTCCAAAAGGAAAAGTCATCAAACGTGATGAGTCGCTTCGACAATATTTCGGCTGTCTGCGGAGCCGTTTGCGCCATATATGACAATAATTTTTTGCGCCGAATTATCTCCGTTAAACTCAAAATGGCAGCTGCTTTTATTTCACCCGAAGAAACCGGTTTTAACTTTTCATCAATCGAGAAAAAAGAAAAAACAGGCGATTGAAAATCTTCATTATTAAAAGCGCTGATTCGCAACAAAATTTCTGCCGCCAATCGAAAAGACAACGGCTTTAACACACGCGTTGCTTTTTCTGTTGACAATCGATAAAGAAGCTCAGCCGATGTTTGCGGATATTCATGCGATAAAAAAGCGCTTATTTTGCTATCAGGCACTTTATTTAATTTTTCCCACAACGATTTTCCGAAAACAGGCTTATTTAACTCTTTAATTAAGGCTTGGGCGCGTTCTTTCGTTAAGTTTGCACGCAAAAGCGCTTTTGTTTGTTCTTGAGGCGGAACAATATCTTGCGGATGAAGCATTTGTCGATAAAAGCGCATTAAAATCGGATGAATATCAATGGCTTTGACACTACCTAATCCGGCTATGATATGTAAAAAGGTTTTCATTTCGGCATCACTCATTTGCTTAAACATAAGTTGAACGCACTGATCCCCCAAACAAAGCAAAATAATGGCGGCTTGTTGCGCCGGAGAAAACAAGCTGTCATGGTTTGACTTAAAAGATGAATGATCATACAATCGACAGCGCAATGCATTCACGGCAATTTCCGGCATTTGAACACAAACCGTTTGAACACGTGAAATTAAATTTTCTTCAAGATCTCCGATTATTTGATGACGAAACATATTATTCGTTTCTTTAGGACGAACAAGTGAAAAATTCATTTTTTTCCGATAATGTCGCATCAGCCACAGCCAACACGCATATACCAGCATGACTAATCCGGCAACGGTTATTAAAGCTACTGCGATTATTTGCCGATATTGAATTTTTTGAAAAGCAATCGGCGCAAATGACAAGGCGGACGGGAAGTCAACAACTTGAAACGTATCTCCTCTTTGCGGATTATACCCAATCATCATTTGCACATTTTTCAACAAATTGTTTTTTTTGAGCTGAAAAAATTGATTACGTTGTTTATCAGTCGTTTCTGCAAAAAAAACAAACGCATTTAACTTTTTAACATGATATTTTGTGACTTGCGTCACGATTTTCCGACTTGTCTGACCGGGCAATGAATAATTTTCGTTTACCTCATCGACCGACACAGTGGGTGTTACTTTTTCTTCAATCGTTTTCTTTTTTTGAATCTCTAATTCCGCCCGAACCACCGCTTTGACGGATTCTTCCCCCAGAAAAGGCACAAAAACGGCTTGAATTTTTTTTTCGAGATACGAATCATATTGCGATTGCAGTAATGTATTTTCTTTAGGCAGTGATTTTTCGACAATTTGATGAATAAATTTATTTTGTTGAGCAACCGAAGGGACTTGATACCGCAATGACGGCGAAAAATAGCCGATACCGGCGACAACAAATGCACCGAAAACAATAAAAAAATATTTAACAAGCTTTTTTGACAAAGCGCAATCCCTTAACCAAATTTGATTGCGTATATTTTCGCTCAAAAAAATGAAAATTCCGTTAATAAAAAACGATTTTCATAAAAATGATAAAAAAAATGGTGACCAATAAACTTTTTTCATCTTCAAAAACGATTTTAAATGTTTTTTTTAATGTAATTGAATCACGGTTTGTAAATACCCCGTTTGCGGATAAATCACGAAAACACGACTTTGTTTATCAGCATTTTTTGTAATCAAACACATATTATCGCCACAAGCAAAAGCCGTTAAAACTTCTTCATCGGGCATTAAAACGGAAAGTTTAACATTTTCGTTGGGAATCGCCGGTATTTGTGTCGTTTCGGACAAAGAAATAACCGGTGATTGTGTTTTTATCTTGCTTTGTAGTCCGGTATCTGCTATCCTATAAGCAATAAAAGTAAAACCTGCCAACAACAAAATTGAAAAAATGAAGACTAAAAATTTTAAAAACAATAAGGCTTTCATTTGTTTTCTCTCACCGAACAGAAAGGATTTAAATGCCTGATTTTCTTTCAGACGAAACATTCTCTGATGACATATTATATACACAAAATGAAAATTTTGTCACGCAAAAAGTAACGGCAGAAACAAAAAATATGCGTCTTGATAAATTTTTGGTTTTATCTTTTCCGCAATATTCGCGCAATCAACTGATTCGTTTTATTGAAAGCGATTGCGTTAAAAACCAAAATCAAGAAATAATCGATAAAGCCGATTATCGTGTTCGATCTGACGAGTTTTTCAGCATTTTTCCGCCTCAAGCGCAACCCGCCGTTCCGCAACCGGAAAAAATCGCGTTGGATATACTTTATGAAGATAATGATGTTTTGGTGGTGAACAAACCGGCGGGAATGGTGGTTCATCCGGGTGCGGGAAATATGAGCGGAACTTTGGTCAATGCGCTTCTGTACCATTGCCAAGATTCGCTTTCGGGAATCGGCGGCGTCATTCGCCCGGGCATTGTACATCGCATTGATAAAGATACCAGCGGTATATTGGTTGTGGCAAAAAACGATATGGCGCATCAACGGTTATCGAAGCAATTTTCGGCTCACACGATTGAACGGATATATCAAGCATTTGTTTGGCAAAAAGTATTAAACGAAACGGGAATTGTTACCGGTGCCATCGGGCGCAGTCCGACAAACCGGCAAAAAATGTCTATTGTCAAGGTTAACGGAAAACCTGCCGTTACGCATTATGAGCGCATTGCCGTATATCAAACGGGACCGGCCTCTTATATTCGTTGCGTATTGGAAACGGGACGCACGCATCAGATTCGCGTGCATATGGCCTCTGTTAATCATTCCTTAATCGGGGATACGATTTACGGCATTATTCCCAAATCGGCGCCGGAATATTTGCGTTACTTTCCGCGACAAGCCCTGCATGCCGGATTTTTGGGATTTATTCATCCGATGACGGGAAAACATTTGTCATTTGAAGTCCCGCTCCCTTCGGATTTAACGGAACTTAAAAATTTTTTGGAAACAAACGGATAAAAAAATACGCGACGCCCAAGGATAAACGTCGCGTATGCCCCAGTATTTTTAAGAGAATATCTTAAAAATAGTATCTGGCCGAAAGTTTCACATCATTCGACCGCATATCGCTTTTGGTCTGTCCGATGTAATCTTCTTTATATTTTACACGGGCTTGACCTAAATCTGTATAACGATAGCCTAAATCAAATGAAAGACAGGTATTGACATAATAGTCAAGACCAACTCCCGCCGTCCAAGCAAAATTAGATTTTGTAGCACCTTTGGCTTCGGGCAAACTATCCGTTTTATTCCAAGCCATACCTAAACCGCCCATACCGTAAATACTGATATTGTCATAAACAGGATACGTCAAATATAAATTGGCTAAAACAGGCAAAGACCATACATCTGTTTTTCTTTGACCTTCACTTTTCATATTTACATCACCCCAACCACGATAGCCGACCGTTATGTCGCCCCGAGCAAATTCATTGAAGTGATACCCCATGCCAACACCTAATAATCCGGCATCTCCGGTGTTTTTAATACCGAATGAATAACCGGCTTCACCCACGATATAAGGTTTGCTGAAATCAATAGCTTGCGCACCGGCAGAATACATCATTAAGCCGGCGATTGCCAAACCTGATAATAAATACTTCTTCATGTTATTCTCCTTTCTTAAAAATATACGAAGCCTACTAACAATAGGAATGGGAAAAGCACTTGTCCAGCTTTTCACACTAAAATATTTAAAAATAAATATTCCGGTATGCCAAAAACATAAAATTTTATGTTTTCAATTAATTATTTCAATCATGATTTCAAAAAACGCTTATTTTGACACCCCGTCATACTCGCACGATTCATTATATATATCGGCACTATCAATCGGACAGCAATGACGCCTCAACCTCGCATTCGAATTGATTAAATTTTACGAAAGCCGAATTTTTTACTTAACAATTTTAGAACATATACATTGATCGTTTCCATAAAAGGCAATCGACCCTTCCGGACAATTGATTTCATCGGCACACCGGTGTTCACACACTTTACCAAACACGTTTTCCGGACATTCACATGCGCAGACTCCGTTTTTATAAACAGCTTTTCCGCCATTAATGCAATTAATTTGATTGGCGCAATTCATTTCGCATGTATCACCAAAATAACCGCTGTAACATTCGCATCCGCAGGCTCCGTTTTTATAAACGGTATAACCGTAATTACAGGTATTTGTACATTTTTGAGAACAATCTTCGCCATAATAGCCGTTATAACATTCGCATCCGCATCCTTCCGGTTTATAGACCCGATATCCCGACTTGCAAACATTTAAACATTGAAAAGAACAATTCTCGCCGAAATAACCTTGATTGCATTGACAAAAACTCTGTCCGTTTAAATAAACGCGTTGCCCTTGCGGTGCATACTGAGACGTACCGCACGGCAACAGAGCCATAGATTGCTCACAATTTTTTCCGAAAAATCCCTCTGCGCACTCGCAAAAACCGTACCCGTGTATTTCACCGTGTCCGCTGCATTCCTGACTTTTATCCGTTAATTCACAACGCCGACCGTAAAAGCCCTCTTGACAATCGCATCCGCCCCCCAGTTTACTTTCTACCGAAGCATTATACCAATAAAAATCTTTTCCGTGTCCGTTACATACATCTCCGCTCGGATCAAACTGTTCGCAATGTTCGCCGAAATAACCCATCATGCATCTTTGGCAACTGCATGTCGGATTAAATTCGACGGCAGTGGCATGTCCGTTACAAAAAGTATCAATCGTACATAATTCCCGCTGAGCCGACAC
Source organism: uncultured Alphaproteobacteria bacterium (assembly GCA_947586835.1). GTDB lineage: Bacteria > Pseudomonadota > Alphaproteobacteria > CAAHEQ01 > UBA3637 > RGIG4140. The sequence continues at coordinate 65,312 of CANPXT010000005.1, forward strand.
ATAGCACCTACCGTTTGAATCTTGGCTGTCATAACCGGCTGCGACATCGCATTTTTGACATCTGTTTCCGGTATATCCCGGCTCACAAACACATTTTTCACCGTTCCATGTACCGAAAATCGTACATCCTTCAACATCAGCATCAGCATGTGCGGAAAGATTATTTTTAAACGAGTAAGTAATTGATTCGCACTTTCTGTTCACGATATTCGGCAAAACTTCATAGGGCAAAGACCAATTCCACGCGGCTAACTTTCGACATTCGTTTAACGACAAACCCTTAATTTGAATCGTAAAGTGATCTTCATACCCTACGGCCGTATAATAGTAGCCTGATTTTAAATTTGCGCCTTTTTCCAACACGCTTCCTTCCGTGGGAATCATAGCCATTTGTTGCATACGAATTGAAAAATCGTTTGATAAAAATTTCAGCTCATCGATTACATTATCACAATGCCGATAAGTCATAAAAAAACTATATGCCCACCAACCAAAGAACAAAACAGCAAACCAAATCGCAACCGTACGCACAAAATCTTTGGCAGTCATACCCAATTGTTCAGATTGTTTTTTAAATTGCGCTTTCATATGCGAACTCCTTATAAACACCTGTTATATTCCGTTATATTTGCAAAAAGTATAACACTCATTGGAAAGAGAATCAACAATATATTTCAGAAATCATCATTTTTTTATAACAAAAGCGGAATCAACAATTGAATTTTCACGAAAAATCTGTTTTTTTTAAGAATAATCACTGTCTAAAAAGACAGCATACCGAAAATGCATTCGTGATTTTGATTTTCAGTAACAGGGCACCCGTGCGTTACGATTTTGACAACAACAAGATTAAAACCACCACCAACTTGTTGTCTCTGCCGTTGTAGCCGGAGTGTGCGTAGTTGTGTTGATCGGCATTGTCTGATTATTATTCGTTGTTGTATTGGTTGTCGTGGTCGTCGTCGTTTTACCTGTAGTAGTCGTTGTGCCCTTTGAATTTGTCGTCGTTGCCCGCGTGGTCGTTGTTGCCCGCGTGGTCGTTGTCGCACGTGTAGTTGTTGTAGTCGTATGCGTGGTTGTTATCGGCGTCGGCGTTCCCGTTGTCGTTATTGGCGTCGGGGTTTGCCTGCTCCTCGTTGTAGTCGTATGCGTGGTTGTTATCGGCGTTGGCGTTCCCGTTGTCGTTATTGGCGTCGGTGTCTGCGTGCTCGTTGACGTTGGAGTCGTCTGTTCCGGCGTCGTCTGTATCGGTGTTGTTACCGATGTCGTCGATGGCGTCGTAGTCGTCGTTGTCCATGTCGTAGTCGTCGGTGTCTGCGTTGTTGACGTTGATGTCAGTGTTGACGTTGACGTCGGCGTTTGCGTTGTTGACGTTGATGCCCGTGTTGACGTCGACGTCGGTGTCTGCGTTGTTGACGTTGATGTTAGTGTTGACGTCGACGTCGGTGTCTGCGTGGTCGTTGACGTTGGAGTCGTCTGTTCCGGCGTCGTCTGTACCGGTGTTGTTGACAACGATGTCGTCGTTGGCGTCGTAGTCGTCGTTGTCCATGTCGTGGTCGTCGGCGTCGGCGTTGTTGACGTTGATGTCCGTGTTGATGTCGACGTTGGCGTCGGGGTCTGTGTGCTCGTCGTTGATGTCGACGTCGGCGTCGGTGTCTGCGTGCTCGTCGTTGTGGTAGACGTCGGCGTCGGTGTCTGCGTGGTCGTTGACGTCGGAGTCTGTGTACTCATCGTTGTGGTTGTTCCCCCCGGAGTTGTGGTTATGGTTGTACATTTCCCGTCATAGAATACGTCACCAAGTTCCTTTACTTTACAACACTCGTCTAAGCTGTCATAATCATGCTCCTCCGGGTGTTTCAGAACATAGTCGCAATATTCTATGATCAATTTTAATGCTGTCATTTGTTATCACGGCCATAACTTGCGGATGAATGTATTTGTAAAACCATAAAATCCAAGAAAATATTACCGTTCCGAACAGAATCCACATTTGCGGATAAAATATAACAGGTTTATCGCACATAAACCACACACAAACCGCCAAAGTAATGATGATATTAAATAATAACCACAAATTTAATGGTTTGAAATTATAATAAATTACTTTCATTTTATTTTCCTTTCCTTTCTTAATATATAAGAACAAGATTATAGAAATTCACAACACCTTTATCTACAATTCGAGCCCTTTTTTCAAAAAAAGTCAAATAAA
>CANPXT010000006.1 GCA_947586835.1 uncultured Alphaproteobacteria bacterium
CCTGCAAACGTAACTGATTTTGCCAAAATGGTTGTTCTCTTTAATTCAGCCGTCAACGACGATCCTTTTGCAAAGGTAATATCAGCGCTACCGCCAATACCGTTATCTAACGTGATATTTCCCTTGAATGTAACAGTACCATCTTTACTATAAATATCGCCACCTTCTTTGGCTGTATTGTTGCTGAAAGTAGTGTCTGTAATGGTCAGATTATCACCACCATCGTTGTAAATGGCACCACCTTGATTTGTAGCTGTGTTGCCTGTAAATTCGGTATTTTCAATGGTCAAACTGCTCGCACCTGTATAGGTTTCATTTATGTTTTTCACGTTATTGACATAAATAGCACCACCGTCTGCCTCGGATGTGTTACCGATAAATTTGCTTTTTTTAACGGTTACATCATTATGTTCAACATAAAGTGCACCACCTTTACTTGTTGCGGTGTTTTTCTCGAAAATATCCGTGTCAAAAAGCGTTTTTCCTTGGAAACCTTCAACGGCTTGATTAAGTGGCATAAGTGTTACCGCACCGCCTTGAGACGCAGAATTTCCCGTAAAAGTAGAATTCAAAACTTTATCTTCTTTAGCCGCTTTGTCATGAGCATCATGCCATAAAGATAAGGCACCACCTGAACCGCCGTCTACTGTGGTTTTGTTATTTGTAAAAGTGCTGTTATTAATTGTTGTTTGTTTTTGTGTTGAATTCCAGCCAATATCAGGATACATATTCATGTAAACACCATAATTGCTGCTATCCCAACCATCTGCGGTAATTTGAAGCTCATTATTTGTTTCATCATAATCACCTGTAACTTTATCTTTTGAGTCAGAATCTTTGGATAGTGTTTTTTCTGAACTAAAAAATAAAGCATTTTTATTAATGGTTGATTGCAGGTCTTGAGCGCTGGCGGGTAATGCAACCATAGTGCCCATTAAAAGCGCAGCATTTAATAAAGCGCATTTCTTTAAAATATGTCCGTACTCATGCGATAAATACATAAGTGCTGTTTTTGAATATTTTATCATACTAATTTCTCCTTGATAATTAAATTAAAGTATTGATGCTCTTTTTTATGAAGAACATCACTCCTCGACTATTGAGTATACAAAAACGTACGTTTAATGCAACGATTTTTTCGACACTTTTGAAGGGTAAGCAAAAAAATTAAGGAAAAAATAAAAAACAATAAAAATCAATGAGTTAAAAGAAAAATAAATTTTTTTTGCAAAAAATGAAAAAAAGTGTTGCAAAAAACGTACGTTTATTTTGTGCAGTGAGGAAATCCACCGAACGGCTGATTTTCTTTCCCCCGATGCTCTAGTTTTTTTAACTCCCATTCGGCAGAAAACCTCTCTTTTTTTAGACCATCAAACTGACAATAAAAACAACAAGAAAAAAAATCTCATCAATCACCAGTTTCGGGAAATATGATCAGAAACATAATATTGTCATTAATAATAAAACAATTTTATTTTAATATTCAATATGTTAATAATAATTTTTAATGTATTAAATTAATATAAAAAGCAATCAAGATTATCAATAATTAAAGCTATATTACAACGCTTTTTATAAGAAAAAAAGCCCGTTGACAATTGAGCCAACGGGCTTTTGGTTTGAATGGAAATAATTATTTCTTTTCGTTGCGGACTGCCGCTTGCGCTGCTGCCAATCGTGCAATAGGAACACGATACGGTGAGCAGGAAACATAAGTTAATCCGACCCGATGACAGAAGTCAATGGTTTTCGGATCTCCACCGTGTTCGCCGCAAATACCCAGTTTGATATTCGGACGAACGGATTTTCCTTTCTGTACGGCAATTTCAACCAACGCACCCACACCTTCCTGATCCAATGAGGCAAACGGATCTTGTTCGTAAATGCCTTTTTGGACATATTCGGGTAAGAACGAACCGGCATCATCACGACTCATACCCAAGGTTGTTTGCGTTAAGTCGTTTGTTCCGAAACTGAAAAATTCGGCTGTTTCGGCAATCTTGTCAGCCGTGATTGCTGCCCGCGGCAATTCAATCATGGTTCCGACATGATATTCGAATTTCTTGCCTGATTCGGTCATGACTTCATCAGCCACTTTCACCACAACGGCTTTGGCTAAATCAAGCTCTTTTTTCGTGCCGACAAGCGGAATCATAATTTCCGGTACAATGGTTTTACCTGTTTTCGACATAACTTCAACAGCCGCTTCAAAAACAGCCCGTGCCTGCATTTCGTTGATTTCAGGATATGTAATGCCTAACCGACAACCGCGATGTCCCAACATTGGGTTGGCTTCGTGTAATTTGGCTGTCCGTGCAGCAATTTCTTCAACACTGACGCCTAATTCACGGGCAATTTCTGCCTGTTCTTCGCGCTTGTTCGGCAAGAACTCATGCAATGGCGGATCCAAGAAACGAATGGTAACCGGTAAACCTTCCATAATGGTAAATAGGTCAACAAAGTCTTGACGTTGATACGGTAACAATTTTGCCAAAGCTTTACGGCGATCTTCAACCGTGTGCGACAAAATCATTTCGCGCATGTGATTAATCCGTGCCGGATCAAAGAACATGTGTTCCGTACGGCACAAACCGATACCTTCCGCACCGAATTGACGAGCCGTTTTGGCATCAAGCGGTGTTTCGGCATTGGTACGAACACCTAAAGTACGAATTTCATCGACCCAGCTCATAAATTCGCCGAAATTACCCGTCATTTCAGGTAAAACAAGCTTTAAAGCACCTGACATAACTTGACCGGTTGTTCCGTCAATGGAAATCATATCGCCTTCTTTAATAATCGTTTCACCGACTTTTAAGAATTTACCTTCATAATCAATTCTTAAATCAGATACGCCGGACACACACGGTTTACCCATTCCGCGCGCCACAACGGCTGCGTGAGATGTCATACCGCCGCGGGCTGTTAAAATACCTTGCGAAACATGCATACCGGCAATATCTTCCGGTGAAGTTTCAATACGAACCAAAACAACTTTTTTGCCTTCGCCGGCTTGTTTTTCAGCATCTTCCGCCGAGAATACGACCTGACCGACGGCAGCACCGGGAGAAGCCGGTAAACCGGTTGTTAAAACAACCCGTTTTTCCGATTTATCAAACATCGGGTGCAATAATTGATCCAATTGCGGCGCTTCAACACGCATAATAGCTGTTTTCTTATCAATCAAGCCTTCTTTGACCATTTCAACGGCAATGCGCAACGCAGCCGTACCCGTACGTTTACCGTTCCGCGTTTGCAACATCCATAATTTTCCGTCTTGAATGGTAAATTCCATATCTTGCATATCTTTATAATGTGCTTCCAGTTTTTCACGAATGGCATTCAATTCGTTATAAACGGCAGGGAATTCTTCTTCCATGCAGGGCAGGTCGATATGACGTCGTTCTTTAACAAGTTTTGTCATCGGTTGAGGTGTACGAATACCGGCCACAACGTCTTCCCCTTGGGCGTTTTTCAAATATTCACCGTAGAAGTAATTTTCACCGGTTGCCGGATCACGCGAGAAGCAAACGCCGGTTGCCGATGTGTCACCATAGTTACCGAATACCATGGTTTGAACGTTAACGGCTGTACCCCAATCACCAGGAATATTGTTTAATTTCCGATAATAAATGGCACGATCAACCATCCATGAACCAAACACGGCACCGATACCGCCCCAAAGCTGTTCTTTCGGATCTTGCGGCAAGGGATGTCCGTCTTTTTCGCAGATTTCCTTATATTCTTTAATAACGGCTTTTAATTGTTCAACCGTCATTTGATTGTCAAACTTGTAACCGTTTTCTTCGCGAACTCTGTCTAATACGGCTTCAAACTTTGAGCTGTGAACGCCCATCACCACATCGCCATACATTTGAATAAACCGACGATAGCTGTCATAAGCAAACTTTTCATTACCGGATTTTTCTGCCAAGCCGACAACCGTTTCATCATTTAAGCCTAAATTCAAAACGGTATCCATCATACCCGGCATGGAAACCCGAGCGCCTGAACGAACCGAAAATAAAAGAGGATTTTTCGGATCACCGAATTTTTTACCCATTTTGGCTTCAATACCGGCCAAAGCGGTTAAAACCTGATCTTTTAAATCAGCCGGATATGTATGATTATTTTCATAGTAATATGTGCAAACTTCCGTTGTAATGGTGAAACCCGGCGGAACGGGAACACCGACACGGCTCATTTCAGCCAGATTCGCGCCTTTACCGCCTAAAAGATTACGCATGTCGGCATTGCCTTCCGCTGCGCCGTCACCAAATGTGTAAACCCATTTTGTCATTTATTTTTCCTTTGTTATTTGTTAAAAAAAACCATAAAATACTTTTGATTATGGAAATTGATTTTTTTACCTTGCCTGTTTACCACTTTTTAAAAATGATTGCAAGGCTTTTTTTCAAAATTTCAAAAAAAAGTCATAAAAATACTTTTTTTAGACGAATATTCTTTTTTTTCTTCCCTTTTATACCAAAATAATGTTATAAAGAATTGAAACGACACTTGAAAGAGGCTCAAATGACAGAACAACTTGATATTCAAACAATTGATTTAATTCGAACAGGACGTTTTTACGGCGATATTTTTTCGGTCTTGGGTATGCATGAAGAAAAAAATCCGACAGGCAAAAAAATAATTGTCGTTCGAACATTTCAACCGCAGGCAGAGAAAATTGAATTAATCAACTGCAATACAAAAGAAACCTTTTTAATGAATAAAAGAACATCAGACGGTTTTTTTGAATGCGTGTTTGCCGATTCCTCATTTTTCGAATATGCTTTTAAAATCACGCTTTATGGCGGAGATACTTATGAAACGCGAGATGTCTATAGCTTTTTACCTGTTTTGGGCGATTTTGATTTATATCTCTTTAACGAAGGGACTCATAAGGAAATATATGAAAAACTGGGTGCGCATTTAATAGCGCATCAAGGTTGTAAAGGCGTTTGTTTTGCCGTTTGGGCACCAAACGCCAAACGAGTCAGTGTTGTCGGTAATTTTAATGATTGGGACGGTCGGCGTCATGTTATGCGACCGCGGGGACAATCCGGCGTGTGGGAATTATTTATTCCGCATTTGAAAGAGTGGAGTATATATAAATATGAAATTATCGGAGCTGACGGCGAGTTGCTGCCGTTAAAAATTGATCCTTACGGACAGGCGTTTGAAATGCGTCCGAAAACGGGAACACTGGTTTTTGATCAAAACACTTATGATTGGAACGATTCTCACTGGATTTCACGCGAACGTTATCGGGTTAACGCATTGGATAAGCCGATTTCCGTATACGAGGTACATTTCGGATCATGGCGTCGAAATGCATTGGAAAATAATCGCTGGCTGACTTATCGGGAAATGGCGGAAGAGTTGCCGGCCTACTTGCTTGAAAACAAATTTACACATGTGGAATTTTTACCATTGGCAGAGTATCCGTTTGACGGATCTTGGGGGTATCAGCCGACAGGACTTTACGCGCCGACAAGCCGATACGGATCGCCGAATGATTTTAAATATTTGATTGATAAACTGCATCAGGCGGGAATCGGGGTTATCATGGACTGGGTACCTGCTCATTTTCCGAAGGATGCTTTCGGACTTTCAAACTTTGACGGTACAGCTCTTTATGAACATCAGGATCCGCGTTTGGGGGAACATAAAGACTGGGGAACCAAAATCTATAATTACGGCAGAAATGAAGTTTCTTGCTTTTTATCGGCCAATGCTTTGTTTTGGATCAGAGAATATCATATCGATGCGTTGCGGGTTGACGCCGTTGCCAGTATGTTATATCTTGATTATTCCCGAAAAGAGGGTGAATGGATCCCCAACAAATACGGCGGACGTGAAAACATTGAAGCCATTAATTTCCTGCGTCGCTTAAATGAATATATATATGGCGAGAATGTAGGCGCGGTTACGTTTGCGGAAGAATCAACCTCATGGCCTATGGTTTCCAAACCGACTTATATCGGCGGTTTAGGTTTCGGCTATAAGTGGAATATGGGGTGGATGCATGATACATTGGAGTATATGCAACATGATCCCGTATTACGGAAATATCGTCAAAACGAGCTGACATTCAGTTTTCTTTATACTTTTTATGAAAACTTTATTTTACCGCTTTCGCATGATGAGGTTGTTCACGGAAAAGGTCCTATGATTGACAAAATGCCGGGTGATTTTTGGCAGAAAATGGCTAATTTGCGTTTATACTATACTTATCAGTTTATGCATCCCGGCAAAAAACTTCTTTTTATGGGGAATGAATTTGCCGTTCGACGGGAATGGAATTATGCCGACAGTTTAGATTGGGATTTGTTAAAAAATCCAATTCATTTGGGTTTGCTGCGATTAATAAAAGAATTGAACACGTTATATCAAACAAAGAGCGAATTATATGAACTGGATTGCGAACCCGGCGGATTTGAATGGATTGATGGCAGTGACAGCGATAACTCCGTTTTAACGTTTATGCGAAAAAATAAAGCAGGGGACACCTTAATTATTGCCTGCAACTTTACACCGGTTGTTCGAAAAGATTATCGAATCGGCGTTAACCAAGCCGGACAATATAAAGAAATATTTAATTCTGATGATACGCTTTTTGCCGGTTCCGGCGTTATCAATAAAGATATTCTCGAAACATCCGACGGGTGGAATTTTAAACCGTTTTCTTTAACCGTTACATTACCGCCGCTTGGTGTTTCAGTTTTTCAGCTTAAAAAAGAGAGGGAATAATGAGCTATGAAGTTTTAAAGGGGTATCCTTATCCGTTAGGTGCTCAATATGACGGTAAAGGCGTTAATTTTGCGCTTTTTTCGGCTCATGCGCAAAAAGTGGAATTATGTTTATTTGACAAAAACGAAAAACATGAAGAACGCATTGTTTTACCCGAATATACCGACGAGGTTTTTCACGGTTATGTTGTCGGACTCAAACCGGGACAATTGTACGGCTATCGTGTTTACGGACCGTATGAACCGGAAAAAGGCAATCGATATAATCCGAATAAATTGTTAATTGATCCCTATGCAAAACAATTAACGCGCGCTGTTAAAGCACATAACGCTCTTTTGGGATACAATCCGTTATCCGTTCGGGAAGACTTGTCGTTTTCACGCAAAAACTCGGCGCCGTATGTGCCAAAATGTATTGTCACCGATGAACAGAGTTTCGATTGGGAAAATGTCAAAAAACCGCTTATTCCGTGGGATGAAGAAATTATTTATGAAACGCATCTCAAAGGATTTACCATGCTTAATCCGGAAATTAATACCGATATTCGCGGTACGTTTGCCGGATTAAGCTCTCAAAAAGCCATTCAATATTTAAAGTCGCTCGGTATTCATGCGGTGGAACTTTTACCGATTGCCGCTTTTATGGAATCCGGTTTTTTGCAGGAAAAAGGCTTAACAAACTATTGGGGATATGATCCGATTGCTTTTATGGCACCGCATGCACCTTATTTATCAGGCTTTGACTTAAACGAGTTGAAAAAAACAGTACGTCTGTTTCATGAAGCCGGCATTGAGGTGATATTGGATGTTGTTTATAATCACACGGGTGAGGGCAATCATAAAGGGCACACACTTTGCTATCGCGGCATTGATAATCAAATTTATTATCGCTTGAATAAAGACAATCCTCGTTTTTATGATGATACGACAGGGTGCGGAGCTTCCTTTAATTTAGGACATCCGCGTGTATTGCAGTTGGTTATGGATACATTAAGATATTGGGCAGATACCGTTCAAATTGACGGCTTTCGTTTTGATTTAGCAACGACATTGGCTCGAAACGATAATAACCAATATGCCATTAACAGTGACTTTTTATCAACCGTTCAACAAGATCCGACATTGCAGCGACTGAAACTTATTGCCGAACCATGGGATTTAGGTTGGGGTGGTTATCAGGTCGGTGCTTTTCGTCCCGGTTGGGCAGAGTGGAATGATAAATTTCGCGATACCGCACGCCGGTTTTGGAAAGGCGAGGAAGGATGCGCCAGTGAAATGGCTTCTCGCTTAACCGGATCTTCCGATGTGTTTAGTTATAAGGGTCGAAAACCGTGGGAATCGGTTAATTTTATAACCGCACATGATGGTTTTACAATGTATGATTTGGTTTCGTATAATCAAAAACATAATGAAGCAAACGGCGAAAATAATCGTGACGGAAATGACAATAATCTCTCGTGGAACAGCGGTGCAGAAGGGGAAACGAACAATCAAAATATTTTAAATAATCGTGAACGGCGGGCAAGGGCATTGATGGCAACGCTTTTATTGTCCGTCGGTACGCCGATGATTCAATCCGGCGATGAAATTTTATCAACTCATAAAGGCAATAATAATGTCTATGCTCAAGATAATGAGCTTTCATGGATTGATTGGAGTCATATTTCCTCGCAAGGCAAACGTATGCTTGAATTTACAAAAAAATTGATTGCATTTCGAAAGAGTGAACCGATTTTAAAATACGGGTATTTTCTAACACCTGAAGAATGCATCTGGCTAAAACCAAACGGTACACAAATGCAAGAAAATGATTGGCAACATTTTGTTCGAACGATAGCTTGTTTAATAAATAATGAAAACAGTAAGTTATTTATAATATTTAATGCATTTAATGAAGATATAACATATCAAATTCCTTCAAATGTGCATTGGAGAGCAGTGCTTGACAGCAGTGAAAAAATGAAACTAAATCAAGATAATATTATTGTTCCGGCTTGGAGTGTGGTTGTTTTAAAAGGATAATTAGCGGATTAAACACATGGCTTTTAATGAAGAAAAATTGAATGAATTATCTGAAAAATTAGGTATTTATTTATCCTTTACGGATGATGGAACGCACAAAACTTATCAGGCGGACAGAAAATCAAAACAAGTAATCTGCGCCGGGTTAGGGTATTCGGCTCATTCGGATAAAGCCGTTGAGAAATCATTGATAAAACTTGAAAATCAATTTTGGTTAAATGGGGTTGAAGCCACACATACGGTATATTTAGAAGAAATAAAACCGCTTGTTTTTGAAATGGCGCTGCCGAAAAAATTTGAACATAATTGCATTGATTTTGAGTTTCACAAGGAAGATAATACCGTTGATAAAGGCTCATTTTGGTTTCACGATATGCCGTTTTTAACCGAAAAGGAAATTAACGGTGTTTGTTATCAAAAACGACGTGTTTATCTGTTTTTAAATGCTGATTACGGTTACCACCAAATGCATTTTATATTGCCTGATCAACAAGTGATAAAGATGTATGTGTTTGTGGTGCCTCGTACATGTTATCAACCGACAGAAACACCTGAAAATAAATATGTTTACGGTTTTCCCGTTCAATTGTATGCTTTAAAAAGTCGTAAAAATTTCGGTATCGGTGATTTTGGTGATTTACGATATTTGGCCGCTATCGGCAAAAAACTTCATACCGGTTTAATCGGAATCAATCCGCTCAGTGCGCTTTTTGAAGATATGCCGCAAGATGCCAGTCCTTATAGTTCTTCATCTCGACTGTTTCTTAATCCGCTTTACATTGATATTACGAATGTTGAAGAATTAAAATCACATGAAGCCTTGCAAAAAAAACTCAATACCAAGACTTTTCAACAAAAATTAGAAACCCTGCGAAATACAAAAGAAGTAAATTATCAAGAAGTTGCTAAAATTAAGTATTCACTGCTCAATCAATTATATCGGCATTTTATTGAAACAAAACCCGCTAAACGATATGAAGCTTTTCAAAAATTTTGTAAGGAGCAGGGCGAAGAACTGGAAAACTTTTCCGTTTTTCAAGCTATTCGATATATATTCGGAAAAGAAAATAAATCTTTATATTGGCGATCATGGGCAAAAGATTTTCAAGATCCGTCAAGTACAGCCATACTACAATTTAAAAATAAATATGCCGACTTAGTGAAGGCAATTAAATATCGACAATTTTTGGCTTTCGAACAATATGATGCGGTAGTAAAAATAATGAAACACCAACTGCCTATTGGTTTGTATACCGATATGCCGGTCGGGGTGTGTGAAAACAGCGCAGAAGTATGGGCACATCAGGATTTGTTTATTGAAGGTGTGTCAGCCGGTGCGCCGCCTGATGCATTTAATCGCAAAGGACAAGATTGGGGGTTGGCCGCATTTCATCCGATTGCATTAAAACAAACGGGCTTTTCGGCTTATCGAAAAGTGATTCGACAAATGATGCACGGTGCCGGCGCCGTAAGAATTGATCACGCATTCGGATTGGAACGATTGTATTTGCGGGTTAAAAATGGTGCCGGCGCTTATTTAAAATATCCGTTTAAAACACTGATGGGAATTGTTGCATTGGAGAGCTTACGGGCAAAATGTTTGGTCATTGCCGAAGATTTGGGAACGGCACCGTGCGGATTTTCCGACAAAATGACATCGGCCGCGGCTTATTCGTTTAAAATTCTTCATTTCCACAGGCAAGGTGATTCTTTCCAAGCACCGAATTGTTTTCCTCATTACTCGTTAATTGCTTCCGGTACGCACGATATGCCTTCATATAGTTCTTTTTATAAGGGATTGGATTTAGCGTTGTCAAAGCGTTTAAAAACCGTTACGACGGCACAATATAACTTGCATCGAAAAGAACGTTTATCAGATAAAAAAGCTTTTATCAATGCGTTTCAAAGGGCTGGGTATCCCATGCCCGATGAATCGATTAAAATAGCTGTGAATGCCGATGAAACACCTCCATGGTTTATTGAAAATACCTATCGATATTTAAACGATTGTGACAGTCGCTTGTTAATGGTTCGTTTGGAAGATGTCTTTAATCAAGATGAACAAACCAATGTACCCGGAACATGTTTTGAATATCCGAACTGGCGATATAAACTGCCTGTTTTAACAGAAGATTTTTTAACTGACGAACGTTTAAAGAAAATTATTAAAATTATTGAAAAAAAACGAGGATCTTCTCATGAATGAATTTGTGAAAGACTATGAAATTGCCAGCTATGAATGCGATGAAAATCTTTATTTCAGATTACGTAGTTTATTCAATATTTTTCAAGATGTTGCCGATAATCATGCCGATTTAATGGGGGTCGGATATCATTATTGCATACAAAACAAATTAGGGTGGGTCGGCGGTGCCTATGAGGTTGAATTTATGTCACTGCCGAAGTGGAATGATAAAGTAAGACTAAAAACGTGGCCGTCACAAACAAATGCCGCAACGGCATACCGTGAGTTTGAATTAATAAATATTGAAACGAAAGAGGTGTTGGTGCGTGCTTCAAGTCAATGGGTTTTACTTGATTTAGAGCGCATGCGTCCGGTTGCGGTCGGAAAACATTTAGAAAAATGCCAATTAAATGAAACACGTGCCATCGATACTCGGTTTGAAAAATTACCTGCTCTTGATAAAAACGATTTTCAAACGGAAGAAATTATTCGTGCTGATGATATTGATTTAAATCATCATGTGAATAATGCCGTTTACCCGACATGGATATTAGATGCGCTTATGCAAGATTTTATGAAAAGAAAAACCATACTTCGATTGAAAATTCAATATCGCCAACCGGCCAAACGGGGCGATAAGATTATTGTTGCCACACAAATTGTTTCGGAAACCGAAACACGGCACACAATTTCCGATGGAGCAGGGAAAGAATACGCACGATTACACATATCGTGGAAAAGTAATGAAATGATTTTATAACGCTTTAATTATATTTCAATACATAAACCTTTCAAGTGGAAAACAGGCTTTCTTAATGAAAATTTCTTTTAAAAACGATCTTAAATGAAAAAATATTCATTTTTAAAAGGTTTGTTGTATTGAGATATATCTTAAATTTAAATTTAATAAATTATAAAAAAAATCAATATCTTGCTTTAAAATTTGTTTATTATTTTTTTATAAAAATATTATAAAAAAGCTTAATTTCTGAACTTTAATTGTTAAATTTAAGATATAACTATACATAATATAAATTATGCGACAAATATTAAGATAAGAAAAAAGATAAAATGTTTTATAATCAATATGTTAAACAAAATGTGGATAACTTTGTTTATAACTTTACTTCACAAAAATAATTGTGTTATTCTCACCTCATCAAAATCTATTACATCAATACTGATAATGTTCCCTCTAGACGTGCATAAAAATACCGCTTAAATTATCATTTGATAAGATGAAATGCAAATCAAAAAATAATTAAAATTTCTCTGTAATCATTGATTTTATTTCGTTTAAGAGAATTTTTATTATATAAAATGCGATTTTAGAGCCAAATTATTTAAAAAATTAACAAAATTACCCTACTCTCTTTTTTGTGATGTTACTAAAAAATCCTGATAACAATAAAGTTACCAGGATTTTTTATGAATCGCATTTTTTATATCATCCGTTCGACGGTTTCTCTTGAAACATCGGATAATGTTTTATCAGCTGCAACTTTTTTTAATACACTGCGTGCCATTTCTTTTGTTGCCTCATCAAACTTTCGATATTTTGCAAATGCCGTAAATAGCCGTGCTGCCAAATGCGGATTGATTTTATCAATTTCCATGACATGACGCACAAAAAATTCATATCCTTTTAAAGTATGGAAAGATTCCATATTTCCGCCAAAGGCACCGATAACAGCCCGCACTTTGTTGGGATTTCGAATATCGAACTTTTCGTGTTGAACTAATTTTTCCACAATCGGTAAAGTATTTTTTGATCCGTTTCGCGCTTGAACAGCAAACCATTTGTTTAAAACCAAATCGTCATTTTCATAGCGTTTATAGAAAGCATCAAGCGCTTGATCGGCACCGGGCAAATCATTATTAACCAAAATATTTAAAGCTGATAATCTATCCGTTAAGTTATCGGCTTCATCAAATTGTTTTTTCACCAAATCAGCATAACCGACCAATGCCAAATATCCCAAAGCGACGTTTTTGATGGCCCGTTTTCCGAAAGATAAATTATCCGGTGAATAAGCCTTTTTTATTTGATTTTTATTGTAAATTTTCAATAAAATATCCTTATATTTTTCGGCAAAAGCTTGGCGCATCATTAATCGAACGGCTTTAATGCGTTTCATATCGGCAACACGCACTTTTTCAAAGATTTCTTCCTCACTCGGCAGAACAATGGCGCGTGCGATGAAAGCTTTATCTAATTTTGATTGATTTAAATAAGAACCTAATGCTTCAATGACATGCATATCTGGTTCTTTGGCATTTTTCTCATACAAATGAACCAAGGAATCCAAAGCATATTGATGTCCGGCATCATAGCGATTAAATAAATCACTGTCATATTTCATTAACCGTAAACGCATCACTTTTTTAGGTGAATATATAATATCAACCGGTGATGTAAAAAAGCGATTCAGTGATAAAGCCGGTTCATAAGGTACTTTAAATCTATATGTTTTTGACTTTTTACTTAAAACAATTAAACCGTTTTTAAACTTTTTCCCTCTTCTGCCGACCAACCCAAAGGCCAACGGAATAACAAACGGCTTATATTTTCGCGAATGACTTTGCTTTAACGTAACGGCATAAGTACCGTTTTTATAGGAAGTTTTTACTTTTATCCTCGGCCGCCCTGCTGTTGAATACCACAATTTAAATTGCGTTAAATCTTTACCGGATGCATCTTCCATGGCTTTAACAAAGTCATCAATGGTAACAGCCTGTCCGTCATGACGTTTAAAGTAAAGCGCTGCCCCTTTCATAAAAGTTTTTTTACCCAATAATGCCTTTTGCATTCGAATAACTTCCGCGCCTTTTTCATAAATGGTCGTGGTATAGAAGTTATCAATCTCATGGTACGAATCGGGTCGTACCGGATGCGCTAACGGACCGTCATCCTCCGGAAATTGAACGGCACGAAGTGTTGCAACATCATCAATGCGACTGACGGCTTTTGAAAAAGTATCATAACCGTATTCGGAATCACGAAACACCGTAAATCCTTCTTTTAAAGAAAGTTCAAACCAACTGCGCAAAGTCACGCGATCACCACTGTAATTGTGAAAATATTCATGCGCCACAACGTGCTCAATATATTCATATGTTGCATCGGTAGCCGTATCGGGCGAAGCCAATAAGGCTGCATCATTAAAAATATTTAATGATTTATTTTCCATCGCTCCCGCGTTAAAATGCGGAACGGCAACAATGCTGAATCGATTTAAATCATATTCCAAATGAAAAACTTTTTCATCCCATGCCATAGCTCGTTTTAAAGCATTGATGGCAAAAGTTAACCGTTCGGCTTTTCCGCGTTCGCAATAAAGACGTAAATCAACTTTTTTACCCGATTGCGTGATGTAAACATCATGAATACTGTCTAAATCGCCGGCAACCAAAGCAAACAAGTAACACGGTTTATTATAGGGATCTTCATAAACAATTACATTGCCTTCGTCTTTAATGACATTACCGTTTGACAACAATACGGGATATTTTTTTCTGTCAGCGCGAATGGTTACGATAAATTTACTCGGCACATCGGAATGATCAGGATAATATGTAATGTTTCTAAATCCTTCCGGCTCGCATTGCGTACAGAAAATGCCGTTTGAAACATAAAGCCCCATCAAACGCGTGTTATCTTGCGGATTAATTTCAACTTCCGTTTCAACAACAAAGGCTTTTTCTTTCGGATAAAGTGTTAAGCTCACATCTGTCAGATCATAATCATTCGGCGTTAATATTTGTCCGTTAATCATTACTTTTTTAAGGGTCATATATTGCCCGTTTAATAACAGCGGCTTATCTGTTTCAACCGAATCGAAATGCAGTTTTGCTTTAACCAGTGTTTTGGTCGGATCCAAAGTAAAATCCAATTCCGTTAAGGGTAACCGATAATGCGGTGCCACATAATTTTTGCGATATTTTAATGTCATTTTTTCTCCTTTTCTTGATTACCGATTTTTTCGGCATTTAAAATTTTGTTCTTTTTATTTAATTCATTAAACCAATAGTCAGCTCGCTCTTGATTTTTTTCAAGACCTTGAAAGCCACCACTATAAAGGGCAATTAAGCTTGTCATAGCAAAAATATGTCCTTGTTCGGCTGCTTTTTCATAGAGAGTCAGCACTTTATCCATATTCGGCGTGCCGAAGTATCCGCGTTCAATCCAAACGCCCAGTCCGTATAAAGCATCCGGTAAATTATTCTGTGCTGCCGAATTCATCCATTTTATGGCTTTAATTTTGTTTTCGGGTATTTTATCACCCGTATCGTACATTAATGCCAATTCATATTGCGCTCGCGGAACATTTTGTAAAGCCGCCTGCTCTAAAAAAATTTCTGCTTTCTTTCCGTTAATCGGAAAAGAAGTGCCGCCTTTTCTGTACATTCGTCCCAAATAATATGAGGCCAACTTAGCCGTATCATTGTTTTGAGCGCTACTTGCCAACAAATAATAACGTTCGGCTTTTTTAAACAACCCGTTACTTTCCGCCTTTTGTGCAATTTCAAATAATTCGGCGGAAGATAAAGTAAAATCGCGTCCGACAACATAAACAATGCCGCAGAATGATAAGAAAATCAAGCCCAAAAATACTCGTTTAAAAATTGATTTTCTTTTTTTAGATGTCATTTTAAAAATCCTCTTGCTTTTTTTCTGTTTTAATGTATAACAAAATTTAAATGTATTGTAAAAGGAAAAATGATTTTGCGCAAGAAATTTTGTTATAAAAATTACTTTTTTAATTCAAAAACGGGCGAACTGTTTTTCCGCTATGAAATGCAGTTGGAAAATAAAAGTTTTTTATTTACGGAAAAAATTGTTTTTCCTTTGGCGCCGTTTCAGTTAAATGAGCTTCAAAATCAAGCATTAAGCCGTATTTTTTCCTTAGCGCATATCGCATTTGGTATCAGTTATTATAAAGCATTTTGTCCATGTGAGTTATCGGTTGAGTCATCTGCTCTTTCAAAAGATGAAGCTTTATTTTTTAATCGTTTTTATGAAAGCGGATTAGGCGAATTTGCCGTTCGAAATAATTTAAATTTGCAAGGCCTAATTACCTTTCCGTTTGAAAGAAAAGAAAAAACTTCCGTTCCTATAATGTTACAAAATAAATATCTCATACCAATCGGTGGCGGAAAGGATTCTTGCTTAACCGTTGAAATTATGAAAAAGTTAAATGTCAATGCCGCAACAATCGCGATCGGAAATGCTCGTCCTATTTGCGCGTGTATGCGCTTATCAAACCTTGATTCATTAAACATTATCCGAAAAATTGATCCGCAATTGATTGAACTCAATCAATCAGGGCACACAAACGGACATGTCCCGATTACGGGTATGTTGGCATTTTTACTTTGGGGTGCAGCTATTTTATATAATTATCAATATGTTGTTTTATCATGTGAACAATCGGCAAATGTCGGTAATTTAATGCAAGGGAATTTGGCGGTTAATCATCAATACAGTAAATCTTTTGAATTTGAGCAAAATTTTTATCGATTAACGCAATCCGTAACACCAGATTTTCGCTATTTTTCTTTATTAAGACCATTAAGCGAATTTTCAATAGCAAAACTTTTTTCTCAATATTGTCAAACTTATTTTTCGGCATTTACCAGTTGCAATAAGGCTTTTCGTTTAAACGAAAAAACAAGATTAAATGCTTGGTGCGGCACGTGTGATAAATGTCGTTTTGTGTTTTTAATATTAGCTCCTTTTTTGCCGAGAGAAACCTTGATTCGTATCATTGGCAAGAATCTTTTAGATGATGAAACACAATTGATCGGTTATAAAGAATTATTGGGTCTGCAAGGTCATAAACCATTTGAATGTGTCGGAGAAATTGAGGAGTCACGGATAGCATTTCAAATATTGTCACGCAGAAATGAATGGAAAAATGATTTTGTTATCAATGCATTAACAGACAAAATTAAATCTTTTGAAGAAGATATTTCGCGAAAATATTTAACACCAGCTATGCGGCACTTAATACCGGATACCATTGCCGATCAGGTTATTTGTATTTTTAATGAAGGATTAAAAACATGAAATGGGACGCATTAAATGATAAAACCATCGGTATTTGGGGTCAAGGTCGTGAAGGTATGGCAGCTCAAAATGCGATTCGACGGTTTGTGCCGAGTGCTAAAATTATTTTATTTGATGATTCAAATTTAACCCATATGTTTGAGTGTGATATTGTAATCACCTCACCCGGTGTCAGCATTTATCGACGGGAAATAGAGAAAGCCAAACAACAAGGGATTGTTTTCACAACCGGCACCAATTTGTTTTTAGCAAATAAAAAGAAAAAAACACGAGTTATCGGCATAACAGGGACAAAAGGGAAAAGCACAACTTCTTCAATTATTTATCATCTTCTTTTACAGTATGAACCGCATACGGCGTTAGGCGGAAATATCGGAAAACCCTTACTAGATTTGCTTTCTGACGACTTTCATTTTGTTGTGGCGGAACTGTCCAGTTATCAATGTGCCTCTTTGAAATATGCTTGTGAAGTTGCTGTTTTGTTAAATTTATATCCCGAACATTTACAATGGCATCAAACACATGAAAATTATTATAATGATAAGTGTCGATTGATAAAACTTTCCAATCAAGCGGTTGTTAACGGTTCGAATGAAGAAATTATGAAACATTTGAAAAATTTATCAACTATTCACTATTTTAATACAAAAGACACGTGGCATATTGAAGATAATTATTTTTATAATGCTTCAAAAAAAACAATTCCCGTTTCCTCATTACCACTTTTAGGCATTCATAATGCCATTAATGCCTGTGCGGCAATCAGCACTCTCTCACTTCTTGATATTCCCATTCAGGAAAAAAAAATTATTCAAGGATTTCAATCGGTTTCTCCTCTACCCCATCGATTGCAACCGATTTATGTATACAATGATATTAAATTTATCGATGATAGCATTTCAACAACACCCGAATCGAGCGTTGCCGCATTAAAAACATTTCACAATGCTGACTTTATAACCCTGATTGCCGGCGGATTTGATCGGGGTCAAAATTATGAAACATTGATTCGTTATGCCGTTCAATTAAAGCATAAACTTTTTGTGATTGCCTTACCCGATACCGGTAAGCGCCTGTGCGAAGAAGCTAAAAAAGCCGGATTGTTAACATCTTATGTGGAAAATATGACATCAGCTGTTCAAAAAGCTTTAACCGTTACGCCGAAAAACGGATATGTTTTATTATCTCCGGCAGCACCGAGCTATAATTTATATCGAAACTTCGAGGAACGCGGAAAAGATTTTCTTTTTGCCATTCAAAAAATAACCCGAGGATAAAAGCATTATTATTTGAATAAATAAGTTATTCTGATCGAATTTCCCACCCTGCACCGTAAGGATTATTCGGACTGTCATAGCGATAAGGACTGCCTGCCCCATAGGGATTGTTAATACTTTCGGCCGAATAAGGACTTCCGTATCTGCCGTACGGATTAGCGATTGAATCCGGATCATACGGATTATTGTTTAAATTACCTCTGAAATGACCTTCGGAATCATAAAGTTTGAGTGTCTCATCACCGGATGAATAGGGATTGTAAGCAGATGAAAAAGAATAGCGACTGCCAAACTCTCCGTTTGGATTGTTAATGCTTTCGGCCGAGTAAGGACTTCCGTACGGTCCATAAGGATTTGACGTGGAGTTTACCGCATACGGATTAGCCGAAAATTGTCCTAAATATCGAGCTTGAGCTGAATAAATAAAACTAAAAGATAAGAGAAAATAAACAAAAACTTTTTTCATATGACATCTTTTCTTTATATCTTAATTTATACTAAATAAGTAAAAGATTGTGAAAAAACAAGTTTAAATTTGTTTTAATGCTTTTTCTCAAAAGGATTCGCTCGTTTACGCATGACAATACGAATTGGAATTCCTTCCAAACCATAATCGCTTCTTAAACCGTTTGATAAATACCGCAAGTATGATTCCGGTAAAGAATCAGGATTGCTTGAAAAAATAACAAATGTCGGCGGACGTGTACTGACCTGTGTCATATACTTCATGGGAATTCGTTTTCCGTTTGATGCAACCGGTGTCGGATGCGCTTGTGTCATACGGGCTAAAAAATCATTTAATTTATGGGTAGGAACACGGTAATTCCATAAATGATATATCTTAAAAACATCACTCATCATTCTGTCTAAGCCATACCCTGTTTTTGCGGAAACAGTATGAACGGGTATTCCCTTAACTTGTTGTAATGAAACGGCTAATTTTTCTTTTAACGTATTTAATACCTGTTTCGGACGTTCAATACTGTCCCATTTATTTAATGCAATTAATAAACAACGTCCTTCATTTAAAACTTTTGAAGCAATAAGTAAATCTTGCTTTTCCATGGGTTGAAGTGCATCTAACACTAAAATAACAACTTCTGCAAAATCAATGGCATTTAAAGTATCGGCAACCGAAATTTTTTCCAATTCGTGCTCAATTTTTCCTTGCTTTCTTAAACCGGCCGTATCCGTCAATAAAATTTCATGTTCACGCCATGTAAAGGGAATTGTAACAGCATCACGCGTTACACCTGCCGTGGGTCCGGTCAATAAACGCTCTTTTCCGATAAGGGTATTAATTAATGTAGACTTTCCGACATTCGGTCGTCCGACAATAGCCAATTTTAAAGGCTTACTTTGCCGAATTAAACGTTCTTTTTCCTTATCATGCAATGAGGCGTTCAACAGAGGCGTGTCCTCTTCAATTGATACATGTTCTTCTTTAGGTAAAGCTTTTTTAAGCGCATCATACAAATCAGAAAGACCCAGTCCATGTTCAGCTGAAACAGGAATGGGATCGCCTAACCCCAAACGATAAAAAGATCCGGTTAAATGAGCGATTTTACCTTCACATTTATTTGCCAGCAAAATAATTTTTTTCCCTGATTTTCGCAACGTTTCCGCCATTTTAATATCTAACGGCATCACATCATCGCGACCATCCACAACCGCCAGTACGACATCAGCTTCCGAAACGGCTGTTTCTGTTTGCTTCCACATGGCTTGTGCCAATTCGGTTGTTTCTTCCAGTCCTGCCGTATCAACCAAACGAAACGACAAATCCATTAAATGGGCTTCAGCTTCTTTTCTGTCGCGGGTCACACCGGCTTCATCATGCACAATAGCTAATCGACGACCGCATAAACGATTAAATAATGTAGATTTTCCGACATTTGTCCGCCCGACGATTGCAACCGTTTTCATTTTTTTCCTCTGTTATTGATAAGCAACCAGTTCTGCCTCATTGGAAAGCAAAATAACTTTTTCATCTCCTAAAATCGGTTTGTTGGAAAAACCGTCTCTTCGGATGGTTTGTTTAATTTGACCGTTTTGCGGTGCAACAAAAACAACATCACCTTTATTAGAAACAACAATCAACTGATTTCCCGCTAATACGGGACCGTTCCAAACAATATTTTTCATTTCTTTAGATTCCAACGGTATTTCCCAAACTAAACGCCCCGTTGATTTTTCCAAAGCTGTCAATGTATTACGATTTGTAATTAAAAATAAAGCATTACCGCTGACGACCGGCGTTGATGTTCCACCGATATTTTGCACATATTTCGAAGTTCCCGTGCGTAAATCATATGCCCCTGTTTTTTGGGCGTTCCCGACCAGATAAACCGTGTTACCGTCAATAACCGGAGCTGCCAATACATGAGAAATATCTTGAATTTGATTAAATGTACGGGCGGAAAGCAATGCATCAGACCAAAGTATTACACCTGTTTTTGCATCAAATGCAATAATTTCGCCGCTGGAAAACGGAACGACCAACACACCGTTTGAAACGGCCGGTTGTCCCATACCCAACAAGTTGGTCATAGTTGATAAATTTCGATACCGCCAAATTTCTTCTCCGTTTAAAGAATCCAATGCAAATAATTCATTGTTGCCGGATAATACATATAAAATGCCTTTTTCAATGGTCGGTGCCGAACGTAAAATAGAGTTCGTGTTTTTTTGCCACAAAATTTTGCCTTCAAAATCAACGGCATAAATCATGCCATTTCCGCCAACGGCATAAACGGCATTTGAATCGGCAGCCAAACCGATACTGGCCAATCCTAAATCTTCGGACACCGGCAATGCGATTTGCCACATCAATTTTCCGTCTTTTGCACGGACGGCTGATAACCGAAAAGTCGAATCCAATGCATAAATAACGCCGTCATGAAAAACAGGTTCAGGCAAAAGCAAATTATCATCGCTAATACCTTTCCCGATTGAGCGTTTCCATACAAGTTGCGGTGAATCGCTTAATTGACCGTGCGGCATTAAGTTTTTAGCATTTCCGTTGTTTTGTGACCAATTAAAATCAGAAACCGTTTGTCCGACTTGAATATTTGTTGTTGCTTTCTGTACTTCCGCGGCAGCCGTATTTTTAACCGCCAATCTTTCACCGGGCGGGACGGGACGCTTTGAATCAGCACAAGCAGCCAATAAAGCACAGATAACAAAAACCGATAACAGTTTTTTCATTTTTCTCCCCTTTTTATTCAATAACCGCCAACAAGGCATTTAATCTGTCTTTTGAAACAGATGTTAAAAACTGATTATCCAAGGCATTTTGAATGGCTTGTTTGGCTTCATCATTTTTTTGTAATTTAACAAGCAATGCTGCTTGTAATTCAACGGCGGAAGCGTATAAGGCATTTACCGGTTGATTTAAAATGGGTTGTAACACCGCTAACAAAGCTTCATCGGGCGTTTTATCGATTTTATAGCCGACATAAGTAACACGAGCCACATCTTTCAGCTCTGAAGATTCGCCCGAATCGATAACTTGTTTTAAATAAATGCCGGCATTTTCATCATCACCGCCTTCATGAGCAATAGCAGCCAATCTCAACAATGCCAATTCTTTATAACCCGTATGTGCACTTTGCGCCAAGTCAATATAAATTTGCGCAGCTTCTTCAGGATTGCCGGTATAATTTAAAATAACCGCTTGTTCAAACCGATTCGATTCGGATAAACGCGTTTTTTCATACCACATTCGATAAACTTCGTTTCCGCAGGTAAAAGCAACGACACCGATAATGCCACCGATAATTAAAAAACGGTATTTTTTCCAAAAATTCAATAACTTTTCTTTTTGAATTTCTTCTTCCACTTCGCGCATTAAAACGGCTTGTTGAATGCGTTCCGCTTCATCAATGGGATTTTCTTTCTTCATTTTAACCTCTCTTTATTATTAATATTTTGTATATAGCAAAATTTATTATAAAATGCAACGGTTATTTCTCTTTTTGCGGTAAGCATTTTAAAATCAGGCTTAAAAGACCTGCCGGCAAGACGCTTCCAATCCAAGCGGCAAAGGCAAGAGGTGCCGGAAAAGCAATTACCGATTTATTTTGAAGCATTCCTTTAATAATTATCTCGGCGGCCTTTTGAGCCGGCATTAAAAGCGGCATTTTAAAGGTATTGGTATCGGTTAATGGCGTTTTGACAAAGCCGGGACAAATTACATTGACTTTTATATTATCTTTCATTAAATAGCCGCGTAAAGCTTCACCCCAAGCTTTAACAAAACTTTTTGAAGCCGAATAAGCCGGACAATTTCTTAATCCCCTGTAGCCGGCCATTGAGCTCATGACGGCAATTTGCCCCTGCCCTTGCTTTTTCATCAATTCAATCACGGGCAAAACGGTATTCACCACGCCGAACACGTTGGTACGAATAATATCGGGCGTTGATTGTGTATCTTGGTTGATATGAAGCGATCCGGAAGAAACACCGGCATTTGCAATCAAAATATCAATTTTACCGAATTTTGTGGCTTTTTGTATGGCCTCTTTCGTTGCAATTTCATCGGTCACGTCAAAGGTAAGCGTTTCAACTTGAGCGCCTTGATTTCGACAGGTTTCTGCTGTTTTCTCCAAGCGTTTTTGATTACGTCCGCATAAAATAAGGCAAATATTGTTTATTTTTGAAAATCTTTCGGCCAAAGCTGATCCGATTCCGCTTGAAGCACCGGTAATTAAAACACTTTTTCCTTCAAAATTTTTAAAATTCATAAAAAAAATACCTTTCTTTTGAAAAAAAGTTCTTGACAAGTGATTATAACTGTGCATAATGGGTTTGTCCACTAAAAAATGCCTCTATGGCGAAACTGGTAGACGCGACAGACTCAAAATCTGTTGACCGCAAGGTCATGCTGGTTCAAGTCCGGCTAGAGGTACCAAAAATAAGCCCTTCATTTCGAAGGGTTTTTTTTATTTCGGTGATAATAAAGCAACGTATAACAGTAGCATTGAGGGATATAAAGAAAAAACGCATACATTAATGAAGCATTTCACTACTTTTAGTTGTAAAAATTTATAATATTTCTACTTTAAATATATAAAATGAAAAAAATCTGCTAAATTTTTTGCTATTGATATTCTTATTTTTATTCATGTATGTATAATTTAATTAATTTTTGATGATATTTTTTTGTCTGTCGGCGGGTGGAACAGACGGTGTTTCAGCGGGAAGTGCCGGCTCGGGGAACGTGAGCCGGCGCGGGTGGTGCGGGAGGCTGGTAGGTCTCACTTACATAAGGCGAAGAGGTGGTCGTGGGTTCGTGTGTGAGCAATAGTATACCGGTATCATCAATCAATACATACAGCATCAGCTTGGTAATAGAAGTCATCACGAAAGTAGTTTTGACCGATATTACCACTATAGAAGCCTACCCAGTATTTGATGCAGGAGTTACTCCCTTCACTTGTTGTCCATACATAACTACCTGCTTCTGACATATTTTCAGACAACTTTTCAGACAACTCCTTCAATATCATACTATCAGCACATTTGTTACTTCCTGACTCTACAGGAAGTAAAAATTTTGAACACCCCAATTCTTCTAAGCTCACCATCTTTTTGCCAATCGCATAGCAATACCTCTCTACACTCCACCAGTTCATACACGGACCTATATAATAAGTTGTCCCGTATACTTCCACTTTTTGCGGTTCCTCTATATCCTCACATGTATAGCTACTGCAAGAAGTTTCGACACCATTGGAGCAACCACACTCTTTGGTCATGCAATATTGACCTGTATCACAATTATTGCAAGGATTTTCCACACACTTTTTTTTCTAAACTGCTCCAATATTTTCCTTCATCACATTCGCATCGCTTCGTTTCTTCATTCCATATGCCACTCGTGGTGGGATCACAAACCACACATTGACCACCGTATAAATGCTTTTCTTTATCTTTACATACGCATTCGCTTACCCCTTCATCCCACTCCGTATCCGTCGGGCATGTTATGCACTTTTCGCCGTTCCAATACTTATCCGTTTCCGAACATTCACACTTTTCCCCGTCCCATGTGGAATCTGTCGGACACTCTCCACACGTTCCGTCTTCATTGCATGGCCCTTGACAACTTTCATCGCATGCCGGTTCCTCTCCTTGCGCTTCGTCTTCCACATTACCTTCACCACCGCTGTTGCGTATCTTTTCACCCGAAAAATCAACTTCCAATGTGTTACTGACTTCACTGCATAATGTTACATTCAATTCCGAAGTGCATTTCGTGCCATTTATCACAACTGCTACCGTTTCATCCATACTTTCTAAAAGTGTTGCCAACGGTTTGCATACGCCAGCCGTTACCCCTGATACGCTGATAAAATATCCGCTTTTCTCCCTTTCTTCCTCTTCTTCCGACTCTTCCGTGTCATGATTAAACCCGAAATCAACTTTATATTTTTCGTTAAAACTCAAATGCCCTAATTCTTCCCCGATTTTGTCATACGGCTCACCTAAAAATAATTTTTGCTCCCCTTGAGCCAGTTTTATTTTGGCATCATTGCGCATTAAATTTATTTCATTCGCAATTTGATTCGCCTGATACCGTTCCATTGCCATTTTATAGCCTGCGATTCCCCCCAGTGAAATCACGCCGATAATAGCCAAAACACCCAGCATTTCAACCATTGACCGCCCGTCTTGTGCCTGATTTTGATGCTGCTTTGTTTTATTCTTTTTTTGAATTTCCATGAACCCTTTCTCCCGTTTACTTTTTCCTAAATTGTATAAATTAAACGTAGGTTTATTGCAACACTTTTTCGCACGCTTGAAAGAACAAACATTTTGAAAACAAGAAAAGAATAACCGATTGAAAATGAACAAAAAACAAGAAAAATAAATTTTTTTGATGAAAAATGAAAAAAAGTGTTGCAATAAACCTACGTCTATTTTGTGCAGATTCAAAAAAAAAGCTGCTCGGAATGAGCAACTTTTTAAATGGTAGGCGACTACGGATTCGAACCGCAGACCCCCTCGGTGTAAACGAGGTGCTCTGACCAGCTGAGCTAGTCGCCCGTAAAAAAAGGGTGATGTTATCTATACCACCCTTTTTATATTTTGTCAAGAGCAAAAACTATTTTTTGTTGACAACGTCTTTCAAACCTTTACCGGCACGGAATTTCGGTTGTTTGGAAGCCGGAATTTTAATAGCATCACCTGTATGCGGGTTACGACCTGTTGTAGCAGCTCTTTTCACAACGGCAAACGTACCGAAATTTGTAATGCGTACTTCATCACCTTTTTTTAAAGCGGCAGAAACGGCAGATGTTGTAGCATCTAAAGCTTTGGCAGCATCTGTTTTGGTTAAACCGGCTTGTTTTGCGATTGCATCAACTAATTCTTGCTTATTCATAGTAAAACTCCTTAATTTTGTTGGCTGAATGTACGACGTACATCCTTGACTTATTCACTTTAACCCTTGTTTTAAGCGGTTGTCAACAATCTTTTTGCTGTTTTATCAAAAAAAATGATTTTTTTGCTTTTTTGTTAACAAAAAATAAACTTTTGTGTCTCTAAATCCTTGATTTAATCGCTTTAAATGCCTGTTTTCCGCGATTTTTTATGTTGTTTTTTAAAACGAATCAAAAGAGTGAATTTAAAAAGATATTTTTAATTTATTATTAAATTTCAATATGTTATGAAGAAAAAACGAATCGCCTCGCCTGATTTTTCATTTAAAAAAGCACAAAAATACCTGAAAATGCCTTAAACACGGGTATAATCAATTATTTTTTGAAATAAGGCCCGCCTTAAAGGCTCAACCCGATCCAATTCACTCACAATCTTTCGGGCAATGGGATAATCCGCTTTTCTTTCGACAAGACACTTTTTCAATGCTGTTGCCGTTGTTTCATAATGTACACCCGAAACAATAACAAGTCCTTTTCCGATCGGCTCAACTATTACAGCCGGCAAGCTTTTGTCGGGTAATCGATAATTAGCTATCACACTTCCCTTTGACTGTGCTTTTTTAACAAACCAAGGACCGCCGTGATAATAAGCCGCATATGAATTGCTGTTTATTCTATCTTGAAGCAACACAACCGCCGTTGCCGCCGCCGTAGGCTCATATGGCTTGATATTTAACTCTTTTTGAAGCGTTCCGATGGCAATGGCGTCAATTAAGTTTAAGCCGTAATCGTTTATTTTCCGTAAATGAGAAATCTGGGGCTCGAAAACAGCTTTTTTGGCAGCAAAATATGCTCCGGCACAAATACCGTAATAAATGCCACCCGATTCGACATAGGAACGAATGAACTGCTTACCTGATGCTCCTAATTTTAAATGATAATAATCTGCCGATCCGCCAGGCATAAAAAAAGCGACAACATTCGATGATAAAGCGTTTTGATGAATAATGGCATCTGCCGAAACAGTTTCAATTAATATACCTTTCGCCGAAAACTCTTTGTTCAAGGCCTCTTGCAAAACGGTCACACCGGCTGTACCAATATCATCATAAATTAAAATTTTATTCTTCATTTTCTGTCTTTCATACCTGATAATGTTTAATATGTCCGCCGTAACCCGTGCCGATTGTGCGTCCGATACTTTTTATTTTTAATCCGATACAAGTTCGACATTGCATAGCTGATTCATTCAAACAAATTTTGTTCGGATATAATTCATACAATTTGCGATATTCCGTATCCGTTACATTCGGCATAATGACATTGGCACCGCATTGAAGCGCCATTAACCGTCCTTGCGGATGCAGACTTTCCATGGCAGTTGTAGCAGGAATGTTAATATCCGGCATTAAAAGACGCATGGCTGCCATGGTTCTTAATGCCAATTTTAACGTGCCGCCTTTTTCCTTTGCCAACGGCGTTTGCGGATGCGGAATAAACGGTCCGATACCTGCCATATCCACCGGCAGAGATTGTAAATAGAGTAAATCATCGGCAACAGACTCAATACTTTGCCCCGGAAGTCCGACCATAATGCCTGAACCCAACTCATAACCTAAATCTCGAATCATTAACAAACACTCATGCCGATGTTCCCAACTCATATGCGGATCTAACCGATGATATAAATCTTTATCGGTTGTTTCAATGCGCATTAAATATCTGTCAGCACCGGCTTCACGAAAGGCTTTATACTCTTCATACGACCTTTCGCCGA
Organism: uncultured Alphaproteobacteria bacterium; assembly: GCA_947586835.1. Classification (GTDB taxonomy): domain Bacteria; phylum Pseudomonadota; class Alphaproteobacteria; order CAAHEQ01; family UBA3637; genus RGIG4140. The sequence goes on from CANPXT010000006.1 coordinate 27,469, forward strand.
TACTTAATGTGACCGCTACATCCAACTTTTTAATTTCTTCAATCACATGACAAAGCTTATCCGTTGTATAATATAAATCTTCTCCCGATTGCATGACAATGGTTTTAAATCCGAGGTTTGCAGCATTAAAAGCCGTTTGTATCAGTTCATCTTCCGATAATCTGTATCGCTTTACAAGCGCATTGCCGCAACGAATACCGCAATAAAGACAATTGTTTCGGCAAATATTCGAAAACTCAATCAACCCGCGCAAATGTACCTCATCGCCGAGTGTTTCTTTGCGAACGGTATCAGCCTTTTGAAACAAGTCTTTTTCTTGTTCGTCATCTTGAAGCCAACGAATAATTTCTTCTTTCGAATATCGAAGCATTTTGTTCTCATTTTAATTGCATAATCCTGCTTATTTTACTCTTTTTTTTACTTTTGTCAATTTGTTATTAAAATGTATTTGATTATTTTATTTATTTTGCTATATTTGATGATATGAAAATAGATTTGACACAAAAAATACCGCCGGAGGTTTATTTAAAAAATCCCTTTGTCATTGCCAAAGATTATTTACTGGGTGCGTATTTGTGTACTTGCTTCAACGGCATTTTAACTGCCGGAAAAATAACCGAATTGGAAGTTTATATGGGCGCTACGGATAAAGCAGCGCATACTTACGCTTTTCATCGATCACCTCGCGTTGAAAGCTGTTATAAAAAAGGCGGATGCGCTTATGTGTTTTTCATTTACGGGTGTCATTATCATTTTAATGTTGTCATTGGCGAAAAAGAAGATCCAAAAGCCATTTTAATTCGTGCCCTCGAACCCGTAACAGGCGCAGAAGAAATGATAAAACGTCGCACAAATAAAAACCCGAAACAATTGTTAAACGGTCCCGGGAAATTGTGTCAGGCGCTCGGCATTACAAAAACCTTGGACGGCGCCGATTTAACGGGTAATCAAATTTGGCTTTCACCCAAAACGGAACGTATTTTGAAAAAAGATATTTTGGCACTTCCTCGTGTCGGGATTGATTACGCTGAAGAATATGCGCTGAAAAAATGGCGTTTTTTGCTTAATTTACAAAGAAAAGACTAAAACACGCGTGATACCGCCCAAATCCCGATAACTTTTTAAAAACCGCCAGTTTTCATTGTGCATAATGCTACACACCGCTGATGCCTGCCCCTGCCCGATTTCAAAAAACACCATCGATTTTGAATGACAGCATTTCTTTAAAATGTGACTCAACCGCCGATAGGCGTTTAACCCGTCTTTACCGCCGTCAAGCGCAATGAAGGGATCAAACAAACGAACGCTTTTTTCTAACTTTTCAATATCAGCCGTGGGAATGTAAGGCGGATTGGATAGTAAAATATCAAACTGCCCCAAATCACTGAAATCATCGGTATAAAAGTTCTTCTCTTTAAAAACAATTTTGTTTTCCGGATCGTTTTGACGCGCCACCGCCAGTACTTCAGTCGAAACATCAATACCGACACCCGTTAATTGTCGATATTCATCACATAAAGATAAAATTAAACACCCGCTGCCCGTTCCGATATCCAACGCCCGATAAGCTTTTGTTGCATCAGGAAAAAAAACTTTAATCGCTTCTATCAACGTTTCGGAATCGGGTCTGGGATCCAACACACATTCTGACACATAAAAATCACGTTTCCAAAAGCCTTTTTGACAAATGATTTTCGAAACCGGTTCGCCGACGGTTCTTCTTTGAATAAAATCAATAATTTGCTCATCGCTCGGCTTGTTTTGATAATGTGCGCAAAAAAAACGTGCGTCAAGAAGCGGTGTATCGCTGACTCCTTTTAATTGTTCGGCAATTTTTTCAATCAGTGACATTTATCCGTCAATTTCAGCTAATTTCTGCATTTGATCTTCGGCAATCAAAGCATCGATAAAATCATCAAGACCGACACCGTCCATCACTTCGCTTAATTGATAAGAAGTTTTGTTAATGCGATGATCCGTCACTCGACCCTGCGGAAAATTATATGTTCTGATTCGCTCGGATCTGTCTCCCGATCCGACTTGATTTTTCCGATTTTGTGATCGTTCTTTATCCAGTGCCTGTCGCTGCATATCATACAACAACGTTCTTAAACGCATCATCGCCTTATCTTTATTTTTAAATTGCGAACGTTCTTCCTGCGATTCAACGGCAATGCCCGTCGGTTTATGTACAATTCGAATGGCACTGTCGGTTTTATTAATGTGCTGTCCGCCGGCGCCTGATGAACGACAGGTTGTAATTTCCAAATCAGCCTCATTAATTTGCACGTCAACTTCCTGAGCCTCGGGCAAAACGGCAACGGTTGCCGCAGAGGTATGTACCCGTCCGCCGGATTCCGTTTCCGGTACACGCTGTACCCGATGAGCTCCGGATTCAAACTTCAGTCGTGCGAACACGGAACGACCTGATATTTGCGCAACCGCTTCCTTATAACCGCCCAATCCCGTTTCGTTTAACGATAATATTTCAAACGTCCAATTTTTAAGAGCGGCATAACGTTCATACATACGAAATAAATCAGCAGCAAATAACGCAGCCTCTTCGCCTCCTGTTCCCGCCCGCACTTCCAAAATCACATTTCTGTCATCGGCTTCATCTTTCGGCAAGAGTAAAATTTGAATTTCTTTTTCCATTTCAGGTACTTGTTCTTTGAGTGAATAGTATTCTTCCTGTGCCATGGTTCGCATTTCGGCATCCGTCGTTTCATCATTCATTAATGCTTCATCATCAGCTATATCACAAAGCAATTTTTTATATTTTAATCCTAATGTATGAATTTCTTCCAACTGACTTAATTCTTTCGACAGACGAACAAACTCATCTCCTTCAACGCCTTGCGATAATAAAGCGGTTAATTCCTCATAGCGACCGATAATCGGCGTTAATTTTTGCTCAAAATTCATGATAATTAAACTCCTGCCAGATTACTCTTGAAAGGCATCTGCTTCCAATTTCACGTTATTCATTACTTTCTTCGTTTTTGATAAAGTCCCTTTCGGCATTTTATCGACATAAACAGTTAACGCCGGCGCATTTCCCGTTTTCAGACGTAATTCTTTTTCATCCGTCGGCACAAAATAAGCATCCCCTTTATTCATAATTCGATTAAAAACAATTTTGGTCGGATTACTTACAGATATCCACACTTGTTCATTGGCTACCAAAACAACACGGGCATTTTCCGGGTTTCCGAGCCGTTCGCCCGTTACATCGGGATAATCAACCGAGACCGTCGGTATAACGGGTTGTGTTTCAATCGCTGCCGACATTTCTGACTTTTCTGTATCAGTCGGCAACACTTTTTCGACGGGAACATCTGCTGCTATCGGTGTTGTTTCCATTATTTTCATATCCACGGTAACGGTATTTTCATTTTCCGAAACCGTTTTGTTAAAATGAACGATCATACAAATACCGATGACCAAAACCAACAAAACAACACCTGCCCCGATTAAAACCCGTTTTTCGGGAATAACGGATGTTTCACTGTGGATGGGAAAATCTGCCGGCGTACTGGAGGGTGAAATATTCTTTTCCTTATATTGTTTCACAAGCATATCGCTTTCCAATCCCAAATAGGCAGCATAAGAACGCAAAAAAGCAACCCCATAAACAGGCGCCGGAAAAGCATCCGTTGTATTTTCTTCAAGCGCTTGAATATATTTCGGTCGAATATTTAAGGCTTGAGCGGCTTTTTCAATACTGATGTTTTTAGCCAGTCTTGCCCGACGCAATTCATCACCGATGGTATCAAACAAAGTTCGTTCCACCATTTCCGATGTGTTTTTATGTCCCGATTTCATTTCCATTTAAACCTCTTTTCAATTTAAGCATTTTATAATGCATTTTTTTTAAAATGTCCACAATAAATTAAGATACAACAAAAAGAAAACAACAATGCCCGCCAAGCCCAATGCCGGTCCGAAAGCATCTGCTCGTTTTTTCTTAATCCAAGCCGTGGCATAGAAAAACAAAAATGAAAGCAAAAGCGTGATATTTAATCCCATAGGACCAAACCAAATACCGAAAGCCGTTAACATTTTCACATCACCGGCACCGAATTCGCCTTTTTTGAAAAACGACATTATGAAAACGGCAAGGGTGGAAATAATGTAGCCGAACCACGCCCCGATAATTCGTTCATTCATCGTTAAAACGGTATCCGACGAAAAACAAGCAAATGTAACACCGATTAATAATAAAGGAATGGTAAAAAAATCGGGTAATAAATAATATTGTTGATCTACCGCCATTAAAAGAGCCGTTAAATAAAAAAACAGGCAAGCATAAACATAGATATGCGGTAAAAAAGCACAGGCATACGCAAACAAAAATCCCATGACAACACCCCAACCAACCGAAAAATAAATCATTTTTCGCCATTTTCCCTCTAACAATTCGCGACGTTTTGCATCTGCTACGCGCGGAAACCGCGGTTTATGGAAAAGCATGGCACAAACCAAACCCGGATCGGCGGGTAATATTTTACCGAAACGACTGGCAAATGTCGGTATGGTTAAACCGAGTAAAAAGCCAATGAACATAATAACCGTCATTTATTGAGCCTTTCTTTTTGATCGATTGCATCATTTTTCTTTTCAATTTCCAAATGCTTTTTATATTTTTCATATTTTTGCAATATAAAAGCGCATACTTCAACGGGTGTTTGATAAGTTGTGTCGGCAATGCAATCAAAGTTATAATCGTTATCAATATCAACCCCGTAAATACGTTTAAATCGTTCTACTTCCAATGTACGACGACTGATCAGTGCCTCCACGGCTTCTTTGACGGAAAAATATTTTTGTTCACCGCTTCTTTCAGTATCATTAAAAATACGTTCACCGGCAATCAGCGTATCAACATTCAATTTAACCTTAAAAGAAGCGGGAATAAAATGAAAAGCCATTCGCGAATCAACAACGTAATTTTGTCCGTTCAAGGGCAATTCTTTAAAAACGCCGTCAATTTCCTGATCAATCTGCGGATTGGTTTTGCACATTTCATTGAGTTCCAATGTCGTTACACCGTAACGTGCAGCAATTAAGCGTTGCACATTTCCGGTCGAATAAAACTCAAACCCCAACCGATCAGCCAACAATCGACCGATGGTTGATTTACCGCTGCCCAATTGTCCGGATAAGGTAATAATTGACGACATATGAAAACTCCTTTTATCATTATCATATTGATTTTATCGAAAAGGTCAATCATTTTATTTGTTTTTCGGCTTAAAAACGCTGTTTTTTTCATTGACAATCTTCCTCGGGGTCGATATAGTAAAAAAGTCATCACAAAAAGGAGGAAAAATGAAAGTTTTAATGGTTAACGGATCACCGCATCTGAAAGGATGTACTTACACCGCTTTAAATGAAATTTCCGAAACGTTGAAAGAAGAAGGTATCGATTCGGAAATTTTTCACGTCGGATTGGATCCGATTGCACCGTGTCGCGCCTGTCGCGCCTGCGCCAAGCTGAAACGCTGTGTTATTCAGGATAAAGTCAACACGTTTTTGGACTTATCCGAACAAGCAGACGGTTTCATTCTTGCCTCTCCCGTACATTATGCTTCGGCAAGCGGTATTATCGTTCCGTTTATGGACAGAGCCTTTTTCGCCGGATTCAACAGCAGCAGAAATTTGTTTCGCTTAAAACCGGCAGCCGCCGTTGCCAGTGCCAGACGAGCCGGCACAACGGCGACCTTGGATCAACTCAATAAATATTTTCAAATCAATGAAATGCCCATTATTTCCGGACGCTATTGGAATATGGTGCATGGCGCCAATCCCGATGAAGTGCGTCAAGACTTGGAAGGTATGCAAAATATGCGCATTTTGGCACGCAACTTTGCCTATCATTTGAAATGCAAAGAAGCAGCCACCAAAGCAGGTGTTTTATTACCCAAACAAGAAACAACCGTTTTTACAAACTTTATTCGCTAAAATCATATCGGCGGCGAGATTTGTTCCGTCGCCCGATATTTTAATATGTTTTGTACCCTCTTTTTGTCGTAAATTCTTGCGCATTAAGCCTTTTGTTTCCCATATACGATTTAAATAAAAAAAAGAGGGGAAAAATGAAATTTATCGGCTATTTATTTGCGCTCATTGCAGTTTTTTTTTGGAGTTTCAACAATATTATCGCGAAAGAACACGCCACCGATCTGACACCGATTGAGTTTGCCGCCGGTCGTTGGCTTGTGGCCGCGTTAATATTGTTACCCTTTACTGCCAAAGAGTTATGGAAAAACAGGGCTTATTTCAAAAAGCGTCTGCTTTGGATTTTCTCGTTGGGTTTAAGCGGCATAGTACTGGATAATACACTGATTTATTTGGCAGCCGAAACGGCCTCGGCAACCAATATCGGTATATTGAGTATTTTGGCACCGATTTTTTTGGCACTGCTTTCGTTTTTCTTTTTGCATAAACCGATTACGCGCAAACAAATAATCGGAATGTTGGTTGCCGTTTTCGGCGTACTGATTGTGATAACGAAAGGAGATTTAACCGATATTACCCGTATGAAAATTGCCGTTGGCGATTTTTGGGTAATTGCCAACGCTGCTTTTTTTGCACTATACAGTTTTTTACAATTTTCAAAGCCGAAAAACATTTCGCAAACCGCTCTTTTATCCATTACCGTATGGGCAGGCGTGATTGTGCTTTTACCGCTTTTATTTCTCTATACGCCGCTGCCCGTTTTACGAAAATTAACGCTTGTTGATTACTCTTTATTCATTTATTTGGGTATTTTTAATTCTGTTTTGGCTTATTTGTTTTGGAATAGCGCATTAGCCAAAATCGGCGCAGTGCAAACAGGTATTATTTATTATCTTCTGCCGATTTTTACCATGATTGAAGCGGCTTTTGTGTTAAAATCGGAAATTCACCTTAATCAAATCATCGGCGGATTTATTGTTATATGCGGTATTTTGCTTGTAACATTCGGGCAAAAACAAAAAGAAACGCGTACCGTTAAAAAGAATGCTTAAAAAAGTTATTGCGATTCGGTTGTTGTCAGTAATTTAAGAGAACTTAGCGATTCGGCGTGTTTTTCCATCCATAAAGTCGGATTTTCGTCAATAAAGATACATAAATTTTCTTCGGTTTGAATCGGTAAACCGTTTTTATCTTGAAAACGCTTTTGAATCAGCTGCTTAAACTCGCGTTGAATGGACATTTCTGAAATACCGGCAAACTCTTTTTTGGTTTTACTTAAAACCTTATCGGGTGTAAAACCATGCGCACGCACTTTTTTTCCGAAAGCCAACAATTGGGGATTGTAGATTTGAAAAAACGTTGCGGGATAATTTTGAAGCAAAACACCTTTTTTCTTACAATAATCGCCATAACCGATATAATGTCTGTATATTACGTTCGCCAATGAAAATAATTCTTGATTTTCCGCAACCTCATCAACCGACAACCGATCGGCTAAATATTTATGACGTAAACACAGAAAACCGGGGATAATCAACAGAACGGCAGCCATAATTAAGAGAAAACTCGACAAGCGTTTGCGACGTTTTTTATCGATTTCGGCAGAGATTTTTTTTCTTCTCATGCGTTGTTTGACAATCACACGAGCGGTTTGATGCTTGATTTTTTTAATTGCTTTTGAAACCATTAAAAACCTCCTTAAATTATATTTTACTCTTTTTTAAAGAAGTTGACAAGTTTTTTTTATTGAAAATTAATAATCTTCATTTAAAGCAAAAGCCTTTTTCTGTTTACGGGTATGTTTTTGCTTAATTTTTAAAGTCGGAACGGTTTTTGTAATAATATTATAAACTTCTTGCAACTTACCGCTGTAAATATGATTGGCATCAGGTATCATTTTATATTCAACGGTTAATGACCGATAATGACCTAACTGCTCAACAAGCATCGACACGGAAGATTCATCAACAACCGTATCTTTTCCGCCTTGAATAATCAAACCGGAAGCCGGACAAGGTGTTAAAAAATCAAACGAATATAAGTTTGTCGGAGGTGAAACGAAAACAAACCCTTTAATTTCGGGACGTCTCATCAGCAACTGAGCCGCAATATAAGCGCCGAAAGAATAACCGGCAATCCAACAAACGGTCGTTTCGGTACAAATACTTTGCACCCAATCTAATGCCACAATGGCATCTTGTAATTCACCGTTACTGCTGCCGTCAACGGTTCCTTGGGAATTCCCCACACCGCGATAATTAAAACGCAGCACGGAAAATCCCATATTCACAAATGCTTGAAACATCGTATATGTCATTTTATTATTCATGGTGCCGCCTTGTGCCGGGTGCGGATGAAGAATCATCACGAGCGGTGCGCGCGGATTTTCCGATTTATGAAAACGTCCTTCCAATCGACCCATCGGTCCTGCAAAATAAACTTCCGACATATGATAAAAACCCTTTCAAACACAAAAAAATTTCATCAATAAAACAATTTTAGATTATTTTTTTAAAAAAAGCAATCTTTTTTATTGACAAACGTAAATTTTAAGCGTATAAGCATTAAAGCTTCGGCGGAATAGCTCAGATGGTAGAGCGGTGGAATCATAATCCATGTGTCGGGGGTTCGATCCCCTCTTCCGCTACCAATTATAAAAAAAACCTGCTTTTAAAACGGCAGGTTTTTTTGTGTTCAATCAATAAAATTGTTTTTTTATTATAAAAAAACTGCATACCGACATTAATTTTGTCACGCCGTTTTTATATTAAAAATACATCATTAACCAAAAAATAAAATATTAAACAGATAAAAATATATGTTTTTTTTTACAATATATTTTTCTTAAAAAGATTTTTGTTTTAAGTATTTATAAAAAAAAGCGAATGAATAACTTCGCTTTTTTAATACATTTTTCAGGTGGTGCCTGGGGACGGAATCGAACCGCCGACACAGGGATTTTCAGTCCCTTGCTCTACCAACTGAGCTACCCAGGCTGAGAGCAAAATTGTTTATACACGAAAATAAATCAAATGTCCAGTCTTTTTTTTAAAAAAATGCATTTTTTTTAATTTTTCGCATCGGAACACGTCTCTGTTTCAGAAAAATCAGCCTCTTTCGGTCGTTCATCGGTATGAATGACATACGTTCCTTTCAACCAGCGCCCTAAATCAACATCAGCGCATTTTTTGGAACAAAAGGGCTTATATTTCTCATCTTGATTTTTCCCGCAAATCGGGCATTTCTTTTCATTTTCCATTTTTTTCCTCTTCCAATTCATATTGATTTAAAGAATAAGTAATATTTGTTTTAATCAAACACAAGTGTTGAAATTCTGCCGGCAATTGAGCTGCCAAACTCGGATGAACGGTTAAAATGGGCATCGAATACCATTTTTTTTCTAATTTTTCTTGAATTTCCATACTTAAAAATAAAGCATTTTTTTCTCCCGTGCGCGTTAAAAACACATCAAACAACGAGGCGGCCTCCCGCTTGCGTGTTATTTCACATAAACGCGTTTTTGTAAACCCGCATAAGTGCACCAACGTATCATTTTTAAACGATTCTTTTAATACGGTTGATAGTTTTTTTTGCTCATCCGATTTTTTAAAACCGGCAAAATCAATTAAAATAATGCCCGATAAATTTTTAAGCCGCACTTGTTTTGCTATTTCCATACAAGCCGATTCATTAATTTTATCAAGCGGTTGCATTGACTGAGCAGAATCGACATCAAACACATAACAAACATTTGTTCGCTCCAAATGCAAAACGGCACCGTCGGCAAAACGAATCTCTTTTGTTAAAGCTTCTTCAATCAGTGCAGTATTGATTTCATCTTTATTTTCAATATCTTTATTCTCAATAGCAGCATTTGAAGTCGACACTTTTTTATATTCTTGACATAAAACACCCGTTGCCGCCTTATTTTCCCGCGCTTCTTTCACAATTTGAACCGATACGCTTTGTCCGACAGATAACTTTTGCTTTGTTTGAATAAATAACGGTATGTTTTCTTTGGCTTTGGCAAAATAACCGCCCAGCGTTTGATGGTAATCCGTCACAACGGCGAAAACCGTTTCTTGATAATTCAAAGCATTTTTTTGTGCTACGGTTAAATATTGCAAACTGTAAGCATCGTCACAAAAGCCGGTTACGATTGCCTGATAATAAACGCGCCTCAAAACTTTCATCAGCCGATAATGCCTCTTAAAATTTGTGCCGTTTCAAAAACGGGAAGACCGACAATGCTGTCATATGAACCGTTAATACGCTTAATAAAAGCACTGATAAGTCCTTCAATTTTATACCCTGCAACATTTTTATACTCACCCGATTTTAAAATGAATGCCAGATCTTCTTGCGACAGATGTTTCATGGTTACAACCGATCGTGAAACACGCGTAATAATTTTTCCTTGCGGAGAAATAACGCATAAGCCGGTTATTACGCAATGTTTCCTGCCTGATAGAAGCTGTAAATGGTGCAATGCTTCTTCTTCATTGGCGGCTTTTCGAATAATTCGACGACCAACGGACAAAACTGTATCGGCCGCCACTACACAAACCCCTTTGTTTTCCTCAAAAACGGCTTGCGCTTTTAAAATGGCAATGCGTTTCACATATTGCGTCGGCAATTCATCGACTAAAACCGATTCGTCAATATCAGGCGAAACAATTTTATCGGGATATAAACGTATTTGCTCCAACAAAGCCTTTCGTTGCGGCGAACCCGATGCCAAAATAAAACCGGCTTTTAAACCCCAAAAATTATTTATCATCTGCCTGTGTTTTTTCTTTGCGCTCGTGCCGTTCTTGCGCTTCAATACACAGCGTGGTAACCGGACGTGCTTCCAACCGTCCCAATCCGATGGGTTCACCGGTTTCTTCACAATAACCATATGTACCGTCTTCAATACGTTTTAAAGCGGCTTCGATTTTTTTAATTAACTTACGCATCCGATCTCGGGTACGCAAATCAAGAAATTGATCGGTTTCCGTACTGGCACGATCATTTAAATCCGTTTCCTGCAAGCTGTTTTCTTTTAAATTTAGTAAAGTATTTTCGGAAGCTGCAACCAACTCATCACGCCACGCCAACAATTTCTGACGAAAATATTCCAGCTGACGTTCATTCATATATTCTTCATCGGCGGATGGTTTATAATCGGGGGGTAATTTAATCATTGTCATTATTTGCTCCTTTTTTAAATGGGATAGTTATACATAGCTGATTTTGAAATAAATGTCAAGCGTTGTTTTTTCTTGATATTTTTTTTATTCTTTGCTATGATTTTAAAACAAAAGGAAAGGAAATAAAAAATGCGTATCTTTTTATCTTTACTTCTTATGGGATTTGCAGGATTTACATCGTTGCAAGCCGTTGCCGTTGATGAGTGTGAACAACAATTGTTGGACTTAGAAAAATCACCTGAAGGCATTGATGAATCCGTCTATGATTCTTGCGGTTTTAACGATTCGGTTGTTGTATGGACGAAATGGGCACCGTTGGCCGCACAAAAAAATGCCAGAAAAATGCTCTATGAAGTTTGTCGGCGCTATCCTGACCATATGTACCACGAGATGTATTGCCAAAAAGCATATTTCACCAAGTATGGTCCCTCACTGGCGTATCAAGCCGAACAATTGTTAAAGAAAGAAAAAATTAATGAAGCCCTTCAAAAAGCTGCCGATGCCATCAACACACAAGAAATGACAACTCGGCAGGAAGGCAATTTGTTGGGTGCTTTTGCTGTCTATTATTTAAAAAAAAATGATGATCGTTATCAATCATACCTCCGTGAAGCAACGGAGCGTTATTCTGCCATAGCCAATCATATTTCGGGGGTGATTGCTTATCAAGACGCCTCTGATCCCGATAAAGATGCGCAAATTGCATTTAAATATATATGGCGCGCCATTTTACTCGGATGTCCGGCTGCCGAGGAAAATTTGGGATTATTCCATCTGGTCAAACAAAATAAAATTGATTTTCAAACCGGTAAGAACAAAATGCGGGAAAATATGTTTTCTTGTGAAGGAAGTGCTACGAAAAAATCAGATGAACCCATCCCTGAAGAGATGTTAAACTGCAAATGCAAAACAGCCATCGAATATGAACAGACTTTTATCAATAAGCCGTTTATTTTAAAGAAAACGGAAGGCTCCCGTGCCATTTTGGAAACCAAAGAAGGCGAAACATATAATGTGGCAGCGGGTGATAATCTGCCCGGACAAGCGGTTGTGAGCGAAGTGCATAAAACCGCTGTTGTAATTATACAGGAAGACGAGCGTATTATTATAAACCTACATAAGCCCGATGAATGTTTTGCGTTTTGCAACAATCATCACATTACGGAAAACTTATCACCTGCGGAAATGAAAAAACGAATCATCAGCGATTCGGTACATATTAAGCCATACCACCTTACTTTTACACAAAAGGAATGTGAAACCATTGCTTATTATGCCAAAACTTTGTTAGATGAAAATATACCGTATGTCGGTCAAAAAGAGTGTGCTGCTCAATTCGCGGGGAAACACAATTTGATTGAATTGCTTGAAAAACAAACGCAATCGAACAACGAAATCGATCCGCGTCAACAAAAAACCCCCGTTGATCCGGAAGCGATAAAAGAGCGTATGAAAACATTAAACAAAAGCATAATGGAAAAAAAATAAAAACGAAATGAAAAAAAACTTGCTTTTTTAAAAAATATATGTATAATCAAACCGTTTTTCCGATTTAAAATCCTTGCTCTTGCTATCGGACAAGGGCTATGCTTCAAGCACTTATTCATGGGGAATAACTGTTTTAACCGAAGCGAGAAAAACCAAAAGGAGAGGATATTATGCCTTTTTATGAAAATGTCTTTATCGCGCGGCAAGATTTAACGCCCGCAAAAGTTGCCGAATTAACGGATAAATATGCATCCGTTATCGAAAACAACGGCGGCAAGGTTTCAAAGCGCGAAAACTGGGGCTTACGCACGTTAGCCTATAAAATCAACAAAAACCGCAAAGGATATTATATGTTAATGAACATTGACGCACCGGCTCCTGCCGTTGTTGAAATGGAACGGTTAATGCGGTTAGATGAAAATCTGCTCCGTTATTTAACGGTGAAAGTTGATGCGTTGGAAGAAGGTCCGTCAGTTATGATGGAACCCAAAGCCCGCAAAAGTAAAGCTGATGATAAATATGAAATTGAAATCACGGAAGGAGAAATATAATGAGTGAAACGAAAAGCTCCTTGTTCCGGCATAAAAAAACATGCCAGTTCTGTATGGATGAAACATCTGTTATTGATTATAAAGATGTAAAATTATTAAGCCGTTATTTATCGGAACGCGGTAAAATGGTACCGGCACGGGTTTCCGCAACGTGTGCCAAACATCAACGCGGTTTGTCCAAAGCCGTAAAACGCGCCCGCTTTTTAGCTTTATTACCTTTTGTCGCTGATTAAGAAAGGGGAATAAAATGGAAGTTATTTTATTAGAACGTATTGAACGCTTGGGTCAAATGGGCGATGTCGTGAATGTAAAAAACGGCTATGCTCGCAATTTTTTGTTACCGCAAAAGAAAGCTTTACGGAAAACAAAAGATAATATGGCGTTATTTGAATCCAAACGCAAAGAATATGAGGCTTACAACCTGAAATTAAAGGCAGAAGCCGAACAAATGGCTGAAAAGATGAAAAATCTTTCGGTTGTTATTATTCGTCAAGCCGCTGAAACCGGTCAATTATACGGTTCCGTTACGGTGCGTGATATATGCGATGCCATTCATGAAGCCGGCTTTAAATTGGAACGCCGTCAAATCAATTTGGGGCAACCGTTTAAAAATCTTGGCATTTTTGATGTGCGGTTATCCTTGCATCCCGATGTTTCCCAAACGGTTCGGGTAAATGTCGCCCGTTCGGCGGAAGAAGCCAAACGCTCGGCATCGAAGCATCAAAAACGGAAAGCCGAAGAAGCTGCAAAATCTGAAACAGTGACGGAAACACCGGCGGAAACTGCTGTTGAAGAAACGAAACCGGCAGAAGCTTAATTACACATAAAGAGTAAAAAAAACGGCTTTTTGCTAAACGGCAAGAAGTCGTTTTTTTATGTCTCAAATCCCAACTGCGATGATGGCGTGTAACGCTGTTATTGTTAACGAAATTTTTCTTCTATCAGCGAGTGAAAAACGTTGCAAAAAGTGGCAAGAAATGAAAAACAGCAGCAACACCGATGGTTACAAAAAAAATACATACATGTATGTAAATTTTCACCACTTTGGGTTGTAAAAATTTATAATTTTTCTACTTTTAATATATAAACGAGAAAAATATTTCGAAATTTTTTGCTGTTTATATTCTCATTTTTATCGATGTATGTATAATTTAATTAATTTTTGATGATATTTTTTCGTTTATCGGCGGGTGGGACAGAGGGTGTTTCAGCGGGAAGTGCCGGCTCGTGAAACGTGAGCCGGCGCAGGTGGTCAGAGAGGCTGAGAGGTCTTACTTACATAAGGTATCAAAACCGCCTGATTCCTGGTAGAAGTCTCTATTACTACCGGGAACTATCACGTATGCCTTGCAGGAATTCTCACTATCATCAGATGGTTTTGTCCATAAAGCTCTTCTTCCAGCATTTTTTTCCTGCAGCTTCTTTATTAATGCACTTCCGGAACAGTCGACTGTTTTCGCCGTCGCTGTGCATCCCAACTCGCTTAAACTTACCATCTGTCCTGTTCCCTTCCCTTGTCTTCCTAATGCTTGGCAATATCTCTTTGCATTCCACAACTCCATCAAAACATTATCCGTATAATAATAAGTCTCCCCGTCTACTTCCACTTTTTGCGGTTCTCCTATATCCATACATCTATAACTCCGGCAAGAAGTTTCAACACCATTGGAGCAACTACAACTGAGCATACAAAATTGATTACTGAGGCAATCATCATCTGTTGTACAATTCTTTCCTATTGTTGTCGCTGTTGCTGTCTCTGTTGTTATTGCTGCCGTTGTCGTAATGGGGGTTGTCGTTATCGGAGCTGTCGCTGTCGGTGTTGTCGGCATCGGTGTTGTTGGCGTCGGTGTTGTGGGCGTCGCTGTCGTAGTGGTAAATGTCACTGCCGTTGTCATCGGTTCATCTTCCTCATCATTCACAACACCCAAATCTGTGGTCGAAAATGCCACTTCTATTTTGTTTTCTGTGGCGCAAATGTTCCAATCCGTATCATAATAATCAACTTCATTTACTTTTATATCTTCCGTGTCTTCCATACTATCTAAAAGCGTGACTAACGGTTTGCATACGCCCTCTGAAATGTTTGATACACTGATAAAATATTCATCTTCCGTCTCTTCCTCTTCTTCCGGATCTTGCGAATCATTATTAAACCCGAAATCAACTTTATATTTTTCGTTTAAACTCAAATGCCCTAATTCTTCGCCATCATTATCGTATGGTTCTCCTAAAAATAAATCGGCACCTTGTGCTACTTTCATCTTCATATCATTGCGTATTAAGTTGATTTCATTCGCAATTTGATTCGCCTGATACCGATCCATTGCCATTTTATAGCCTGCGATTCCCCCCAATGAAATCACACCGATGATGGCCAAAACACCCAGCATTTCGACCATGCTGCGCCCGTCTTGTGCTTGTTTTTGTTGTTGTTTTAATTGTTTATTTTCTTGCATTTTCGTGAATCCTTTCTCCCGTTTACTTTTTCCTAAATTGTATAAATTAAACGTAGGTCTAGTTGGTGCACTTTTTTGCACGCTTGAAAAAACAAACATTTTAAAAATAATAAAAAAATAACCGATTGAAAATGAATAAAAAACAAGAAAAATAAATTTTTTTGATGAAAAATGAAAAAAAATGTTGCAAAAATCGTACGTTTATTTTGTGCAACTCCAACCCCCAAAATTTATTAATCTTAAAAAAAACAACTTAACTTATTTTCGTTCGACAAACGGTTAATTCCGGTAATAAACGTGCTGTTTCGACCGATACGGGGATTTGAACCGCCTGCCCTAAATGTCCGGCAGAAAGTTCTTGACATTCGGCAGCATTTTCGGCGTTATAAAACCGATCTACCACCATTTTAATCGGATCAAATTGATACGGCGATAAAAATTCAAGCGTCATTCCTTTCATTATTTTATGCTTAATTTCAACCGTTAAAAACCCGTTATCAACCTTTCGCACAACTCCTGCAAAACGATATGCCCCATTACTTGCCGAAACGTCATAATTATGCGCTTCGGGACCGGCATTTCCATCTAAAAAACCAAGCGTATAACCGCGTGACTGCAAAGACAATATTTCTTCCATATACTTATCCGGCTGCCAGTCACTCGGATTTTGAAACCAATCATCAATGGCTTTGCGATATGTTCGTGCCGTTACGGCCGCATAATATTGCGATTTATTGCGTCCTTCAATCTTAAACGAATCAAGTCCGATCGGCAATATATCAGGCAACCGCGGCAACCAGCATAAATCGCGCGAGTTCATAATATACGTGCCGTTTTCATCTTCATCAATGCGCATCAATGACAACGGGCGCGTTTCTTCTTCAAGATAATAAACTGAATCTTTGGTATTTTCCGCCTGTTCTTCGGCTTTATATATTTTATAACGCCATCGACAGGCATGCGCACAATTGCCTTTGTTGGCACTGCGCCCTGTCATAAAGTTTGAAAGCAAACACCGACCCGAATAACTGACGCATAATGCACCGTGAATAAAGGCTTCCAATCGAATATCCGGACACTTTTCTCGAATTTCTTCCATTTCGTTCAACGGCACTTCGCGCCCCAACACGCATAAGGCCGCTCCCCGCTCTTTCCAAAAACGAACGGTTAAATATGAACAAACATTAGCTTGTGTGGAAATATGAAGCGGTAAATCGGGAAGTTCTTTCCTGATAAGTCCGAACACACCCGGATCAGCCACAATCACTCCGTCCGGATTTAAAGTTTTCAAATGAGTCGTAAAATCTTTAACCCGCTCAATATCATGATTATGCGTAAACAAATTAACGGTTAAATATACCTTTTTCTTTAAAGAATGCGCAAAGATAATTCCTTCTTGTAATTCTTCATAACTGAAAGCAATTTTATTTCTTAAACATACCCCGGGCATACCGGCATAAACGGCATCGGCACCATACAAAAATGCTGTTTTTAAGCGTTCCAACGACCCCGCCGGCAACAATAATTCCGGCTTTTTGAATAATTTCATTTTTCATCCTTTATTCTTCAACACATGAACCGGTATTTATCGGTGTCAAATGCGCATTGCGTCGCCAAAACGCTTCAATCGAATCAATACCGTAGGTCTTTATTGTATTATATTCTTTTAAAAAGTCAATCATTTCTTCTAAGGAACGTGCTTTTCCGAGCAAACAGCCCTGCCCGAGTTCACAATTATGTTGTCGCAGCCAATGAAGCATTTGCGGTGAGTTAATACCGTCAATCACGGCTTTTGATTCAAATAAACGCGCCTGATTAATCACGGATTGTACAATCAGCATTTCACGCGGATTTTCAAATAAATGCGCCGTATAAGTTTTATCCAGCTTGATTTTATCAAAATGAAATTCCTGCAAATAGGGATAAGCGGAATAGCCGGATGCAAAATTATTTAAACAAAGCATAATTCCGTTTTCTTTTAAAATTGTAATGTTTTCCCTTAAAAGAGGCGGATATTTCGGAAAAAGTCTTTCCGTTACGGCACATTCAATTTCAGATGAGGTAATATTCATTCTGTCCAAAAGCATAAGCAAACTTTCCCCTAAATGTTCCAATTCAAGCTGTTCGGGTGTCAGATGGATTGAGATTTTTAAAGAATTTAAACCGTTGAGTTTCATTTGATTTAGATCGGTAAAAATTTGTTCAAACAAAATATTCATCAAATCCGGTAATAAATTGCTTTCTTCAAAAAGTGTCAGAAAAAAATCGGGTCCCAAAATACCTTTTGTCGGGTGACACCACCGTAAACAACTTTCCAGACAAACAAGTTCACCCGTATTGATGTTCCATTGCGGTTGATAAAAATAAAAAAATTCACGCTCTTCCAATGCTCTTCGAATATCAAAAAGCAATAACGTTTTATCAATGTTTGAATATTGATTTGTTTTTTGTTGAACTGCCAATTGCTCCCACAGCGGAATAATGCCTTTCTTTTTTAACTCATTCGTGAAGGTTTCTGTGGGCATTTCTTTCTTCTTTTTTGATTCATTTAAAACATAAATTATGTTTTTCAACATATTGTTATTTTTATTTTTTTTATAGATATTTTTATTCGCATTCGTTTCCATGTGTCCTGCCGGCAACTGATTAATAATATCATTTAACACATCTTGCCTGTTTTTCATTTTTTTCTTTGAATGAATAAGTTTTAATCCGTTTTGTTTATTCAAAATTGCCTTTTCCTCTTTTTTTTCTTCCGATTCCATGGTGCCCAAAACCGTATTTAATGCCGATAATGCATTGATTTCTTCATCGTTTTCGTATCGAGACAATTCGTCGACGGTTTCTTTAATTTTATCTGATAATTTTTGATCTGAAAGCAAAATTATGGTCTTTTCAAACTTTTTTTTATTCTTTTTCATTCTATTCTTCCCCTTCTTTACACGTTTCTAAGTCGTTTTAACGAAAAGTTAAGAATTAAATCGTTTGATTTCAAATATTTTCAAAAAAAAATAAATTTTAATTACTTGAAATTGTTTTGTTTTCATCTTTTTTAACAAAATTTCAAAAAAAATATACACTTTTTCTAAAAATTATTTTATAATGCACCTATCTGTTTTAAGAACTCAATTATTATTTTTTGATGAAAGGATTAAACATGAATACAAGACAAAAACCAGTCGTTCTGTGCATATTAGACGGTTGGGGGTATCGTAATCAAACAGAATATAACGCCATTGAAACGGGAAAAACACCTTTTTGGCATTCTTTAATTCAAGAATATCCGACAACAATGCTTAAAACATCGGGTCTTGATGTCGGCTTGCCTGACGGACAAATGGGTAACTCCGAAGTCGGGCATACCAATTTGGGGGCCGGACGGATTGTCATGCAGGATTTACCGCGCATTGATCAAGCCATTCAATCTCATGAACTGGATAAAAATCCCGTTTTGCGTTCGTTGATTGATAAATTAAAAGCCACAAAAAGAACCTGCCATTTAATGGGACTAATCGGTACAGGAGGCGTTCATGCGCAACAATCGCATGTCATCGCATTGGCTCGGATTTTAAACGAAGCCGAAATCCCCGTTGCTTTGCATGCGTTTACTGACGGACGTGATACACCGCCCGATTCCGGTCGTGGATTTATGCGTGATCTGGAAAATGTATGTCAACAAATGCCTTTCGTAAAAGTAGCAACCGTTTCAGGCAGATATTATGCCATGGACAGAGATAATCGCTGGGAAAGAATTAAGTTAGCTTATGAAGCAATTGTTAATGCAAAAGGTCCGCATTTCAAAACGGCAGATGAAGCCATACAAGCTTCTTATAACGATAAAGTGTTCGATGAATTCATTGTACCCGCCGTTATCGGTAATTATGAGGGAATGCATGATCAGGACGGCTTAATTATGGCGAACTACCGTACTGATCGGGCTCGTGAAATCACGCGCATTTTATTACAACCCGATTTTACGCTGAGTGAACGGTCAAAAGTTATTCATTTTGCCGATGCCGTTGCCATGACGGAATATTCAACGGATCATACGCAATGGATGCATGTTTTATTTCCGCCTGAAGATTTGCAGCAGATTTTCGGTGAAGTAATTGCCAAGGCCGGATTAAAACAATTACGAATTGCCGAAACGGAAAAATATGCCCATGTGACCTTTTTCTTTAACGGCGGAAAAGAAACATTGTTCCAAGGGGAAGAAAGAATCCTTATTCCCTCTCCGAAAGTTGCAACTTATGATTTAAAGCCCGAAATGTCAGCTTATGAAGTAACGGACAAATTGGTCGAGGCTATTCAGAATGATACATTTGACGTGATTATCGTTAATTATGCTAATGGTGATATGGTCGGACATACCGGTGTTATGGAAGCAGCCGTAAAGGCGGTTGAAGCCGTTGATTCTTGTTTGAAACGCGTAGTCAAAGCCGTACAAGAAAAAGGCGGTGTCATGTTTATCACAGCCGATCACGGTAATGCCGAACGGATGATGGACGAAACAACAAACACACCTTATACTGCGCATACAAATACGCCTGTTAAGGCTGTTTTGGTAAATGCACCCCAAAATATCATCGGATTGAAAGAAGGTCGTCTGTGCGATGTGGCACCGACTTTACTTGCATTGATGAATCTACCGCAGCCCTCTCAAATGACGGGAAAATCATTACTGATTTATAAAGATTAAGGATTTTAAATTGTTTAAATTATTTCTTCTTTCAATCGGATTGCCTTTCTTACTGATCGGTACGGCTCAGGCCGAACCGACACAGGATGATTTACAACGTATTGAAGCGGAATTACGACAAGAGCGAAAAACGCAAAAAGAAGCCGAAAAAAAATCCGCCGAAATTGCCGATGAAATTAAAACAGTTCAAAAACAAATGGTTCGTTCGGCAAAAGCTGTTCGTGAAAAAGAAGATTTACTTAATGATTTAAAGAAAAAATTAACAGATTTAAAAGAAAAAGAAGATGATTTAAATCAAAAACTGGCTTTATCCGATAAACAACTGGTAGAAGTTTCAACGGGCTTACAAACATTGGCATTGCGTCCGCCGGAGGTTGTTTTGCTCGAACCTCAAAGTCCGTTGGAACATTTAAGAAGTAAAATGTTATTTAATTTCGCACTGCCACAAGTTAAAAGTATGAATAAAGGTTTTCTGGATGATTTATCTCAATTGGCAAAAACAAAAAAAGAAATTGAAAATCAGGCTAAACGGGCAAAAACAACACAAATACAGCTTCATGAGCGCGCTTCACAAATGAATAAGCTGATTCGGCAAAAAGAATTGCTTCAAGCTCAATATAATGCCACACATAAAAAATCACGACAAAGAATTGTGGCACTCGCCGGTCAAGCCAAAGATTTAAAAGAGTTATTGGAAAAATTAGAAGTAGAAAAGCAGCGTCAAGTCGCCGAAAAAGCAAGACTTACGGAAGAAGAAAGACAAAAAGCTGCTGTGCAAAATATTGTACGGGTTCAAAATGAATTACCAAAAAACATGACTATTCCCAAAGGATCGTTTATAAAAGCAAAAGGTTCTTTAAATTATCCGATTAACGGAAGAATTATTGAAAACTTTAACGATATTAACAGTGCCGGTCTCCATTCAAAGGGAATGCGTTTAGTCTCAACCGGCGGCAGCATCGTGACGAATATTTTTTACGGTATCGTTTTGTTTTCCGGTCCTTTTAAAAGTTACGGACAACTGTTAATTGTTGATAACGGCGATGATTATTTAACGTTGTTGACGGGATTGGAAGATATGAATGTGTCGGAAGGTCAGGAAATACTGGCCGGAGAGCCCATCGGTCGATTAAATAAAAACGGGGAACTTTATTTGGAAATTCGCAAAAACGGTCAACCTATTGATCCGAAACCATGGTTTCGTTAGGAACAGGAAAAGTTTTCTGTTGACGAATGCATCAACTTTTGTTAAAAGATAAATATGTTTAAAGAAAAGCAAATTATATCCGCCCAACAGGCAGCTGATTTAATACCGAGCGGTTCATCGATTATGATCGGCGGTTTTTTAAAATGCGGTTCACCTACAATGGTTATTTCTTATTTATTAAAAAACAAAGTCAATCATTTAACACTCATTGCAAATGATACCTCTTTTGCAGATGCCGATAAAGGACAATTAATTGCTGCCGGGCTTGTTGATAAAGCCATCGTAACACATATCGGAATGAATCCGGAAACAGGCAGACAAATGCATGATGGTACTTTAAAAGTCGAATTGGTTCCGCAAGGAACGCTTGCCGAGCGAATTCGGGCCGGAGGTGCCGGTCTGGGCGGTATTTTGACACCGACGGGATTAGGCACCATTGTTGAAGAACAAAAAGATAAAATGGTTATTGACGGAAAAACTTATTTGCTTGAAAAGGCATTAAAAGCCGATGTAGCCTTAATTTATGCCTCAAAAGCAGACAAATACGGAAATCTTTCATATAAAGGAACAACCCGTAATTTCAATACCGTTATGGCAACGGCTGCCAACTGTGTGATTGTGGAAGTTGATGAACTTTCCGAAACGCCGCTGTCACCGAATGAAATTATTGTTCCGGGACTGTTTGTTCATTATCTTGTTATGAAAAAGGATTAAAAATGCCGACCAAAGATGAAATTCGTCATTTTATTGCCAAACGCGTTGCCAAAGAATTTCAAGACGGCGATATTGTGACATTGGGAATTGGGTTACCCACGTTGGTCGCTGACTACCTATCTCCGACAAAACATGTTACTTTGCAATCTGAAAACGGTGTTTTAGGAGTTGGCAAAACCCCTCTGCCTGAAGATTGTGATGAGCAAATCACTAATGCAGGCGGTAAATTAATTTCATTGATTGACGGTGGTTGCTACTTCGATAGCTTCACTTCTTTCGGTATGATTCGCGGCGGACATATCAATGCAACGGTTTTAGGTGCTTTACAAGTTGATGAAGAAGGAAACCTGGCGAACTGGGTCGTTCCCGGGAAACTGGTGCCCGGTATGGGAGGAGCCATGGATTTGGTTGTCGGTGCTCAAAAAGTGATCGTAGCCATGGAACATACCAATAACGGAAAATCAAAAATTTTAAAAAAATGCACTCTCCCCTTAACGGCTGCACACGAAGTTGATATGATTATTACCGAAAAAGGCGTTTTTGAAATAAAAGAAAACGGTTTAACGCTTGTTGAAATCAGCTCTCTTTCCTCACTTGATGATATCAAAGCTTCAACGGAAGCTTCTTTTAAAATTGATTTAAAGATCGCTTAATCTTAAGTCTTTTATCATTAAAATCGATCGCATTTTATTTACATGAGAATACCATTTTCCATATGATACAAAGCCAAATTTTTCAAAAAAAGGCAAAATATCATGATGAACATATACAGCCATTCGTTCATGTTTTTCTTTTCGCGCATAACTGAAAGCCATTCCGACCAACTTCGAACCCACACCTTGCCTGCAATATTTTTCATTAACAACCAACTGGCTCAATCGAATCCATTTATTTTGCGGTTCCGGCGTTAACATCAGGCAAGCGACCGGTTGTCTTGAATTAACGAGAGCAACAATAAAGACAGACTCATCTTCAATTTTTTCAAAAGCAACACTTGTCAATAAGTGTAACGGTTGCCATAAGCGATCACGACGCAGTTTCAAACATTTACTATATATGGGATTTTGGTTTGTAATGAATCGATAGCTGAGATAGGATTGCATAGTTTGCCTTTCACTTTTAATATGACTTTTTAATTTCTAATGAAGCAGATAAAGTATAAATCGCTTCACGACTATCATTTGGTGCCACACGATTTTTGCGTTCAAAACCACATTTACGACAGCGATGAAGAATATATTCTTTACCGTTTCGAATTTCAAAACCGACCGGATCCATAATTCCCTGACAGGAACAAGCTCTGTCACCGGGTAAAATATCAACATGCACACAAGAAAGACAATGGGGACAATGGTTCGTATACCCGTTACCGTTCACACAATATCCGCAAACAATACATATAAAGTTTTCAACCGTTTTCGTAAAATTTTTAGTCATTGTTCTTCCTTGAATATACAATAAAAGACTTAAACAATCTCTCATCTTCCGGTTTTAATCGCACCAGAAGCGTTATTGTTTTTTCATTATCTTTTCGACTGATTATTTGTCCTTTTTGATATAAGTTTGCCAATGATTTACCATCAGACACGGGAATGGATAATTTAAAAGTTTTTCTATCTTTATTTAACGTCTCTTCAACGGCCTTTAAAAGTGCATCAACACCTTTGCCCGTCAAGGCAGAAATCGGATATTCTTTCGGTTTTCGTTTTTTTTGATTTATAATCATATTTTTTTCGTTTTCATCAAATAAATCAATTTTATTTAATGCTTCCAACAGTTCGTTTTCGACGGTTTCTTTAAGACCTAAATCACATAAAACACGTTCAACATCTTTCTTTTGAGCCAACGTATCCGGATGATGATAATCGCGAACATGAACAATGACATCGGCTTCTAAAACTTCTTCCAACGTCGCCCGAAAAGCCATAATAAGCTCGGTTGGCAAATCCGATACAAAACCGACCGTATCGGATAAAACGGCAACTTGTCCAGACGGCAGTTTGATTTGACGCATTGTCGGATCTAATGAAGCAAACAACATATCTTTTGCAAAAACATTGGCTTTTGTTAAATAATTAAAAAGAGTTGATTTTCCGGCATTGGTATATCCTACCAGAGCCACCACCGGAAACGGAACTCGTTTTCTCGCTCGTCGATGAAGAGCCCGCGTTTTTTTAACTTCTTCCAATTCTTTTTTAATTTTAACAATATCTTCATCAATTAAACGCCTGTCTAATTCTATTTGCGTTTCACCCGGCCCTCCTAAAAATCCGGATCCGCCCCGTTGCCGTTCAAGATGCGTCCATGATCGAACCAATCGAGAACGCGCATAAGTCAAATGCGCTAATTCCACTTGTAATGCTCCTTCTTTGGTTCGGGCACGTTGACCGAAAATTTCTAAAATCAAAGCCGTTTTATCAATAACCTTTGTCTGCCATATCTTTTCTAAATTACGCTGTTGCAGCGGCGATAGTCGACAAACCATAATCACAACATCAATTTGATTTTCTTTAATAAAAGAGCAATAAGAATCGATAGCTCCTTTTCCGATGAAGGTTGGCGCTTTAATCGTGCGCAAAGGGATCAGATCGCTTTTCACAACCGTTAAGGCAATCGCTTGAGCCAAAGCAACCGATTCATCAAGCGTAGCACACGGCTGCCGATAAAATTTTTCATTTTTTAAAAACGGAAATAAAATCAGCGTATTATTCAATTAACTTCATCCATTACTTACAAAACAATGGGCGATGAAGGCATAACCGTAGAAACGGCTGCTTTGTAAATCATTTGTGTATGTCCGTCGCGTCTGAGAAAAATTGTTTTTTCATCAAAAGAAACAATAATTCCCTGCAATTTAATACCACCGATTAAAAAAACAGTCACAGGTATTTCATCTGTATTAATTTTTTTCAAAAAAGCTTCTTCCGTAAAAGACATTTTAGCTCCTTTTGTTAAACAATCTTTTTTATAACATACTTAAATAAAATTTTCAAGTCTTTATTTAAAATTTAAGACTTTTTTATCTTTTAAGGCAAAAAACAACCGTTTTTTATTTTTATCTCTTGATATATGATAAAAAATTCTTTATAAATCATAATATGAAAGTACGCTCTGTTTTTATCTTCGGATTTTCGTTGTTAACTTCTGCTGTTTTGGCTGAACCGTTCGGCAGTTGTCCGCCTTATTCGGCTTTATATGGTGATCAAATTCTTTACGACTTAAATCATAAACCGATTTTGGCGTTGTTGGACAATGATTTAAAAATGTCCAATCTTTTGGGAAATATTCCTTCTTTTGATTTATTTAAAACTACGCAAAATAATGTTTTTTACCCGAACGGCGATATATTGGTCACCTTTCAATCAAACGGTTCCCCAAGGAGCGGTATACAAAATATTTTTTATGAAAACGGCAATTTAATGGCTTCAATCCCATATTCTGAGGGTCAAAAAAACGGTTCTTTAAAACTTTATTATTCCAATGGCGTGTTAATGGCCAGTATTCCGTATAAAAATGATTTAATTAACGGCGAATTAATTACCTATTATAATAATAACAATATTCAAATGCGCCAAACCTATACAAATAATATGCCTGTCGGTACGGGTGAAATGTATCATGATAACGGAAATTTACAATTGACGCAAACTTATCAAAACGGGCAAATTCAAGGCCTTCAAACACAATTTTATGAAGATGGCTCAACCGTTCAATCGGAAATTTATTTTTCGAACGGGGTTATGAATCAAACAGCACGTTTATTTTACTTTAATTCGGCACCGCTTGCCGTTATTGAACTAAATGAAGGACAAATAATTTCAAATATTTGTTATACAAATGTCGGACAGACATCAAAACTTAATCAGGTTGAAATATATAAGTTTTTAAACGGTATGCGTCCGATTAATTGTTTCTATCAAAGTGAAATGTAATTTTTTTTGTGATTGACAAATACCTTAAAATCATTTATTTTGAATAAAATTTTAAAAAGGATATTCAATTGCGTTTCATATATTTTCTGTGTCTTACCTTTCTTTTTGTGATGCCGCCTGCGGTAAATGCACAAAATTATACGATTTCTTCATTTTCAAAAGCTAAAAAACTGCTGCTGAACAATGTTTACACCGATTACTTTCAAACCGTTTACTGTCAAGCGACATATTTACCCGAAACAAAGCAAATTATTCATTATCCCGAAAACTTTAATCAAACGGTCATGGCAAAACGTTCTCAAAAAATAGAATACGAACACATCGTACCGGCTGAAAACTTCGGACGTTTCTTTAAAGAATGGCGTGAAGGCGCACCGACTTGTGTCGATAAAAACAATAAGCCGTATCAAGGAAGAAAATGTGCTGAAAAAACAAATATTATTTTTGCACTTATGGAAGCTGATATGTATAATTTGTATCCGGCAATCGGATCGGTCAATGCAGCGCGCTCCAATTATAATTTTACGGAATTGCCTGAAAATATACCCAGCACATTCGGTGGATGCAAATTTAAAATTGCGGATAAAAAAGTTGATCCGCCTGATGAGGTCAAAGGTTTGATTGCACGCACAACGCTCTATTTTGAATCGGCTTATGCACCCCGTTTTAGATTAAGTGCCGCTCAAAATCAATTGATGCAAAAATGGAGTGCAAAATATCCCGTATCCTCTTGGGAGTGTATTCGAACGGCTCGGATAGAAAAATTGCAACATTCCGAAAACAAAATTACAAAAAATGCTTGTATTTTAGCTCATTTATGGCCAAAGGAATAAAAAATGTTAACCATCGGTGCACATCTTTCATCTGCAAAAGGGTTTTATGCCATGGGACAAGAAATGCTGGCAATGAATGCCTCTACCTGTCAATTTTTTACGCGTAATCCTCGTGGCGGTCAGGCAAAAGAGATTAACTTGAAGGATATTGAGTCATTTCTTAATCTAATGAAAGAGAACAGTATTCAAAAAATTTCAGCACACGCCTCTTATACCATCAACCCCTGCTCTGATAAAGAAGAAACAAGAAGCTTCGCCCTTGAAACAATGACAGATGATTTAAACCGTTTATCGGTATTAAACGGACAATATTATAATTTCCATCCGGGGTGTCATGTCGGACAAGGAATGACAAAAGGAATTACACAAATCGTATCACTGATTAATCATCTGTTAAGCAGGCCGACAAATACAACCGTTTTATTGGAAACCATGTCGGGTAAAGGTTCCGAAATCGGTTCAACCTTTGATGAAATTGCCGCGATTATTAATCAAAGCAATTATGCCGAAAAATTAGGTGTTTGTTTGGATACATGTCATATTTATTCCGCCGGATATGATATTGTTCATCGATTAGACGATGTTTTGGAGGAATTCGATCAAAAAATCGGTTTAAAACGATTAAAAATGATTCACTTAAATGACAGTTTAACGCCATTTAACAGTCACAAAGACAGGCATGCCAAAATTGGTGTCGGTTCCATCGGAACAGAGGCTATTATTCGCTTCATTAATCATCCTCTATTAAAAGATTTACCGTTTATTTTGGAAACACCTAATGAGTTTGAAGGCTATAAAGCCGAAATAGCTTTGTTACGTGCAAATTACGGCTAACCGATGAGTAAAGAAGCATTTAAATAAAAGGCAAAAATTGCCCATACGAGTTGCGGAATCAATAATATACCGGCCGTTTTTGAAACAGGATAAAATGTTTTAATCGTCAACCCCAGAAAAACAATCATTAAAGCAATAATAATTAAGCCGCCGATTATGCTATGTAAAAAGAAAAAGACAAACGGCCATAAACCCGCGCAAATAAGTTGTAAGGCAAAATAACGCGGTGAAGCTTTATTCCAGACCAAAAAGGCGGATATACCCATCAGCAGATATAAAATGCTCCATGCAACACCGAATAAATAATCGGGTGGCGTTAAAGAGGAAAGCGGCAATGATCGATACCAGTTTAGCCGATCCCGCGTAATAAAAAGAGAACTGACAAAACAAACCGCATAAACAAACACTAATATAAAAAATAATCGTCCGGCTTTAACGTAAATTGATTCACTTTTTTGACTTGCCATTCTTTTCTCCTTTAAAAATAAGCCATTCCAATTCTTTTTCCAAGGGATAACCGCTTAATGCATGCCCTTCTCCTTTTATTATATGAATTTGAACGTCTTTGGACAAGAGTGCCTCTTTAATTTTAAACGAATTATCGGGTAAAACAACCGTATCGGCATCTCCATGCACCAAAATTACCGGCCCCGTATAGTTAATTTTA
This sequence comes from uncultured Alphaproteobacteria bacterium, assembly GCA_947586835.1. Taxonomy (GTDB): domain Bacteria; phylum Pseudomonadota; class Alphaproteobacteria; order CAAHEQ01; family UBA3637; genus RGIG4140. The sequence continues at coordinate 56,006 of CANPXT010000006.1, forward strand.
CGATTAAGTAACATATACGGCTTAGCCTCTTGAAACATGGCATAAGAAAAGCAATATCCTTTTGTTTCGGCATTCGGACCGATAACATGACCGCTTTTAAGCAACAGCTTAATGTCAGGCGGTAAAATCTTACGCCAAACACGTTCCAAAAAATCAACACCTGCCGCACAAGTTAAAATTCCTTTAACCTGATTTTGCATTTTTTCAGCCAATAAAAAGGCTATCCATCCTCCCAAAGAACTGCCGACCAGATAAAGAGGATTGATAATTTTTTCTTTTGCCATAACATCAAGAACATCATTCAAACACCGTTCAATACGAAAGTCACTCGGTTGTCCTTCCGATTCACCGTGCGCTGTATAATCTACAGATAAAAATGCCAAATTTTTCTCATTGGCAAATTTCAATAATCGCTTTCCCTTTTCGCTTTGTCGAGAAGAATTAAGTCCGTGTAAATAAACAAGACAGGGTGTATTTTTCTTTGCACACCATTCATAAACAATTGTCCTGTTTTCGCGATTTAAAATTTTTTTAATGCTCATTTTATTTTATCCTTGCAATTTAAGCATCAATACAGTAGTTTATTTTTATGGAAAATACAAGTAAATTCAAAAATATTTTTAAAACTTTGCTTAAAAATATCGTTAATTATCTGTTTCCGCCTCAATGCCCGTATTGTGAGAAAATTATTGATTCTAAACAACTTTTATGTGATGAGTGTTATCATAAAATTCATTTTATTCAAGCTCCGAAATGCTATTGGTGTTCCGTTCCTCTGCCGATTGAAACGGATACAGGCGAAAAAATGCTTTGCGCGAAATGTTTATCCAAGCGTCCGCTTTATGATATGGCGCGCTCGGTATTCGTTTATGATCATTTTTCCCGTTTACTCATTTTAAAATTTAAATATTACGATCGAAATGATTTAAGGCATATTCTGGTTCATTATCTTTTAAAAGCCGGCAATGATCTGTTTGATAAAACGGATCTGGTAATTCCTGTTCCCATGTTTTGGCTTCGTCGATTGAAAAGACAATATAATCAATCATCTGTTTTAGCCGAACTGTTGGCGAAAAAAATTCACAAACCATATTATCCTGATGTTTTATATCGCACACATCATACCGAAACACAAACACATAAAACATCCAAAGAAAGAAAACAAAACTTAAAAGATGCTTTTCAGGCACGCCATGTCGAATTGATTCAAGGGAAACGTATTTTGTTAATTGATGATGTCTTAACAACCGGAGCAACAGCCGAATCATGTACAAAAGTATTAAAGAAAAACGGTGCAAAAGCTGTTTATGTTTTAACCGTTGCTCGTACAGTTAAAAAATAAAAAAAGTTTTTAATTTCTGTTAATTATGCGTCGAACTTCACGCGTTACAACATCTTCAACAATTGTCGGCAAATGCTCATTTAACCAAGCTTGTAATAAAGGTTTTAATTCTTTTTCGATAATTGTTTTTTCATTCGTGTCTTTATAAATATCCAGTTTTTCCAAAGATGCTTGTGCTTTAATTGCCGTTTGCGGGGTGACCAACTCTCCTTGCGAAAGTTGCATTTGCGGCGTTAATTCAAATACATCGTCTTGAATCTTTTGGGGAACAGGTGCTTCCGTATTCAACGTTTCCGCCTCTTTGGAAAGTACTTGTCGAATGGAAGTTAATATATCGGCAATTGTTTGTTCTTCCTGCATTTTTCCCCCTTTAATTCATTCCGAACCATTTATTTTTAACTTCTTCATAATAGGCTTTCGGATTATAAGACGATACATTTAACTTTAATCCTTCCGGATTTAAAGAACCGACGGCCGACATTAAAGCATAAGCTGATACGATTTCATCCCGATGAACACGAACCAAAGCAACTTGGTTATCTAAATGCTCCTGTTCGGCATCCAACACGTCAAGAACGGTTCGTGATCCGACTTTTGCTTCTCGAATCACACCATCCAAAGCAATTTTAGAGGCTTTAATCTGCGCTTTAATCGAGTTGATTTGTGCTTTATTCGAAGTGTAATTTTCCCAAGCGGCAATCGTTTGCGACCTTACGTCTTGTTTAATTTTTGAAAGCAAAATACGATATTGATTTTCGGTTTGTTTAGCCGCTCGAATATCGGCATATTCGGCACCGGACTGATAAAGCGGAACGGAAATATTTGCCATCACTTCCCATGTATCGTTACGTTTAAACATACTCACGTCATGCTGTTTTCCGGCACCGGCCGAAACATCAACCGTCGGTGCCAACACACCCTTTTTGGCACTGACGGTATAACCGGCAGCTTGCAACGCATATTCGGCAGCTTTGATTTGCGGATTATTGGCTAAAGCCGCATCAATTGCTTCATCCAACGTTTTCGGAAGCGGCAATTTTACTTGATCGCTCACATCATCCATTTTGGAAGCCGGTTCTAATCCGACCACACTAAAATAATTGGCATTTGAAACTTGTAAAGCTCCTTCGGCTGCAATTTTAGCCGCTTTGGCACCCGATAAACGGGCTTCGGATTGAGCAACGTCTGTTCGGGTTAATTCACCCGCTTTGAAACGTTTTTGATAAGAATCCAAATGGCGTGCCAACACTTTTTCATTACTGATTTGCAAATCAAGAACGGCTTTATCACGAATCACATCCATATAAACGGCAACGGCATCTAACAAAGTGGCTTGCTCGGTATTATATAAATTGGAACGAGCCGATTTTACCTGTGATTTTGCGGCTTTTACGGAATGATAGGTGGAAAGCCCCGAAAACACCGGTTGAATCAAATTCACCGAAACACCGTTCGGATCTTGATACATTTTTTGCTTTGTTCCGCCAAAAGCTCTGTCATAAATGCTTTGCGTGTGATTTCGTCCGATATTTCCTTGACCGATAATTGCGGGTCTGTACCCCGATTTGGCTTTGGCAACGCTTTCATCAATTGCTTTTAACCCTGCCCGCTCGGCATTAACGGTTAAGCTGTTTTCATATGTATAAGATAGAACATCAGAGAGATTTTCAGCCGTAGCGACGGAAGAAACTGTTGATAAAACAAGAGCTAATAAAGAAATTTTTTTTAACATCGGTTACCTCATTTTGTTTAATGAATATTGCTACTATATACTATTTTGAAAAAAATTACAACATTTTTTATTTTTTTCTTGACATATTTTTTATTTTTTTCTAAAAGTATTATGTTCATGGCCGGTTGGCAGAATGGCTTATGCAGAGGACTGCAAATCCTTTTATGTCGGTTCGATTCCGGCACCGGCCTCCAAATGTTCCAGCGTAGCTCAGTGGTAGAGCAATCGGCTGTTAACCGATCGGTCGTAGGTTCGAGCCCTACCGCTGGAGCCATTAAAAGAAAGCCTGCTGTTTTCAAGCAGGCTTTTTTATGTTCATTATCTTGTGTATTGATTTAAAATCAGCACATTTTTCCATCAATAATTGAGCAGGTTTTAAATTACCGTTATCAATCGGCTATTATTAAAGTTATTTTGCAGTGTTTATTAAAACTTGTGCTCTATGCATTAAATGGTTTCTTTTATTATTTCCTTTCTCACTTTATTCTTCTTTCAAACAATATTTCTTATCTTTGATTGAGCTTTTTTTGAGAGAGAACGGATTCTTGCTGATGTATACTCCGAAGAATTTTTTGATCATTATCTTTTTCTTCCGCACTTAATTTACCTTGCAAAGAGCGATAAATTTTTGAAGCTGATGCGTATTTAAGCTTCTGATAAATTTTTCTTCTCCAAGAAGTACCGATTTCAGAATGCAAGAATTTTTCACTGCAACTCATTTTCTTTAATGCCAACTGCTCTTCTTCCGTCAGAGCTTTTTTCATTTGAGCTGTCATTACCGATTGCAACGGATACCATGATTTTAAAAGTTTGGAAATTTCCGTGTATTCCTTGCTATCAGCATATGCCAGCGCCGTTTTTCCGTCCTTATCTTCGGTATTTACATCAATTTCAGGCACATTTAACAAAGCCGACACAATTTCCGGATGATTGTTATTTATGGCAATCATCAGTGCCGTTTTTCCACCTTCATTTCTGGCATTCACATCAATTTCCGGAGCTTTTAACAAAGCTTCCACATTTTTTGTATTACCATACCGCGCAGCCTGCATTAATGCCGTCCAATGATGTCCGTTTTTGGCATTCACATCAATTTCCGGCACTTTTAATAAGGCTGATACAACTTCCGGATCATTATTTCGCGCGGCATACTGCAAGGCTGTCATTTTATTATTGCTATTTTGGGTATTTACTTCAATTCCAGGCACTTTTAGTAATTTTATCACAATTTCAGGATTGTTGTTGCGTGTTGCATACATTAACGCCGTCATATTATTTTTATCTTTCACATTGACGTCAATCCCGGGCATTTTTAAGATCTCTGATACAATAATCTCGGAGTTATAAGTTGCAGCACGCATTAATTCGGCATTAAGATCAGTTCCCGGAACTTTTAACAAACTCGACACAATTTCCGGATGTTTATAGTCAGCAGCATACGCCAGCGCCGTATCACCTTTCATATCTTGAATAGCAGCAATTCCCGGCACCTTTAACAAAGCTGATACGATTTCAGAGCTGTTACGAGCGGCAGCCAACATGAGGGCAGATCTTCCATAGTTATCTTTGGCACCGATAACATCAATTCCCTGTGTTTTTAATAAAGCCGATGCAATTTCCTGATAATTGTTTTTAGCGACAATTATTAACGCTTTTCCCTTTTGTGCATTGACATTAACACCCGGCACTTTTAACAATTTCGTCACAATTTCTAAATTATTGTTCGCAACGGCCGTTACCAAGGCTTTTCCGTTTTGTGCATTAACATTAATGCCCGGCACCTTTAATAATTCCGATAAAATTTCCAAATTATTATTTGCAATAACGGTATTCAACGCCGTATTACCGTATATATCTTCTTCGTTAACATCAACACCTTGTCGAATTAAGCTTTTTACCTTTTTTAACTTTCCCTCGCGACAAGCTGTTATCAGTCGAGTACTTTTTTCTTCCGGTTTTCTGATATTCATATAATTCATAGGCATTTTTTTCCTCCTGGTTACCTTTAAAATCGTATAAATGATACGTCAATATGTTTATTATAACTCAATTTCACATTTTGTCAAGTATTATTTAATTTTTTTAAACGAAAATGTTTTTTTTCTTTTCAATTAAAGAAAATTTATTAAATTAACAAGCACTTTTATGGCTTTTGCCTATTGTTTTTGATGAACATACTGTTGAGATATAATGTATTCATGATAACGTTTTTGATGCAAAATTTTTCGATTGGGTTCTTTTTCTTCCAAAGTTAATTTTGTTTGAAGACTTTTATAAATCTCCAAAGCTTCTGTATATTTCAGTTTTTGATAAATCTTTCTTCGCCATAAAGTCCCGTTTTCGGAATGAAGGAATTTTTCATCACAAACGAGTTTCGTTACTGCTTGTTGTTCTTCCTTCGTGAGATTATTTCCCTGCCATGATTTTATCAGTTGAACTACACCGCATGATTTTCGTTACACATAAATGTCGTTTAACTTTTTTTAAATGACCTTTTTGCGAGACAACAATCAGCTGCGTATTTTCGTATTGATCTTTTTTATTCCAAATATTAAAAAACATTCCGTTCTCCTAATGTCTTGGAATGATATATACTGATTATATTTTAAATCCTTCTTTAGTCAAGAATGATTTAATTTATATAAACGCTTATTATTCTTCATTAAAACGGGCATTTATTAAGTCAACAAGTGCTTTCATGGCTTCTTGAGCATCACTGCCTTGTGCCGTGAGTATCACTTCTTCACCCAAGGGAATTCCCAGCATTAAAATTCCCATAATCGACTTTCCCGAAACAGGTATCCCCCCCTCTTTTTGAATGGTAATATCGCTTTGAAACGAAGAAGCTATTTTCACGAATGCCGCCGTTGCCCGAGCATGCAATCCCTTTAAATTTTGAATACAAATTTTTTGAATCAGCTTTTTTTCCATTATCGATTAAGCAAGTAAGTTTGAGGCAACATTAATATATTTACGACCGGCTTCCTGCGCCTTTTGAACGGCCACCTGCATCGGCTCAGAACGTTCTTCCGCCAATTTAATCAACATGGGAACATTCATACCGGAAATAACTTCAATATTTCTCTCTTCCATTAAAGAAATGGCTAAATTAGAGGGCGTGCCACCAAACATATCCGTTACAACGACCACACCGTCACCCGTATCGACGGAAATTGTTTTCTCAAGAATTTCATGGCGCTTTTCTTCCATATCATCCGACATATCGATGCAAACACACGTCATGCCGTCGGTATTTCCCACAACATGCTTGACAACCGTTAGCATGGCTTGCGGTAATTCGTTATGTCCGACTAAAACAATTCCTATCATTTTTATTCCCTCCGTTTTTTAAAAGGTAACTATCGATACTTCTTTGTTGACAATTTTTATAGCAATAAGCACTTTATTTGTCAAGAAAAAATCGTTTTTCCAAAACGAAAATGAAAAAACATCTCTTCCGGCAATTTTTTCATGATGCGATAACAAAAATCGTTCGGGTTTCTCATCCGTCAGATGAATAACGGCTTGAATCGGCGTTTCTTGAAGTGTCGGCAATCCTTTCACAATTCCAATCCCACGAACTTCAAGCAACCCTTTCAGCAAATCGGGTGCTTTTGCCGTTAATTGATTGTTTTTAATATAAATATCCGTTCGATCATCGCTAATGAGTGTTGCCCCTTTTTCAATCAGAGACAACACCAATGACGACTTTCCGCTTCCGCTGTTACCGACAATTAAAATGCCGACATTTTGAAAGTTTACGCAACTTGCAGCAATATTCTGATATTCACGCATATCATGACAATATGGCGTTCCCGGAGGGAGTCGAACCCACGGCCTCAGGATTAGGAATCCTACGCTCTATCCTGCTGAGCTACGGGAACCAAGATCCCTATTGTTGTTTTTCTTCGCAAGAAAGTAAAAATTCGCAAAACATTCTTAACACAACGGCTTCAACCACCACAAAAATCAAACCGATAATGGCTGCCGAAAATGATGTAAACAATGAAACGAGTGAAAATAAAACCGTTAAAGCCAAAAATACCAGACAAACAATATAAATGACTTGTACATGTTTTGCCAATTTCGGCGCCAAAATCGGCGTTAAAACCGGTTCTTTCAATTCCAACATTTTCTTTACTGTTGTTTGCAATTCTTCTTTATTCATATTTCCTCCTTTTATAAAGATTGAACATTATTAATATATCTTGTTTTCCGAAAATAGCAAGTTATTTTTTACGCATTGTCGGAAAAGCAATGATATCTCGAATGGATACGTTAGCCGTTAATATCATAATTAACCGGTCTAATCCTATGCCTAATCCGCCGGTTGGGGGCATTCCGTGCTCCAAAGCCGTAACAAAATCTTCATCCATCATATCGGCTTCATCATCACCGGCCTCCCGTTCTTTAACCTGTGCTTCAAAGCGTTCGCGTTGATCAATCGGATTCGTTAATTCACTGTATGCATTGCCCAATTCCCAACCGTTGATATAGGGCTCAAACCGCTCGACCAAACGCGGATTCGAGCGATGTTCTTTTGTTAACGGCGAAATTGATTTCGGATGATCAATCACATGAACGGGTTGAATAAGATGAGATTCGCATTTTTCTTCAAACACGGTAGCCATACAATGCCCCCAATCAGCATGCGCATCAACATCTACACCAACTTTTTTACAAAGTGCACGTGCTTCTTCATCTGTTTTGGCTGCCATAAAATCAACTCCGGCATATTCCAAAACCAACTCTGCCATTGTTTTACGCGGATACGGTCCTTTTAAATCAATTTGATGTCCGTCAATTTCGATAACGGTTGTATGGTTAACTGCCATAGCTGCTGATTCAACAATTTTTTCAAATAACGTCATCATATCGGTATAATCATTATATTGCCGATAAATTTCCATCATGGTGAATTCCGGATTATGACGCGTATCGATTCCCTCATTTCTGAAATTACGTCCGATTTCAAACACCCCCGGCAAACCACCGACGATTAAACGCTTTAAGTAAAGCTCCGGAGCCACACGCAAAAATAAATCCATATCCAACGCATTATGATGTGTGATAAACGGCTTAGCCGTTGCACCGCCTTTAATGGTATGTAACAGCGGTGTTTCAACCTCCAACAAACCTTCGCTTAACAAATACGAACGAACAGCCGTAATGATTTGCGAACGCTTAATTAACGTTTCGGTCGTATCAGGATTCATAATCATATCCAGATACCGTTGCCGATATTTTGTATCCGTATCCGTTAAACCGTGAAATTTTTCAGGCAACGGCAATAATGCTTTGGCCAGCATGGTAATTTTTTGAGAATTGACCGATAATTCGCCGCGTTTTGTTCTTTTAACCGTTCCTTCAACACCGATAATATCGCCAATATCGATAAAATCAAGCATTTCCAATAATTCCGGTGCGCCCTGCTCTTTAGATGTATAAATTTGCACTTTACCGCTTGCATCATAAATATCCATAAACATACCCGAATTACGAATCGAGCGCACTCTGCCGGCAACCGATACAATATCTTCCGTTTGCGTATCATTGGGAAGATCGACATATTTTTCTGCCAATGTTTTCGAATCGGTACTCGGTCTGTAAATTTGCGGATAAGCATTGATTCCTTTGGCTTCCAGTGCTTTTAGTTTTGCCACTCTGACCTGTCGTTGTTCATGTCCTGAATTTTGATTTTCTGCCATTTTTAATCCTTAAAAATAAAATTGAAATTCATTTGTTACTCTACTTTGTTTTTTTGATAAAGTCAAACATTTTCATTGACAAAAGCGCATAAAAATGATATGAAGCCGAAAAACAAGATTTATCAGCTTATTATAGGGCTTTTTTCATGAAACAATGTTCATCTTTTCCCGCATGCGGCGGTTGTTTATACCTTGACATGGAACAAAATGCGTATCTTGAAAAAAAGCGTCTATTTATTAAAAGTGCCTTTTTAAATCAAGGAATTGAGGTTGAACCTGAACCCGTTTTATCCGTTCCGTTCGGTCGACGCCGTCGGGCAACATTTGCTTATAAAAACGGGCAAATCGGTTTTAACAAAGCAAAAAGCAATCAAATTTGTGATTTAAGCGCTTGTCCTGCCTTATTGCCGGAACTTTCCGATTTATTACCGAAGTTAAAAGAATTAATAACAAAATTAAAAGGCAGCGGTGATATATCGGTTTTAAAAACAGTCTACGGTATTGATATATGTTTAAAAGAAAACAAACCGAAACTGACTCTTGAAAAACAAGAACTTTTAAGCACTTTTGCCTTGCAAAACAATCTGGTTCGTCTATCTTATGGCACCGAACCCGTTGTTCAACAAATACAGCTTCCCTTTGCGGCCGATTCTTTTTTACAACCCAGCATTGAGGGCGAAAAAACATTGATTGACTTGGTATTATCTCACATCGGTTCCCCCAAAAAGGTAGCCGATTTATTTTGCGGTGCCGGAACATTTACGAAACCCATTTTAAATGCCGGTATATCCGTCAAAGGTTATGATATTGCTTTTGAAAGTTTATCTGTCATAAAAAACAATGCCGAAAAACGTGATTTGTTTCGCGTACCGTTAACGGCGAAAGAATTAAACGAATATGATTGTATTGTTATGGATCCCCCGCGTGCCGGTGCCGAAGCACAATGTCGGGAATTGGCTAAAAGCCGGGTATCTGATATTTTAATGATTTCCTGTTCTCCGAAAACGGCTGCTCGTGACGTGAATATACTACGACTCGGCGGATATGAAATCAAAAAAATCATTCCCGTCGATCAATTTATATATACCGCGCATATCGAATTATTTATTGTTCTTAAAAAATAAATTCTTTTTTATTGACAATTCCTACATTTATATGTAATCTGATGATAAATTAATATAAATTCATATAGGGGAAATGATAATGAAAAGAAAAATAGCCGACAGCAATTATAAAAAAATAGAAAACGCCATTGAAAAATATATCGGCATGCGTATGCGCGTACGACGGAATTTATTGGGTATCAGTCAACTTGAAATGGCAGAAATGTTACATGTATCATTTCAACAAGTTCAAAAATACGAGAAAGGCAACAATCGCATATCCGGCAGTCGTTTTTGGCAACTTTCCCGTATTTTAAACGTTCCCGTCAGTTACTTTTTCGATGGCATTGAGCTTTATTTAAATGCCCAAGGATTTGATGTGATTGAATATTCACAAGATTGTTTCTTTGATTCCGATGAGTATCACATTATATCAAAACCTTCTGATAAACATTTTGCCTTGCGCGAATTGGTTGATTCTTATTCACAAATTAAAAATAAATCGGTTGCCGAAGGTCTTTTAAACGTGATTAAACAAATGGCAACCGCTGATATGGAAAAAACGGAAAAAGAAGCTGAAAAAACAAAATCAGCCAAGCCAAAAAGAAAATTACAAAAGAAAAAATAAACTGAAAAAGTTGTTTTATGCAATTTTTTTAAAATAAAACGCTTTGTTTTGGTGGGTGTGGCAGGGATTGAACCTGCGACCCCTACCGTGTGAAGGTAATGCTCTCCCGCTGAGCTACACACC